>JBEHYR010000011.1:0-118218 GCA_048498075.1 Verrucomicrobiota bacterium | reverse complement strand
AGCCGCTGTAGGAGCCTGCTTGCAGGCGATGCTGGACCTTCGCCCACCGGGATCGCCTGCAAGCAGGCTCCTACATTCGACCCGCCGCGCGGCTACACTATTTTCAAATCGCCCTACCTTTTCGTCCAGAGGCGGAGGGAACTCAGCAGGAAATGCTCGAGGGCGGCGGACTCGTTCAGGTTGACGCGAAGGAGGCCGACGTCGTGCTCGAGTTGCTCGATCGCGGCGACGAGCGCGCGGCGCGTGGACTCGCGGGCGCTCGTCGTTACGGGGTCGGACGTGAGGCGCGGGAGGGCGAAGGCGCGGGTGGCTTGCTCGATCTCGGCGAAGAGGCGCGAGCGAAGGCCGTTGGCGATGCCGGTCTCGATCGCGACCTGTTCGTCGTCGTCGAGGTCGGGCGGAAGTTTTTCCTTCTGCTGTTTCCAGATCGCGTCGGTGGCGAAATCGAGCACGGCGCCGAAGCGCGCGATGAGGCCGTAGAGCGTGAAGATGTGATCGGCAGCGGCGATTTTGTCGGTCGCGGAATCCGCGAGGCGGCCGAGCCAGGCCTGGTAGTCGGCGAGCCAGGCCGGCCAGCCGTCGGCGGCGATCGTGGCGGCGATGGATGGAAAACGAAAATGGAGTACGCGGCTGCGGATCGTCGGGAGCAGCGCGTAGGGACGCGTCGTGAGAAGCAGGAGCGTGGTGTGGGCCGGCGGCTCCTCGAGCGTCTTGAGAAAGACGTTCGCGGCGGCGACGTTCATGCGGTCGGCCTCGTGGATGATGGCGACCTTACGCGAGCCGACGGCGGCGGAGACTTGCACGCGGCCGATGAGGTTGCGCGTGGCCTCGGCGGAGATCTGGCGCATCTTGCCCGCGGGTCGGAGCGCGTAGCAATCGGGATGCTGCTCGATCGGGAAACGCGCGGGGGCGTCGGGCGGGTTCAGCAGACGGTCGGCGAGCGCGTGAGCGACGAGGAGGAGCGTGTCAAAATCGTCGCCGTGCAGGAGGAGGCTGTGCGAGAGGCGCTGGCGCTCGATCGCGCGCTCGATGACGGCGACGGTGGGCGTGCCGACGAGGGCGGGCGGCCAGGGGACGACGGCGTGAGCGGACATGCGCGAGCGAAAAAAAACGCGGCCGGCTCGGAGAGCCGTCCCTACCGGAGGTCGATCACCCGAGGCGCTCTTTGACGGCGGCCCAGATTTTTTTTGCGATCACGTCCTGCGTGAGCGTGCCGTCGATCACGACGAAACGGTCGGACATGCCTTTGGCGAGGACCAGATAGCCCTCGCGGATTTTATGGTAGAACTCGATGTTCTCGCGTTCCATGCGGTCGGGGAGATCGGAGGCGCGCTGGCGGATGCGGGCGAGACCGACTTCGGTGGGGACGTCGATGACGACGGTGATATCGGGCATCACGTTGCCGACGGCGAAGCGGTTGATCTGCGCGACGGGATCGGCGGCGAGGTTGCGGCCGATGCCCTGATAAACGGTCGACGAATCGAGATAGCGGTCGCTGAGGACAACCGCGCCGCGGCTGAGCGCGGGCACGATGACTTCGCGGACGAGCTGGGCGCGTGCGGCGGTGAAGAGAAGCAGTTCCGTCTCGGCGCACATCTCGTCGCCCTTGGAATTATGGACGATGATGTTTCGAATCTGTTCGCCGATTTCCGTGCCGCCGGGTTCGCGAGTGGAGACGACGTCGCGGCCGGATTTCTGGAGATGCTCGGCGAGCAGGGCAATCTGCGTGGATTTGCCGCTCCCTTCGGAGCCTTCGAACGAGATCAACTTCCCGGAGGGTTTGGTTTTCAGGGGCATGTGCAGGAGGCTAGGAGGTTATTTCCAGTTCGCGAGGAATGTTTCGAGATCGCCGAGCGAGGGGCTCTGCGCGGTGCGAACGTAGTGGCCGCTGGTGCTGACGCCGAGGGCGAGGCACGCTTCGGGCGAGAGGCCCATGAGCTGGCCGTCGACGAAGCCGGAGTTGAAGTGGTCGCCGGCGCCGGTGGTGATGAGCGGTTGCGCGGCATAGGGTCCGGGCACCCAGAACGTGCCGTCGCGCGTGGCGCAGGCGGCGGACTCCTTCGGGTGCACGACGACGGTGGTGAGATCGAGCTTCGCGCGAATTTTTTTCGCCATCTCGCGGAGGCCGCTCTCGCTCTCGGATTCGACGCCGAAACCGAGCGCGGAGAAAACCTGCTGCGCTTCCTTGAGATTCAGGCCGAGGGTGACGCGGCCGAACTGCTCGAACTTCGCGATCGTCTCGAGCGCGTAGACGAGATCGGAGGTGGAGCGTTTTTCCGGGTCGGCGAGATCGAAGAAGAATACGCGACCGGGCTTCGCGGGAATTTGCGGGAGGAGGCGCGTGACGAGATCGTTGAAGATCGCCGTCATGTTCGGGATCATCGTCCAGTTCACGAGGGCGACGAGATCGGCGGAGGCGAGGGCGGCGCGGAATTTTTCGGCGCCCATGACTTCCTCGATTTTCTTCGCGGTGATTTCGTCGAGGCTCTTCATCATGCCGAGCATGATCTTGCCGTCGGTGAACTCGGCGGCGGTGGTGGCGGCGGCGGCGCAGAGGGAGACGGCGTGGGCGCGGCTGGCGAGATCGGCGAAGACGGGGTGGATGTTCGGCGCGCCGAGCGCGCCGATGTAGGTGACCTGCGCGCCTTGGGCGAGGACGGCGTTGGCCATGATCGGGCCGTTGCCGCCGAGCTTTTCCATGCGCGGGAAGAATTCGATGTTGGTGCTCTTGCCGGCGGCGGCGGAGATGCGCCGGCCGAATTCGGCGATCGTGGAGATCGGCGTGAAATTCTCGCCCTGGCCGGCGCGGAGCGCGACGGGCGTCACGATGGTGTCGACGAAACCGTCGAGGCCCAGGATGGCGTTTTTCGAAGCGAGTGAACCGCGGCGGTCGCGCAGCTCCTGCAAGGTGCGGGTTTTGAATTCCATGGAAAGCAGAGGAACGTCAGCGAAAAAGGCGGAGCGACGAGCGGCAAACAGAATCTCGCGGGGGTTTCCCGGAATTTCCGTTGAAGGCGCAGATTAAAAGCGCCAACTCTCAGGACTTTCCTCCGCCATGCCCGCGCCGACGCTTTTTTCTCCGCCACTCGCCACGACGAACATCATCGAAGTCTTCTCCCGCTGCGACACGGTGGACCAGGTCATCGTCGTGGGCCTCGCGATTTTCAGCCTGGTGGCGTGGACGATCATGTTTGGAAAACACTACGAGCTGAAACGGCTGCGGCTGCTGAATCACAGCTTCGACACGCACCTGCGCGACCAGCGCACGCTGTTGGATTTGCCGGAGTCGTTTCGCAACAAGCGCGCGATCCCGTATGCGGATTTGTTCGCCGATGCGGTGGAGAGCTACTGGCGCGCGGCGGCGATCGCGAAAGAGCAGGGCAGCGAGAGCACGCGGGCGCGGCTCGAGCACGCGGAGAACGCGATCCAGCGCGCGATCGCGCGGCAGACGCTGCGGTATGAGGCGAACATGATCTTCCTCGCGTCGATCGTGTCGGGCGCGCCGTTCATCGGCCTGCTCGGCACGGTGTGGGGCGTGATGGAGGCGTTCAGCTCGGTGGCGGCGCAGCAGAGCGCGGGTATCCAACAACTGGCGCCGGGCGTGTCGGGCGCGATGCTCGCGACGATCGCGGGCCTGATCGTGGCGATTCCGTCGGTGTTTGGTTATAATATGCTGCTCGGGCAGACGCGGCTGATGACGACGGAGATCGAAAATTTCGCGAGTTCGCTGGCGGACCGGCTCGAGTTGGAGACGAAGTAACGCGACCGCCCGATCGCGATCACATTAAACGAAGAAGCTAAACGAAGACGCACGCACGACGATGGCCCGGACCTTTCGCAGCCGACGCACGAGTCACCCGATCGCGGAGTTGAACGTGACGAACCTGATCGATCTCGGGTTCATGCTGCTGATCATTTTCATGGTGGTCACGCCGCTGATGCAGCAGGAGCAGACGATCCCGGTGAATCTGCCGGCGGTTTCGAAAACGGAGCAGCAGAAACCCGATCCGAAGGACCGCTTCGTCGCAGTCGGCGTGGACGCGCAGGGGCTCTTTTATGTGGAGAACAAGAACGCGCCGATCTCGCTCGAGACGCTGCGGAGCAAATTGCGCGGCTACGCCGCGGAGTCGAAGCCGCCGGTGATCCGGATTCGCGGCGATGCGAAGGTATCGTATCAGAAGGTGGCGGAGTTGTTCAACGAGGTGGAAAAAGCGGGGCTCGTGCGGTTCACGATCGACTCGCAGGCGGGGGATTGAGCGGGATCCTGGAGTTGAACGAGGCGATGGAAGATGACCGCGACGATTGCATTTTCGGAGGCAGGAGCCTGCAAGCAGGCGATATTCGTGATCCGGTGGCCGAGGATCGCCTGCAAGCAGGCTCCTACATTACGAACGCCGGGCATCGCCTGCAAGCAGGCTCCTACATGGTGAGAAACGGAGAAGTGCGATGAACGAGCGGACGTTTAACGGCTTCATGCTTTCGGCGATGCTGCACGCGCTCGTCGCGGCCGCACTGTTTGTCGGTTATGTGATCAGCCAGCAGGCGGCGAAGAACGTGCCCAAGGTGCTCGAGTTGGTCGCGGGGGAAGGAGACAACTACATGGCGACGGAAGCACCGGCGCTGGGCACACCGGGCGGGATCAAGATCGCGATTCCCGAGCCGCGCGTGGAAACGCCGGCCCCGCTGGAGCCGGCGCCCGTGCAGGCTGCGCCGCCGGAGCCAGTGGTGCAGCGCGCGCCCGTGGTCGAGAAAGCGCCCGTCGTGGAAAAAGCGCCGGTGACGAAGGCGGTCGTGAAAAAAGAGGAGAAGGCGCCGAACTTCGCGAAGGACGTGCAGCGGATTCAGAACAAGCGGGCGGCACGGCTGATCGAAAAAGCGCGGAAGGAACGCGAAGCGGAGGAACGGAAGGCGAAGGAGGCGGAGTTGAAGAAACAGCGGATGACGAAGGAGGAGTTCGACCGCCAGAATCGCGCGGAGGCGGCGGCGAAGAAGAGCGGAGCGTCGCCGAAAATTTCGCATATCGATGCGGAGGGAATCGCCAAGGGTGTTCGGGCGGGATCGACCAGCAACAAAGAGAGCGGCGCTAGCGGCACGGCATTGACCCGAGAGGAAGGCGATGTGGTGGATGCCTACGTCTCATTGCTGGCAGGGAAGATTAAACTCGAACTCGACGAGCGACCCGGAGTTGGTGCCGGATTGGTTGTCGATATCGAGATTCGGATTCTAAGAGACGGAAGCATCACCGGATTCCGGATCATGCGTTCTTCGGGCAGTTCCGATTTCGACCAAGTCGTGAAAGAAGCCTTTGCGAATATCCGTTTGCCTGCGCGCCCGAAAGGGTTGTCGGAGCTGCAGCGATTTCCGATCCGAGGCGTGGATTAGTTGGCAAAAAGTCCTTGCGTTCGCCCGCGGAAATTCGATTTTCCTCACCCCTCACGGGCTCTTAGCTCAGTTGGTAGAGCGCCTCAATGGCATTGAGGAGGTCAGCGGTTCGAACCCGCTAGGGTCCACCAAAATTTATCGCCGCCGCATCGCAAGATGCGGCGGCGATTTTTTTGGCAAGTCGACAGGCCTTATCGTTTTGGCGAACGCCGCTCGTCGTGCGGCCGCAGTAAACGAAGTTGACTAGGGTGAAATCCCCGGGGAGAACGGCGCTCGCATCTCGGCGTTTCCCGACGACGCGTCCAGCAAAAGTCTAGCGGTCACGACCTGTCGCCGGGTGGCACGTTGGCCTCACGATGCTTGGCGCGAAGGCGGTTCGCCCCCTTTCCCTCCCTTCAGCTCCATGAAAGTTTCCACGACAGGTCTCGTCGCCGCCGCATTGTTTTCCGCGTCCGTCTCGGTGTGGTGGTTAATGTCGAACCAGCCTTCCGCTCCAGTCGCAGGCGACACGAGACCGGAAAGAGCACGCGTCGCGGATTCGTCCGCCGACAAAACCGCGGCGCCCGCGGCATCGCCGAAGGCTGAGTCGGCCGAGGCGCGCGACAGGTCGGCAGCGGCTTCGCCGATGGCGACGGGCGGAGACGCGATGCTGGCCCAGATGGCGGAGATTCCCGCGGGCGAGTTTCGGCGGAGCCTGCTGCGACTGACTCCGGTGGCCCGGGAGCGTGCGCTCGCGCGCCTCGAGCGGCTCGATCCGCCGAAGGAAGACTACGCCGGCCTTCGGGCGGCCATGGATGGAGCGCTGTTTTACGTGTGCGCGGCGCCGCAGCTTCCGGCGGACGTGGCGGCAGCGAAGACCGCGAAAGGAACGAGCGCCGCGACGACCACGAAAACGACCCGCACGGCGACCGCGACCGCCGTGGCCATCACCGCGCCGCCGGTGCGGCACTCACGGCCGGGCGCGAAGAACGTGCTGTATTTGGATTTCAATGGCGCGACGATCGCCGGCACGCGCTGGAACTCGACCTATGGCGCGACGAGCTACGCGGCGCGACCGTTCGATCTCGATGGCGACGCCACGACCTTCAACGACGCGGAGCAGGCGGCGATCGTGCAAATCTGGGAACGCGTGGCGGAGGACTATTCGCCGTTCGACGTGGACATCACGACGGAGGAACCGGCGGTGTTCACGAACACCACCGGACACGCGCTCATCACCGCGAACGTCGACGCGAACGGCGTGACGATGCCGGACGGTGCGGTGGCGGCGGGAGTGTCGTTCGTCGACGTGTTCGGCAACTTCGACTACGCGACGAGCGGCTCGCCCGCGCTGATCTATTACACCTCCTTCGGCGGTATCGTGGGGAACATCGCCGAGGCGGTGGCGCACGAACTCGGCCACAACGTGGGCCTCTCACACGACGGCACGGTAGGCGTGGAGTACTACGGCGGGCACGGCACCGGCGATATTTCGTGGGGGCCGATCA
The DNA here is from genome assembly GCA_048498075.1 of Verrucomicrobiota bacterium. Lineage (GTDB taxonomy): Bacteria > Verrucomicrobiota > Verrucomicrobiia > Opitutales > Opitutaceae > Opitutus. The sequence continues at coordinate 111,349 of JBEHYR010000011.1, read as the reverse complement.
TGGGCGCGCCGTATGGGCGCAACGTCACGCAGTGGTCGAAGGGCGACTATGCCAAGGCGAACAACCAGCAGGACGACCTCGCGATCATCGCGGCGCACCTCGGCTATCGGACGGATGAAGCGGGCGGCACGCTCGCGACGGCGGCGCCTGCGGGAGTCGCGGCGAACGGCGCGGTGAGCGCGAACGGCGTATTTTTGGGCGCTTCCGACCTCGACGTGTTTTCCCTCAGCGCGGGGGCGGGCACGCTCAGTCTCGCGGTGAACACCTACAAGGCGGCGAGCGGCACAAACGGTGGCGACGCCGATGTGAAGCTCGAGCTGCTCAGCGCCTCAGGAGCGGTCGTCGCGAGTTCCGACGTGGCGTCGAGCACGAACGCCTCGATTTCCTACAAGGCGAAAGCAGGTGTCTATTATGCGCGATTGACGCCGGCGGGCACGGGCTCGCCGCTGGCGAATTCGCCGACCGGCTACACGAGTTACGGCAGCGCCGGACAGTATGCGTTGACGGGCACCGTCGTGCCGGCGGCGCCGACGATCACCAGCGCAACGACGGCGAGCATCGGCGCGGGGCAGGACTTCTACTATGCGATCGTCGCGACGAATTCGCCGACGAGCTACGGTGCCACAGGACTGCCCGCGGGCCTGGCGCTCGATGCGGCGAGCGGCGTGATCGGCGGCCGGGCGACGGCGACCGGCGTATTCAAAGTGGCATTGCGCGCGACGAACGCCTTCGGCAGCGCCGCGGCGACGCTCGCGCTGACGGTCACCAGCGTGGCGCCGACGATCACGGCGCAGTCGGAAACCTCGCAGGTGATCGAGCCGTCCGGCGATTTCTCGGTCGAAGTGGCGGCGTCGAGTTTCGCCGGCGCGGTGGGTTATCAGTGGAAGCACAACGGCTTGATCGTCGCGGGTGCGACGACGGGGACGTTGAGGGTGACGGCGGCGACGCCGGCGGACGGCGGGTTTTATCAGGCGTTCGTCACGAACGCCAGCGGCACGACGGCGAGCGCGCTGATGTTCGTGCGCGTGGCGCCGGCGGCTTCGCAGGTTTATGCGTGGGGCGACAACAGCTACGGCCAGACCGGCGTGCCCGACGGCCTGGGTACGGTGGTGGCGATCGCGGCGGGACCGAGTCACGTGCTGGCGTTGAACCGCGACGGCAGCGTCGTCGGCTGGGGCGACAACGGCGTGGGGCAGGTGGCGATTCCTTCGGGGCTCGGCGGCGTGGTCGCGGTGGCGGCGGGCAGCTATCACTCGCTGGCGCTGAAGTCGGACGGCACGGTGGTCGCGTGGGGTTTCAGCAGCAACGGACAGGCAACGTTGCCGGTCGGACTGGCGAACGTGGTGGGAATCGCGGCGGGTTACTATCACTCGCTCGCGGTGAAAGCCGACGGCACGGTGGTCGCGTGGGGTGACAACACTTACGGGCAATCGGCGGTGCCGGCGGGACTCGCGAACGTAGTCGCGGTGAGCGCAGGGCGGTTCGATTCATGGGCGCTGAAGGCCGACGGCACGATCGTGGGCTGGGGCGCGAGTTCGAGCGGGCAGTTGCAAACTCCGGCGGGCCTCGGCGCGGTGAGCGCGGTGGCGGCGGGCGCGGAACACACGCTGGCATTGAAGGCCGATGGCGGTGTCGCGGCGTGGGGTTATAATGGATTCGGCAACCTCCCCGCCGGCAGCGGCCCGATCGTGGCGCTCGCGGCAGGCCTCTATCATTCGGTCGCGATCAATGCCGAGGGCGCGGCGGTCGCGTGGGGTTACAACGGCTCGGGCGAAACAAACGTGCCGGCGGAACTCGCGCGGGTGTTCGCGGTGTCGGCGGGAGATTTCTATTCGGTGGCGCTCTGCGGCACGAGCAGTGAAACCGCGCCCGCCTTTGTGACGCAGCCTGAAGCGCAGCAGGTGGCGGAGGGCGAACCGGCGACATTTGCCGCGGCGGTGACGGGCACGCCCGCGCCGACGCTGCGCTGGCAAGTTTCCACCGATGGCGCGACGTGGCGCGATCTTGCCGATGGCGTCGATTACGCGGGGACGGGGACGAGCGCGTTGACGGTGACGAGCCCGAGCGTGGCGATGAGCGGCAGCACTTATCGCTGCGTGGCCGCCAACGCGGTGCAGAGCGACGTCGCATCGACGGCGGCCTTGCTCACGGTGACCGCGCGCAACACGGCGCCGATGATTGGAGCCGTTGCGGATCAGGCGATCATGCAAGACACGACCACGGGCGAGCTGACGTTTGCGGTGGGCGACGCGGAGACAGCCGCGGCGAACCTGGTCGTGACGGCGGCGAGTTCGGAGGGGACGCTGGTGCCGGCGGACGGTCTGGTGCTAGGCGGCACCGGCGCGAGCCGCACGATCAGCATCGCACCGGCGGCGGGACGGAGCGGCGCGGCGACGATCACGTTGACGGTGAGCGACGGCGCGCTCACGGCGAGCAGCAGCTTCGTCGTCACCGTCAAGCCTTCGAACACGCCGCCGACGATTTCGGTCATCGCAAACCAGAAATTCGACGAGGACGCGTCGAGTCCGGCGCTGACGTTTACCATCGGCGATGCGCAGACCGACGCCGGTTCTTTGGCGGTCAGCGCGAGCAGTTCGAACAACACGCTCTTCACGGATGGCGGCCTCGTGCTCGCCGGCGACGGCGCCGAGCGGAGCGTGACGCTGGTGCCTGAGGCAAATGCCAGCGGCAGTGCGACGATCACTTTGACGGTGAGCGACGGCGTCTTCTCGACGAGCCGATCGTTCGAGGTAACGGTGAATCCGGTCAACGACGCGCCGACGATCGGCGCGGTGGCGAATCAATCGCTCGTGACGGGAGGCAGCACGGCGCCGATTCCGTTTGCCGTCGGCGATGTCGAGACGGCGGCGGCCAATCTCGTGGTGACGGCAGCGAGTTCGAACACGACCGTCGTGCCGACGGCGAACCTCGGCCTCGGCGGAAGCGGTGCCAGCCGGACGTTGACGATCAAAGCCGCGAAGCAGACGGGCACGGCCACGATCCGATTGACGGTGAGCGACGGCGCGTTGACGGCGAGCACGGCGTTCGTCGTCACGGTCACGGTGCCAAACACGGCGCCGACGATCACGGCGATCGCGAACCAGACCGTGTCGCAGGATACGCCGACGGGCACGATCGCGTTCACCGTGGCCGACCGCCAGACCGCCGCCGCGAGCTTGATGGTGACGGCGAGCAGTTCGGACAAGACGCTGGTGCCGGACGCCAACATCGTGCTCAGCGGCACCGGGAGCAGTCGCGCGCTGCGGATCATGCCGGCGAGTGGAAAATCGGGCTCCGCCACGATCACCGTCGCGGTCAGCGACGGGAGCCTGGCGGCGGCGACGACGTTTTTGCTGACGGTCACGCCGGTGAATCACGCGCCGACGATCAGCGGAATTTCGAATCAGACGACCCTCATCGGCGGCAGCACGGGACCGGTTTCCTTCACGATCGGCGATCCGGAAACCGCGGCGGCGAATCTCACGATCACGAAAAGCAGCTCGAACGGCACGGTTGCGCCGGTGGGGAACATCGCGCTCGGCGGGAGTGGAAGCGAACGCACGGTGAGTGTGGCCACGGGAACGAAAACCACGGGCGCGGCGACGATCACGCTCGTCGTGAGCGACGGCGCGTTGAAGGCCTCGAGTTCGTTCACGGTGAGAGCGGTCGCGTCCAACGATGCCTTCGGCGATGCGCTCACGCTCAATGGCGCGAGCGTGCAGGTGACGGCGAAGAACACCACGGCGACGAAGCAGCTTGGCGAGCCCAACCACGCCGGGAACGCCGGCGGGCGGTCGCTCTGGTGGCAGTGGACGGCGCCGGCGAGCGGCCTGGTCAATTTGAATACGGTCGGCAGCAGCTTCGATACGTTGCTCGCCGTTTACACGGGCGGAAGCATATCGGGGTTGAGCCTCGTCGCGGCGGACGACAACAGTGGCGGCAAGCTGACCAGCGCCCTCGTGTTCGCGGCCAAGACGGGCACGACTTACTGGATCGCGGTCGACGGAACCGGCGGCGCATCGGGCTCGATCGGGTTAAATCTGAGCCTGAGCGACGCGGTGGCGGCGGCGCTTCCGCCGGCGACGAATCCGGGCAACGTCGTCGTCAGATCGACGGTCACCGCGACGACGGCGGACACGGTGACCATATCGACACGGCTCGAGGCGACGAGCGGACTGGCGGGAGTTTCCGCGCATGTCTTGCTACCGGAAAATTGGACGTACGTCGCGGGCGTGGCGACGGCGAGCGAGGCCCAGCCGGAGGCCGGCGACGACGAATTGCTCGAGTGGAGCTGGGAGAATGCCGCGCTGAAAACGGCGACGTTCACGTACACGTTGAAGCGGCCCGCGGGCGACAAGCTGCCGGCCTCGATCAGCGGATTGCTCATCGTCCAGCGGCCGGGAAAAGCGACGGGGAGCGTACTCGAAACGAAACTGGAGCAGGGCGGCTGAAATTTCGTCGAGCAGCCCAGGTTGGAGCCTGGCGGCAGGGATGGTGGTCCTCGCCCGCGGGGATCGCCGGCCCGCCGCGAAGGAGTCACCCACCGGGCTCGCCCAGGCTTCCGGGCGTCGGCGATCTGGGAGAAACCAACCCGCTGCCACGCCGAGGAAGGCGAGGTTTGCGGTTGGAGCGGGAAGCGTGAGCTTTTCGTGGTCCCACCGAACGAAACGCTCACGCTTTCCGCTACGAGCGGGAGATCCGTCTTTCTCGCTGCACTCGCGGTCGCCGTCCTGCTCCTCCGCTCCTTTCGGATGGAGAAGCATCGGGCGATCGGTAGCGGATCTACGGAGTTTCGATGCTGCCGGCGCTTTCCGGATTTTCGCGGGGCGGAAACGGAATCGCCGATTCGCCCTCGGGCAGGTAGCGGCGGGCTAGATTTTTGAGCCGCTGGCCGGACATCCGGATGTTCAACCGGCGGCGAAGCCAGCCGGAATTCGTGGAGTCCCAGAAAAATTCCCGCACATCGTCGCGAATGCGTTTCATGTTCGTCGCCTCGGCCGCGCTCGAAATCAACGTGCGATCGGCGGAAAAGAAATCGTAGTTAACGAGGAGGAGAAGCGGCGCGACGATCTTGGCGTGGTGATAGAGGCAGGCCCAAAAGACCTTTCGCGAGAATTGCGCCGGAGTACACCGATGCTGTTCGCAATAAATTTCCCGGAAATTCGGCATCCGTTGAAGTGGCATGCGTGGCCTACACCGCGCTGGATTTCAGAACAAGTGAAATACGCGAGATTTTCGCGCCGGACGGGGAAATCGCCACGGGCGCGGAGACGAACGCCGGCGCGTGAGCCGGAATCGCCCGGGCGAGGCGCGCGGGAGGATCAACGCGGGAGAAGTGGCGGATCGGATACGTGCGCGGGCCCGTAGATGCGGGCGAGGGTGGCGCGCCAGTGCGCGTCCTCGAACTCGCGGCGGCGCACGGCGCGGTATTCGGCTTCGCCGGCGAAGAAGATGAATGCGAACAGCACCGCGACGAGCCACAGGCTGTTCCAGAGCGCCACGGCGACACCGGCGACGCAGATGATCTTACCGATCGTCGCGGCCCAGCGGGTGGCGGGAAGATAGGGCATCCGCCACGCGAGGATGGCCCGCAGAATACGACCGCCATCCATCGGGAAGGCCGGGAGGAGGTTGAAGCAGCCCATGTAGAGGTTCATCGCACAGAGCTGGAGGGCGAATTCCGGGATCGAGCGGACCGGAATCCGATCGGGCAGGGTGCGCACATAAGCCCAGAGCGCGGCGGCGATGACGAAGTTCACCGCGGGGCCGGCGAGCGTGATCAGAAATTCGCGGATGGGCTGGCGCGGGATGGACTCGAATTCGGCCATGCCGCCGATCGGCATGAGCAGGATGCGTCGCACGCCGATCCCGAAATGCATGGCGGTGAACGAGTGCCCCAGCTCGTGCAGGACGACGCAGGCGAAAAACGAGAGCAGGGAGGCGACGTTCCACCAGAGGCCGGGCAGGCCGCTGTGGACCCAGCCGTCATTGGCCCACCAGGCGAGCAAGAGGAAGAAGCTGGCGTGCACCGCGAGCTGAATGCCGCGAATCCGGAAAAGATTGATCGACCAACCGAGCATGAAAATGAATGAAAGCGGGCGCGGTCAAAGCGCCAGCGTTGATTTGGCGCCGGGTCTGGTTTGTGATCGCGGCATGTCCGATCCTGCGAAGCCTGCCACCATCCTGGTCATCGACGACGATGCGGAAATCCGCTACTCGCTGTCGCGTGTGCTCTCGTCGCGCGGCTACCAAGTGACGGAGGCGCCGAGCGGCGAGCAAGGTGTGGCGCTCGTGAAAAAAGGCCCGGCGCCGGACCTCGTGCTGCTGGACGTGCGCATGGGAGGCATGGGTGGGATCGAGGCGCTGCAGTTGATCCGCAGCGCGAATCCAAGGCAGTTGGTGATCCTGATGACGGCGTTCGGCACGGCCCAGACGGCGATCGAGGCGATGAAATACGGCGCGTTCGACTACATGATGAAACCCTTCGATCCGCAGAAGGTGCTGGCGCTCGCGGAGGCGGCGTTGAAGACGCGTGCGGATTTGCGCGCGGTGAGCGACTACAAACCGACGATCAACGCGGACGATTATCGCGAGGGCATCGTCGGCAGCTCGCCGGTGATGCAGGATGTCTTCAAGGTGATCGGCCAAGTGACGGCGAGCGATGTGACCGTGATGATCACGGGAGAGAGCGGCACGGGCAAGGAGCTCGTCGCGCGTTCGATTTGGAAACACAGCCATCGCTCGGCGAAGCCGTTCATCGCGGTGAATTGCGCGGCGATTCCCGACAATCTGATCGAGAGCGAACTCTTCGGGCACGAGAAGGGATCGTTCACCGGCGCGACCGGGCAACGGCTGGGGAAATTCGAGCTTTGCGATGGCGGGACGATTTTTCTCGATGAGATCGGCGACATGGCGCTCGCGACGCAGACGAAAATCCTGCGAGTGCTCCAAGTCGGCGAAATTCAGCGCGTCGGCGGCACGGAGACGATTCGCGTCGATGTGCGCGTGATCGGCGCGACGAACAAGGATCTCGAGGAAATGGTGAAGGCGAAGACGTTCCGCGAAGATCTCTACTACCGGCTCAACGTCGTGCGCATCCGCATGCCCCCGCTCCGTGAGCGCGGCGATGATGTCCCGCAGATCGTCGATTTCTGCCTGCAGAATCTGGCGAAACAGCGGAAGGCGCGCGTGAACAAAGTCTCGCCGGAGGCGATGGCGATCCTCGTGCGCCACACCTGGCCGGGCAACGTGCGCGAACTCGAAAACGTGATCTATCGCAGCGCAGTGATCGCGCAGGGCGACGCGATCCTGGTGAAGGATCTGCCTGTGGAACTGCGCGGCGCGGGCGGCGCGGAAACGGAGCCGACATGGCCCGCCACGGGCGAAGCGGCGGCGAATCCGTCCCTCCGGCCGGGCGGGGGGAGCACCGCGCCGTTTACCGCAGCGGAAGCGGGGCCCAGGATGACGGCGGCTCCGGCCCTGACGCTGGACCGGGCGTTCGACTGCGTGTTCGAGCATCTGCGGGAGTCCGGCGGACCGATGATGGAACGCGTCGAGCAGGAAATCGCCGCGCGAGCGATGGCCGCGGAAGACGGCGATATCGGCCGGGCGGCGAAGCTGACGGGCCTGAGCAAACTGGCGCTGCAAAAACGTTTGAAGAAATAACGCCGCCGGCCGCGGGCACGATCGCCGGACTTCGTAAGGCCACGTATGAAAATCTATTTCATGGGAATTTGCGGCACGGCGATGGGCAACGCGGCGTTGCTGGCGCGGGCGGCGGGGCATGAGGTGCTCGGGGCGGACACGGGCGTTTACCCGCCGATGAGCACGGTGCTCGCGGAGGCGGGCATCGCGCTGCACGAAGGCTACGATGCGGGGCGACTCGAGCGGCTCACGCCGGACCTCGTCGTGATCGGCAATGCGATGTCGCGCGGAAATCCCGAGGTGGAGTGGCTGCTCGACACGCGCGCACTGCCGTTCATCTCGCTGCCGGCGATGTTGCACGAGTTCGTGCTGAAGCAGCGGAAGAACATCGTCGTGTGCGGCACGCATGGAAAAACGACCACGACGGCGATGACGGCGTTTTTGCTGCGGGCGAATGCGCGGGATCCCGGGTTCCTGATCGGCGGCGTGCCGCAGGATCCGCCGATGGGAAACCACCTCGGCAAGGTAGAGGATCCGTTCGTCATCGAGGGCGACGAATACGACAGCGCGTTCTTCGACAAGCGAAGCAAGTTCATCCACTACGCGCCGCACATCGCGGTGCTCAACAATCTCGAATTCGATCACGCGGATATTTTTCGCGATCTCGCCGATGTGCAGCGGACGTTTACGCATCTGACGCGGATCGTGCCGCGCAACGGTTTCGTCGTGCTGAATGGCGACGACGAAAACCTGCGCGCGTTGGGAACGCTGCCGTGGACGCAGCTGGTGCGCGTCGGCACCTGCGAAAACAACGACGTGCGGATCGTGGATTTCGCGGAGTCGCCGGCGGGCGCGGCGTTCCAGCTGCTCTGGCGCGGGGCGCCCTGGGAGAAAATCGCGTGGACGCAGCCAGGACTTTTCAACGCGCGCAACGCCGCGATGGCCGCGACCGCAGCGCAGCTTTCCCTCTTGCGTGCCCCGGAAATCGGAAAAGACAAAGTAACCCAATGGGTTACTTTGCCGGAAGAGCCGGGGCGGCTGAAGCTGGGAGCGCTGACGGGCTTCCGCGGCGTGAAGCGCCGGCAGGAAGTGCTGTTGAGTCGCGCGGGACTGACGGTGGTGGAGGACTTCGGGCATCACCCCACCGCGCTGGCGCACACCCTGCATTCGTTTCGCGCGCGTTATCCGGGGACGCGGCTGACCGCGGTGTTCGAGCCGCGGAGCAACACCGCGCGCACGAAGGCGCTCGAGGCGGATTTCATGAAGGCGCTCGCGATGGCGGATGAGGTCTTTATCGGTGCGGTGAACCGCGCGGAGAAATTGCAGGCGGGCGATCGCTTCGACACGACGGCGGTGGCGCTGCACCTCGGCGCGCTCGGCGTGGAAGCGCACGATGCGCCGAGCAATGCGGTGCTGTTGGAAAAGCTGCTCGCACGGACCACGGCGGCGGCAGAGCCGGTGGGGCGCGTCGTGGTGTTTTTCACGAATGGATCTTTCGACGGGATTATCGGGCGCTATGTCGCATCGATGACGGCGGTCTGATCGCGGCGAAGGCGCGCCGCGACGATACCGGAGCGTCGGAACTGGGACGCATGATGCTGCCCAAGCTGCTGCGCCGGCGCGCGGCGATTGCGAAGTGACCGGGCCGCTTCCTTCAACAGCGCGGCTGGCCGACGATGGCTGAGCGTTTCGAGCACGACGCACCACGCCGGGCAACGGATCATTCCTTTCCCTGGCAACTATTTTGCTGCTTGCTCCGAGCGGAGAAGTCGGCGTCGTTGCGCCGATACCCCATGAAGATGCGCATCCCCGGGCGGTTATGCCGCCGGCTGTTGAACTGGATTTCAATTCTCGGTGTGACGGCGGCCAGCGGGCTCGCGGTGCCAGCGGCTCCGACGACGACCCCGGCGGAGGATCCGGTGCTCGCCAAGGTGTTTCCGTCGATCGTGCGCATCGAGGCGATCCGGCTGCGACCGCTCGACGGGCGGCTCACCAAGCAATGGACCGGCGGCAGCGGCGTGGTGATCTCCGCGGAAGGGCATGTGCTCACGAACTGCCACGTGACGGAGGACGGCGACCACTTTCGCTGTTATCTTTACGACGGCACGCACCTCGACGCGCGGCTCGTCGGCCAGGATGCGTTGACCGATCTCGCGGTGCTGCAGCTCGACTTGATGCAGCGGGCTAAGGGCGCGGCGCCGCTCACGGCCGCGAAATTTGGCGATTCGGATGCGTTGCGCGCGGGGGCGGAGGTGTTCGCGTTGGGGAGCCCCGGATTTCTCGCGCAATCGGTGACGCGCGGCATCGTCTCGAATCCTTCACTCGTGCTGCCGGAGCAGACGGCGGGAAAGATGGTCCTGCGCGGCGAGGACGTGGGGACGCTGGTGCGCTGGATTCTGCATGACGCGCGAATTTTCGGCGGCAACAGCGGCGGCCCGCTGGTGAACGCGCGCGGCGAGATCGTGGGCATCAATGAAATCGGCGTGTTCAATCTCAGCGGGGCGATCCCCGGCAATCTCACGCGAGCGGTCGCGGAGCAGATCGTGAAGCACGGGCTCGTGGTGCGCGGCTGGTCGGGTTTGACGGTGCAGCCGCGACTCGAGTCGGAGGGGCCCGGCGCGGGCGTGGCGATCGCGGACGTGGCGGCGGGTTCGCCCGCCGCGAAAGCGGGGCTGCAGCCTGGCGACTTGATCGTCGCTTGCGACGGCTACGCGATCGAGGGCCAGGAGGAAAAGGCGGTCGCGCATTTCAACCGGCTCGAAACCGGCCGGCTGCCGGAGAACGAGTTCGTGATCGACTATCAGCGCGCGGGGCGGAAGCAAACGGCCCGGCTGACCCTCGCGCGACGCGAACCGGCGCAGGCGGACGACGTGGAATTGCGCGGTTGGGGAGCGGTGGTGCGCGATCTCACATGGGATCTGGCGCGGAGCGAACGCCTGCCCGATCAGAGCGGCGTGTGGCTCGAAAATGTGCGGCCGGCCGGCCCGTGCGGACAGGCCGAACCGGAGTTGCGACGACAGGATGTGCTGCTCGCGGTGGATACGCAGCCCGTGAAAAACGTCGCGGAGCTTCACGCGTTGACGGACAAGCTGCTCGTCGGCGCGCCGGGCGGCACGCGGACCGTGCTGGCGAGTTTTCGGCGCGACGGCGCGGTGCTGACGTCGGTGGTCGAGTTGCGGGTCGTACCGGAGCGAAATGTCACGCCCCAGGTGCGGAAGGCGTGGCTGGGCGCGGCCACGCAACCCCTCACGCAGAAACTGGCCGCCCGCCTCGGCATCAAGTCCGAAGGCGGCGCACGCATCACGCGCCTTTATCCGAAGACGCAGGCCGAGACGGCGGGGCTGCGCGTGGGCGACGTCATCCTGGCGCTCGATGGCGCGCCGGTGACGGCGCGACGCGCCGAGGACGGAGATGTACTTGCGCGTCAGATTCGCCAATACCGGGCCGGCAGCTCGGCGGCGATGACGGTGTGGCGCGACGGGAAAAAGATCGAGGTGCCCGTGATGCTCGAGGTGCAGCCGACGCCGGGTTCCGAGATGCCTTGGTGGGAGGATGTGCAGTTGGAATTCGCCGTCCGGGATCTGGCGTTCGACGATCGCGTGCGACTGCAACTCCGGCCGGAAACGACGGGCGTGCTGGTCGAGAGCGCGCAGCCCGCGGGTTGGGCGAATCTCGCCGGCCTGCACGGCGACGATCTCGTGTTGGAAGCGGATGGAAAGCCCGTGGCGAGCGTCGACGAGTTGCGCCGCGCCCGCGAGGAGGCGATCGCCGCGCATCGCGAGTGGTGGGTGCTGCTGGTGCAACGCCGTGGTCGGACGACTTTGATCGAGATCAATCTGAAACCCGCCCACCCATGAAACTCATTCGTTCCCTTGCAACCGCGCTGCTGCTGGCGCTCGGAATCGTCGCCGCGCCGCCGAGTGCTCGCGCGCTGACCGACGCGGAAGTGAAAGCCGGCCGCGAACTGGTGAAGCGCAGCGCGGACTCGATCGTCGGGGTCGAACTCGTGGTCACCGTGAAATTGACCATGGGCGATCACGCGATGCCGCCGCGGGAAAACAAAATCGATATCAATGGCACGGTGTTGGACGCGACGGGGCTGACGGTGACTTCGCTCGGCGCGATCGACCCGCGCACGCAATTCGAGGCGATGCGCGGAGCGATGGGCGCGAACGGCGCCCGCATGGAGATCAGCGAAACCGACTATAAGGAGGTGAAGCTGCGGCTCGCCGATGGCACGGAGTTGCCCGCGCGGGTGGTGTTGAAGGACGCGGATCTCGATCTCGCCTTCATCGCGCCGGAGGCGGGCGAGGCGCACGTGTTTTCGCCGGTGAAGCTCGAGGAAGCGGCGGAGGGCGAAGTGCTCGGATCCTATTTCGTGGTGGCGCGGGCACCGAAAGTACTGCGGCGCGTGCCGATCATCCGACCGAGTTTAGTCGTCGGCATCGTGGAAAAGCCGCGCCGGATGTTTTTGTTGAACGACCAGCAGATCGGCTGCCCGGTGTTCGACCAGCAGGGGCGCGTCCTCGGCGTGAGTGTGCAGAATCTCAGCGGCGGACGATCCAGCGGGCTCATCGTGCTGCCGGCGGCGGATGTCGCGGAGATTGCGCGGCAGGCCGCGGCGGAGGCGGCGAAACCGGCTCCCCAGAAAACTTCGGGCGAGGCGGTGAAGAAAGACGGCGAAGTGGCGCCGGCGGCCGGGGCGGAAACGAAAACGCCATGAGAACCGGCGCGCGAAAATTCGTGGTGCGTGGGATCGTCGCGGCCGGGGTCGCGATCGGCGTGATGGGGAGTGGGACTTGGAGCCGGGCGTCTGCCGCGGAGTCGCCGACCGAGGTCGCACGATATCTGCTCGGCCGATACGCGCCGGCGATCGTGAGCGTGAATCTCGTGGTGAAATTCAGCGTCACCGTGGGCGAGCGAACGGCGCCACCGCGCGAGACCAAACACGAGGCGCTCGCGACCCTGATCCGACCGGACGGGCTGGCCATCGTCTCGCTGGCGGCGATCGATCCGAGCGAAATCATCGAGGGAGCGAGAATCAGAACTCCGGCGGGCCGGGCGCAAGTCGAGTTGAGCGGCGTGGAATTCAAGCTCGTGCGACTGAAGTTGGCGGACGGCACCGAAGTGCCCGCGCGCGTGGTGTTGAAGGATGCCGATCTCGACATCGCTTTCGTGAAGCCGATCACGCCGCCGGCGGCGTCGCAGCCGTTTGTGGATCTGACCAACGGTGCGACGCCCCAGGTGCTCTCGACGGGTTATCTCGTGGCGCGGGCGGTGCGCAGCTTGCAGGGGGCGCCGTTGATCCGGCGGGTGGACATCATCAGCATCAGTGAGAAACCGCGGCGGCGGATCGTGCCGGAGAACGGGCAGCCGGGCTGCCCCATGTTCAGTGCGACGGGCAAGCTTTTCGGCATCTGCGTGCGCCAGTTTGCGAACGGCCGGCCAGCGGGATTGCTGCTCCTGCCGCCCGAGGATATCGTGGATGCCGCGACTCAGGCGGCGGCGATGAAGGCGGAGCCGGAGGCGACGGAGGCACCGGTGGAGAAGGAATCCGCGGCGGGTGCGGAGACTCCGGCAGTGGAGCAGGGGAAGTGAAAGGTCGTCGGCCCGTCGAGCCGGGTCGACGAAGGCGGCGTCGAGGCGCCGCACGCCACGGGCGGAAAGGCTACTGAGCCTGCTTCGCCACTTTCCACTCGCGTGGCTTTTCGCCGGCCGGGAGGGCGAGGAGATCGTAGTCCTGCGCGCCGGTGATTTTGACGGCGGCAAATTCGCCGACGGGCAATTCGCGCGGGACATAGACGCGGCCGTCGATGTCGGGCGCGTCGGCTTCGCCGCGGGCGACGCCGGGTTCCTCGACGAGCACGCGGAGCGTGCGGCCGACGGCGGCGTGACTGACGTCGGCGGCGATGGTTTTCTGGAGCGCCATCAGGCGGTGCCAGCGGGCTTCCTTCACCTTCGGCGGAATCTGGTTTTCCATCTTGGCGCCACGGGTGCCTTCTTCCTGCGAATAGCGGAAGACGCCGAGGCGTTCGAATTTCGTCGCCTCGATGAACTCGCAGAGTTCGTCGACATCGGCTTCGGTCTCGCCGGGAAAGCCGACGATGAAGGTCGTGCGCACGGCGATGCCGGGAATGCCGGCGCGGATACGGCGGATCAGGTCGCGGATGTAATCGCCGCTCGTCTCGCGTTGCATGCGGCCGAGCATGGCGTCGCTGATGTGCTGGAGGGGAATGTCGATGTAGCGGGCGACCTTCGGGCATTCGGCGATCGTGCGGATGAGTTCATCGCTCCAATGCGCCGGGTGCGTGTAGAGCAGGCGAATCCAGAAATCGCCCTCGATGGCATTGAGCTGACGGAGGAGCGTGGTGAGGGCGGTGCCGCGCGAGGAGTCGACGGGCGTGCGCGGATTCGGGCGCTGTTCCCAGGTGTCCATGCCGAAGAACGTCGTGTCCTGGGAGATGAGGTTGAGTTCCTTGACCCCTTCCTTGACGAGTTGCCGGGCCTCGGCGACGACGCTCTCGACGGTACGGCTGCGATGCCGGCCGCGAATCTGCGGGATGATGCAGAACGTGCACGGATGGTTGCAGCCCTCGGCAATTTTGACGTAGGCGAAATGAGGCGGCGTGAGGCGGAAGCGGGGCGTATCGTAGTCGGGGATATAGGTCGACTTGCCTTCGATGAAATTGGCCGGGGCGGCTTTCGCGGCGGCGGTTTTGCCGCGCTCCTTCGCGTAGATTTCCTCGATGATCGGCGCGACCTTGGTGACCTGATCGAGGCCGATGAAGGCGTCGACTTCGTCGTGCAGCGAACTCGAGAGGTCTTTCGAAAACCGCTGCGACATGCAGCCGGCGACGATGAGCTTTTGCTCCTTGCGGCGCTTGGTCATGCCGCGGTGCTGGTGGACCTCGAGGATGTGGCCGATCGATTCCTCCTTGGAGGAGTCGATGAACGAGCACGTATTGACGATCACGACATCGGCTTTTTCGGCCTCGGGGATGACCGACATGCCGGCCTGATGGAGGTGGCCGATCATGATCTCGCTATCGACGAGATTCTTGGCGCAACCGAGCGAGATGAGACTGACTTTGATCATAGACAACTGACGGGACGGAGAGCGTGGCGGCGACGGGAGGACGAAGGCCGAAAAAGAAAAACGGCGGTCATAGACCGCCGCTACAGGGGGGAAACGGCTGCGTTGGCGAAACTACTTCTTCTTGGCGGCGAGCTTGGTGCGGGCCTTCTTCCGCTTCAGATAGGCGGCGCGACGTTTACGTTTGATGTATTTGTTGAGTTGTTGGCCCATGGGTTTTGAAAAAGTAAAGGGGCGATGTTTCAGACGGGTTCGGTCGAGTCAAGCGCCGCGGTCGGCAGGCGGAGCCGGGCGGGCGGCGTGCAGTACCTGAAACTTCCGGCCGAGGTGGGCCGGGTGGAGGAGTTGCAGGAGCGAAAGTTTTTTCCGGCTGAACTGGGGGGCTTCGGCGGTGGAGGCCGCGGCGATGAAGGATTCCGCGTGGCGGATGAAGAACGACTCCTGCGACTCGACGAGCGGTGCAACGAAACCGTGGCGCGTCAGAACCGCGGCGAGCCAGTCCCAACACACGTGGCAGGTGAGATCCTGCTCGCCGGGATGCGCGAGGAGGTCGTTGCTTTGCGTGTGGCGACGATAGGCGCGGGCGGTGCCGGCGGGGCAGGCTTCGGTGAGTTCGCGCCAGGTTTTGCCGTAGTCGCAGGCGAGGAAAAGGCCGTGCCAAGGCTGGGCGGCGAGCGTTTCGAGCAGCGAGACGGAGGTGAGCGGCGCGTCGATGACGTAGCCATCGGGCGCGTCGGGTGGAAGTTCGGGCGGGACGGAGCCGGAGGCGGAGGCAGACGTGGAGAGGGCAGGCACTTCGATCTCGACCAGGTGGTCGTCGCGGAGAGCGACGCCGAGTTCGCGCCAAGCACCGGCCCGGAAGACGAAACGGCGGAACGGTTGGGCGTCGAAAAGCTCATTGGAGAAAACCACGCAACGGCCCGCGAGCGTGAGCGGTTCGCCGAGGCGCAGAGTTTTGATCAGGCGAAAGGGGTGACGCACGCCGTCCATGACGCCGAGGGGCGTCTCGGCGCCGATCTCGACAAAGGTGTGCTCGGCGGGATCCGCGTCGGCGAGGAGTTTGACGCAGGCGGCGGCGATCAGTTCGCCGAACACCGGGCCGCTGGTGCTGGCGGTGAAGAAGTCGGTGCCGCGGGCGTAACCGACGCGGGCTCGATCGCGGCGATAATAACCGACCTGGGGATCGTAAAGCGCGAGCGCCATGAATTGCGCGAAGGACATCGCGTCGGCCGGGCCGGCATGGGCGCGAAAAGCAGCGGCGAAGGCGGGCGGAAGGGAAGGAGATGGAACTCGAGGCGAGGGGTTCAACACGAATAGCGGAAACGCGGAGAGGGGAAGGGAACGAAATGGTGAAAGGCGGAGAAAGGAGAGTCGGAGATACCTTAACCGCGAAGGGCAAGGATGAACCCGGATCAAACCCGGATCAAACCAGGCCGGTGCAGGGGATTGAGCCGTGGACTGCCAGTCGCTCAATGCGATTACACGAAGGTCGCCAAGTTCGCGAAGGAAGGAAGCGGACCGCGTGAAGGAAAAGGGAACTGGGAACTGGGATGAGTGCGAACGGAACGGAAAGCGTGAGCTTTTCGCGATGGCCTCGGACGAAACGCTCACGCGTTCCGCTACGATCTTATGCTCCCGCTCCTTGAAAAGGGAGAAGCTTCGGGCGCACTCTGTGGTTGGTTTGGGATTGGACAGAATTTAAAATCCTCGCGGCGCACGATGATTCGCCGGGATCGCCGTGCGAAGAGCGGGCAGGCCAGGAATTCTTCAGCTGTGCGCCCTGATCGATGTCGTTTCGTCGTCACGGCACTTTGAACCGAGAACGGTCTTCGTCCGGGCTGGGCGTTTTCGGACGAACCCATTTACAAACCGGAGGGGATGCGCACTGTCGGCGGGATGTTCAAACGGATTCTGATCCTGGCTGCCGGTGTCGCGCTTGGTTTCGGGCTCACCCTCGGGATGGCGCGCGTCGGCGCGGCCGGGGGGTGGTTTTCCAATCGCGAGTTGAACCGTTCGATGGATTACGTGAAGGACGTGCTCCAGCGGGTAAACTCGAGTTATGTCGACGCCGACAAGGCCGATTACGGCAAACTCGCGAAGACGGCGCTGCACGGGATGGTGGAATCGCTCGACCCGCACTCGGAATTTCTGGAAGCGCGCGAGTTTGCGGAGCTGCAGGAGGAGTTGACGGGGGATTTCAGCGGCATCGGAATCCAGGTCGAGTTGCGCAAGAGCCACGTGTTCGTCATTGCGCCGATCGCGAATTCGCCCGGCGAACGCGCGGGGATCGAGCGCGGCGACGAGATTCTCGCGGTCGACGGCAAGGGGCTGGAAAAAAGCAGCCCGATGGAGGCGGTGATCGACCGGTTGCGAGGGAAACCGAAGACGAAGGTCACGCTGGATCTTTTTCGGGCGAAGACGGCGAAAAAATTTCAGCTCACGCTCGAACGCCAGATGATCCAACTCGAGAGTGTGCGTGCGCCGCAGGTGCTCGATGAGCACGTGGGCTACATCGCGATCAACGAATTTTCCGAGCACACGGCGGAGGAGTTCGATCGCGCGCTCGAGAGCGTGTTGAAGGAAGGGGTCGACTGCCTCGTGCTCGATCTGCGCGACAACCCCGGCGGACTGCTCGACGCGGCGGTCGCGGTGGCGGAACCGTTTTTCAAGAAAGGCGAACTGATCGTCTCGACGCGTGGACGGAAGGCGGAGGATTCCGAGGAGTATCGGGCGGAGGGCGAGGGCGCACCGCTGACGCTGCCGCTGGCGGTGTTGATCAACGCGGGCAGCGCGAGCGCGGCGGAGGTCGTGACCGGCGCGTTGAAGGATACGGGCAAGGCGGTCGTCGTGGGGGAGCGGTCGTTTGGAAAAGGTTCGGTGCAGTCGATTATCGATTTGAAAAACGGAGAAGGGTTGCGGTTGACCACCGCGCGCTATTTCACGCCGGCGGGAATCAGCATCAACGAGAAGGGCATCGCGCCGCAGGTCGAGGTGGTCGAGACGGCGGAAAACGACAGCAAGCTCCGGCTGCAACACGCGCGCGAAGACCTGACGGACTCGGCGGAATTCGAAGAGCGATTCGGCTTCGAGCCGATCGAGGACCGGCAGCTGGATGCAGCGCTCGACGTGCTGCAGGGGGTCCGCGTGCTGGATCAACGGCGGGCGCTGGCGGCGAGGGCGGGGCAGGTGGCGCGGCTCGCCGCGGCGAAATGATTCTCGCGCTCGAAAGTTCGTGCGACGAGACGGCGGTCGCGGGGTTCGATCCGGCGAAGGGCCTCGTGGGCGAGTGGGTGCACAGCCAGATCGCGCTGCATGAGAAGCACGGGGGCGTGGTGCCGGACCTCGCGACGCGGGAGCACTTGCGGAATTTCGGGCCGTTGCTGGTGCGAGCGAAGACGACGGTCGGTTTCGAAACGATCACGCAGGTGGCGGTGACGAACGGCCCGGGCCTGGCGGCGTGCCTCGCGATCGGCGTCGGCGCGGCGAAGGCGCTGGCGTTCGACCTCGGTGTGCCGGTCGTCGGTGTGAATCATCTGCGCGGACACGTGTGGTCGTCGTTCATCGGGTTGCATGCGGAAGCGCCGGTTCAGTTCGAGGCGAAGCTGGCGGGACTGCTGCCGCACCTCGGGCTCATCGTGTCCGGCGGAAACACCTTGTTGTTTACGCTCGATGCGGAGCGACGCGTGCGGGTGTTGTCGAGCACACGGGATGACGCGGCGGGCGAAGCGCTGGACAAGGGGGCGAAACTGCTGGGGCTCGGCTATCCGGGCGGACCGTTGATCGAGAAACTCGGGCGCGACGGCCGGCGGGATGCCTATGATTTTCCGCGGGGAATCGGAGGGCGCGAGGAGTTGGATTTCAGTTTCTCGGGACTCAAGACCAGCCTGCGTTATCTGATCGAAAAGCTGCCGCCCGGGGAGGTGGAGGCGCGGCGGCCGGACTTGTGTGCGAGTTACCAGCAGGCGGTGATCGATGCCCTGGCGCGGAAGACGCGCGCGGCGCTGCGACAAGGCGAAGGACGATTCCGGAGCCTGGGATCGTCGGGCGGCGTGGCGAACAATCTCCTGCTGCGCGCAGCCTTGGAGCGGGAGGCGCAGCGGGAGCGGATTCCGTTTTTCGCGGCGCAGCCGAAGCATACGGGCGACAATGCGGGAATGATCGCGTTCGCAGCGTGGGCGGATACGACCGGGGTGGAACGCGGCGCCGGGATGGGACTTAAAATCGAGCCGAGCGCAGCGGTGGCTTGAGGTTGGAGTCGGTGCAGGAGGATGCGGCCCGCTGACGCGCACGGGTGAGCGCGATTTGAAACACGGAGCGACGCAGAAACCGAAGGCTGCAGAAGATCAGTTTGTGGGCGGCCGTCCTGGAGGTGCCGGATCGAGCGACCGGCGGATCGCGTCACTCGCGGGGGATCACCATCTCGAAGGGCGGAAGCATCACATGGACTTTCGCGCCGTGCTCATCGACGCCGTGGAAGCAGCCGTGAGCGACCGCGTCGCAGCCGGAGACGTGATAACTGTTGTAGGAAAATTCTTCGCCGGGTGCGAGGCGCGGGGTCTCGCCGACGATCTTGTCGCCCTCGATCACGAGCTGGCTGCCATCGGCGTGCGCGACGACCCATTTGCGGCCGAGGAGAGTGATGGTGCGATCGGAGGCATTGGTGATGGTGATGAAATAGACGAAGGCGTGCGGCTTGTCGGCCGGCAACGACGGCCCGCCGTGATGATAGGCGAGCTTGTCGAGCCGGGCGGTAAGGCCGGGAACGGCGCTGGAACTGAGAGACACGATGCCTAACAGAAGCGGGATTGGGCGGGCAGCAAGCGGCGAGTGGGGCGGGCCCAGGTAGGGACGGCTCTCCGAGCCGTCCGAGAAAGAGAAGGAGAGGAGAGAGCCGAGCGCGCCGAAGGATCTCCGCGGAGGCCTCGGAGAGGCGCCCTGGGTTTGCGAGGGCAGGACAGACAATCGGCTTGCTGCGCGTTTCGAGGGGAACACACACTGGCGATTTCCTCATGGCCAAACTCGCCCTTCTCTCCGTCAGCGACAAACGCGGCCTCGCCGAATTCGCCAGCGTGCTCGTGGCGAAACACGGCTACACGCTGCTCTCCACGGGCGGCACCGCGAAGCTGCTCGCCGACAAAGGGCTCCCGGTCACGGAGGTGAGCCAGCACACGGGATTCCCGGAAATCATGGAGGGCCGCGTGAAGACGCTGCACCCGAAAATCCACGGCGGGCTGCTCTGTCGGCGCGACAAGGCCGAGCATCTCGCGCAGGCGGCCAAGAACGACATCGCGCTGATCGATCTCGTGGTGGTGAATCTCTATCCGTTCGAGGAGACGGTCGCGAAACCGCACGTCACGCTCGAGGAGGCGATCGAGAACATCGACATCGGCGGGCCGTCGATGCTGCGGAGCGCGGCGAAGAATCACCACGACGTGACGGTGGTGTGCGATCCGGGCGACTACGACGCAGTGCTCGCAGCCTTCGACGCCGAAAAGTCGGACGGAGGGGCGAAGCTCGCGGAGCTGCGGCGGAGGCTCGCGTTGAAGGTGTTTCAACGCACGGGCAGCTACGACACGGCGATCGCGAGATATCTGGAAGCGCAGGCGACGGGACCGGACATGGAAGCGCTCAGCGGTTTTCCGGCCACGCTCTCGATGAGTTGGAAGAAGGCGCAGGCGCTGCGCTACGGCGAGAACCCGCACCAGCAGGCGGCGCTGTATGGGACATTTCACGAGCACTTCAAGCAGCTTCAGGGGAAGGAGCTGTCGTATAACAACATTCTGGATATCACGTCCGCGACCTACCTGATCGGCGAATTCGAGCGGCCGACGGTGGCGATCCTCAAGCACACGAATCCGTGCGGCGTCGCGAGTGCGGAGACGCTCGGCGAGGCATGGGAGAAGGCCTATGCGACGGACCGACAGGCGCCGTTCGGGGGGATCATCATCGTGAACCAGACGCTCGACGGCGCACTGGCGAAGACGATCGCGGAGATTTTCACCGAGGTGATCATCGCGCCGCGCTTCAGTGAAGACGCGCTGGCGATTTTTTCGCGGAGAAGAAATTTGCGGCTGATGATCGCGGAGGGTGGGATCGGCGCGGATGCGTTGCAGGAGATTCGCTCGGTGATCGGCGGCGTCCTCGTGCAGGATCGCGATCGCACGCTGGGCAACGTGCGCGAATTCAAAGTCGTGACGAAACGCGAGCCGACGCCCGAAGAGTGGGCGGGCATGATGTTTGGCTGGAAAGTCGGCAAGCACGTGAAGTCGAATTCGATCGTTTATTGTCGCGGCGAACAGACGCTGGGCATCGGTGCGGGGCAGATGGCCCGCGTGGACAGTTCGCGCATCGCGGTGTGGAAGGCGGGCGAAGCGGGCCTGGATTTGAAAGGCTCGGTCGTCGCGAGCGAGGCGCTGTTTCCGTTTGCCGATGGATTGATCGCTGCGGCGGATGCGGGTGCGACGGCGGCGATCCAGCCGGGCGGATCGGTGCGCGACGCGGAGGTGATCGCGGCGGCGGATGCGCGCGGGATGGCGATGGTGTTCACGGGCGTGCGGCATTTTAAGCACTGATCGACGGATGCGCGGTGGACCGCCGACCTGCGCGCGTCGACGCCGGAAGTGACGCCGCTCGACGACGCGGCTTGAAAATAAAGCCGGACGCGGTCGTCCGAACGCGAAGGCCGGCAATTAGCCGGCGGACGGAAGTCCATTATCGGTCGAAACACCCGCGGCTGACGCGGCACTTTCCGATTGGCGTGGCGAAAGGTTCTGGGGCACCGTGGACGGATGTTCGACCCTGTTGAAAAACTGAAAGAATTCATCCGTCACAAAAGCATCTCGGCGGATTCGAGCTATAAGGACGGCATGCGTGGAGCGCAGGAATTCGTCGCCACGCTGCTCGGCTCACTCGGCTTCAAGGTGGAGGTGGTGCAGACCGAACTGCACCCGCTGATCTTCGCGCAGCGCGGCGGCGATCGTTCGTGGCCACACGTGGTGATCTACGGGCACTACGACGTGCAGCCGGCCGATCCGCTCGATTTGTGGAAGACGCCGGCGTTCGAGCCGACGATCATCGGCAACCGGATTTACGGCCGCGGGGCGGCGGATAACAAGGGGCCGCTGCTCGCGAACATCGCGGCGGTCGCGGAACTGATCGAGGAGAATCCGAAAATTCCGCTGCGCATCACGTTTTTGATCGAGGGCGAAGAGGAGATGGGCAGCCCGAGCTTCCCGAAATTCCTCGAACGCTACGCGGACAAGCTGCGCGAGGCGGATTTCGTTTTCCTGTCGGATACGGTGCTGCCGTCGGTGGAGCAGGTGGTGATCACCTGCGGACTGCGGGGATTGACGTTGTTCGATGTGCAGGTGACGGGCGCCAAAGGAGACCTGCACTCCGGGCTGCACGGCGGCGTGTTGAGAAATCCGATTCAGGCGCTCGCGGAAATTCTCGCGACGCTGCACACGCCGGAAGGACGCGTAAACGTGCCGGGCTTTTACGACGCCGTGCTCGACGTGCATCCGTGGGAGCGCGAGGAGTTGAAGAAACTTGGCGGCGACGAAAAGGCCTACAAAGAATTTCTCGGGATCGATGCGTTCTACACGCCGCCCGGATTTTCGCCGTTCGAGGCCCTGCGCTTTCAGCCGACGCTGGAATTCAACGGCATCGGCGGCGGCTATCAGGGCGAGGGGACGAAGACGGTGATTCCGAGCAAGGCGTTCGCGAAGATCAGCTGCCGGCTCGTCGCGAATCAGGAACCGGATAAAATCAAAAAACTCGTGATGGACGCGATTCGCGCCCGCACGCCGTCGGGCGTGAAAGTCGAATTCGTCGATCAGCACAAGGGCGATCCGTACATCGTGGTGCCGCCCGACCGATCGAACACGCCGAAGGACCAGTCGCCGGTGCTCGCGCGGGCGTTTCGGGCGACGGACGCGGCTGTCACGGAAATTTGGGGACGCGCGCCGCTTTACCTGCGCGAGGGCGGCAGCGTGCCGATCATCGGCGAGATCAAGCGCGTGACGGGCTTGGATTCGATCATGATGGGGCTCTTCCTGCCGGAGGATAACCTGCACGCGCCGAACGAGGGCTTTAATCTCGACGTGATGAAGCGGGGAACGGCGACGACAAAACGGATTTTGGCGGCAGTGGCGAAAGGGTAGCGAACCCAAAAGCTCTGGGGTGGAGCCGACGTCGTTGTCGGCTTCGCCAAAACGAAAAACGCCGCGGATTGCTCCGCGGCGTTTTGAACGAAAGCGAGGGCCGTTTACTGCTTCTTCAGGAGCACGAGCTCGACGCGGCGATCCTTGGCCATGGTGGCATCGTCGGCGTTCTTGGAGGCTTCGAGACTGCCCTTGGAAAGGGTCTCGATCTTGTCAGGCGTGGTGAGCGTCGCGAGGTACTTCTTGGCGGCGTTCGCGCGGCGATCGCCGAGGCTCAGGTTGTACTCGGCCGTGCCGCGCCAGTCGCAGTGACCTTCGAGAAGGATGCGCTGGTCGGGATGATCCTTCAGGTAGGTGGCCGCGGCCTGGAGCTTCGCACGTTCGCTGGCTTTGACCGTGGATTCGTTGAAGTCGAAATAAACGGGCTCCAGCACGCCGCGCTTCTGCCCGTTCATGTCGAAATCTTCGCGCTGCTGCAGTGCGCTGTTCGGATCGGTGACGGTGCCGAGGTCCTGCGGCGTGATGGTGCCGCCGTTGGCGGGGCCCATCATGGTCTGGCTCGGGTCCGGCCGTTTCGGCTTTTTCGAGCAGCCAGCGAGCAGCAGGGCTACGCCGGCAAAAACGAGGAGAAATTTCTTCGAGGCGATATTCATGGAAAAACGAGGTCTCATCGCAACTAATGGGGCAACCGGCCGCGGCGCGGCAAGGCTTTTACAGCGATTTCTTCGGCTCGATCAGGCCGACTTCCAGGGCGTAGCGGGTCAGGCTCGCGACGTCGTGAAGGTTGAGCTTGCGCATCAGATTCGTGCGGTGGTTGTCGACCGTTTTGATGCTGATGCCGAGCTTCGCGGCGATCTCCTTGGTGCTGTGGCTTTCGGCCACGAGTTGAAGGATTTCGCGTTCGCGATCGGTGAGAAAGTCGGCGGTATTGCTGGCCGAGGGATTCGCGACGACGTTGCGCAGCAAGGCGGCGACGGCGGGGCCGAAATACGTGCCGCCGTTGGCGACGGTCTCGAGGCCTTTTTTGAATTCGAAGAGGCCGGCGGTCTTCTCGACGAAACCGTGGGCGCCGGCTTCCAGCATTTCCCGGATGAGGACGGGGTTTTCGTGCCCGGAGAACACCAGCACGCGCATGTCGGGCAGCTTCTTGCTGATGCGGCGGAGGAGATCGACGCCGTTCAGGCCGGGGAGCTTCGCATCGAGGACGAGCAGGTCGGGTTTCACGTCGAGGCACAACGCGAGCGCGCTCTGGCCATCGCCGCTTTCGCCCACCAATTGATAATTGGCGTCGAGGCGGAGGATTTCCACCAGCATCTCGCGAATAGCCGTTTGATCCTCGACGATGACGAGACGTTTCATGGGTGGGGCGTGAGGCCCGAAGGAGTGAGTTGAAATGAAGTGGTGGGTTGGCCGGGATTCGAACCCGGAACCAACGACTTAAAAGGACGCTGCTCTACCATTGAGCTACCAACCCCCAGACGAGGAACAAGCAAAATGGGTTTTGCCTTCCGGCGTTGGCAAGCAGTTTTTGCCGCGATCGCACGCGCGCGATTGACCAACGCCAATCACGCACCTAAGCAGACCGACCACTCTTCAAACTCTTGGGAACAATCCAAAAATATACCCATCAGACCGAGGAAGAACGTATGTCTTCCAAAGCGCAGGAGGTTGCACTCGATCGGCTGCTGGTGGACCGCTTTAAAAGCGGCGACGCGGCGGCATTCGACGAGATGGTCACGCGGTATTGGGATCGCATCTACGCGATGGTCAACCAGCTCTTGCGCAACTCGCAGGACGCCGAGGAGGTCACGCAAGACGCGTTCATCCGTGCCCATCGCGGGCTCACGAATTTCCGCGGCGACTCCGCCTTTTCGACGTGGCTTTATCAGATCGCCACGAATCTCGCGCGCAACCGCTACTGGTATTGGTGGCGGCGGAAACGCGATAAATCCGTGTCGATCGATGCGCCCGTCAGCGCGGAAAACGCCACCACGCTCGCCGAGATCATCCCGGCGGAAGTGGAGACGCCGGACGACATCGCTGTCACGCAGGAATTCGTGAATCGAATCAGCCGCGGCATGGAAAAGCTCAGCGCCAAGCACCGGGAGATTCTGATTCTCCGCAACGTCAAGAACATGTCCTACGAAGAGATCGCCGCCATCCTCGGCATCTCCGTCGGAACCGTCAAAAGCCGGATCGCCCGCGCACGCGAAAGCCTGCGCGGTCGACTGGGAGAGGACTTCAAATGAAAGACTCAAAGTTCATCGAACTGCTCAACCTTTACGTCGATCACCAGATCAGCGCGGCCGATGCCGCCCTGCTCGAGGCCGCCATCCAGAACGATCCGAAGCGCCGTCAGGTTTACCGCGAATATTGTCAGATGCAGAAGGCGTGCGCCGTGCTCGCCGACAAATTTCGCAACGAAGCCCATGCAATCGATGAGCCGATCGCCGACTTCAAGCCGCGTCGGGCGCGTCTGGCGCCGTTTGCCTATGCCAGCGGTTTGGCGGCGGCGGCGTGCATCGCGCTGGTCCTCGTGAATCGATCGCCGAATCAAGACTCATCCACGTCGAGCGGAGCGTCGGTTGCGGCGGTGCAGACCGTCGCGGCTCCGGCGACCAGGGCCACCGCGGTGTCGGTCCCGCCGAAAACCGAGCTGCCTGCGCTTCAGCCGGTGTTTCAGGGGATCGTGAAGGAAGAAACGTCCCGCGCCGCCACGCTGGCGAAGACGGATCGCGCGTCGCTCAACTGGATGACGCGCGTGCAATTCGAGCGTGTGCCCGTGGAAGAACTGCGCTTCGACAGCGTCCAGCCGATGCCGGTGGACGACCTGCTGTTTCGCAATCGCCGGGTTTTTGATCCGCAGACGGAAGGCGCAGCGTTTCGCTTCCAGAAGTAGGCGGAGGGCCGCGACCAGCCGCGGCGGCAGCCGGTAGGAGCCTGCTTGCAGGCGATATTCAACGGGCGACTTCAGTGAGCCGCGCCTCGGATCGCCTGCAAGCAGGCTCCTACATCCGCAGTCGGAAAGCCGATCGTTTCAACTGAGCGCTTTTTTGATCAGCGCCTCGGTCGTGACTTTTTCCCCGAGAGCCAGCGACGCGCGACGCACGGCTTGATCCGCATCGGCGGCTTTGTAGCCGAGCGCGATCAGTGCCGCGACGGCGTCGCGATGGGCACTCTCTGGCGCCGCCGTCGATCCGCTCCCGCCCGTGGCGCCGAGGTCCACGGTGGTCGAGGTGTCGCCGACCTTGGAGCGCAGCTCGATGACGAGGCGTTCGGCGGTTTTTTTGCCGATGCCGGGGCATTTCGCGAGCGTCGTCACGTCGCCCATGCGGATGGCGCTTTCCAACATCGGCAGCGACAGCCGGCTCATGATGCTGAGCGCGACCTTCGGACCGACACCGGTGACGTTTTCGATCATCAACCGAAAAAAATCGCGCTCGGCCGGCTGCGCGAAACCGTAAAGCGTCTGTGAATCCTCGCGGTAGATCACGAGCGTGTGGAGCTTCACCGTCGCCCCGGGCGAGGGGAGTCGCTCGGCCGTCGTGACCGGGATGTTCACCTCGTAGCCAAAGCCGTTCAACTCGACAGTGGCGTGGAGCGGCGTCGCCGCCGTGAGTTTTCCTTCGATCGAAGTGATCATCGCGTCACTTCAGGCCGAGCACGTCCTGCATGTCGTAGACTCCAGGCGGACGCGTGACGATCCACTGCGCCGCGCGCAACGCGCCGCGGGCGAAGATCGCGCGATCGCTGGCTTTGTGCGTGAGTTCGAGGCGCTCGCCGAGTGCGGCGAACATGACGGTGTGATCGCCGACGACATCGCCGCCCCGGAGTGAGTGAATTCCGACTTCGGTGGGCGTGCGTTCGCCGGTGATACCGTGGCGGCCATGGCGGAGCGCGGCGGCCGTGAGATTGCGTTCCTCCAAAATAATTTCGAGCAATCGCGCGGCGGTGCCGCTGGGCGCGTCTTTTTTGAAGCGATGGTGCATCTCGACGACTTCGGCATCGTAGTCGGCGCCCAGCACGCTCGCGGCACGGCGCGTGAGCGCGAAAAGCAGATTCACGCCGACCGAATAGTTTCCCGACCAGACGCATGGGATCGCGGCGGCTTGCGCGAGCAGCTCCGATTTTTCCACCGCCGAGTGGCCGGTCGTGCCGATCACCAGCGGCTTCTTGTGCGCCACGGCGGCCTCGATGACGGACTTCGTTGCGCGATGCGAACTGAAGTCGACGATCACGTCGGCGTGGTCGAGGCTGGCCGCGAGATTGTCGCCGGCGTCGAGCGCCGCGCCGATCGGCAAACCGAGTTCGGCGGCGGCGGCGCTGAGCGCGTGGCCCATGCGGCCCTTCGCGCCGTTGATCAGGATTCGTGGAGTCATGAGCGGCGGCGCATCAGCGGCCGAGCGTCGCGAGCACGCGAAGCAAGACCTGCCGATTCGCCGCGTTCATCTCGCAAAGCGGCAAGCGGACTTCAGGCGAGCCAATCACGCCGGCGCGCGCGAGGGCGACCTTGATCGGCACGGGATTCGGATCGAGGAAGATGGCTTTGAAAGCGGGGTAGAGCTTGCGATGGAGTTTTCCCGCCTTGCCGAAGTCGCCGCCGAGCGCGGCCCGCACCATCTGGCCGACTTCGCGCACGAAGAGATTTGAAGCCACGCTGATCACGCCTTCGGCGCCGACCGACATGAAGGGCAGTGTCAGCGAATCGTCGCCACTGAGCACGGTGAGATCGTCGCCGAGCGCCTGCTTGAGCTGATCGACGCGATCGACGCTGCCGCCGGCTTCCTTGATCCAGCGCACGTGCTTGTAACGCGCGACGAGTCGCTCGACCACGGGCACGCCGATCTCGATGCCGCAACGTCCGGGAATCGAATAGAGAATGATCGGCCGGTCGGTCGTATCGGCGACGGCGCAGAAATGCCGAAAGAGGCCTTCGGCGTTCGGCTTGTTGTAGTAAGGAGCGACGACGAGCATCGCGTCCGCGCCGGCGGCGTGCGCGAGCCGGGTGAGTTCGGCGGCTTCGTGAGTGGAGTTGGAGCCGGTGCCGGCGATCACGGGCACGCGACCGCGCGCGGCGGCGATCGTCGCGCGGATGACTTCCATGTGCTCCTCGTGGCTGAGGGTCGGCGATTCGCCGGTGGTGCCGACGGGCACGAGACCGTCGATGCCGCCCTTGATTTGATACGCGACCAGTTTCGCCAGTTCGTCGAAAGCGATTTCACCCGCGCGGAACGGGGTGACGAGGGCGGTGATCGTGCCGGTGAGCGGGCGGAGTTTCATGCGTGCGGGCAAAGTAGCCTTGCTGAACAAAGCAGGACGATTTACCGAATCCGCAACGCTTTTTTACCCATGACGACCGTCACACCGCACACCGAAATTATCAACGACCTGCTGAAGCTCGCGGTCGACAGCGGGGTGAGCGACGTGATCATCAAATCCAACAAGCCGGGCTACGTGCGGCTCGCGGGGAAATTGAAACCCGTCGAGATGGACCCGATCACCTGCCCCGAGGCGCAGGCGTGGGTCGACGAGCATGTGCCGAAGATTTTCCGCCAGAAGTGGGACGACATCGGCCAGATCGACTTCGCGTATGCGGTCGAAAGCATCGGGCGGTTTCGGGTGAACGCGTTTCACCAGCGCGGGCTCGTGAGCATCGTGATGCGTCACATCAAGAGCACCGTGCCGACCTTCGATCAACTCGGGCTCGGCCAAACTGCGGACGCGCTCGTCAAGCTCGTGCAGGCGAAGGACGGCATCCTGCTCATCTGCGGCGCGACCGGCTCCGGCAAGAGTTCGACGATGGCGGCGATGATGAACTGGGTGAATCAGAACATGGACAAGCACGTCGTCACGATCGAGGATCCGATCGAATACACGTTTCAGGACGACAAGTCCCTTTTCCAGCAGCGCGAAATCGGCCTGGACGTGCCGAGCTTCGACCTCGCGATCAAAGCGGTGCTGCGCCAGAATCCCGACATCATCCTGATCGGCGAAATGCGCGATCGCGAGACGTTCGAGACGGCGATCTCGGCGGCGGAGACCGGGCATCTGGTGTTCTCGACGATGCACGCCTCGACGGTCGCGCAATCGCTCACGCGCCTCTTCGAATTTTTTCCCCCCGAGGAGCAGGTGCAGGCGCGCCGGGCGATCGCGGGGTCGCTCCGCGGCTTCGTTTGTCAGAAACTGATCCCGACGCTCGAAGGGGGCGGACGCGTGCCGTGCAACGAAATCCTCACGGCCGACACCGTCGTTAAAAATCTGATTCTCGAGGGGCAGTTCGAAAAGATCCAAGGCATCCTCGAGGGCACGGGGGACTCGAACAGTTTTTCGTTCAACAAGGATCTCTACCGGCTGATCAAGGCGGGCAAAATCAGCAAGGCCGACGGGCTCCGTTTCTCGCCGAACCCGCAGGCGCTCGACATGAACTTGAAGGGGATCTTCATCAAAACGTGAGCACGCGGCGCGTCGCGGTTTCCTCCGACCGGTTTTGGCGTGCGGCCATCTTCGCCGCGGCAAGCGCGGTCGCGGCCGCAGTGACATTCGCGCGGGCCGACGAGCCGCCGACCGAGCAGGGCATCACCGCCGCGAAGCGTGACTTCAGCGAAGTGAAGGCAGCGACGGGCCAGGGCACCGACGTGCAAAAGCTCGCGTTGCCGAACACGATGTCACCGGCGATCGAGTTCAAGGCCGACCTCGGCGTGCCATTGCTGGTGCCGCCGACCGCCGCCAAAAATTCCGACGCCGCCGACGGACGCGGCGACGCGAAATCCAAAAATTGGCTGGTCGACGCGATGATGGCCCAACCGCAGGGCGTTGGAGGCAAAAGTCAAAAAACGCCGGCCGAGCATCGGACCGCTCGCTTGCCGGTTGCCGATAACCTCGAGTCGGCCATCGAAGAATCGAAACGCGACGAGAAATCCGCAGCGGTCGAACAGAAACCGATGGAGGAAGCCGCGCATCCGCCGCACGTCGTGAATCCACTCCAGAGTTATCTCGCCGCGTGGATGACGCCGCAGGATTTCGCGCTGCTGAAGCCCACGGGAACTCACGCCGAGGCGACGGCCGCCGGACTGCCGACGCCCTTCGGCACGTCTGCGATCGCGGAAAGCGGCGAGGGGTTGAGCGAGTTCTCGGTGAGCGACAGCGGCACGAACGCACCCGCCGTCGAGCTGCCAGGAGCCGCGTCCGTGAATCCGTATCTCGCGGCTTTTGCCACGCCGTTGAACGCCAATGCGCCCGCCACGGCGCCAGCGCCGATCACGACCGAGCCGGCGTTTCCCCCTGCAAATCCATCGTCCCTGGCGGCACCTCAATCCTCTGCGCCGCCCACTGCCGTGCCTCCCGGTGACCCGGCCGCTGAATTCAAAAAGGCGCAGGACGACGCGAAATATTTCAAGCAGTTGAAACGATTCTGAGCGAGCGGCGCCTGACCGCGCGTCCGTGTCATCGAGGGGAAATGAAGTTGTCTTCCCGCGCAGGACTGGACCTGTTTTCAATCTGCTTGATCGCCGAAAACGCCCCGTAACTTCGAGGCGGCTCAAAACAAGCGGCCGAGTCGTTGATGGGCTTTTTGGCTGGTCAACTCTTCCACCGTTTCACCGATGAAAAACCTGCCCTGCGGGATCGTGCTTGGGATTGTCGCGGCGGCTGCGCCGCTTTGGAGTCAGATCACGAATGCTTCCTCACGAGTCGATGTCGGCTCAGGAGCAAACGAGGTCACCGTCACCTTCACCATCCCCGACGGCCCGGATGCGCAGGTGCTCGTGCGCGGTGTCGGGCCCAAGCTTCAGAGCTTGGGTATCAACGATGCGATTGCTGACCCGGCGATCGAAGTCTTCGCGGGCAACCTTCTCGTGACCGCGAACAACGACTGGGGAGACTCGAATCCAGGCGGATTGGCGACGCTCTTCCAGCAGGTCGGCGCGTTTGGATTCGCCGACGGCAGCGCCGACGCGGCGCTCGTGGCGACGCTGGCCGCCGGCACTTATTCGGTGCGCGTTTTCGGCCAGAATGGAGCGACGGGACTGGGGCTGGCGGAAATTTATTTCGTGTCCGGCAGCGGTGCTGGTTTCAGTGGATTCAGTTTCCAGGCGAATCTCACAAACGGCGGCTCCGTCTCCGCGAGTTTCGTCACGAATCAGGATCCGAGCACACTGCTCGTGCGCGGACTCGGGCCGAGCTTGGCGGCGCCGGGAGCGATGACCGATCCTGAACTGAC
The DNA here is from genome assembly GCA_048498075.1 of Verrucomicrobiota bacterium. Taxonomy (GTDB): domain Bacteria; phylum Verrucomicrobiota; class Verrucomicrobiia; order Opitutales; family Opitutaceae; genus Opitutus. The sequence continues at coordinate 80,232 of JBEHYR010000011.1, read as the reverse complement.
GGTCTCGCGGTTTGGCGATGGGACCGTCGCGACGAACGACAACTGGGGCACAAACGCGAATTTCTCCCTCGTCGACGGCGCTTCGCAGGCCGTCGGCCTGTCGCCCCTCGCGGCGAACGACAGCGCGGCGCTCCAGGATTTCGCCGCCGGTCTCTACATCGCGACGCTCTCGCCGGTCCTGTTTAGTTCCACCGGAATCGGCCGGATCGAAGTTGCGGCCGTGACTGCGGTGCCGGAGCCGGCGACAATCGCGGTGTGGTTCGGCAGCGTGATATTTGGATTCGCCCTGCTACGCTCGCGTGATCGTCGCGTGGCGATTTCGGATCGCCAGCCGGGTTGACGGCGAACCACCGCCGCACGGCGAGCGACCGGACTCGCGAAATTTTTTTAGGGCTTGGATTCAGCGATGCCGGGCGATTGTCTCGCCGGTTCAACCATGGCATTGGCACTTTTATTTGCAGGTCAGGGCGCCCAAAAGGTGGGCATGGGGAAGTCGCTTTTCGAAGGCTCCGCCGCGGCGCGCGCGCTCTACGACGAGGCGAATCGCGTGCTCGGTTGGGATCTGGCGAAACTCAGTTTCGAGGGACCGGAAACGGAACTGACGCAGACGAAGGTCTGCCAGCCGGCGTTGTTCGTGCACGGGCTCGCGCTGCTCGCAGCGTTGAAGGAAAAAGGGAAATTGCCCGAGGTGAACTACGCGCTGGGCCTCAGCCTCGGCGAGCTGACGGCTTACTGCGCGGCCGGCGTTTTCGATTTTGCGACCGGCCTGAAGATCGTCGCCGAACGCGGCCGCCTGATGCAGGTCGCGTGCGAGCAAAGCGCGGGCGGGATGGCCGCGATCATCGGCGAGGAACGCGCGAAGGTCGCAGAGCTGTGCCGCGAGTTCGACGTCGAGGCGGCCAATTTCAACGCGCCCGGTCAGATCATCATTTCGGGAGAGAAAGCGAAGATCGCTGCTGCGGTGGACGGTGCGAAAGCGCGCGGCATGAAGAAGGTGATGCCGCTCAACGTCGCCGGTGCTTATCATAGCCGGCTGATGGAGCCGGCGCGCGCAGGATTCGCGGCGTTTCTCGAGGGCATTTCGTTCGCGGCGCCGCGGTTCACGGTGTTCACCAACACCACGGGCCAGGCGATCAGCGATCCGGCTGCGATCAAGGCCGCGCTCGTGAAGCAGGTGGTGTCGTCGGTGCTCTGGGAGGACGACATGCGCAGTGTCGTCGCCGCGGGCGCGACCGAGCTGTGGGAACTCGGGCCGGGTGGGGTGCTCGCGGGCTTGGCGCGCCGCACCGACAAGAGCTGGGTCGTGAAGAGCTTTGCTGAATTTGCCGACGTGAACGCCTGACGATGGCCGCCGAAAACACCCGCAATTTCTGCATCATCGCGCACGTCGACCACGGCAAGACCACGCTGTCGGACCGGTTGCTCGAGTTCACGAATCAGGTTTCGCAGCGCGTGCTGACCGCGCAGCACCTCGACTCGATGGACCTCGAGAAGGAACGCGGCATCACGATCAAGTCGCACCCGGTCACGATGACTTATCCGGCGAAGGACGGAAAAGTCTACAAGCTCAACCTCATGGATACGCCCGGCCACGTGGACTTCTCCTATGAAGTCTCGCGCAGTCTCGCGGCCTGCGAAGGCGCGTTGCTCCTGATCGATGCAGCGCAAGGTGTCGAAGCGCAGACCGTGGCGAACGCGCACCTGGCCTTCGGCCAGAAGCTGAAGATCATTCCGGTCATCAACAAGATCGACCTGCCGAGCGCGAATCTCGAACTCTGCATGAAGCAGCTCGAGGACATCCTGACGATTCCGGCAGAAGAGGCGATTCTCGCCAGTGGCAAGTCGGGTATCGGCATTGAGGATATCCTCGAGGCGGTCGTCGCGCGCGTGCCTCCGCCGCGCTGGACGGATTACGCGCAGACGCGCGCGCTCGTGTTCGATTCGCTCTACGATTCCTACCGCGGCGTCATCGCCTATGTGCGCGTGTTCTCCGGCGCGATCAAGGCCGGCGACATGATGATGCTGATGAGCAACGGCATGAAATCGGAGGTGAAGGAAGTCGGCGTCTTCATGCCGAAGATGGAGAAAATCAATGCCCTCGGCGCCGGCGACGTCGGTTACATCGTCTCCACGATCAAGGACACGTCGGAAATCAAAACGGGCGATACGATCACGCTCTCCCGCACGCCGGCGACGGAGATGCTGCCCGGCTACAAGGAAGTCCGGCCGATGGTTTTCTGCGGTCTTTATCCGGTCGACACATCGGATTACGAGAAGCTCAAGGCGGCGCTGGGCCGGCTGCGGCTCAACGATGCGGCGTTCGTTTACTCGTCGGAAAGTTCCGTCGCGCTCGGTTTCGGTTTTCGCTGCGGCTTCCTCGGGCTGTTGCACATGGAGATCATCCAGGAGCGCATCCGCCGGGAGCACGACGTCGACATCATCTCCACGTATCCGAGCGTCGTTTACCAGGTCGTCAGCCACGGCGGGACGGTTTCCGAGGTCGATAATCCGGTCAACCTGCCGGATCCCGGCACGATCACCGAAATCCGCGAGCCCACATTGAAGGCGTCGATCCACATTCCGAACGACGCCATGGGCGACATCCTGGCGTTGATCATGGAAAAGCGCGGCGTCGTCGATCACACCGACACGCTCGATGCGACGCGGGTGATGTTGTCGGCGATGCTGCCGCTCAACGAAATCCTGGTGGATTTCAACGACCGCCTGAAAAGCGTCACGCACGGCTACGGCTCGATGGATTACGAACTCGGCCCGTATCAGGCGTCGGATTTGGTGAAGATGGAGATTCTGATCAACAACGACCCTGTCGATGCGTTTGCGAGCATCGTGCACCGCGAGAAGGCCGAGGCCAAAGGCCGCGAACTCTGCGAGAAGCTGGCCGAAATCATCCCGCCGCAAATGTTCAAGGTCGCCATCCAAGCCGCCATCGGCGGCAAGATCATCGCCCGCGACAACGTGAAGGAGATGAGGAAAGACGTGACTTCGAAATGCTACGGCGGCGACATCAGCCGGAAACGGAAACTCCTGGACAAGCAGAAGGAGGGCAAAAAGAAGATGAAACAATTCGGTCGCGTTTCCATCCCTTCGGATGCCTTCATCAAGGTGCTGAAAACCAACTAAGCCTCGCCGCCTCACGACCATGTTCGGCCTCTTCGCCTCGCAGGAAAAAAAGATGCGCGACCACGCGGCCAACTGGCTCGAGCTCGCCGACAAAGTCTATCATTTCCGCCGCGACGTGCTGCCGCCGGCGCTCATCGCCGAATTGCAGTCGAACACGATCGCGGTGCGCACCGCAGTCAAGCAGCGCACAAATGCGGCCAACCTGAAGCTCGCGATCGAGCGCCTCGAGGACATTTTGCGCCGCACCGGCGGCGCCATTTACCCGAAGACCTCGCTCGTCGAGAACGTCGAGTTTTTCCTCGTCGCCGCGATCGTGATCCTCGGCATCCGCACGTATTTCGTGCAGCCGTTCAAGATTCCGACGAACTCGATGTGGCCGACCTATAACGGCATGACGCCGGAAGTTTTTCGCAGCCCCGCGGAGGAGCCCGGACTGCTCGCAAAGGCGGCGCGTCTTGCCGCGTTTGGCGCGTTTCCGCGTCGCGTGGATGCGCCGGCCGATGGCGAGGTGCTCATTCCGCTGGCCGGTTCGACGCAGCGCGTGGTGATTCCGTATCGTAGCGTGCCGGGTCGCAACTGGTTGATTTTCCCGACGACCGAGAAGGAATACACGCTCTACGTGGACGAGCAGCCGGTGACGGTGCGCGTGCCGGCGGACTTCGATTTCGAGTGGGCGGTGCGCGACGCGTTTTTCCCAAACGCCACGCCGACCGGCGATCCGAGCGGCGCCGATCTGGGCAGGGTGGCGGCCGGCCAGAAGTTGGTCGGTATCAGAGGCGTCGATTCGCCCTTGCTGCGCACGGGCAAGCACGTGCGCCGGGGCGAGCGCGTGATGGCGTTCGATATTCTGACGGGCGATCAGCTGTTCGTCGACCGCATGAGCTATCATTTCGTGCGGCCGCAGGTGGGCAGCGGCTTCGTTTTCCGCACGGGAAACATTCCCGGCATCGCGGTGAACTACGGCGACCAATACTACATCAAGCGCCTCGTCGGCACACCGGGCGACGACCTCGAGGTGAAAAATTTCCGCCTCTATCGCAACGGCGCCCCGATCACCGGTTCGAGCGCCTTCGAACTGAACGCGAAACGCGAGGACCGCTACGTGGGTTATCGCAACGAGGGCTCGCTCCTGGCCGGCGAACACGTGCGCGTTCCGGCGCAGAGCTTTTTCGCGATGGGCGACAACTCGGCCAACAGCGCCGACGGCCGGTTCTGGGGCTTCGTGCCGGCGGCGGACGTCGTGGGGCGCCCGCTCTTCGTCTACTATCCGTTCACGCGGCACTGGGGTCCGTCTCGCTGAAGAGCGGGCCGCGCCGCCGGAAAAGTTCTACGTAGATTTACGTTCAACTTATCCGGCGTTGCCCGGATGGATCGCCGATTCGCGATCGACTAAGGTGGTGCCGATGATACCACGCGAAGGAGCGGCTGTGGCCCAGGACTCGGCCGCGGGGACTCGGGCCTTGTCGGTACCGCCGGCGCTCGTGAAGATGCTCGTGCGCCGGGAAAATCGGCGGGCGGCGATCAAAATTCCTCTTTTGTGGTCCAAACGAAATGTCGCCGCATCGCGCCATCATGATCGTCGACGTTCAGCGGGCTTTCGATCCGCCGCCTTCCTTCGTGCGGAAGCTGCAGACCTACTCGCGACGTTTCCCGTGCCGGATTTTCACCCGTTATCAAAACCCGCCGGATTCGAGCTTTCGCCGGCTGCTCAAACAGCATTGCTGCGCGCCGGGCACGAGCGAGGTGGAGCTTTTGATTGAGCCGACGAACGACGATCTGGTGTTCACGAAATCGACCTATGGGCTCAGCGTGCATCATCTGCGCGAGATCAAGCGCCGGAAAATCCGGCAGGTCACGGTCTGCGGGCTCGATACGGACGCCTGTGTGCTGGGCGTGATGTTCTCGCTCTTCGACGCCGGGATCGAGTGTCACCTGAAGGAAAACCTGTGCTGGAGTTCGTCCGGCCTGCATCGTCCCGCGGTGGCGATCATCCGCTCGCAATTTCCGGCTCCGCGTTAGTTTCAGAAAACAAGACCCATGACCAATCCCATGCCACTGACTCGCACGCCAACGTCCGGAAAACTGGGCGTCCCTTGGAACCCCCTCGAAGATGCGTTGACGAGCCTCGAACTTGAAGTGGCCCGGCGCGCGGATGAATTGGCCCGGGCCCGTCCGCTGGCGACGTCGCTTAATCTCCACTGCTGGCTCCTCGCGGAAGCGGAAGTGCTCGCCGTCCGCGTTGTCGATCGGACGGCGATCAATTTGGAACCGCAGGTCTTCGCGAATTAGGCAAACGCACGGCGGCTCGCTGAAGCGGGTCGATCAGTATCCGCGGTGCGCGAGCCGGTCCACGCTGCACTCCCGCGCAAACCGCAGCACGATTCGCCACGCATCATTGGCGATCCGCGGCGTTGCTTTGGCGATGCATGACGGTATAACCGCTGGCAGTTTGCCGCGGCTCAAAACCGGACTGAGTTTTTCGCCGCGTGAAATCCGGCCTCGGATTGCGCTCAAAGGAACGGCCGCGAATGTCTGCGCGCCACCCCGCCACCCCATGAAAAAATACCTTCGGCCGTTCTCGGCGATCATCCTCCTCCTGCTGGCTGCAAGCACCTCGTCTGCTCAAGATCGGAATTTTTTCGTCTTCCTCTGTTTCGGGCAGTCGAACATGGAGGGATTTCCTGGCATCCCCGCCGACGCCAAAACGGGCGTCGACGCGCGCTTTCAAGTTCTCGCAGCGGTCGATTTTCCAAAAATGGACCGCGTGAAAGGGAACTGGTATACGGCGACGCCGCCGTTATGCCGGCCGCCTTGCGGCCTCAGCCCCGCGGACTATTTCGGCCGCACTCTCGTCAGTACGCTTCCGACGGATTTCAAGATCGGCGTCGTCAGTGTCGCCGTCGGCGGGTGCAAGATCGAGTTGTTCGACGAGGTCAACTACGAGGCCTACACGGCGACCGCGCCGACATGGATGAAGCCATGGATCGCCGCCTACGAGGGGAATCCATATCGCCGGCTGGTGGAGATGGGCAGGCTCGCGCAGAAGAGCGGCGTCATCAAAGGCATCCTCCTGCATCAGGGCGAATCGAATACCGGGGACCAGCAGTGGCCGGCGAAGGTCAAAGCCGTTTACGAAAACCTGCTCGCCGATCTGAATCTAAAAGCCGAAGAGGTTCCCCTGCTCGCTGGCGAAGTCGTGGCGGCGGATCAGCACGGCCAGTGCGCGAGCATGAATGAAATCATCGACGCGCTGCCGAAGACCATTCCGACCGCGCATGTCGTCGGCTCGCGGGGCTGTCTCGCGGGCCCCGATCATCTGCATTTCACGCCCGCCGGCTATCGCGAACTGGGCCGGCGCTACGCGGAAACAATACTTCCGCTGCTGGGTGTAAAGTCCGTCAACCACAAGTAGCCTGAATCGAAAAACCGTTTTGATGAAAAAAGAACTAACCTTCGTCCTCGTTGCGTTGCTCACCGTGGCCTCGGCCAGCGCTCAACCGCCTGCGCCGGTCGCGACCGAATCCGGTCTGGTCCAAGGGGTGGCCGCGCCCGGCCTGACGATCTACAAGGGCGTCCCCTTCGCGGCCCCGCCGGTCGGCGACCTGCGATGGCGCGCGCCGCGGCCCGCCGCGAAATGGGCGGACGTGCGCGCCGCCGATAAATTCGGCCCCGATCCTTTTCAAGGCGACGGGAAGGGGAACGTGAGCGAGGACTGCCTCTATGTGAACGTGTGGACGCCCGCGAAATCTCCGACCGAACGCGTGCCCGTGCTGGTGTGGATTTATGGCGGCGGATTTTCCTTCGGTTCCACTTCCACGCCGGTGCACGATGGCGAGCACCTCGCGCACAAGGGCGTGGTCCTCGTCAGCCTCAACTACCGCGTCGGCCCGCTCGGCTTCCTCGCGCACCCGGAGTTGAGCGCCGAGTCGCCGCATCACGTTTCAGGCAACTATGGCCTGCAGGACATGATCGCCGGCCTGCGGTGGGTGCAGAAAAACATCGCGGCGTTCGGCGGCGATCCAGCTCGGGTGACGATTTTTGGCGAGTCGGCCGGCGGCATCGCCGTCAGCATGTTGTGCGCGTCACCGGAGGCGAAGGGCCTCTTCACGGGTGCAATCTCCCAGAGCGGCGGCTCCTTCGGCCCGACGCGGCCGACCACTTATCCCGGCGAAAACATGCGCACGCTCGCCGAAGCGGAAGCATCCGGCGTGGATTTCGCCAAAAAAGCCGGAGCATCGTCAATCGCGGCGCTACGCCAGGTCGCGCCGGACAAGCTCCCCGCCGGGTGGGGGAGCGGCTCTGCCTGGCCGATCGTCGACGGCTGGATCGTTCCCGGCGACCAGTATAAACTCTACGCGGCGGGCCGCTACAACGACGTGGCCATTCTCGTGGGCTACAATTCCGACGAAGGCCTGAGTTTTTCCCGCGAGAAAACGCCCGCCGAGTTCATCGCCAACGTGCAGAAGCGCTACGGTCCCTTCGCCGACAAGCTGCTCGGCGCGTATCCGGTCGGTGCTGACAGCGTGCCGAAGACCGCACGCGATCTGATGCGCGACGCCGCGTTCGGCTGGCAGACTTGGGCGTGGGCCACGCTGCAGGCGCGGACCGGGAAATCGAAAATCTTCTACTATCATTTCGATCAGCATCCGGAGCACCCCGCCGGTTCGCCCGAGGCCGACCACGGTACGCCGCACGGCGTGGATGTGCCCTATGTTTTCCAAACTCTTGACCGCAATGATCCGAAACTCACGCCGGGCGATTTCGCGCTTTCGGAGACGATGTCGACCTACTGGACGAACTTCGCCAAGCGCGCCGACCCCAACGGCCCCGGCGTGCCGGTCTGGCCCGAGTTCAGGGACGGCAACCGTCAGGTCATGTATTTTCACAACGAAGCGCATCCCGGCCCGGTGCCCGACGCGAAGTCACTGGCCGTCCTCGACGAATATTTTGCGTGGCGGCGCACGCCGGAGGGCGAGGCGTGGGCGAAGTGAGCCGCATCGACGCCCGGCCGCCGATGACCGACGTGCGTCTCGGAATCGCGCGCTTCCTGGCGGGCGCTGCACTGCTGGCGCTGACGGCACTCCCGCTCGCCGCGCAGGAAAACGCGCGGGTTCTCCCGCACGTGAAGCCACGGCTGATCGTCCTGACAGACCTTTCCAACGAACCCGACGACGAGGAATCCTTGGTCCGATTGCTGGTCTACGCGGATCAATTCGACCTCGAAGGGCTCGTCGCCACGACTTCAAACTGGCTCCGACAGAATCCGCGCGAAGATCTGATCCATCGCGATCTCGCCGCCTACGCCGAGGTGCAGCCGAACTTGGCGAAGCACGTGCGCGGCTTTCCCACGGCGGCGGATTTGGGCGCCGTCACTTGTACGGGCCAGCCTGGCTTCGGGATGGCCTTCGTCGGCGAGGGGAAAAGTTCCGGCGGTTCCCTCCGTCTGATCGAAGCCGTGGATCGCGCCGATGACCGGCCGGTTTGGGTTTCGGTGTGGGGCGGCCCCAACACGCTGGCGCAAGCGCTCCGGGACGTGCGTGCCTCCCGTGCGGCGCCGGAGCTGGAAAAGTTCGTCGCCAAACTGCGAGTCTACGCGATCTCGGATCAGGACGACTCCGGCCCGTGGATTCGGCGCGAGTTTCCCGGCCTCTTTTACATCGTCAGCCCCTCCAGCCCGACCAGCTATCAGGAATACTACCGCGCGACGTGGTCTGGCATTTCGGGCGGACAGGACGTGCAGGCTGCGCCCGGTTACCACGCTGCGCTCGTGGCGAATCCGTGGCTCGAAACGCACGTCATCCAGCATCACGGCCCTCTCGGCGCGCTCTATCCGCGTCGGCTGTATTTGATGGAAGGCGACACGCCGAGTTTTCTCGGCCTGATTGATCGCGGTCTTGGCTGGGACCAAAGCCCTGCCTACGGCGGGTGGGGCGGCCGCTACGCGTGGTATCAACCGGCCGGCGAGACGCGCCCGATCTGGACCGACAATGCCTCCAGCTGCGATCGCATCGAGGTGGAACCGGGCCGGTTCGACAGTTCCAACCAGGCCACCATCTGGCGCTGGCGGGAACATTTTCAGAACGATTTCGCTGCGCGCATGGAATGGTGCGTCACCGCGGACTTCGCCAAAGCCAACCACAATCCCCGGCCTGCGCTCAACGGCGATCGCTCGACCGGGGTGCTCGATTTGTGGACCAAGCCCGGCTCGACGGTGAAACTTTCCGCCGTCGGCACGGACGCCGGCGACGACCGCCAAAACGTGAAAGTCACCTGGTGGATTTATCGCGAAGCCGGAACCCTCGACGGCGCCACGCTGACGCGGACCGGCGAATTGACCGCTGACCTGACGCTGCCGGCCGCGACCACGCCGGGCACCGTGCACGTGATTCTCCAAGCCGAGGACGCCGGCACGCCGACGCTGGTCGCTTACCGCCGCGCCGTCATCCGCGTGCAACCCTGAAACCGTCTCCTTTGCGTCCGCACGAAACGAATACGCCAATTTCCCTCTCCCAATGCTCGTCTCATGAAAACTCAACTACTCCGTCTCGTTTTTTAAATAGCCCCGGCACCCGCGCGACTCGCCCGCAGCGAGTGCGACCGCAGCTCATGACAATGTCTTCGCTCATCCCGTCTCTCCCGCCTGTCCCGCGATCGCTGCGCCTGCTCCTCGCGGTGGCGTTCCTCTCGCACTTCGCGGCGTTCGCTGCCGACGAAACCTGCACCAGCTGCGGCGGCAAGGTCGCGATCAGCGGCGATTTCACCCATCGCAAGGAGCCGCCCTTCATTCCCATCGCCGGAGCAGGAGAGGGCGCCGCGATGGAGGCGTTTCACGAAGATGTGAACGGCGCTCGTTTCACCGTGACGGTCTCGAATCTCCCCGCGGGAAAATACGCGATCGAGATCGGCGCCGCCGAGACGACCGTGACCGCCGCCGGCGAACGCGTCTTCGACGTGATCGCCGGTGAGCAGGTGCTCGCCAAAAATTTCGACCTCTTCGTGGCGGCCGGCGGCGCACGGAAGATCGCCACGATCCGCGGCACGATCGAGAAGGCGGACGACGCGTTGCGCGGACCGCTGCAACTTACGTTCGTCGCGAGCAAGGGTCGCGCAAAATTCAATACCATCACGATCAAGGACAGCGCCGGCGCGGAGATCGTGTCGTTCGCCGCGAATGAACTCGCCGATGCGTTCTCGGCTGCGGCGATGATCCCGCCGAAGGTGACGGAGCCGGTGATCTGGCGCGATGCTTCGAAGCCGTTGTGCGCGCGGGCCGATGACCTCATCCGTCGGATGGCGCTAGCCGAAAAAGTCTCGCAGCTCAAAAACGCCGCGCCCGCCATCCCGCGTCTCGGCCTGCCCGCCTACGACTATTGGAACGAGGCGCTGCACGGCGTCGCCAACAACGGTTTCGCCACCGTGTTTCCCGAGCCCGTCGGCGGCGCTGCGTCGTGGAATCCCGAGCTGTTTCGTCAGGAGGGCCGCGTGATCGGCATCGAAGGCCGTGCCAAGTTCAACGACTACGCGAACACCCACCACGGCGACTCGAAATGGTGGTCGGGGCTGACGTATTGGACGCCCAACATAAATATTTTTCGCGACCCGCGCTGGGGCCGCGGGCAGGAAACCTACGGCGAGGATCCTTATCTCACGGCCGAGATCGGCATCGAGTTCGTCAAAGGCATCCAAGGCGACGATTCCCGCTACATGCTCGCGATGGCGTGCGCGAAACATTACGCGGTGCACAGCGGCCCGGAGCGCAGCCGGCACTCTTTCGACGCGGTGATTTCCGATTGCGATTTGTTCGACACCTATCTGCCACAGTTCGAGCGCGTCGTGCGCGAAGGCAAAGTCGCCGGCGTGATGAGCGCCTACAATTCACTCAACGGCGTGCCCGCCAGCGCGAATCATTTCCTCCTGACCGAACTCGTGCGTCAGCGCTGGGGTTTCGAGGGCTACATCGTCTCCGACTGTGACGCCGTCCGCGACATCTACGGCGCCCAGCAACACCACTTCGTGAAGACCGCCGAGGAAGCCGCCGCGGCCGCGGTGAAGGCCGGCTGCAACCTGTGCTGCGGCGGCGACTACAACGCGCTCGTTCGTGCCGTGCAGCAGGGCTTGGTTACCGAAAAGGAAATCGACGAAGCGCTTTATCACACGTTGTGGACGCGCTTCCGTCTCGGGCTTTTCGATCCGGCGGAGCAGGTTCCGTATTCAAAATACACACTCAAGGACAACGACCTCCCGGAGCACGGCCAGGTCGCGCTCGAACTCGCGCGTCAATCGATCGTGCTGCTGAAAAACGACGGTCTCCTCCCGCTCGACCGCGCGAAGGTGAAGCAGATCGCCGTCATCGGTCCGAATGCCGATTCGAAGTCGATGCTCGAAGGCAATTATCACGGCAATGCGTCGCAGCCGATCTCGATCCTTGACGGCATCAAGCGTCTCGCCGGATCGGATATAAAGGTGGCCCATGCGATGGGCAGTCCGATCACGACGAAGCCCGGCCACGCGCCGTGGAGCAAGCAGGACAACACGACCACGCGCTCCGTCGCTGAACTCAAGGCCGAGGCGCTCGAAGCGGCCGCACAGGCGGACGTCGTCGTTTACGTTGGAGGCATCACGCCGGCGCAGAAGGGGGAAAGTTTCGACCGCGATTCGATCGAGTTGCCCCAGGAGCAGGAGGATCTCGTGCGGGCGCTGCACGCCACGGGCAAGCCCGTCGTCCTGATCAATTGCAGCGGTTCCGCGATGGCCCTGAGGTGGGAGGACGAACACCTGCCCGCGCTGATCCAAGCGTGGTATCCCGGTCAGTCCGGTGGCCGCGCCGTCGCCGAGGTGCTCTTCGGCCTCGTCAATCCTTCGGGCCACTTGCCCGTCACGTTCTATCGTTCCACCGCGGACCTGCCGGACTTCACCGACTACTCGATGAAGAACCGCACCTACCGCTACTTCACCGGCCAGCCGCTCTACGCGTTCGGCCACGGGCTGAGTTACACGACGTTCGATTTCGCCAACCTTCACGTGGCTCCAGCTGCCGACGCCTCGCTCAACGTGACCGTCGACGTGACGAACGCCGGCGCGCGATCCGGCGACGAGGTCGTGCAACTCTACGTCACGCCGCCCGCCGCCTCGCAGCCGCAGGAGCTTCGCGCGCTCTGCGGTTTCCGTCGCGTGCATCTGAAAGCCGGCGAAAAACAGACCGTCTCGATCGCGGTCCCCGCCGTCGCCCTCCGGCGTTGGGACGTGGCGCGAAAAACCTACGCGATTCCCACGGGCGAATGGACTCTCGCGGCCGGCGCATCCTCCGCCGATCTTCGGCAGACGTCCCCCGTGAAACTCTGACTAAATTCAAACGTCCGTTCATTCCCATCCCCATGCGCAAACTCATCTGCCTCCTTTTCTGCCTGATCGCCGCCGGCCCATCGCTGCACGCGGCGGATGCAACGACGCTGTCGTCGTCCGCCAAACCGAAGCTCACCTACGTCATCGTACACGGTGCCTGGGCTGGCGGATGGGAGCACAAGAAACTCGCCGAAGCGTTGCAGGCCGACGGGCACACGGTCTACCGCGTGACGCTCACCGGCCAGGGCGATCGCTCGCATCTCGCGTCGCCGGACGTCGGCCTGAGCCTGCATATTCAAGACGTCGTGAATTTCATCGAGTGGGAAGATCTCCACGATGTCGTGCTCGTTGGCCATAGCTACGGTGGCATGGTCATCACCGGCGCAGCGGACCGCGTCGCGAGCCGGCTGAAACATGTGATCTACCTCGACGCGTTCCTGCCGGAAAACGGCGAGAGCGCATATACGTCGATGAGCCCGGAGGCGACGGCGCATCGCATGCCGGCGACCAACGGATTCATCTCGCTCGGCGACCAGACCGGAAAACCCGTGCCGCACATCGTGCCCCAGTCGGAGAAAACATTTACCGAGCCGATCAAGCTCGAACATCAAGACGAGGCTCGCCGCATTCCGACCACCTACATCCTGACCGTCGACAAGGGCAAGACCCCCGAGCAGGACATGTTTTTCCGTTACTACGAGCGCGCGAAAACCCGCGGCTGGACGACCGAAATCATGGAAGGCCCGCACGTGGTGCACCTCACTCAGCCCGTGGAAACCGCGCGCCTGCTCGAAGCCGCCGTGGAGAAACGATGACGTGCGCCCGCCGGCAAATACGCCGCAGTCCTGTCGCCAAGCCTCTGATTTTTCCAGCCACTTCGATCTCTATAAACATCCCGATCATGACCGATACGTTTATCAAATTGACCAAGGCCGCCGCCCTCGTTGCCGCGTTCGTATACGCCGCCTCCGCCTTGGCGCAGGACGGCACCATCTACCCACTCGACGCTCCCGCCGAACCCGATGCCATTCCGCTCAACACGGGCGGCGTCAAAGACCAGCCCGCGAAGGAAAGCTGGTTCCGCCAGTGGGGCGAACCGATGGTGCGCAATGTCTCCGACGCTACGCTCACACCTTTTCTCCCCGATCCCGCCAAGGCCAACGGCACCGCGGTACTCGTCGCGCCCGGCGGCGGCTTCCGCTGGCTTTCGATCAACAACGAAGGCTGGAAAATCGCGAAGGCCCTCAACGCTCAAGGCGTCGCCGCCTTTGTCCTCAAATACCGCCTTTTCCCCACGCCCCCGACGCTCGACGGTCTGAAGGAATCGATGAACCGCACTTTCGCCGCCGTGACGCCCGCGGCCGGCAAACCGACCGGCGAGGCGCCGCCGGTGCCGAAACCGCCAGCGTGGGATCTGTCCAACCAGCAGGCCGACGCCGAGGCCGCCTACGCGATGATCGTCCAGAACGCCGACAAGTGGCACGTCGATCCCAAGCGCATCGGCATGATGGGTTTCTCCGCCGGCGCCGGCCTCACGATGCACTGCACGCTCCACGCGCCGACGATGAAATTCGCCTTCATCGCTCCCATCTACGGCGGCATGGGACCAGTCGACGTGCCGAAGGACGCACCGCCGCTTTTCACGGCGATCGCCGCGGACGACTTTCTCTTCCACGGCCAATTCGGCCTGATCAAATCCTGGTTCGACGCCGGGAGGCCCGTCGAGTTTCACTTGTATCAGAACGGCGGTCACGGCTTCGGCATGGGTTACCCGAATCACCCGACCTACTGGTGGTTCGAAGTCTTCACGCACTGGCTCGACGTGAACGGTTTTCTCGCCGCGAAATCTGAAAAGTAAACGCGTCTGTCCGGTTGAGCCACGTCGATGCCGCGCATCCCCCATATGAAAAAAAATCTCTTCCCCTCGCTTCTGCGTTTCGCCGGTGGGCTGGTCATAACGCTCGCAGCGGGCTTCGCGGCGCCGGCCCGGTTGGAAATCGACCTCGGTGCCCGCGGCGCGGCCATCCCGCCGACCTTCTACGGGCTGATGACCGAGGAAATCAACTACAGCTACGATGGCGGCCTCTTCGCCGAACTCATCCGCAATCGCACATTCCAGGATCCGCCCTCCGGGGCGGCCGGCCGCGAGGTGAGACCGGCGCTCGGTGTCATCCCGCCCCATTGGTCGGCGGTCGGCTCAGCCACCGCGGCGACGAATCGGACCGACCCGGTGAACGCATCGCTGCCGATCAACCTCCGGCTCACGCTCACTGGCGGTGTCGGCGGCATCGCGAACAACGGCTACTGGGGCATTCCAGTGAAACCGGAAACCAAATACACGGCGACCTTCTACGCCCGCGGCGTCGATGGCTTCACCGGCCCGGTCACCGCCTCGCTGCAACTCGATGCCGGCGACAAAACGATCGTGCACGTCGACACGGGCCCGATCACCGGCGCATGGAAAAAATACTCCGTCGCACTCGCGACACCGGCCGACGCGCCCACCACCGCTGACGCGCGCTTTATCCTCTCGGCGCACGGGCAGGGGAGCGTCGACTTCAGCTTCGTTTCGCTTTTTCCGCCGACGTATCGCGACGTGCCGAACGGCTTGCGGCCTGACCTCATGAAACTTCTGGCGGACATGCATCCGGCATTCATCCGCCTGCCCGGCGGAAACTACGTCGAGGGTAGTCGTTTCGCCGATCGCTTTGCCTGGAAGAAGATGATCGGCCCCGCCGACGAGCGTCCCGGCCATCAAGGGTGCTGGGGTTACCGCAGCAGCGACGGTTTCGGCCTGCCGGAGTATCTGCTCTGGTGCAAACAGCTCGGCGCTGAACCCGTGCTCGCCCTCTTTGCCGGCTACGTGCTCAACGGCGACTACGCGCCGCCCGGCAGCCCGGAGCTGGCGCTCTACGTGAAGGAAGCGCTCGAGGAGATCGAATATGTGATGGGACCGGCCGACAGCGAGTGGGGGAGGCGCCGCGCCGCCGACGGTTTCGCCGAGCCGTTTGCGCTGCATTACGTCGAGATCGGCAACGAGGATTTCTTCGACCGCTCCGGCAGCTACGAAGGACGTTTCGCCGAGATGGCAAAAGCTATCCGCGAAAAATATCCGCAACTCGAGATCATCACGACGACGCCGCTCGTGAATTCGAAACCCGATGTGGTCGACGATCACATTTACGCGAGCGCCCCGTCCATGCTGCGGCAATTCAACCGCTACGATCGCGGCTCCGGCCATCCCGAAGGTCGCAAGGCCGACGGCGTGAAGGTCTTCATGGGCGAGTGGGCCACGCAGGGCGGTTCGCCCACGCCCAATCTCATGTCCGCCCTGAGCGACGCCGTTTTTGCGATGGGCCTCGAGCGAAATGCCGACGACGTCGTCATGCAGTGCTACGCGCCGCTGTTCGCGAATGTGAACCTCGACGACCAGGCGAAAGGCCATCCGCGCGGCTGGCAGTGGAACACCAACCTGATCGGCTACGATGCCCTTCACGCCTTCGGCTCGCCGAGCTACCATGTATTGGCAATGTTCGGACAAAACAAAGGCGACGTCGTCGTGCCGGCCACCTTGGATGTTCCCAAGGTCGCGGCGCCCGAGGATCCGCACCCGCACGGTCGCATCGGCGTGGGCGCTTACGGGACGCGCGTCGAATACACCGACCTCGTCGTCACCGCTCCGGACGGGCGGGAACTCTCCTCCGAGCCTCTCCTCTCGGACTCCGGCAAATGGAAATTCACGCACGCACGCTGGGCCGTGGAGGACGGCGTCGTTCGTCCGCTGGGCAACAGCCAGCAAACCTGGGCGCTCACCGGCGATCCTTCGTGGACGGACTACACCGTGAGCCTGCGCGCGCGGAAGCTCGGCGGAAGCGAAGGGTTCATCGTGCTCTGGCACGCCGCCGACGGAGACAACTACCGCTGGTGGAATCTCGGTGGCTGGGGCAACACCGTTTCCCGCTGCGAAGTTTCGCAGGACGGCGGACGCGAGCCCTACGGTCCGAGCACGCCCTTCTCGGTCGAGAACGATCGCTGGTATGATTTGAAACTCGAAGTCAGCGGCCACAGCGCGCGCGGTTACGTCGACGGCAAACTCGTCATGGAAGCCACCGACACGCCGAACACGCCGGCGGCGGCGGCGTTTGCCTCCGCGTCCTACATCGACGCGAGCGGCGAACTCGTGGTGAAGATCGTCAACACCGCGAGCCAACCGCTCGAGACGGAGATCCACGTCGCGCATGCGCGCGAGATCGGCGCCGGCAAAGCGATTGTCCTCGCCGGCGAACCTTCCGCCGTGAACACCGTCGCGCAGCCCGCGAACGTCGCTCCGAAGGAAGAACCGCTCGCGAACGCCGCGGCCTCGTTCACGCGCACCTTCCCGGCGCACTCCGTCACGCTCCTCCGCTTCCCGGCGAAAAAACTCTGATGTGCTCCCGAACTACCTCGTTTTTCACCGTCCTGTTCGGGGCCGCCGTCGCCCTGGCCCTCGCCGTTCCGAGCCGCGCGGCGCCGGTCGCGCGCACCACTTGGATGCCGGACAACGGCAACGGCACGTACACGAATCCGCTTTTCTATGACGAGTTCTCCGATCCCGACCTGATCCGCGTCGGCGACGATTTTTATCTCGCCGGCACCACGATGCACGCGATGCCCGGGCTCGTCGTGCTGCACTCGAAGGATTTGGTGAATTGGAAATTTCTCAGCTACGCCGCGCCGCGGCTCGACCTCGGGCCGGAGTTTCGCCTCGAAGGCGGACGGGACAGCTACGGGCAGGGGATTTGGGCGCCGTGCATCCGTTATCACGACGGGACGTTCTATATTTTTTCCAACGTCAACGGTCACGGCCTGCAGATCTTCACCAGCCGCGATCCGGCCGGCCCGTGGCAGCACCGCAGTCTGAACCGCGCGATTCACGATCTCTCCGTTCTCTTCGACGACGACGGACGCATTTATGCGGTCTTCAACTATGGCGAGGTGCGGATGATTGAATTCAAACCGGACCTCAGCGACGTCATCGAAGGGAGCGAGCGCGTGATCATCCCGCGGGGAAACGCGATGGGCGAGGGCCACCACTTCTACAAAATCCACGGCAAGTATTACATCGTCAGCGCCGACTACGCACCCGTCGGACGCATGCAGTGCGCGCGCGCCGACCGCCCCGAAGGGCCCTATGAAACCGTCGCGATCAGTGCGCGCGAAACGATGGGCACGCAGCGCGGCTGGTGGAGTGGCCGGCTGGGCCAGCGCTCCACCGTGCCCGCGCCCGGCGCGAAGTTCGAAATGTCCAAGCCGGACGACAACGCCTTCGGCGCCGTTCCCCTCCATCAAGGCGGCCTCGTCGATCTGCCCAACGGCGACTGGTGGGGATTTTCGATGATGGATTTCAAATCCGTCGGCCGTACCACGTTCCTTTCGCCGGTCACGTGGCAGGATGGCTGGCCGTATTTCGGCTTGCCCGGAAATCTCGGCCGCTCGCCGCGCACGTGGATCAAACCCGCCGTCGCCGCCGACGTCGCGCCCACCGCCACCTACGAGCGCAACGACGACTTCACCGGCGCCGCGCTCCTGCCGGTCTGGCAATGGAACCACGCGCCCGTCGACGCCAAGTGGTCGCTCACGGAAAAACCCGGCGCGCTGCGACTGCACACCTTGCCCGCCGAACATTTTCTCGTGGCCAGAAATTCGCTCACGCAACGCGTCATCGGCCCCGAGTCGTCCGCGACGGTCGTACTCGACGCGGCGGGCTTGCAGCCGGGAGACGTCGCCGGCCTCGCGTTGCTCAACATCCCCTGCGCGTGGATCGGCATCGCCCGCACCGAAAAGGGCGCCGTCCTCCGCTGCTACGATCAAGCCACCAACGCGACGATCGACCAGCCGTTCACCGGCCACCGCGTGAGCCTTCGCGCGACGGGTGACTACGACGCCGATCTCGCCCGCCTGAGCTACAGCATCGACGGCGAAAAGTTCACGCCGGTCGGCGACGAGATTCGCCTGCCGTATCAGCTAAAAACTTTCCAAGGCGTGCGCTACGCGCTCTTCGCATTCAACACCGCGGGACACGAAGGCGGTTACGCCGACTTCGACACCTTTCGCGTCGTGGAGCCGCTCGCCGATCGCTCGAGGAATTTGCCGCTGGGCCGGGTCATCACGCTCACAAACCTCGCGGATCGCTCAGTGGTTTGGGCCAACGCCAACGGGATGCTGCATCACGCGCGTCCAGATTCCGACGACGCGAAAAAATCGGCGGCGCGATTTCGCGTGCTGGATCGCGGCCGGGGCCGCGTGGCGTTGGAGGCGCTCGACGGCAGCGGTTTCGTCACCGTGGTCGGAGTGGGACTTTCCGGCGACGTGCGCCTGTTGAAAACGGAATCCGACGGCAGCCTGTTCCAGTGGCAGGATCTGCTCCGCCGCGAGTGCATGCTGCTTTCACTGAAGACGCATCGCTACATCGGACTCGATCCGCTCACGGGCGAACCATATTCCGCCGAATCGCCCGGCCCGCGGCCAGACCGCAAAGACGGCGCGGTGTTTGTCTGGACGGAGGCCGCGTCGCCGTGACCCCGCCTGGTTTTTATTTTCTGAAACCCCAAGCGCTCGTGAAAAAATCCTACCCTTTCCTCCTTCTGCTCACCGCACTGCTCGCGCAGGGCCAAACCGCTTCGCCGAGCCAGCCGATCGTCGCTCACGTCGACGCTGCAAAAACCGCCGCGCCGATTTCACCGTATGTCTATGGCCAGTTCGTCGAGCACGCGGGCAACATGGTCTACAACACGCTCTGGAGCGAAGTCGTGGACGACCGGAAATTCTATTATCCGGTGGGGCCGAAGCCGACGGAGGAACCGAAACCGCGTGGTCCGGGTGCCGGTTTTTTCGGCCGGCTGGACTCCGGTCCTGGGCGCTGGAATCCCGTTGGGCCCGCGGAGTCCGTCGTGATGGATACAGCGCATCCGTTCGTCGGCGACCACACGCCGCTGGTGAAACTTGCGGACGGCGAGCCGCGCGGCATTCGTCAGACCGGCGTCAAACTCACTCCGGGCGCGACCTACCAAGGCCGCATTCAACTCGCCGGCGATCCCACCGCGAAGGTGACTGTGAGTCTCGTCTGGAGCACCGTTCCGGGTGCGCCGCGCCACACGGTAACGCTCGGCGGGTTGAAACCGGAGTATCAGAAATTCACCTTCACGTTTCCTGCTGAGACCGCCGGGCTCGCCGATCTCGAAATCACGGCGACCGGCAGCGGCTCGTTTCATATCGGCGCCGTCTCGCTCATGTCCGCCGACAACGTCGAGGGGAGGCCCGAACCCATCGCGGTGCTGAAGAGTCTCCGTTCCGGCGTCTATCGTTTTCCGGGTGGCAATTTTGTGTCCGCGCACGAATGGCGCGACGGGATCGGCGACCCCGATCGTCGCCCACCGATCAAGGATCCGGTCTGGGGCGCAGTGGGATCGAATGACATCGGCACCGACGAGTTCCTGACGATGTGCCGGCTGCTCGAGGTCGAGCCCTATATCACCGTGAATGCCGGCAGTGGCGACGAATGGTCGGCGGCCCAATGGGTCGAATACACGAACGGTTCCGCCGACACCGTGATGGGCCGGCAGCGCGCCGCCAACGGTCATCCGGCGCCCTATGGCGTGAAGTTCTGGGGCGTCGGCAACGAGATGTGGGGAAATTATCAATACGGCTACATGCCGTTGAAGCAGTTTCTTTGGAAGCACAACGAGTTCGCCAAAGCGATGCGCCGCGTCGATCCCGGCATCACGCTGATCGCGTGCGGCGCGATGCCCGACACGATGACCGGCGCGAAGCAGGCGCTCCTGCTCGGCAAGGACATCGTGCCGGATTATCTCTCGCCCGCGGATTGGACCGGCGCCCTGCTCGTCGACTGCTTCGATAACATCGATTTCATCAGCGAGCACTTCTACAACTTCGGCGGCACGCATTTCGGCCTGGCGAAGAACGATCAGGTGCCGAACGACCCGAAGGAACCCATCACCGACTGGATGCGCCGCGGCGCCAATCACGTCAGGATCAAGGTCGAGGAATATCGCGAATACGAGAAGCGGCTGCCTCAGCTCGTCGCGCATCCGAAGCCCATCAACCTCGACGAGTGGGCCTACATCGGCGGCAGTCACGAAGCGTATCCTGCCTACGCCTGGATTTTTCATGAGATGTTCCGCAACTCCGATCTCTATCAGATGGCCGCGCAGACGTTCGCGACGTCGCTGCTGACACGCGACACCGTGCATCCGCAGCTCACGGCCAGCGGTCTCGTCTTCAAAATCTATCGCGACCACTTCGGCTCGATCCCGGTGGCCGTCGCCGGCAATTAGCCGCAGCCGAAGCCCACGGAGCCGTTCGGCGGCGAGCAGCCCGCCGTCAACGCCGGCAGCGACACTTTCCCGGTCGATGTGGTGGCGGCGTGGACTGAAGATCGCCGCACGCTGACGGTGGCAGTGTTGAACCCGACCGACGTCGAACAGCCACTCAAGCTCGATCTGACCGGCGCGAATCTCACCGGCCAAGGCACGCTCTGGCGCCTCGCCTCTACACGCGAAGACGCGAAGGAACCGGCGATCAGTCGTCTGCCGCTCGCGCAAATTCCGGGCGCGCTCACGCTCCCGCGCTTCAGCGTTTCCATCTACGAACTCGCCGTGCAGTGACGCGATTTGGCGTTTGAGGGGCAGGGCGGTTGCTCCGCTGCCCGCCGATTTGGCGGCTTCGCCGAACTTGCCTTGCGCGCTTTGCCCAAGGTGCCACAACCTCCCGCACATTCCGCGCCTTCACCCCGATGAGTTCCCGTTTCCTTCCTCGTTTGTGGCTGCTCGCTCCCGTCTGTGCGCTGGCGTTTTTGGCCTGGACGACGACGCGTCGGCTGAGCCACGTCGAGGCGGTCAACGCGCTCGCGCCGTGGACTCCGTTCCCCGCTTTAGTCACCGCGAACTCGCCGACGGGCCACACTGGCGGCCAGCGCGTGCTGATCGTACCGGAGCGCAACGAGAAAAGTTTCGAGTGGATTGCCCAGACCCAGGTGATGCTCGCGCACCACGCGTTTCAACTTCACCATGTCGACTACGACAACGTTCCCAGCGGACGCCCCGTCGAATCGACTTCGCTCTACCGCTGGTGGCTCGCGACCCTCGCGCGCGTCGATCGCGTATGCACCGGCCAGCCGCTCGGCGCAGCCGTGGAACGCGCCGCACTCTACGCCGATCCGCTCTTGCTCGCGCTCGTGGTGCTCGCGTTCGGGCTCTTCGCCGCGCGCAACTTCGGCGCGGTTGCGTCGGGCATGCTCTCACTCGGCCTCGTCGCGTTCTTTCCGCTCGGCGCCGCTTTCCTGCCGGGTGCGCCCGACGACCTCGGTGCGACGGCGCTGCTCGCCCTGGGCAGCGTCCTTCCTCTGCTCGCGGCCCTTCGGCCGCAGGCAAACCCGGCCCGATGCTTCTCGCTCGCCGGAATTGTAGGCGGCGTCGGCGTCTGGCTCCAAGCGCCGACGCAGATCCCGATTCTGTTCGGAATTTTTCTCGGCGGGCTGTTTGCCGCCGGTCTCGCGCGCCGCGGCGACGCTCCCGTGGTCGACGCACGTCTATGGCGCCATTGGGCAGGGGGCGGCAGCACAATCATCCTCGTTGGCTATCTGCTCGAAAATTTCCCGGACCACCTGGCATCGTGGCGCCTCGATTCGGTGCATCCGCTTTATGGAGTCGCGTGGCTCGGCCTCGCCGAAGGTCTAATTGTGGCGACTCAGGGGTTCGCTGCCCCCGCGTCGTTGCGCCGCGGGGCGACGCTCGCGCATCTGCTGCTCGCCGCGACGGCGATCGCGAGCGTGCCACTCGTCATGTGGAAAACCGGCACGCAGGTTTTTTTTGCGCGCGATCTGCTCTGGCCGCGGCTTTCGAGTCTGCCGAACAGTCCCTTTGCCGCGAGCGTCTGGGCTTGGGTGCGGACCGATGCGGCGGGCGGGACGGTCGCCGCCTTGCTCGCCCCGCTCGGGCTCATCGTCGTGGCGGGCTGGTTTATTTTTTGCCGCCCGATTCCCTCCGAGCACCGCCTGCGGCTGGCGCTGGCGCTCGGACCGGCACTCGTCGCGCTCGGCTTCGCATGCGTGCAATTGCGCTGGTGGAGTGTCGCCGACGGCACGCTGCTCGCGCTGCTCGTCGCCCTGACGTTGAAGATCGATTTCGCACCCGCCGCCGCGGGCAGGTGGCTTGCGGCGCTCCTCGCGGCGGTCGCGATGGGGGCAGGAGTTTGCCGGCTGCTGCCGCCACGGGACCAAGGCGACGCACCGGCGCTGACGGCCTTCGAAGCGCAGGAAGTAATCGAGCGACACCTGGCGCATTGGCTGGCTGCGCGCACGGCGGAACCGGGGGCGGTCGTCTACGCGCCACCGCACGTGACAACGGCCCTGTGTTACTACGGCGGTCTGCGCGGCCTCGGCACCTTCGCGCCCGAGAACCGGGCCGGCTTCGGCACGAGTCTGGCTGCGGCCGCGCCCAACACGATGGAGGAGGCCGAGAATTTGCTCCGCGGCCGCGGCGTCCGCTACCTCGTGATTCCCTCGTGGGATCCGTTCTTCGATAATTTTGCCGCGCTCTATCTGGCGAAAAATTTTTCCAATCGCAGCAGCCTCCTCGTGCGCGAACTCCGTCGTTGGAATGTTCCCCTGTGGCTTCGTCCCGTTCCGTACCAGCTGCCCGTGGGCGGGGCCTTCGAGGGGCAGACCGTCCGAGTCTTCGAGTTCGTCGACGAACAAGCCCCCGCCGCCGCGACGGCTCGCCTGGCGGAATATCTGACCGAGACCGGCGACGCCGCGAGTGCGGCCGTCGTCGCGGAACAGCTGAAGCGCTTTCCCGGCGATATTGGTGCGCTGGCTGCGCGCGTGCAGGTTTCGAATGCCTTGGGCGAATCCGCTGCGGCCACGTCGGCCTTGGGCCTGTTGGAAGCGCGGCTCCAGACCGGCGCCGATCGCTATCTGCCGTGGGATCGGCGCGTGAGCCTTGCCCTGGCGTTGGCCCAAGCCGATCGCGTCGAACCCGCCGTGATCCAGGCCCGGCGTTGCGTCGCGGAGATGGACGGAGATAAACTGCGCACGCTGTCGACCGGCTCGCTCTACAACTTTCAAGTTTTGCTGCATGCGGTCGGCCTCAGCATCAGCGATCCGTCGCTGCAGGCGCTCGCCCGCAATCTGCTGCCGATGGATTTACGAAAAAACCTAAACTAGCGTTTGCCGCTGGGGTGTAGGCAGCCGTCTCGGAAAAGGGGTCCGGCGGCCCTTCGCCGCCATTGTCGCGGGAGAAGGACACGTCGGCATCCGCACAAAGACACAAAGGCACAGGGAGGCGAACCAGAGAAACCTCGGAGCAAATGGTTTCATCCGGCAGGTGAGCTTCCCGACCGGATCAGTTTTTTTGGAAGCCGTTTTCTCTGTGCTCTCTGTGTCTCTGTGGTTCAATTACAACCACACCTTTTAGGATAAATACTTCCGAGAACTGTCGGCAATACTCCGCGGTTCCGGCTATCCGGCGTGATCGTCGTCGACATGGCGCCGAGGTGGCAAGATGACGACGGAAGGATGATTGCGGTCTCGGTAGAGTTGCTCCTCCCAGCGGCGGAGATTCGCGGAGTCGGCACCGAGCAGGCGGCATTCGTCCATCACGAGCAGACCGAGGCGGTCGCAGGCGTCGAGGAGCGAACGGCGAGTAGCCGCTCTCGTGGCGTTTCACGAGCCAGCCGTTGAGCCAGACCATGGCGTCGCGGTAGACGCCGTCGAACGTCGGCCAGATGCGGCGATCCTCGTCGACGGCGGGCAGGTCGAACGTGCCGCGATACGAGCGACAGCCGCTCGCGCGATGCAGCGGCGAGCGCTGCGTGAGCGGACGACGCGCGGCGAGTCCGCGGCGTCGGTGCGAACAGCGGCGGTCGCGCCGGCGAACATGAGCAAGAACGCGGCGGCGAGCGCCAGCGCGAACGAAGAGAAGGATTTTCCATGGCAGTCCGCTTTTATTTCGCGAGGAGGACGGTGATCTCGGCGACGTGCGCCCAGCCGCTTTGCTCGACGTCGCGGAGGGGCGTGAAGCGGAAGTAGCGCGCCTCGGTCGGAGCGAAGGTGACTTCCTGGAGCATGGGGTTGTTCTTGATATTGCCGAACTCGCCGGCGGCGACCTGGGCGGTCCAGTGCGTGTGGTCGAGACTCGTTTCGAAGCGATAGCGGTCGATCACGCCGCGGAAATTCCAGTCCTGGCGCGGCAGATACGCGAAGCCGCCGATGCGGCGGACGGCGCCCAAGTCGACGGTGAGGCTCGGACGATCGGCGGGCGCGGTGTCGGCGGCGACGTGCGTTTCCCAGAGCGTGTGGGCGTCGGCGTCGATGGCCTTGGCGGCGTCGCCGGACGGCGCGGCATGCGCGATCCAGCCGGTGGGTGCGGCGCCGACGATGGTTTTGCCGGCGGCGAGTCCGATGCGGCGATCGGCGGTGAGAATGGCGGCTTTGATCGTGCCGCCGTCGGGGAGTGCGATCGGACCGCGGTAGACGGGCGAGTCGGCGGTGGGTTCGCGACCGTCGAGCGTGTAGAGGAGCGGCAGGGCATGCGGATGCGTGACGGTGACAAAGCCGTCGCGGGAACGCTCGGAGATTTGCGGGGCGAGCGGGAGCGATTGTTTGAAGAGGCCGATCTCGGCGAGCGTGGGCTCGAGGCGCGAACCGGTGATGCGGATACGCACGCGGTCGGCCGTCGCGGGCCCGGCGAGGCGTTGGAGGCGTTTGTGCCCGACGGTGGTTTGCTCGTCGACGGTGGCGGGCGCGGTCCAGGCCGAGGTGGATTCGTCCCACGTCTCGATGACGAACGACTCGATGCGCTGGCTGCGCTGGGCGACGGCTTCCTGGAGAGAGACGACGTCGAAGATCGCGGCGGCGGGCAGCGTGATCGTGAAGGTGGCGGTCGTGTGGCCGGGCGCGGCTTCCCACCACGAGTCGAGGTCGCCGTCGTGGGCGAGGGCGGCGGCGTGCGTTGCGTCGGAAGTCTCGGCAGTGACGGTGGCGCCGGCGGCGAGGTCGTGGGCGAAGGTGTCGCGGATGACCGTGGCCATCGCGTGCAGCGCGGCGAGCTGGTCGTCGGGGATGAGGCCGCGGGTGTCGGGGGAAAGATTGAGGAGCATGTTGCCGTTGCGGCCGACGGAGCGGTAAAAGTAGTCGACGAGTTCGGCGGGGCTCTTGGGGCGTTTCGCGGGCGACCAGAACCAGCCGTCGAGGATGGGCGTATTCACTTCCGCAGGATACCACCAGAGATGCGAACCGGGCGTGAGTTTTGCCCGGCTGCCGAGATCCTGCGCCTGCTGGTCGGGCCAGGTGAATTTATCGGGTGCGACCGGAAGCGGGAGGACGCTCCATTCGGTGGTGCGACCGACGCCGTTTTCGTTGCCGACCCAGCGAACGTCGGGGCCTTTGACGGAGATGACGGCGGCGGGTTGGAGTTTGCGGATCAAATCGTACCAGGCGGCGTAGTCGTAAACTTCGGGGACGCTCGGGTCGGGGTTCGCGCCATCGAACCAGACGTCGGAGATCGGGCCGTATTCGGTGAGGAGTTCGTAGAGTTGGTTGAGGAAGTAGCGATTGTAGTCGTCGACCGCGTAGGTGTAGCGCGTGAAACCGGGTGCGGGCGCGCGGCCGCGGGCGGGGTCTTTTTGGAAAAACGCGGGATCGGTCGGGATGGTGGAGCGGAGCTTCGCGCTGCGGTTGCCGTAGTAGCCGGCGGGATTCTGCGAGTTGGTGCGGAGCTGGTAGAGGTCGGCGGGCGAGAGATAGAGGCCGAGCTTGATGCCTTCGGCGCGGGCGGCGTCGGCGACGGCGCGGACGAGGTCGCCCTTGCCGTCGAGCCACGGTGCGGCGACGACGGAGTGGGGCGTGTAGCGCGTGGGCCACAGGCAGAAACCGTCGTGGTGCTTGCTGACGAGGATGAGCATGCGACAGCCAGCGTCGTTCGCGGCGGCGATCCACTGCTTCGCGTCGAGCGCGGTGGGGTTGAAGATCGCGGGATCTTCGTGGCCGTCGCCCCACTCGACGCCGCGAAAGGTGTTCATGCCGAAGTGCAGGAAGAACGTGCGCTCGAGGCGCATCCACGCGACCTGGTTGGAACGCGGGAGGACGTGCGCGGCTTTGGCGACGATCGCTTCTTCCGAATCGCCGGGAGCGATGATTTGGACGGAGGCGTAGTCGATCGGCGACGAACGGGAGGAACCCGCAACGCTTCCGTCGACCACGGCCAGAGCGACAACCAGCACGGCTGCCAGGCGGCTGCGCGGCAGGCGCAGCCAGATGGGGAGATTCGTGGCCATTCTTACGAGGCGGGCGATTCGGAAGACTTGCGCGCGCACCGTTTGGGACGAGGCGCTGACGTATCGGGTGCGAGCGAAAGTCCGATCAGATGGGATGGGAGCGGAAGCTGTCACCCTCTTTTCCTGCTGGGTTCGGAGCGCGCTCGTCCCATGTTTTAGGGACAGGCGGTAAACATAGACTGCGAATACCCGCGCCGCAATGGCATGGGTCAACCCCTTTAACTCTTGGATCACTTCCGTGACGATCGGATTTTTGTCCCTGGCGTTTCGCTGTGCGCGGCGAGCACGGAAGAAACCGGAAACTGACGACGCTGACCCGCCGGCCAAAGTCGGGTCAACGCACGGCCGCGCGTGCCGGGATGGTGCTGGATTGTGCGAGCGGGTTGAGCAACACCGTGGTGGCCGAACGGCACGAGGTGACGCTGGCGACGGTGGGGCAAGTGGCGCCAGCTCTTCGTGACGCACCGCTTCGCGGCTTGGGCGATGAGCCCCGTCCGGGCCAGCCGCGCAAGATCGCCGACGCCAAGATCGATCGAAGCCAACAACAAAAATCCGACGCCATTTGTCCGGACCGCCTCCGCCGACCTCATCCTCGGCAAGGTCGAGACCCTTTGCTCACGGAGCAATCGCTCAGGACACGATTGAGCATTTCGTGAAGAAGTGACGCGATCCCGGTAGGAGTGCGGACTCCGTTCCGCGCCGCAACGATCTCTGGTCGACCCGGCGGCGAAGGGGCTCGCCGCCCTCCCGGCGGCGTCACTTCGTCGGGTAATTATCAATCGAACCCGCCGTCGAATTCCGAATCGATCTGAAATTCAGTCACGCCGAGTGCCTTGAGTGCTTCGATGTGTCTGCGCGCGGCAGCCAGGATGATAGGTTTCAATTCTTCGCGCGATTTGCCGGCCATCGTGGCGGGGTCATAGTAATGATAGACGTTGATGCTGGGTACGACGCGCACGCCGTGGTCTTGCGTCCATTTAACCCGCTCCGCGGTCAGCGCTCCGCCAACATCGAACAGAAAATAACGGTCCTTGGCCGCCGGGTCGGCCTCGATCAGCGCTCGCATAGCTCCGAAATTTCTTCCGACCAGAGCCTTGCCGACGAAGTGGTTCATGACGTCATCGGTACCGATGATGTAGCAGTGCTCGACCATGCCGTATTTTTTCAGGATAGCCTCGACCTTGGCGGGGAAACCGGAGGTGTGCGGATCCTTGGAATCCAGCATCAGGCGCAAACCGGCGGCCTGCGCTGCCTGCACCACGTCGTCAAAGCGCCAGATCAGCTGGTTGGCGATCCGGGTGCGCAGCGGCTGGAGTTCTTCCCAAGTGCTTTCGAAAATTATCCGCGGGTTGCCGAAGTTCCGCCTGAGATCCGGATCGTGTTGCATGACCAGCACGCCGTCCTTCGTTTCACGGATATCGATCTCTATCCCCCAGTAGTTTCGAGCAATTGCACCGTGCAGTGCCGCGGCGGAGTTGTCGGGAAATTTGTCCTCCACCACACCGCCTCGATGGCCGATCAACCGGTAGGGTTCGGCGGCGAAGGCGGCCAGAGCCGCGAAGGAAATCCAGATGGCAAGGAGGCGTTTCACGGCTGGGATTCTCAAGGCGACTCCTTCCATCCGTAAGCGTCCATCATGACGTGGAAAATGCCGGTATTCGGAATGAAGCCATGCAACCGCGCGGCGCCCGGCCCCTGTGCTGCCACCAGGATTTCCTCGCCGGAATGCGAGTCGTTGACTCGGAAAACCGGGGGCGAAAGCGGCTTCTGGCCCTGCGGCGCCACGAGGAGTTGTTCCGTCACCGGCTTCTCCCGGTTGCCGCCGATGAGGCGAAGATCGAAGGAATGATCGGCCGCAAAGACGATCAGCGTGTCAAGCGGCACCCGGCCGGCCACATGCCGGATCAGATCGTCCATCACCAGCGCCCGCTTGAGCCCCTTCTCGAGATTGGCGGTATGCATGTCCCACTCGACCATCAGGAAGAAACCCCTGCGGTTGCGGCCCAGGATATGGAGGACGTTGTCGAGCACCGGCTGCGGTTCAAAATCGTCGCCATCGTAGATCGATGCGGCCCGCGTCGCGCCGGCGGGGATTGCGTCGGGGCGTTCGTAGTAGTGGTATTTTGATGACGCCAATCCTTGTGCAGCATCGATCCCGAGCTTGCCCGCCTCTTTGATAATACGCTTCCAGTCCGCGCCAATTATCACCTCCGGGCCATCGCCGAACCGAGGATGAAGCAATTGCCTGAAAATCTCCCCAATCATCGAGCGCTCGGCGGTGTGGGCGTAGCAAGCGGCCGGCGTGGCATCCCAGAACGGCATGTTCGTGATGACTCCGGTCGAAAGTCCCCGCTCCTCGGCGTATTCGAGGATGGTCTTCAGCGGTCGCAGCGTGTCGCCTTCGGGCAGTGCGGACAACTGGCGTTCGTAGATCTTTTGTCCGGTGACAATGGCGGTCATGCCCGCGGCGGAATCGGTCACCCAACGGTTGAGACAGGAGGTGTCAGACAGTGCGATCTGTGGCATCTGCTGGATGAACAAAGCTTGCGGGCGGTTGTATCCGTAGAGGGAAGCCGCGTTGAGCGTGGGCAGGCCGCCGGCATCGCCGAGAAACAAGATGACGTTTCTGGCGCGCGGCTCGCGGGCCGAGGCCAACGAAACACCGACCCAGAGCAGACAGAGGATTTTTTTCATCGAAGCCCAGCGACCAGAGGAACGCGATGCGTTCATTTCATGAGAGGGAAGGCGGCCTGCTGGTGAAAAAGCACGTCCGGCAGCGGAATGGACCGGGCTACGCTGAAATCCTGACCGCCCGACCGGACGTCAGCGATTTGCCCGCGGCTTCGGCGAGCACGATGGCCTGACGGCCGTCCTCGGCGCCCACCGGCATCGGTTTCTTTTGGGTGACGGCTTCGACAAACGCGGCGAGTTCCGCCTTGTAGGCATCGGCATACCGTTCGAGAAAAAAATATACAGGCTTCTCGGTGCTGACGGAGGCGCTGTCGGCCAATTCCACGGTGTTGACGATTCGGTTACCGGCGATGAGCCGGCCTTTGGCGCCATGCACCTCGATGCGCTGGTCGTAACCGTAGGTCGCTCGGCGGCTGTTGTTGATGTGGCAAAGTTTCCCGGAGCCGGTTTTCAGGAGCACCATGACCGAGTCCGTGTCGCCCACCTTCGCGACGGCTGGATCCACGAGGCAGCTGCCGTAGGCGAACACCTCGACCGGCTCCTCGCCCAACAGCCAACGAGCCATGTCGAAGTCATGGATTGTCATGTCGCGGAACTGCCCGCCCGACACCTCGAGATAGGCCAGCGGCGGCAGGCCGGGATCTCGGCTGGAAATGATGACCTGCTCCACGGCACCGATCTCCCCTTTCAGGATGCGGGCCTTGACCGCGGCGAAGTTGGGATCGAAGCGGCGATTGAAGCCGACCAGCATCGGAACCTTGGCCTTCCGCACGGCCGCGAGGCAGGCATCCACCCGTTGAAGGGAGAGATCGATGGGTTTCTCGCAAAAAATCGCCTTGCCCGCCTGAGCGGCCGCGATGGCCAGGGTGGCGTGCGTGTCGGTGGATGATGCGATGATCACAGCGTCCACTTCCGGATCCGCCAGCGCCGTTTTCACGTCCGTGACGCGCGCGCCGTATTTATCCGCCATGCTTCGCGCGACGGCAAGGTTCACGTCGACAACGTAGAGCAGTTGCGTGACGCCGGAGGAGGCGAGATTTGCAGCGTGGACCGCGCCGATCCGACCGGCGCCAAATTGGGCAAATTTAAGCATGTAGTTGAATGATGGAGGGGACGAGAGAGGAACGGGGGTCTACGGTTGGGGGGCCGATAGAACGTCCGGAATCGCCGCACCCGCCGCGGGAACGTCGCCGTGATAATCCTCGCCGAGCAGCGCTGCCACCGTCGCGGCAATCTGGTTTTGCGTCACCGCGCGGTTGTCGCGGTCGCCCAGCGGGGCGGTGTCCGGCCCGCGCACGGCCAGCCAGATGAAGTTCGAACCGGGATTGTCCGAGCCGTGGTCCTTCCAAAGCACCGGACCGGTGCCACGACCATGGTCCGTGCTGATGACAAACGTGGTGTTGTCCTTGTAGCCGGGCGTGGACTGCACGTATTCCCAGAGCTGGCGCAGGTAGTCGTCGAAATTATGCGCCGCGCGCAGAGCGAGATCATAGCGCCGTGCGTGAGCCCAGTCGTCGGTTTCGCCGAAGCTGAGGTAGAACACACGCGGCTGGTTCTCCTTGATGTAATCGAGGGCAAAATAGAACGTAATCGCGTCATACATGACGCCATCCCACTGGCGGTAGATCTTGCGCAGCATCGGCAGGATGTCCGCGTGCTTCGGATCGTCGCGGTCGACAATGTCCCAGCCCGCGTGGACGGGCAGGCCGGCCCGTGGCTGGTTGATGATGAAGGGAAAAAGATCCCAGGAAGCGAACGCCGCCACCTTCCCGGCAAACTCCGGCCGGCGATTCAACCACTCGAGCACGGTGACGTTGGGGTTGTAAACCTTGTCATTGCTGTCGATCCGCGGGTCCGCGATGCCGGTTAGGATTTCGCTATAGCCGGGTTCCGAAAAATGCTGGTGGTTCGTAACGTGGACGTCGCCGCCCTTGGCGCGGTTGCCGAACATCTGGCCTTCGCGGGCAAATTCGCTCAGGAACGGAAACAACAAGCGCCGACGCTGCTCGATGGTCGAGCCTTCGGGGGCGAAATCGCGGCGCAAGGCAGCGGTCCGCCCCTCGCTGCCCCCGCAATTCTCCTTGAGCAACAGCGCCTCCTCGGCGCCACTGAAAATCTCCTGCGGCCGCAGTCCGTCGGTCGTGATGAGAAAAACATTCCGGGTGCGGTGGGCCGGCTGCGGCGCGGCCGATCCGGGCAGCGTGAGGACGGCGAAAACCAGGGCCGTACCGAGATGAAGTGGAAAACGAGGGAGTCGAGGCATGACAGTCGGGGTTGAGGAGAAAGGGAAGTTTTCTGAAGCCATCGCTTCGGCCGCTCAACCTGGACGTTCTTCTAGCTGTAGGGTCTAGGCGGGCAGCCCGGAGAGCAGATTGATTACGGCTGTGTCATTTGCGCCAGATATCGCCTTCACCTTCGGCGAACCAGCGCGTCGTGGTTACTTTGGGTTGGGTATAAAACAATATGCCGGAGCGGCCCTGCATGTGAAGGTCGCCGAAGAAGGATTCGTTCCAGCCGCTGAAGGGAAACATGAACATCGGCGCAGGCACGCCGACGTTGACGCCGATCATGCCCGCATTGACGCGGTGCTTGAATTCGCGGGCCGCCGCGCCGCTGCGGGTGAAAATCGCCGCCCCGTTGCCGTAGGCCGATTGGTTGGCGAGCGCGATGGCTTGGTCGATGTCGTCCAAGTGGCGCACGCTCAATACCGGACCGAAAACCTCCTCCTGGCTCAGTTTCATGTCGGCGGTCACATCCTCGACAATGGTGGCGCCGAGATAAAATCCCTTCGGCGCATTCGCGACCTTTGCGCCGCGGCCATCCGCCACGACACGGGCGCCCGCTGCCTCGCCCTCATCGACGAAGCCCTGCACGCGATCACGATGAGCTGCGGTGATCACCGCACCCATGCCCGGCTGCGGCTCCTGGTCTGTGCGTCCTACGGTCATGCTGCGCGCCGCCTCGATGAGTTCGGGCAATACCTTTTGTCCGCGGTCGCCCACGGTGAGCAGGCTCGAGCCGGCCATGCAGCGTTCACCCGCGCAGCCAAACGCGGCGTTCATCACACCTTCCACGGTCTTGCCGACGTGGGCATCCGGGAGCACGACGACATAATTCCGCGCCCCGCCATTCGCCTGCACCCGTTTACCGTGCGCCGTGCCCGTGGTGTAGACGTGGCGGGCCACCGGCGTGGAGCCCACAAACGAAACCGCACGCACCAGTGGATGCTTGAGCAGTGCTTCGACGCTTTCCTTCCCGCCGTGCAGCAAATTGAACACGCCCTTGGGCAACCCGGCCTCGGCGAGCAGCTGCGTCAGCCGGATCGCAGTGAGCGGCACGCGCTCACTCGGCTTCAGGACGAAGGTATTGCCGCAGACCAGGGCCAGCGGGAACATCCAAAGCGGGATCATCGCCGGGAAATTGAACGGGGTGATACCCGCGCACACGCCCAGGGGATGCCGCGCGAGTTCGCCGTCGATGCCGCGCGCGATGTTGGGCAGCAGCTCACCGGTTAAAAGCGTCGGTGCGGCGCAGGCCAGCTCGACGGCTTCATAACCGCGGAAAAGATCGCCGCGCGCCTCGGCATAGGTCTTGCCGTGCTCGAGGCAGATCAGGCGCACGGTTTCCTCGAAGTGCTGCTCGATCAGCGTGCGGTATTTGAACATGATGCGGGCGCGCTCCACGACCGGGGTGTCAGCCCAGGCGGGAAAGGCGGCCTGCGCCGCGCGGACCGCGACGTCGGTTTCCCCCGCCCCGCCGAGCGCCAGTTCGCCGATGACTTCCCCTAGCGAAGGGTTGAAGACCGGCGAGCGAGCGGCGTTCCAGAATGTGGTCCATTCCCCGCCAAGGTAGAATGGTTGCTTGAGAGCGGAGGTTGCGAACATGGGAATCGAGTTTGGGCGCGCGCGGCCGGTCGGATGTTTAGAAAAGAAAAGGGCGCGGCCGAAGGTTCAGCCGAGCATGGCAGCACGGACGAAAGCCTGAAGGTCGGCATACCCGCCAAGAAACTGGCTGAGCGTATGGATCGTGGCACCGTAGCGGATGAATTCCGCAGGCGGCATGCCGTCCTCGTCATACGCCTTGGCGAAATCCGGAAATTTCTTGCGCAACTCGGCCAGCATCGCCCCGTCCACCGGCTCATCGAGAGTCAGGCGCGGAGTAGTATCCGACGTGTCGAATTTTTTCCACCACGTGTACGGCAGCGTTTGCAGGACGTCGCGGCCGATGATCTGCGACCAGTGTCCCTCGTGGCGGTAGGCCGCGGCCAGCAGTGTGCCGGGGCGGCCGCTCTGCTTAAAAATCTGGTGCGCGTGTTTAAAAACCGCGATGCCCGCCCATTCGAGGGCCGGAGTGACCAGGGTGGTTTTTGTTTTTTCCGCGACGCGCTTCAAATGGTCGTCCACGCGACCGATCATAAGCGTGATGTAGGGCCGGATCGCGTCGGTCTTCAGTCCTGCACGTTGGGCGCGCTTCAGCCCCCGCTCAAGCGCTGCGGACACCGCGATGGCCTGTGCCACCGAAAAACTGACGGTGGCATTGATCCGGATTCCACGCGCCGTCATTTCTTCCATCGCTGCGATGCCGACCTCGGTGGCTGGAGCCTTGATCGCAATGTTGGGCGCCAAGGCCGCCAGCTGCAGCGCCTGCGCGAGCATCAATTCCGGGTCCGGATAATATTTCGGGTTCACCTGCATCGACAGGAATCCCTTGGCCCCCTTGCTTTTTTCAAACACGGGCAGCAACTGCCGGGAAGATTCGAGACCCAAGGTATGGATGAGCTGCCACGCCAGGTCGTCCTCGGTGCCGCGGGGATTTTCGCGTATCAGGCGCTGCAGGATGCGGAGGCTATGCTCCGGATTGGCCCGTGCGGCTTGGGAAACAATCACGGGGTTCGAAGTGCCACCGACGGCGCCGAGGGTGACGGCTTCACCCAGTTCGGTGGCGACACCGGAGTCATTCCACCAGTCGGCACCGAGTGCGGTCATTTGGGCCATGCGGGACGATATCATTGTCGAAAAAAAATTAGTTCAGACGCCGGTGAGGCGGCGGACATAGGCGCGCGCCTTTTTCGCTTTGGGCAGGGCCGGAACCTTGACCGGGTCTTCTTCGGCTTCGACCACCAGCCAGCCGCGATAATCGGCAGCGGCCAGAATCGCAAAGATCGCCGGATAATCCACGCCGCCACTCCCGGCCGTGGTAAACACCCCGCTGGCCACTGCCCGGTAGAAGGACCAACCTTCATCCCGGACCTGCTGCACCACGCGGGGACGGACGCTCTTCAAATGCACGTGGGCGATCCGCGCCGCGTGGCGACGCGCCACTGCCACCGGATCGATGCCGGCGAACGCCAGGTGTCCGGCATCAAGCACCAGCGAGATCTCAGGCACCGCCGCCAGCAGTCGTTCCAAGTCGGCCTCGCGCTGGATGACCGTGCCCATGTGATGATGATAAGCGATCGTCATCTCCTCGTTTGCCGCCAGTCGGGCCAGGCGCTTGAGACCCGTAACGAATCTCGGCCATTCGGCTGCGGTCAATTGCGGCGTCGTCTGGCGTTCGAAACCGAGCGCGTGGTCGCGCTCGCCATGGATGCAGCGCGTGCACTCCGCGACGATGACGACCCGCGCGCCCAGGGATTTAAGCAAACGCAGATGCGTGCGGAAATTTTTCTCTTCTCCGCCAAACGGCTTCGAGGCGAGATGGGTGCTGTGCCAGCCGCTGACCAGCCGCAGGTCGTGCTGCGCCAGCGCCTCGGCCAATGGACCTGGGCGGCGCGGATAGGCATGGCCGAGTTCGGAACCGGCGAAACCGGCGGTCCGCATCTCGTGGAGAATGACCTGCAGGGGAACGTCTCCCGCCAGATCGTTGAAATCGTCGTTGCTCCAGACGATGGGATTAGCCCCGACCAGACCGTGGGGAAGGGGGAACGGCGCGGCGGATTTGGCGGCGGGTGGCATGACGGTCAGTAGTGGAAACGTTGTTTTTTCCGGGCTCGCTCATAGTTGCGCCGGGCTTCGCGCACCGACGTTATCCCGGACACTGCCGCAGGCGGCACATCCCACCAAGAGAAGCCCTGCATCACCGACTCGGGGGTCACCCGTATATAAACCAGACAACTATTGCGCTCGGCGCGGGCGGCCGTGAGCGCTGCCTGAAGCGAGGGTGCGTCGGTGGCCGTGAACGTCGTGGCGCCAAGGCTGCGCGCGTTGGCCGGATAGTCCACCTCCAGCGGTGGCCCGTCGAGCCGGCCGGACGCGCGCGAGCGGTGGCGAAATTCATTGCCGAAGCTGCGTCCGCCGCACGACCGCTGCAGGTTGTGGATGCAGCCAAACGCGCTGTTGTCATTCAACACGACGGTGATTTTCAGCCCTTCCTGCACCGCGGTGACCAGTTCTTGGTTCAGCATCAGGTAGCTGCCGTCGCCGACGAACGCGTAGACCTCCCGCGCCGGATCGGCGAGTTTCACGCCGAGGGCACCGGCGATCTCATAGCCCATGCAGGAGTAACCGTATTCGGAATGGTAGTCCGTGGACGACTTGCCCCGCCAGAGCTTGTGAATGTCACCCGGGATGCCGCCCGCCGCGTGGACTACGGTGCTGCGTGGACCGCAAAACTCATTCAGCACGCGGATCACTTCGCTTTGATAAAGGCGGCCGTCAGAGCTGGCCTCGCGAGGCGAAGTCATCGCGCGCCACGGTTTTTCCCACGCCGCGCGAGCACGGACAATTTCCCGACTATGCCTGGCCGGCACGCGCCATCCTCGCAGGCCCGTTCCCAGTGCGGCGAGTCCCGCGCGGGCATCGCAAACCAAGGCCACGGCGCCGTGCTTGGTCGCATCCGCCGCGTTCACGTTTAGGGAGACGAAACGAACCCGCGGATTTTGAAACTGGGTCTTCGACGCCGTGGTAAAATCCGCCAGCCGTGTGCCGACTACGAGCACGACATCGGCGCCGGTGGCGATCCGGTTGGCCGCCAACGTGCCGGTGACACCGACCGACCCCAAGCCCAGTTCGTGCGATTCGAGCAACGCCCCTTTCCCGGCCTGCGTGACCGCGACCGGGATACCGGTCGCCCCGGCCACTTTCGCGAGGGTCGCACACGCGTCGGAGTAGTGCACGCCGCCACCGGCGACGATCAGCGGCCGGCGCGAATGCCGGAGCACCGCGACCGCTTCCGCCAAGGCCGGCGCGGGTGGGGGCGTGCGCAAAATCCGCTGCACCCGCTTCGCGAAGAAATTCATCGGCCAGTCGAAGGCCTCGCTCTGCACGTCCTCGGGCAGGGCGATCGTCACCGCCCCGGTTTCCGCTGGATCGGCCAGGATGCGCATGGCGTCGGGCAACGCGGCCAGCAGTTGTTCGGGCCGGTTGATGCGGTCCCAGAAACGCGAGACCGGGCGGAGGCAGTCGTTCACGCTCGTATCCGGCGATCCGTGATACTCGAGCTGCTGCAGGACCGGGCTCGGACGACGGCTGGCGAAGATGTCGCCCGGCAGGAGCAGCACGGGCAGCCGATTGACCGTCGCGGTCGCGGCGCCTGTGACCATGTTGGTCGCGCCCGGACCGACGGAGGAAGTGCACGCGAGGGTGCCCAACCGGCGCCGGGTTTTCGCGTAGGCCGTGGCGGTGTGCACCATCGCCTGTTCATTCTTGGCTTGGAAATAGGGCAGCTCGCGGCCGCCGTGTTCCTCGATCGCCTGGCCCAGGCCCGTGACGTTGCCGTGGCCGAAGATGCCGGCGATGCCGTTGATCAGACGGTGTTCGACGCCGTCGCGCTCGATATACTGGGCCTTGAGAAACCGCACGAGGGCGGCGGCGGTGGTGAGTCGGACGGTTTTCACTCGAACAACGTGGCGGGCGGCAACCAGCCCTGGTTTTTGGGATTCAATAGAGCACGATAGGCGGGCGTGACCTTGAACCCGCGATAGGGCCGTCCGGGCAGGTGACGGATCACCCACAGATAATAGAGTCCAAATCCCGGCGCCGATACCTGCGCGTGATCCCGTCCTCCTGGGATCACGGTGGTGTCGCCGCTGCGCACTTTGAAAACCTGTTCGCCCACCTCCGCGTGGCCATAGCCGGCCGCCGTGGTGCAGCGGTAGTGATAAATTTCTTCCTGCGGATGGTGATGCGGCGGGTAACTCGACCAGCGGCCGGGCAAGTTGACTACCTCGCCGAGCACGAAAGCGGAGTCGGGCCGGCTGCTGTAGTCGTAGATTGTGCGCACGCAACGCTGACAGGCGCCTTGCGCGAGTCCCGCCCCACGATTCTCAATGCGGATGTCACCGGGCCGATAAAGATGCGCGCCTCCCCGTAGTTTGGGATTGGTCGCCGCCATCACTGCCCATTCGTTGTGCCGATCGAGAGCCTGAAGGCTGGCGGTTTCGCCCGGCCCCAGATTCAGGACGGTGGGAGCGGCGCCAAAAACGGAGGCGCGCTCCACGCGGACCTTCCGGCCTCGAACGCTCAACTCGGCCCGGCCACGCAGCAGAACCCAGACGGTTTCGCGGGATGAAGTGAGAGGAAAAGCCTTATCTTGGCGGGGGCGGCAAATCCCGAAATCCATGCGGCGCGAGACGTCCTGCGCGGCGGTGTGCGCGATCCAAGACAATCCGACGGCGAAGCCGGCAGCGGGTGCGGCAATCAAAGGGGAGCGGCGAGGGGTTCGCATCGAGAGCTAAAAAAAGACGTTTGGATTTGCGGTGGCGTCAGCCAGGCCAACTCAGGGCAGCGAGCAGAGCGCCACCGCTTCCCGCAAGGAGTTGAGCGGATCACGCGTGGGCAAAAATTCCTGGCCAATGAATCCCTTGAAACCGGTGGCCCGAATCGCGCGCATGATCGCCGGATAGTTCAGCTCCTGGCTGTCATCGATCTCGTTCCGCCCGGGGTTTCCCCCGGTATGATAGTGGCCGATGAAGGCGTGGTGTTCGCGGATGGTGCGGATTACATCACCCTCCATGATTTGCATGTGATAGATGTCGTAGAGCAGCTTGAGGCGCTCCGATCCGACGCGCCGGCACAATTCCACGCCCCAGGCCGTGTGGTCGCCCTGGTAGTCGGGATGGTCGACTTTGCTGTTGAGCAACTCGAGACACAGGGTGACGCCGGCTTTTTCGGCCGAGCCCATGATCTGCTTGAAACCATCGGCGCAGATTTCCAAACCTTCCTCATCGCTTTGTCCGCGGCGATTGCCGGAAAAGCACACGAGGTTGGGCACGCCTTCCGCCGCGGCGGCTTGCAGGCGTTGGCGAAAGGCCGGAACCAGTGCGGAATGATTTTCCCGCCGATTGAAACTATCCGTGATGGTATCCGGACCGCGGCCCAGTGCGCAGAGCAGCCCTTGTTTGCGCACGGCCGACCACTCGGCTGGTTCGAGCAGCTCGATCGATTCGATCCCCATCGGTTTTACCGCTGCGGCGAACTGATCCAGCGGATACTGGGGAAAACACCAGTGGGAAACGGAATGACGGAAGGAAGGGAGGGACATGCTTGGGAAGCGGGAACGGCTATTATTTTCGGCCGGGCCAGTCCGCATCCTCCGTGGCCATGCTCGACCTCGCATAAGGCAGGAACTGTCCGTGCTCACGGTAGTGTTCGTGATAGCGCCGCACCTTGGCCTCGTCGACCGTGACGCCCAATCCGGCGCCCACGGGGACGCCCCAATGCGGCCCGGTGGCGATCGGCAAGGCGGCGGTGAGCACATCGTCGACCATGATGGAGGCGGTGTGCTGGTGGCCCCGCACGATCAGGGGAAGCGTGAGGAGAACGTGCTGAGCCGAAGCGGCAGCCAAGCCCAGTTCGCCGTGGCTGTGCTTGCAGGTCGCGATCCCCTCGAGGGCGGCGACCGAGGCGAGCCGGTGAAAGTGCCCGATCGATCCGACCCAATACGGGCTGAAGCAAAGGACATCGCAGGAGCGCTTTTTGATGACGTCCCATGCATCCGCCATGCGCCACAGTCCTTCGTTGGAGGCGAGGGACACGCGGGTTTTTCTTTTCAACTCGAGCATGTTTTCGACCGGGTCGGCCGGCACGAGCTGCTCGGCAAAATCGATGTTCCACACGTCGAACCGGTCCAGGTTTCGGACGGCTTGCGACACCGTCCACGCCTCGTTGGCGTCGATCCGGATCTTCCCGCGAGGGCCGATCGTCTGGCGGATCAGCTTGATGGTTTCCAACTCCTGCTCCACGTCGACGCCGACTTTGATGTAGAAGACCTCGTGGCCAGTGGCGACGCCCTGCCGACACTCCGCCTCGATCGTCCCATGATCGGCGCCGTAAGGCAGATAATAATAGTATTCCACGCGCTCGCGGCGCAGTCCGCCGAGCAGATTGTAGAGCGGCTGGCCACAGGCCTTGCCGCATAAATCCCACAGCGCCATGTCGAGACCCGCCCAAGCGAAGTTGAAGGTGCCTTGGCGGAAATTCCAGATGCCGCGGCGAAAGCAATCGTGCCAGAGCGCCTCGCGGTTCCACGGATTGCGACCCAGCGCGATGGGAATGAAAGCCTGCACCGCCTCGTGCACCGATTCCACGTTCGCGCCGCTGCAGCTTTCGCCCCACCCGACGAGGCCGTCGTCGGTGGTGACCTTGATGACGACATCCGTCACGCCGTCCCGATTTACCTGCGCGGAGTTTTCACGATGGGTATAAGGGACACTGACGATCCACGTTTCGATTGAGGCGATTCTCATGTGGTTTTGGCGGAATTCGAGTTCATCACTTTCATGACATCGACGTTGCTGGATTTGAAAGCCGTGTAGCCGGCGTCGACCTGATGAATGCTGCCCGTGATGCAGCGGGCCTCGTCGGAGGCGAGAAAGATGGCCATTGGCGCGATCTCGTCGGGAGATGGGACCGGGAGCAGATGAAGGCTTTCGATCTGCTGCCGCAGTGCAGGGTCGTTCATGAACGAAGCCTGGTGCGGAGTGGTGACAAAGCTCGGTGAGATGGCGTTGACGCGGATCTTGTGGCGGGCGAGCCCGGCGGCGAGCGAACGGGTGAGCGCGATCACGCCGCCCTTCGCGGCCGTATAGGCGTCGAGCCCGGCGCAGCCGACCTGGGCGTCGGTGGTGGCGGTGAAGACCATCGCGCCGCCGCCCCGCCGCACCATGGCGCGGCCGGCGAACTTGGCGCACAGGTAGACGCCGCGCAGGATCACGCGATTGATCTCGTCGAAAACCGCGTCGTCCAGGTCGATCGCACAAGCGTCGCGGGTGTTGATGAGGGGAACGTTCGCGGCGTTGGTAAAAAGAAAATCCACCCCGCCAAAACGCTCTTCGGTCTGCGCGACCATCTGCTCGACGGCGTGGCTATTACCGACGTCCGTGCGCACGCAGAACGCCTCGGCCGGGCGAGGCAACGAACGGATCAGGGCCTCGGCAGCCGCCTGATTGAGATCGGCCAGCACCACGCGGCAACCACGCCGGGCGAGCAATTCGGTCTGAGAGCGACCGATGCCGGAAGCGGCGCCGGTGACGATGGCGACCTTGCCGTTCAGATCATGCGTATTCATGGGAGGCTGTTTGCGTGCATGGTCTGCGGCAAACGAGGCGGCGGAGTTGGCTTCACCCTGTGGAGAACGACAACAGCGTCATTCTGCTAGCTGTAGGGTGGGAGTTTTGCTGCGCCACAGTCGGCCTGCGGATCGGAATCGTCCCACTCTACACGTAGGACAATGGGCCGGTTGATCGGACCGGAACGATTGTATTGATCGTTCAGATGCCCGTTGCCCGCGTCGATTTTTACCGGAAAACCTGCCGAGCGGGCAGGCTGGCCTGAACGCGATGAGGGGTTCGATTTTCTATGACTGGCCGGGAAGCGGTTGTCCGTCGGCGGTGCAATTTCCACCGACCGAGAATCCGCTTTCCACCAAGCCTTACGATGTAGTCATTATTGGCGCGGGCGTGATCGGTGCGGCCCTGGCTTATCGTCTCTCCCAATATCAATTGCGGTTGCTGGCGATCGATCGTCGGTACGACGTGGGTGAAGGCACGAGCAAGGGGAGCAGTGCCATCATTCACACCGGGTTCGATGCCGCTGCGGGCACCTTGGAGTCGCAACTGGTCACGCGTGCGGCGGGGCTTTGGCCCGATCTGGCGGCGAAACTGAAGATTCCATTTCGGCGCTGCGGTGCGGTTTTGGTGGCGATCAACGAAGAGCAGGAAGCGCAGTTGGAAAAACTCCGGCAGAAGGCCGTCGATAATGGCGTGCTCGACGTTGAACTGTTGTCCGCCGCAGCAGTGCGACAGCTGGTTCCGGCAGTGAAT
Source organism: Verrucomicrobiota bacterium (assembly GCA_048498075.1). Lineage (GTDB taxonomy): Bacteria > Verrucomicrobiota > Verrucomicrobiia > Opitutales > Opitutaceae > Opitutus. The sequence continues at coordinate 38,468 of JBEHYR010000011.1, read as the reverse complement.
CCCGCCGTCAGGGGCGGGATGTCCATCCCGCGCGAGTCGATCATCGATCCATTCTCCGTGTCGATCGCCTTCAGCGAAGTGGCCCTCACGAACGGGGCTGACCTGCTGCTGGGCGCCGAAGTTGTCGACGTGCAGGACAGTGCCGGACCGATCAAGCAAGTGATGACGACGGGCGGACGTTCCTTTGCGACGCGGCTGATCGTCAACGCCGCAGGTCTCGGCGGCAGCGGCATCGCGAACCAGTATGGCGGCAAACACTTCGATCTAAACCCGAGACGAGGTCAGTTTATTGTTTTCGACGAGGCGCCGGGATCGGCTCCAGGCAAAATCCTCCTGCCGATTCCCACGGCCCAAACCAAGGGCGTGCTGGTGATTCCCACGATCTTTGGAAATTTGCTGGCCGGCCCGACCGCCGAGGATCTGCCCTTGGGCGACGACACTGCGTGTGAAACCACCTCGGACGGCTTGGCGATGATGTTGCAGGGCGCCGCGAATCTGATGCCAGGCCTCGCGCACTATCCGCGGATGGGCAGTTTTGCGGGCACTCGCTGCGCCTGCAAACAGGGTTCCTATATCATCCGTTTCAACGACGGCGGGCCGGGACTCGTGACGGTGTCGGGCATCAGGTCTACCGGTATCACCTCTTGTCCCGCGGTGGCTGATTATCTGGTCGAGGGGCTTGCCCGCGAATGCAACCTGCAGCTGGTTCGCGCCCCGGACGCAGTCGATCATCGGCCAGCGAACGCCTGGCCGGGTTGGTGGAAAAAGCCGCACCGCGATCCCGCCCAATTGAAGCATCGGCCGGACTACGCGCGCATCCTGTGCAACTGCCGGGACGTGTCGAAAGGCGAGATCACGGACGCTCTGAATTCCCCGCTGCATCCCTTCACGTTGGATGCCATCAAGCGGCGCACGTGTGCCCTGACGGGACGATGCCAGGGCTTTGATTGCGCGCTCCCCGTGGCGCGGATGATAGCATCCCACACCGGCATCGCGCTGGACGAAATCACGAAAAATGGTCCGGGCAGCGAGCTGGCCGTGCATCCTTGATCATGGAAGCACCCCAATGTTTTTCCGTGGTGATCGTAGGCGGCGGCCCGGCGGGAATCGGCGTTGCAACGGCGCTGGCCCGCAGCGGCGAACGTTCCATTCTTTTGATCGAACGCAATGCGGACGTGGGTGGCGTACCGGCTCTCTACAAAAAGAAGCCGCGTGGCATCAAATCTTTCATCCAGCGAGCAAGGCTGAAGATGATGTTTGGCGAAGAGTATGCCAGCTGGCTGAAGGCGAAGTTGAAGGAAGTTCCTGTGACGGTGTGGCTCGAAAGCAAGGTGACCTCGATCCATCCGGAACAGAAAACTCTGACCGTCGTCGGGCCGGAGCGCGGTTGCGTTTTGGTCCAGGCGAATGCCGTCGTGCTCGCATGCGGCGCGCGCGAGCACACCTTGGACGAACTCGGCTGGGTGACTGGCGCGCGGACGGGTCGGATTTATCAGACGAAGGGATTGCTCGATGTGCTGGATCGTCACGGGATCTTGCCGATGAGGCAGCCGGTGGTGATAGGCTCGCACTTGAACGCCTATGCCGTCGCCGCAAAACTCAAAGCGAAGGGCGCGCAGGAGTGTGTGGTGCTCGATACGGGTTTGCGGCCCAGCTGCCCGTGGTATGGCCGGTGGTATTTTTTTCTCCGTGGCAGCCGGCCTCGCTTCATCGGCGGCGTGAAAGCCGCCCGGCTCACGGGGCAGGGTACTGTCGCCCGGGTCGATCTCGATTCGGGGCTTTCGTTTTCCTGTGACGGTGTGGTGGTGAGTAGCGATTTGATTCCGAACAGCGAGCTGGCGTGGCTCGCCGGCTTGACGGTGGACATCCCGAGTCGGCGGCCGGTGGTTGATGACCGTCGGCAGCTTTCCGCGCCGGGGTGGTTTGTCGCAGGCAACATGGCGGGAGGATTTCAGGATGCGGATTGGTGCTACCGCGGCGGACGGCGAGTGGCCGGCGAAGTGTCCCGTTTCCTGCGCAATCGAAACGAGGACTGACCGGCTTTACCTCACGGCCGAATTTCTCATGACGCCACTGCAGCAGAAGGATGCCCGTTATGAGGCGTGGCGCTGGCGCATCTTCGGTATCACCTGGCTGGCTTACGTGGGTTTTTATTTCACGCGTTCGTCGTTCGCCGTGGCCAAGATCGCGATGCTGGCGGATCACGGCCTGCAAATCAGCACCCGGCAGATGGGCGTGATCGACGGCCTTTATCTCACGGCATACGCCGTTGGGCAGTTCGTGTGGGGAGCGCTCGGCGATCGAAGTGGACCACGGCTGATCGTATTGACCGGGCTTTTCGGTTCCGTCGTCGCCGCGTTCGCCATGGGCCTCTCCTCGATCGTGGTTGTGTTCGGAGTTTTTTCCGTGGTGCAAGGCCTGAGCCAGTCCACCGGATGGGCGCCGTTGACCAAGAACATCGGGAACTGGTTCTCGCTCCGGGAGCGCGGCACGATCATCGGGTGGTGGTCCACCAACTATGCCATCGGGGCGCTGGTCGCCGCGCCCTTTGCAGGTTGGATCGCGGATTACTACGGAAGTTGGCGGTTCGCTTTTTTCATGCCTGGGGCGGTGCTCGCAGTGATCGGGTTGCTTTTTTTCCTGCTGCAAAGAAATCGGCCGACCGATGTGGGGCTGCCGCCGATCGAAACCTACCATGCCGATTCCGCGCTGGCGCCGAACAAAGCGCGGTCGCCGGCGGACGAAACGGAGGGAGGTTCTTGGCAAGCGATCGTCCAAGTTGCGCGGACCCCGATGGTGCTTTTGCTCGGCGCGGTGTATTTTTTGCTGAAGCCCACGCGTTACGCCATTTTGTTCTGGGGGCCGCTCTACATCAGCGAAAAGCTGAACACCGGCATGGCGAAATCGGCAGTGATCAACATCGCCTTCTTTCTGGCCGGCCCGTTGAGCGTGATTCTCGCCGGTTATGTCTCCGACAAAGTGTTTCAGGCGCGACGGCTGCCTTGGTGCGTGATCTGCCTTTTCCTGCTCGGGCTCGTCCTGTTTTTTTTCAATCAGATCGTCGAACTGAGGAACGAGGTTTCGATCGCAGCCGTGCTGTTCGCGATGGGACTGTTGCTTTATGGCCCGGACTCGCTGATCAGCGCCACCGCGGCGGTCGATTTCGGCACGACAAAGGGGGCTTCGACCGCCTCGGGGTTGATCAACGGTCTGGGCTCGGTCGGTGCAATCGTGGGTGGCACCGTTCCCGGGCTTTTTAAGGAGAGCTGGGGATGGAACGGGGTGTTCGTTTTTCTGGGGATATCGGTGATGCTGGGCGCGCTGCTCATGCTGCCGAAATGGCATGCATTGCCGCCTCCGCCGCCGGCGGATTGAGCGGTTATGATGGGCCGCGTCGGAGCGCCGCTCGACAGGGATGCAGGCTAGCGAACCTTGCCGCGCGCCGTCACCGCCCATTTGCCTTCCACCCGGCCGTTGCGCCCGAACCACACCTCGTCGTGCAGGTTTACCGCCGGGCAGACGTGACTGGGTATCACCCAAATTTTTTCGCCGACCCTGACCACGTCTTCACCCACGGCGACATAGCCGTGTTCCTCGTTCATCTTCCGCATCGTCCAGGATCGGCCGGGAAAATAGCCGAACGTATCGCCCCCGGCGGTGGCATCGCTGGAAAAGGTTTTCGAGCCGCCGTCGATCAGGCACTGGCCTGGCCGCGCGGTGCTCACGACCGTGACCAGCACCCGCAGCGCGCAATCCGCCTCGACGCAGGCGCCAGCGACCATCGTGTTGGCGTCGCCAAACACGTAGGTTCCCGGACGGATCTCCGTGGTCTGCGGAATAAGCGGGGTTTTTTCCGCGCCGGGTGTCGAGCCCCCGGAAACGATTTTGGTTTCGAAGCCCGCCCGCTGCAGCGCGTCGAGCGTGGCCTCGAGTTTGACGTGTGCGGCGCGGAAGCCCGCTTCATCCATCCAGGAAGGCCAATACATCAGGCCTTGGAAGTGCGTGCAGGCTTGGGCAACGCGAACGGCTTCCTTGGGCGTTTGCACGCCGCACCGGCCGGCTCCGACATCGATTTCCACCAAGGTGTCGATCCCCGCGACGGCTTGAGCGGCGGCAACGGAATCCAAGGCTACCGTCACACGCCGCGACTGCGCCAGCTGTCGGAGTCGCGCCACCTTGTCCGGCATGATGGGATAGGCGATGAGCACGTCGTGACCAGGCATGACCTCGGCCTCGCCGATTTTTGCGACGGTGATGCCGCTGGCGCCGGCTGCGAGTTGCAGGCGCGCGATCTCCGCGATTTTGTGTGTCTTGACGTGCGGACGCAGATCGACCCTCCATTCGCGACATCGCTGCTGCATCACGCGCAGATTGTTTTCCAACACATCGAGATCGACGTAGAGCGCGGGCGTATCGAGATCGAAGGCGTTCATTGTCGGGCGGTGCAGTCGATTTCGACGGCGATGCCGTTCGGCAGCGCGCCGGCTTGGATCGTGGTGCGGGCCGGGCAGGGCGGGGTAAAATAACGCGCGTAGATTTCGTTCATGCCCGCAAAATCCCGGATATCGCGCAGGTAAACATTTACCTTGATCACTTTTTCCAGCGACGAACCGGCCGCCTGTAGAATGGATGCGAGGTTCTCGAGCGTCCGCTCGGTTTCGGCGCGAATGTCACCCGGTTGATATAGATTCGTGACCGGATCGACGGCGCCCTGACCGGAAACGAAGACGAGGCCCTGATCGACGATGGCCTGCGAATACGGCGCGACTGGCTTGCGTGCGCCGGGAATGTTGATGGCGGTTTTCATGAATTCATTTTACCGGATTGTCCGACAGGATGCTGCGCACGAGCGCCAGGTCAGCGAGGGCGCGATTCCACGTGATCGTGACGTCTTCGTCGGGGCGGCCGGCCCCGCCGGTGAACTCCAGGGACATCGAGCCGCGAAAGCCCGCTTTCAGCAGGGCATGAAGGCGCTGGCGGGCGAAGTCGGGCCGATCAGTGAGCCGTATCATGTTTTCCGCGGCATCCCTCATCTGCAGGTGCAGGTGGGCGAGATGAGGGCCGATCGTCTGAATCCATTTTGTGAACTCACCGTCGCTGCCTTGGAAGGGATGCAGGATGGCCGCGAAGCGCTCCAACGGCCAGCGGCCGAATGCGGCGGCCGCCGATTCCGGAGTGTCCACCACGCTGTCGCCATGACATTCGCAATAGAGAACCGCGCTCGGTGGGAGTTGACGGGAGAGTTTCAAAGCGCCCAGAATTTCGGAATCCCTGCTGGCCGGACTATCCGCGAGGTTGAACTTCACGCCGCGGACGGTGGCGCCCAGCGCGCGCAATGCAGAGGCGAGCCGGGAAATTTCCTCGGCGTCCGCGGTGCCGGGCGCGAGGTAGGAGTTAAACAGCCGGATCGGGACGGGGCTTGCGGCCAGCTGGGCGCGTTCTGCCAAACTGGCGTGGAACCAGTGATTCGCCCAAAGCTCGATCCCGTCGAAGCCCGCCTTTGCGATGAGCGGCAGCCAGTCGGTCAATCGGCATTGCGGATGCCGCGGCCACGGACCCCAGCGATTCTTTTCCAGAAGAATGGAGGCGAGATAGACTCCCGAAGACATCGCGCCCTCCACCGCGGTTTAGGCCATGTGAACCAACTTTTCCCGGGTTATTTCCCAAAGCATGGGCTCGTTTCGTTGCCAGCGATCGAATTCCTCGATCATGCAGCGGCCCATGCGGCGGCATTCACGACCCATGGCGCCGGCGATATGCGGCGTCAGCACCACGTTGGGCATGGAGTAAAGGGGCGAACCGGGCACGGGCGGCTCGGGTTCCGTGACATCGAGGATGGCCGTGATATCGGGACGCGCCTGGAGAACCTTTATCATGGCTGGTTCGTCGACGATCGCGCCGCGCGCGGTATTAATGAAAAGCGAATCCTCCTTCATCTGGCTGAAATGGTCTCCCTTGATCAGACCGATGGTCTCAGGCAACTCCGGCGTGTGTAGTGAAACCACATCGGATCGCTGGAATAGTTCGTCGAGGCCGACCATTTCGATCTCGAGGGCGGCAGCCTCGGCTTCGGTCAGGAAGGGATCGTGCGCGATGATCCTGAGTTCGAAAGAGCGCACGCGTTGGCGCAGGGCACGGCCGGCGGCGCCCATGGAAATAATGCCCAAGGTGCTGCCGTAGACTCCCGGCGGAGTGCGTGCGGCGAGATGACTCCTGTGCTGCTGGGCGTGGAAGGCATACGTGAAACCATGCTTCAACCCGAACAGGATGGCGCCGACGGTGTAGTCCGCCACAGCGAGGCCGTTCATCGCATAGGAACTGGTGATGCGCAGACCGCGCGCCCAGAACTGCTCATTGACCAGATAGCGGATGGAGCCGCCCGCATAAAAAACGGCCTGCAGGCGTGGGGCATTCTCCAACAGCGTTTCCGTCATCGCAGGCGCGCCCCAGCCGGCGAAGATGACCTCCACTTCCCGGAGCAGTGCGGGGTTTGCCAGAATCGTGGGAGCATCGACGGGCGGTCCGACCAGCTGGACTCGTTGAGCGATGGCGACGCGTTCGTCGGTTCCGTAGATGAGATCCAGATTGTCGCTGCTGAGAAGGATCAAGCCCTTGAGCATAAAATATGGCGGAGGTTGCTGACTTGCGCGCCGCTGGGCGCTCAGCGCGCAGCCCACGCCATGCCGCGCAGGGTAATTTCCAATTGCTGCGGCACGGCGGTGAATTCGGCACATTCGTGGCCCAAGGCGGAATAGAAGACGCGGCCCTTGCCGTGCATTTTCTTCCAGACCACTGGCATGACGACGCCGTTGACCCAGGGCGCTTCGGTGGAAATGAAGGTCGAGGTCGCGAGCACTTCATTACGAGGATCGACCAACATGTAATATTGCTCGGTATCGACCTCGAAGTCGGCCAAGCCGGCCAGGATCGGATCGTCGCGCTTTGCCAGATTCACCGTGTATTTTTTGATGCCGTCGGGGTGGGAAACGAACTGGCCGCCGGCCATCCATTGGTAGAGGTTCCGCCCGTTGAACGCGTCGCCCATCCCGCCGTGAAAGCCGGCCAGGCCGGTGCCCGCGAGCACGGCATGGGTGAGGTTGTCCTCCTGCAGCCGGCTCATGGTCCCCATCGTCCACATCGGCACGATGAGCGAAAACCGGGCCAGCCGCGCGCCGTCATCGAGCACGTCGAGCGTCTCGGAAACCTCCACCTCGAACCCTCGTTTGGTGAGCTTCTCCGCAAACAAGGCGGTGCATTGCCTGGGTTGGTGGCCATCCCAGCCACCGCTGAAAAAAAGAGCGGTTTTCATGAGAAAAAGAAAAAAGGTCGAGTACTGGCTCGCGGTTCAGGGGTCGAGTTCGGTCACCGCCAGGCCCATGGGCAAGGCGGCCGGCCTGACGCAGGTGCTGCGGAGATTGACGTGCTGGCCCGCCACCGAGGATTTCTCGAACGACTCCATGATTTCCACGACGTGGCCGGCCAGTTCCCCGCTGGCGCGATGCGGGCGTTCGCGCCGCAAGAGCGAGTAAGCCATGTCGGCCACCCCGGCGCCTCGCCCGCGGTCGCGGTTATGTCGGCAGGGCAGCTCGTCGTAAGTTTTTCCGGTCGCCGTGCGCAGTCGGACCGGGCCGTTGAAACCGTTGGGGTCTGGCAATTCCAGATTGCCCTCCGTGCCGAAGAGGACGAGGTGCGGCAGAGGATAGGGCCAGGTGTCGAAACTCATCACGACCGTGGCCGTGCCGCCACCGGCGAAATCGAGCGTGCCGGTGAGGTGGGTGGGTGTTTCCACGGGGATGCGGGTGCCGCGCAAGGGCTGGCTGGTGACAAGCCGTTCGGAAAACGCCGCCGAGGTGGAACCACCGACCCGTGCGACCGGCCCCAGGAGATTGACCAAGGCGGTCAAGTAGTAAGGCCCCATGTCGAACATCGGACCGCCGCCCTTCTGGTAGTAGAATCCTGGATTGGGATGCCAGTGCTCGTCGCCGTGGCAGAGCATGAATGCGAGGGCGGCAATCGGGCGGCCGATGAGGCCGTCGTCGAGAGCTTTGCGGGCGGTTTGGACGCCACTGCCGAGAAACGTATCGGGCGCGCAGCCCACCAGCAGGTTCTTGTCCCGCGCGAGGGCCAGGACGGCGGCGCCGTCGGCGGAGTCGAGTGCGAAGGGTTTTTCGCAGTAGGCGTGTTTGCCGGCGAGCAACACCGCGGTGTTCACCTCGGCATGGGCCTTGGGCACGGTGAGATTCACCACGATGTCCACCGCGGGATCGTGCAGCAACTCCGTAACCGTCGCACAGGCCCTGATGCCATGTTGCGCGGACTTGGCCTTGGTGCGCGCCGGATCGAGATCGGCGCACGCGACGATTTGCAGGAAATCGAAATGCTCGAGGCCGGTGAAATAGGCGTCGCTGATGTTGCCGCAACCGACAATGCCGATGTTGATTTTTCTGGTCATGGATCGGTGAGGGAAAAGCGTTGGTGGCGAAATTTGATCGGACGTCCCGACAGCTTGGGCAATGATCACGCTACACTACCTGTATATGTATAAATAAGCGGACACCGGATGGAGGAGTGAACCGGGTGGAGCGGTCGAGCCTTTCAGCGAGCGGCCCATTCCATGCCCCGGACCGTCAGCTCGAGTTGAGCCGGCACTGCATTGAATTCCGAACAGACGTGGCCGAGGGAGGAATAGAATACCCGGCCGCTGCCATGCATTTTTTTCCAGACCACCGGCATCACGGCGCCGTTGATCCAAGGCGCGCTCGTGGATTGATGCGTGGCGGTGGCCAGCACCTCGTTGTGAGGATCGACGAGCATGTAATATTGCTCGCTATGCACGGTAAAGTCCGCGAGCCCGGCGGTGATGGGATCGTGGGGGCGCACAATATTCACGACGTAGTCCTTGAAATTGTCGGGGTGACCTACGAACTGGCCGCCGACCATCCATTGGTAAGGCGTGCTGCCGCGAAACGCATCGCCCATGCCGCCGTGAAATCCGGCCAGGCCGGTGCCGCCGTGCACCGCTCCGGTCAGGTTGGTTTCCTGAGCGTCGTTCAACGTCCCCATGGTCCACATGGGAATGATGAGAGCCTGCCGCCGCAGGTAATCTCCGTCATTGAAAGTCTCGAGGGTCGAGGACACTTCGACGTGGTAGCCTCGCGCGGTGAGAATCGTGGCGAAAAAATCCGCACACTGTTTGGGTTCGTGCCCGTCCCAGCCGCCCTGGACGATCAAAACATTTTTCATAGGAGAATTTTTTGGGGAAGAAGGGCGCGGCTCAGGCATCCAGCTGCGTGGCGCCGAGACCTTCCGGCAAGGCGGCTGGCTTGGCGCAGGTGCTGCCCAGGGTCAGGTGACGGCTGGTCAGGGAGGATTTTTCGAATGACTCCATGATCTCGACGACATGGTTGGCCATGTCGCCGTTCGCCCGATGCGGCCGGTCGCGCCGCAGGAGCGAATAAGCCATGTCAGCCACGCCGGTGCCGCGACCTCTATCATGGCCGGTTACGGGGGAAAGAGGCTCGTAATCGTCGCTGCCCGCCCGACATATCCGGACGGTGCCGGTGAAATTATTGGGGTCGGGCACCTCCAGGTTGCCCAAGGTACCAAAGATCACCAACGGCCGGATGGAAACTGACCAGACGTCGAAACTCATCACAATGTTTGCAGTCGCCCGGGACGCAAAATCGACCGAGCCCACGAAGTGAGTGGGAATCTCCACCGGGAACGAGGTGCCGTTGAGGGGACCGTTGGCGATCACGCGCTCGGCGAACGCCGCGGAGGTGGAGCCGCTGACCCGCGTGGCCGGACCCAGCAAATTCACCAACGCCGTGATATAGTAGGGGCCCATGTCGAACATGGGGCCGCCGCCGGCTTGGTAGTAGAATTGGGGATTGGGGTGCCAATGTTCGTGGCCGTGGCACAGCATGAAAGCCATCGCGCCAAACGGCCGCCCGATCAGCCCGTCGTCGATGGCCTTGCGGGCGGTTTGGATGCCGTTGCCCAGAAAGGTGTCGGGGGCGCTGCCCACCAGCAGTTTTTTTTCCCGCGCGAGCGCGAGGACCGCAGCCCCTTCCGCCGAATTGAGCGCGAACGGCTTTTCGCAGTAGACGTGCTTGCCAGCCAGGAGCGCCGCCGTGTTCACCGCGGCGTGGGCCTTCGGCACAGTTAAATTAACGACGATCTCCACCTCGGGATCGTGGAGCAATTCCGCCACGCTGCCGGCGGCGCGGATCTGATATTGGGCGGCCTTGGCTTGGGCGCGCGCGGGATCGAGGTCGGCGCAGGTGACGATGCGAAGGATTTCGAACGGCTTCAGGCCTTCGAAATACCGGTCGCTGATGTTGCCGCAGCCGACGATGCCGACGTTGATTGTTCTGGTCATGAGGAAGAGGAGGATGGAGGCACCGGCTCCGCGGGGAGCGATTGCCGCTGGGCGACGGCATGGCACGCGGCGAACCGGTCAGTCCGGTCCATGGGCAGCAAGACGGGGCGGATGGTTTTGCAGGGTGCGAAACACTCGGGACAGCGCGGATGAAACGCGCAGCCGCCGGGCAGGTTGCCCGGATCCGCCGTCTCGCCCGGCACGTCGAAGCTCATCCGCACATCGGGATCCGGCCACGGCACGGCATTGAGCAGGGCCTTGGTGTAGGGATGCGCCGGAGCGCTGAACAATTCCGGCGTCGGCGCGAGTTCGACGATGTTTCCCGCATACATCACCGCCACGCGGTCGCAAAGGTGGCGGACGACGTCGAGGTTGTGCGCCACGAACAGGTAGGTGATTTTGAATTCCGCCTGGAGATCCTTGAGCAGGTTCAGCACCTGGGCTTGCACCGACACGTCGAGCGCCGAGACGGCTTCATCCGCCACGATCAATGACGGACGCATGATTAACGCCCGGGCGATGCCGATGCGCTGGCGCTGGCCGCCCGAAAAAGCATGCGGGTAGCGGGAGCGAAATTCCGCCTTGAGGCCCACGCAGCGCAAAATGTCCGCCACGCGATCTTCGAGTTCGCTGCCGCTGGCCAGGCCGTGGATCAGCAGCGGTTCGCCGACGATCTGTCCGACGGTCATCCGCGGATTGAGCGAGGAATAGGGATCTTGGAAGATCATCTGCATGTGCGGCCGAAGCGCCTTGAGCTGGTTTTCGGGCAGCGCCGCCAGGTCGACCGGCGCACGCCCGGGCCGGTGAAACAATACGCTGCCTGAGGTCGGCTTGAGCGCCCGAAGGATGCAGCGGGCCGTGGTGGTTTTTCCGGAACCCGATTCGCCGACGAGCCCGAGCGTTTCGCCGGCTTTGAGATCAAACGAAACGTGGCCGACGGCCTTCACCTGCAGCGCGGTGCGTTTAAAGAATCCCTGCCGATGGCTGAAGAAAGATTTGGATAGACCGCGGACACTGAGCAGGGGGCTGTCCGGGGAAGAGGCGGGAAAGGCGTTCATGACCGGGGTGGGCGGACCAGTCCGGCACCGGCCAACTCCTCGGCGCGCACGCAAGCCGCGCTGTGGCCGGGAGCGAGGATGCGCAAGGCGGGCGGCGGCCCCACATCGCAACGATCGCGTTGAGCGTGCGGGCAGCGGGGATGGAATGGGCATCCGGGTGGAATCCGGTTGAGCGGCGGAACGGTGCCGGGGATGGCATTCAGCCGACCCGCGGTGTTCAGGCTCGGCAGGGAGTTGAGCAGGCCTCGCGTGTAGGGATGGAGAGGCTGCTTGAGCACCTGCCGCACGGAGCCCGATTCGACGATGCGGCCGAGATACATGACCGCCACCGCATCGGCCGTTTGCGCCACAACGCCGAGGTCGTGCGTGATCAACAGCACGGAACAGCCGATTTCCTTCTGCAGGTTTTTGATCAGGCCCAGAATCTGGGCCTGGATCGTGACATCCAAGGCCGTGGTCGGTTCGTCCGCGATCAGCAGCTCGGGATTGGACACCAGGGCCATTGCGATGACGGCGCGTTGCCGCAATCCCCCGGAGAGCTCGTGGGGATACTGCGCGAAACGCCGCTCCGCGTCGGAGATACCCACCTTGTGCAACATCGCCAGCGATCGCTGCCGTGCCTCCGTCCTGCCGACCGGCTGGTGCAGCCGGATCGCTTCGGTGATCTGGTCACCTACGGTGTGAACCGGCGAAAGTGCCGTCATGGGTTCCTGAAAAATCATGCTGACCAATCCGCCTCGGACATGAAAGAGCTGCTCCGCGTCGGCCTTCAGAGCAGTGATATCGATCACCCCGCCCGCCTTCGGACGGAGCAGTACCCGACCGCGGGCAATCTCGCCGGGTTTCTGCACCAGCTGGAGCAGGGAGTAGGCGAGCATCGACTTGCCGCAACCTGACTCGCCGACCAGCGCCAGGGTCTGGCCGCGTTTGATGCAAAAGCTGACCCCGTCGATCGCGGGCAGCATCTCATTCTCGGCATTCCGAAAATGGGTGTGGAGATCCTCGACTTCCAGCATGCAGGGCGCGCCAGAGTCCGAAGCGAGCGGAGAGGACGAGGGGAAGGCGCTCATCGGTGCGTGGATGGCGGGCAAAACGACTACGCGCTGATACTTCGGACCGAGCGATGAATCAACTCTGCGCAGGCCGGACATTGCACCTGAAAAACGAGTGGGTGGATTCTATTCACGCGAGACATCGATTTTTCCGGATGCCAGTGCGGTCGGCGTCCAGCGCAGGGTCTTTATCTCGAAGGGGCCGAACGTCAGGGGCACGGCGCCTTGGACCGTCCGGGAGGGACCAGTCGTCCGCTCGCGCAGGTCGCATTCCGTTATGTTACCTCCCGGTTCCGCGAGATGCAGTTCAGCCTCGACCGGATTTTCCGTTACATTGACGACACGGAACGCCCAGCTTTTGCCGTCCTCTGTGGGCTTGACGGCGGCGAGTTCGATGGCGGCGGAGGAAATGGTGACGGGAGAAATCGGAATCGACCGGCCGGTGCCGAGGGCTCGGGCCTCATAAATTGCCAGCGGGGTGTTGAATTCGCGCGCGGCTTGCGTGAGGACCGCGGCGTCCCCTGGATCCGCGTGGGGCAGAAGGGCGTATTTGAAATGATGCGTGGTCAAATCGGTATAGACGGACTGCGATGCATCTCCGGATTTGTTGCCTTTCGTGATCAGCGCATTTCCCGGATGAGGCACGCTGCGAATGAGGTTGAGGTCGATGCAATGGCCTTTGACGCGGAAGCCATGCTTGCAGTCGTTGAGCAGAGCCACGCCGTGGCTGGCCTCGGAAAGGTCGATCCATTGCAGCGCGGCCACTTCAAGCTGAGCCTTGTGCACCAGCGTGTCCGTGAGCGTGGAACGGCGAATCGAGCCGAAGGGAATTTCAAACCGGGCCGAATCCGATCGAACTGCGACGGGAAATTTAACCCGCAACATGGTCGCGGGTTCGCGCCAATCGACCTCGGTGGCAAATTCGAGAACGGCTGAACCCGCCTGCAAGCGGATAGCCTGTCGGATTTGCGAGGAGCCGAAGGTCCAGCTTTGCTCCATCGTCGCACACGGGCCGTCCACGAAGTGGCGGGAGCTTTGCAAGGCCGGTGTCTGACCGGCACGCGCGAGATAGAGCCAAACGTCTTTTTTAACGTAGTCGGATTCGAAATCCCAAGCGTCACCGTGGTCCGGATAAACCACGAAGCGATTGGCCGGTTCGCCGGCTGCGATCATTTCCCGCGCGGTGGCCTTGTGGAAAATAGAATCGATCTGTCCACTGGCGGCGAAGCGGACGCGGAGATATTCGTTCTCCAACCGATTCGGAGCCGCCTGAATTGCGCCAAAGGTCGTCGTCGGGGCGGGCAATCGCTGCCAACCAAGCGCGGGCAGCACTACTCGGTGCCAGCTTCCGGAGTGCTTCAACCATTCGGCGCGAGGCCAGGAAAAGGAGTTGAAGATAACGGGCCCCGACTGGCCTGTGCGGGCGGCCGCTGCCGTATAGTGCTTCGCCTTTAACAGGGCGAGTTCGGCCAGGATGATTTCGTATCGGGCGTGGCACTCGTCATAGACCCGCTTGATGGACGAGCCCGGCAGGATATCATGAAACTGATAGAGCAGGACTTCTTTCCAGAGCCGATCAAGCGCGGGGGCGGGATACGGGAGAACTCCATAGTGGGTGGCGAGAAATGCCGCCCACTCGGTTTCGCGCAGGGCGATTTCGGCCTGGCGATTGTAGCGTTTCACCCGAGCCTGGGTGGTCAGGGTGCCTTGATGGCGCTCGAGATAAAGCTCGCCGCGCCAGCGCGGGAACTCCGACTGATCCTTCTGCCACGTGGCCAGAAAACGAGTCACCGGTTCAATGACCGTCACCGGCAAGCCCGGCAGACCGGAGGTTCGCCGAAGTCTTTCCAAGTGCTCGGCGTCGGGTCCGCCGCCACCGTCGCCGATGCCAAAAACCATCAAGGCGTGATTCGACACCGTCCGCTCGGCGTATTCGTCACCGATTTTTTTGGAGGAGCGCGCAGCAGCGGGCCCGTTGTAGGTTTCCTCGGGCAGCATGTGCGCGAGGATGGAGGTGCCGTCGATCCCTTCCCAATGAAAGGAATGATGGGGGAAGCGGTTGACCACGTTCCACGACAACTTCTGGGTCACAAAAAAATCGTGGCCGCTGCGCCGCAGGATCTGCGGCAGCTGCCCGTTGTAACCGAACACGTCCGGCTGCCAGCAGTAAGTTTGTTCCGTGCCGAATTCGTCGCGAAAAAACGCGGAGCCGTGAAGAATCTGACGGACGAACGATTCGCCGGACGGCAGGTTGCAATCGGGCTCCACCCAGAAATTACCCTGCGGTTCAATTCGTCCGGTCCGAACCGCTTCCTTGATGCGGCTATATAATTCCGGATAGTGGCTTTTCATCCACTGATAGAGCTGGGGCTGGCTACAGCCATAGAAATATTCCGGATAGTGTTCGAGATTGTAGAGGACGCTCGCGAACGTACGCGCACCCTTGCGGATCGTTTCCCGGATCGGCCAAAGCCATGCCAGATCGAGGTGCGCGTGGCCGATCGCACTGATCCGAAGGTTCGGCTTGTCCTTGGACATGAACCACGACCGGACCCGCGCGCGGGCTTGGGCCACGCTGGCGGCGTTGGTGCAGTCCAGTTCCCGGGCGACCGCCTCGATGTCGGTTTGGAGTTCGCACGCGAGGCGTCCGCCGGAAGGCAATCCTTCGTGATAGTCGCGCAGGGTCTCGAGATCGTAGTAAAGCTGGCGGACGGCCTCGTTGCAGCGGGCGATTTCCGCCAGGACAACCAAGCCGCCGCCCGTCAAAGCGCCGAACAGATCGTTGAGCCCAGCATCGGCCCAGAGCTCGATGGAGCGGGGACCGACGGAGGCTTTGGTCAGCCGATAGATGGTTTTGGCGGGGCCGCCCAAGGTGCGGTCATAGGTCGACTTCACGGCGGTCAGTCCGCGAATCGGCACGCCTTCCGCGTCGACGAGGCAAAGCTCCCCGTTGACGTCGATTCGCGCAACGAGCGGATCCGGTCCGGACGCCACCGGTAGTTCGCCGCGAAAGCGGAGCCAGGCACAATCGAACAGTCTTGTCGCCCATGCCTGGCCGAGCGCCAGGCTTTGTTGCACGCCGCTGGTCCGATCCGGGAACGGGACTGGCTCAGGAGTTCCCCAGGCGGTAATTTCCAAGGGCGCTACGGTCGTGTAGATACTGCGTTCTACTTTTAAGACCAATGGGTCAAAGAAAGAAACTTCCGGTTCGGGCATGGGCGCGGGAAAAGCTGCGGGAATGACCGCGGGAAAAAGATATCAGGAGGTGCGCAACAGGCAGCTGCTCCGCGGCGGCAACACAAACGAAGTCGTTTTGTCCAGAGTTCCGCGTTCCCCGGTCCGCAGGTTTTCGTAGATCGCATGGGTGCTGGCCGGACCGGACCAGTCGCGGAATGCGATGGTTTGTTCCTGGTCATACCAGTTGTGCAAAGAGGTGATCAGCTGTCGCGGCGAATGGGTCGAAGCCTCGCGCCACCGGCTCACCACCCGCGGGAGGCCGTCGCGGCTCCACGCGGCGGCGTCGCCGATCCAGAATCGCTGGCCGGCGCGCGGCTCGTCGAGATAGCGGCGCAGCCAGGCCCGGTCTGCGTCCGACCAGCGCGACGGATCGCCACTGATCTCGATCACGGAACCGGTCTGGTGGGAATAGTCGGCCCAGCAGGTGCGTTCGCCGAGAGAGAGATCGCGAAAGATACTGAGCGAATCGCAGTCGCCGATCGGTTGACCAAAGCCGTGGCCCAGAGCGGGCACGACCGACCACCGGATGTTGCTCTTGACGTTTTCCCAGCTGCCATCGCGCATGTCGTTCGAAAAACGATAGCTCTCCGCCCAAGGCGCGACCCAGGGTGCGCCCATGCCGATGTCGCAGCCGAGATTCATGAAGCCGTCGTCGGGCAGGTGACGGCGGATCATCTCGAAGAACCAGCGCCGCCACTCCGCTGCGGTGCGATTGTCCTGTTGGTAGGCGAGGTCGGGCCGCTCGAAGTTGTGCGTGAAGAAGTCCAGCTTCACGGATTCCCAGCCAGCGGCGCCGTAGTAGGTTTGAAAAACGTGTTCGAGCCGCTCGCGCACCTCCGGAATCGACGGATCGAGCAGACCCTGCTCGCCGTTGTTCGTGGGCAGAAACCATTCCCGCTTGGTTTTGAACAGCGGATGGTTGATCGAGACGCCGAGGCCCATCCAAAGCATCGGACGCCGTCCGATCCGCTTGATCGCCTGGGCCAGCCCGAGCAGCCCGCTCGGAAATTTCTCCGCGTTTTCGCCGAGCCCTTCGGGAAATCCGAAACTGATGCCCGGACAATTGTGGCCCCAGATCAACTCGGTTTCCCAGTGCCACTTGGGTTCGCCGTTGGGCCGCCGTTCCAGCCTGGGGTTGACCCAGGCTTTTTCATAGCCGTCGTCCAGTCCCATCCATTGCACGCAATCCGCGAAGTCGTCCTGCAGACGCTGCGCCGTGCGGGTGATATCGGCCTCCTGAGCCTCCCAATATAGGAAATTGTTCCAAGGGGCGTGGAAATGTTGGGTCCGGAGAATATTCTTTTCCCAGCGGCTGCCGTTGGCGGCATGCAGGGTGGTTAAATAGTCTGCAAAAACCTCGTTCGGGTCGAACGAGGGGCGGAACTGAATATACACTCCGTCGAGGTCGAGCGTCTCGCCGGCGCCGACCCGGCGACCATCGATGCCGCGAAGCTCCTGTTCGGTATGGAGCGCGACGGCCCGGTGCCCATCCCAGGTAAGTTGCTGGGAGCGGTGAACCAGATTCTGGGTGAGCGGACCCGTCACGAAGCAGGGCAGGGCGGACTCCTGGGTCACGGCCACGCCTTCAAAGAACATATAGGGCACCCGGCCCAGCAGGAGGGAGGGTTGGTGCGGTTGCAACGGCGCCAGCGGCGGCAGCGCGTGACGAACATTCAAGGCATGCAAGTAACGAACGGCCGGGGGCGGCTTGCCGAAGAAGAAGGTGCCCGTGACAGTCCGGAGGCCGGTGGCGATCACTTCGTTGACGCCCCGGTTGACGAGTGCGTGCAGCACGCGCACTGCCCGGCGTTCCGCGTCGACCAAGAGCGTGACGCGCTGGATCACTCCTGACAACGAGTGGTGGGCTTCCCAGGTTCCGTCGGCCTGCGGCATCCACGGGCCGAAGGGCGCGGTCGCCACGGCGGAGTTTCGGGCGGTGACGACCTGGGCCGAACAGCGGAAGACCAAACCAAGGCCGGTGGCGTCGTCGCGAACGGAAAAGTCCGCGCCGTCTTGAAGCTGAATCTTGATCATGGGAAAAAGTCCGGAGAGCCGACAAAGTGAGATCAACCATGGGCAGCGCACGGAAGGCGTTCGAACGACGCCGCCCAGACCGGGAAGGCGCTGGCGGCCGAAATGCCGCCAGCGCCAGCCCACTCAACCTAGACACAAAACCTGCGGAGCATTAGAACTTGTAGGTAACAGAGCCCTGAACGTTGCGTTGCTCACCGCGATAGGAAATCTGCGGAGGCGAACCGCCCGCGTAGTAATCCTTGTTCAATAGATTGGAGACATTCAGTTGGAACTGAATCGACCTCCAATCGTAGTAGATGCCGCAGTTCACGAGCGTGCGACCCGAGTAGGTGAACTGGACGCCACGGTCGTAATTTTGCATGGAGTTGCTATAAGTAAATCCACCCGCGAGGCCCAGTCCCTTGAACGTGCCTTTATTGAAATTATAGCGCACCCAACCAGAGGCGGTCTGGGTCGGCACATCGGTGAAACGGAAGCCGTCGTTGTCCTTCGCACTGAGGTGGGCGAGGGTGGCGATGAACGTCACGTTGGCGTTTGGGGCGTACATGACGTCGCCCTCCCAACCTTTCGAGGTGCCACTGGTAAGCAGCCTCGCGTAGTTGGAGTTGAGAATGTTTTCCGTGCGATTCGTGAGGGCGATATCATACACCGCGAAGTTGCCCGTCAACCGGCCGCCCATTAGGTTCAATTTGACGCCGACCTCCTTCGACGTGTTGAATTCCGAAGGGGCGATGCCACCCGCCGTGACCGAGCCATCCGGTTGCACCACGCCCAGCACGGAGCTGGACGGATTATAGTTCTCGTTAAAACTCGCGTAGACGAAAACGTCCTTCACCGGCTGCACCAGCATTCCATACTGCCGTACGTGCTCCTTGCTGGTTTCGAGGGAATATTGGTTCGTGTCGGAGTGCCAGTTGAGGTTCTGCACCCAGTTTTGGGTGATGCCGAGATTGAGCGTAATCCGATTCTTCCACAATTTGATGACATCCATGGCATATGCCTCCGTCCACCAACCATTGGTGTCGGGTTGCCAGGCGGCCGGGCCCACCACGTTGGGCAGTCCGCTCACGGGGGGCTGAAACGCATTGGTAGCCGGAAAAGCAAAGCCGCCGGGCTGCTTGGTGTCACCTTCGGTCGAGGTATACTTGGAACCCACCATGAGCGTGTGATCCGTTTTCAGCAGGCTGAAAACGGAAGTGGTATCCAGGAAGAATAAATAATTGTGCCGGTGCCACTGAGGTTCAAAGGCCACGCGTTGTACGGTGCCGTCCGCGGCAATGATTGGAGTATATTGTGGAGCGGCCGGCCCGACGACCGGATTGAAGATCGGACGGGTGCCCAGGCGATCGTCATGCGTATCTGCGTAGTGTCCGCCGGTGCGGATTTGAAACGCATCGCTGATTTTAGAATCGAATGTGACCCAGTATTGGCTCTCGGTTTTTGTGTACTTGTTCTGATCGGGATCGTCGAACGACCGTTCCCGGGGCAGACTAAAATCAAAATAAACGTGACCTTGGGCGAGGCCGTCTTCGCCGTGAGGGCCCATTCCCTGTCCCGTGGGGCTCGTGCTGATGGAGCTCACCCGCTCATACTTGAGCGTGAGCTTGCTGTCCTCGCTGAATTTGTACGAGACAGAGGGGAAAAAGACCGCGCGCTTGGTGTACTCGGTCTCGGAAAAGCCATCGGCGTCGTGGTAGGCCGCGACCACCCGGTAGAGCAATTTTCCCTTGGCGAGTGGTGCACCGTTGTAGTCGAGTTCGACTCTATTCGCGTTGAACTGTCCGGCCTGGACCTTGATATAGCCGGCTTCTCTCTCTTGCGGGGCCTTGGTGATCATATTGATGGTGCCGCCGGGGGAACCGCCTTGGGGAAAAAGGATGGCGGAAGAACCTTTGCTCACTTCGACCCGCTCGATGATGCTGAGGTCATGGGTGGTTTCGCCGAGAGTCTGGTGATTGTCGGTGACAACGAGAGCTTGGAAGCCGCGCAACGTTTGGCTCTCGGAGTCGTCGTACGGACGGTCAAAGCTCTGCATGCCGCTCACGAACTGGCTCAGATTCATGAGTTGAAAGGCTCCCGTGTCGTCCAAGACCTGCCGAGTCAGAATGGTCATGGTAAACGGCAAATCCGTGACCGGGATGGCCGACGCGGTCGCGCTGAGCGAATTGGTTCCGATGTAGCCGCGTTCATCGGCCACGTTTACTTCGAGGGAAGGCAATACGAGGGTCTTTTCCTTGGCGGACGTTTCGGATGCCGTTTGGGCGGGCTGTGATTCCTGGGAGAGAGCCGTGGTGGCCAGGATCGCGCTAACTAAAAAGGAAGCGAGTGGACGCCTCCGGCGGAGAGATCGAATATGCATGTTCTTGGCTGTTTGGGTTGGACGACCGTAGGGGGTTAACTAACCGTGAATGCACGAGAGTTGACGGGAGGGTTCGGCTCAATGCGACCGTTACTCTACCTGTATCAAACGGCTTGAAATCACGTACGACACGGAGTCTATTTTGACAAATGCCTCCCCATCGAGTGACGTTGCGCGACATCGCAGCCGAGACCGGCTTCCATTTTACGACCGTCGGGCTGGCGCTGCGCGGCGGCACGCAATTGCCGAAAGCCACGATAGAAAAGGTGCGGGCAGCGGCCGATCGGATGGGTTATCGGCCGAGTCCGTTGCTGTCCGCGCTGTCCTCCTTTCGCAATCATCCGCAGAAAACCCTCACCGGCATCATAGGATTCCTGTGCACCTACGATTTCCGCCTCGTCGCCAAAACGGACGTGAGAGCTCATCGAATGTTCAAGGCGGCGGCCGCGTTCGCCGATGCCAGGGGATTCAAACTCGAGCCCATCCAGATCGATCTGATCCATCCCAATCCCTCGCATGTCGCCGCCGTGCTCGCGGCCCGTGGCATTCACGCGGTGATCCTGCCTCCGCTGATGCCGCGCGCGGGGCCTTTCATGGAATTGCCATGGGATAAATTTTCGGTGGTCGGCGTTGGTTATTCCATTACGAATTTAAGGCCGCATCGCGTCTGCTTCAGTCACTTTCAAGGCATGCTCCTGCATCTGCGCAAACTGCGCGAGCGAGGTTACGAGCGAATTGGCCTGACGATGAATAGCGAAGTGAATGTCCGCACCGGTGGCAATTTGCTCGGTGCCTTGCTGGCGGAACAGCGTGGCCATGATCGGCGCAGCTGGATCGAGCCCTGCCTGGTGACGAATGCCCACGTCGATCGAAAAAAAATCATCCAGTGGATTCGACGGGAAAAACCGGACTGTGTTTTGCTGGACGGCGCCGAGACATTCGAATTGATCCAGGCCGAGGGTTTCCGGGTGCCGGAGGATTTTGGCGTGGCGCTGACCAGTCGCGACGACGAGACCTCTCCCATTGCGGGCATCGACGAGCAGGATGAACATTTGGGCGAGGCCGCGGTGGATTTCGTCGTTTCCCTGCTGCGCACGGACGAGCGCGGCCTGCCGAAGTATCCGCGCTACGCCATGGTGGAGGCGCGCTGGGTTTACAAACCAACCGTCCGGTCGATTGCCGGCGACGAAGCTCCGCAGGGTAAAATCCAAGTTTCCGCCTGAGGAGGATCTGGCGGTTCCCGCTTATTCGGATGACCCGGGCGGCGGGTGATCCGGCATGACCGCTGGCATGATTTCTAACCAGCGGGGCACTGACTTGATTGTAAGCAGCCGCCGCTGACGACTTCTTTGATTTCCACCTCTTCCAAGCCGGCGAAGTCAGCGCCCGCGAGGTTTTCTTCGGGACCGATCACGATCCCGCAGGATTGCGCCCGCAGTCCGGCAAACTCACGGCGGCCGTCGCGGCAAAGCGCCCAGTGCCGCGTATCCGATTTCCAAGTGACGTTGCCGAATGTCCGGTGAATCGTGGGCAGCCGCAGGTCGGCCGGCGATTTCGCGGTCGAGCCGAGTCGGTCGATGAGATAAGCCCACAGAATGAGCACATGAGGATTTGTGGTGAAGAGCGCGTCGGTCGCGCCGATCGAAACCGGCAGCGCACCGTCGGCCATCACGTAAGAGGCGGTGGTTTGTTCCAACGCGTCAAACTGCGCCTGGCGGGTGGCATTCGGTTTCCGCTTTAGATGCGCGCCCATGATCTGCAACATCAGCGGGTAGGAATATACGCCGTGCGGGGTGGGGATCCAGCCGATGACGGCGGATTTGTCGGCTGCATCCGTGTTCGCTCCCCACGCGAGATGGGTCAGGCCGTCGGGCCCCGTTTGAATCGCGTCGAACAGGTGCGCACAAACATTGTCGATCACGGCGGGTAGTCGCGGGTCCGGCATCGTTTGTTGGATAATCTCGAGCATCGGCACAATGACTTCATTATAGGTTGTGCGTTCGACGAAGTTCGCCTCATCACCCCGTTCGAACATGCCGATCTTCTCGTGATAGTATCGGGGTGACAGGTAGACCTCCAGGGTTGGTCGACCGAATTTCTCGTAGCGTGACGCATCGCCATATACGGTGGCGTAGCGGGCCAGGCCGGCGACGATGACGAGATCCTGATTGGTGACACCGCAGAAACCGGGAAAGGGCAGGGGCTGCAGCCAGCTGTTGCCCTGATGCCACCACGTCCGCTCAAACCATTCCCAATGTGCGTCGAGGGCCGGGCGGATGAGTTTGATGCGGCGCGGATCCGCCGCGGGCCACACGGCATACTCGAGCAGGGCCAGCATGGGCAGGCCTTGATGAATCGGACACGTTTGCCGACACGAATAGGCGGGTTCATACTGGCCGTCGGCGTGACGGAAGCCGCCCTCCGGCGCCTGCAGATAGAGAATTTCACTCACGCATTCGTCCGCCAACGTCCGCCACCGGACATCTCCAGTCTGGTCGAAGAGCTTCATGAACCCGGTCATGAGGGCGCGAATCGGGAAGGCGGTCGGGCCTTGGTAGCGGTTTTGCAGCACGCCGGAGATGCCCCAGCACGCATGCAGGTAGAGGCCGCCGAAAGTGCCCGGTCCCTGCCGCCAGCTCATCAGGTGGGCGGTGGCGAGATCTAGGGTCTTTTGGTTGAAGGCGTCGGCCGGACGAATTTCGCGGCGAGGATATATATAATTGGTCATGATAGTGAAAATCGCCTGGTCCGGCGGAAAGGGTTCGTGCCGGGTGCGGAAGGCAACGCGACCCGCTTATTCGATCATTGGGCGCCGGCCAGCCAAGCGCGGACGAAAACTACCTGTATACTCCGCGCGCGAGCGGCGTTGGCGCTCAGGGAGTGGAGAGGTCGCTGGAAAAGTCGGCGGAATCGAGATCGCCGAATGCGGCGCCGACGATCTGCTCGGCCGGACCGATCGCGATCGCACAGGCCTGGGCCTTGAGGCCGGCGAATTCGCGCCGGCCAGCACGATCCAAGGTCCAATGGCGCGCGTCCGATTTCCACGTGACCTCCCCGCAGCGATGGTGCACGCAAGGCATCGGACAGTCTGCCGGTGATTGCAGTGTGTCGCCCAGACGGCTGATCAGATAGGACCACAAAAATTCAACCCGTGGAGTGGCAGTGAAAAGGGCGTCTTTGGCGCCGAGCGCCACGGGAAGCGCGCCATCCGGCAGGACATATGCCGCGGTGGTCCGTTCCAATTCCTGGTATTTGCGTTGACGATCGGCGGAAGGTTTTCTTCGCAGATAGTCCTGCATGATTTTAAGAATCTGTGGATAGTTCGCCAGTGGATGCGGAGCGGCGATCCAGCTGATGACGGCGGACTTGTCGGTCGGGTCAGTGTTGGCGCCCCAGGCAAGATGCATCAAACCGTCCGGCCCGGGCCGGACGGCGTCGAAGAGATGCGCACAGACGTTGTCGATCACGCCCGGGAGTCGCGGATCCGGCATCGCCCGATGGATGATTTCCAGCATCGGAATAATGACGTCGTTGTAGAAAGTGCGCTCGACGAAGTTGGGTTCGTCGCCTCGCTCGAAGACCCCGAGCTTTTCATGGTAGTAGCGCGGCGAAAGGTAAGTTTCCAAGGTTGGGCGGCCGAATTTTTCATAGCGCGAAGTGTCACCATAGACAGCGCCGTATCGGGCGAGCAGAGCGACAATGACCAGATCCTGATTGGTGACCCCGCAAAATCCGGCGAAAGGCAGGGGCTGCAACCAGCTGTTGCCCTGTTTCCACCAGACCCGTTCGACCCACTGCCAGTGCAGATCCAAAGCCGGACGAATCAGGGCGACGCGGCGCGGATCGGCCGCGGACCAGGCCGCATAGTCGAGCAAGGCGAGCGCGGGCATACCTTGATGAATGGGGCAGCTCTCACGGCAATTATAGGCGGGCTCGTATTGATAGTTGGCGTGCCGGAAACCGCCTTCCGCGGTCTGGAGATAAAGCAGATCGCTCACGCAGTTGTCCGCCAACGTGCGCCAGCGTTCCTCGCTGGTGCGATCGAACAACTGCATGAAACCGCCGAGAAGATTGTGATAAGGCCAGGTGGTCGGGCCTTGGTAACGGTTTTCCAGAACGCTGGAAATGCCCCAGCAGGCGTGAAGATAGAGGGCGCCGAAGGTGCCGGGACCTTGGCGCCAGCTCAACAGATGGGCGGTCGCGAGATCCAGCGTCCTTTGAGTGAAAATATCAGCCGGGAGGATTTCGCGGCGCGGATAGGAATAAGTCATGGTGGAAAACGGGAAAAGGGGATCGAGGACGGCGGGTGTGGCTCTCTCTTCGGGAACCTTCAGCGATCGCTATAGGGGTCGGCGGCGTCGCGGAGGGCATCACCGAAAAAATTAAACGCCAGAATGGTGAGAATGATGAACAGCACCGGCGACAGCAGCCAGGGATAGTCGCTGATCGCCTGCAGGCTCATGCAGTCCTGCAGCAGCACGCCCCAGCTCACGATCGGTGGACGCAGACCGAGGCCGAGGAAGCTCAAGGCGGTTTCGCCGAGGATCATGCCGGGCACCGTCAGCGTCAGGACGACGATGATATGGCTGGCAAAGCCTGGCACCAAGTGCCGGAAGAGGACGCGAGCGTGCGAGGCCCCGATCAGCCGCGCAGCGACAGCGTAATCTTCTTCGCGCAACGCCAGGATTTTCCCGCGCACTTCCCGGGCCAGCCCGGTCCAGCCCAGCAGGCTGAGAACCAGCGTCACGCAAAAATAGGCGGTGAGCGGCGACCATTCCGCCGGCACCACGGCACCGAGGGCGAGCCAGAGCGGCAGTTGGGGAAGGGCGCTGACGATTTCCATGAAGCGCTGAATCACCGTGTCGATCCAGCCGCCCGCGTAGCCGGAAAAAGCGCCGATCGCGATTCCCAGGATAAACATGATCGCGATGGCGATCAACCCGACCGAAAGGCTGATGCGCGTGCCGTAGATCAGCCGGCTGAAAAGATCGCGCCCATACTTGTCCGCGCCCAACAGATAAAAACTGGACGGCGGTCCGTCGGCTCCGGTGGCCGGGTATCTTGCCTGATCGATGCCGAAGAAATGGCGTTGCAGCGGAATCACGCCCCACAGGCGGTAGGGCTCCCCGAGGGCGAGGAATCGGAGAGGCACCCGATTCCCGGATACGGGCACGTAGGTACGGGCAAAAGTGATCGGGTCGTCCACGCGGCGCAGTCCGTCGACGTAGAAGCCGTCGCTCAGCGAGAATTTGAGAATTTGCGGCGGGCAGTAGGAGAAACGCAGATCGCCGTGTTCCCGCGTGGTCGGCGCGAAAAATTCGCAAAACGCCGCAAGCGTGAAGAGGACGAGTTGGATGTATAGCGCCGCGACTCCGATGCGATGACGCGCAAACCGCCGCCGCATCAGCGCAAAAGGGGAAAGGACCGCGGAGTCCTCCGCATGGCTGTCCGTTGGGACTGGCATGAACGGGGAGAGGGTGTCCGCCGCGGATGGATCGTCGGTGGGCTTCATCGGCGGTGGTTGCCCGCCATCCGTAGTCGCGGGTCCAGCCATTGCAGAACCAAGTCGCTAAAAAGCGTGCCGAGGACGCTCAGCAGGCTCAGGAGCATCAACAGCGATGCGGCCAGGTAAGTGTCTTGGTTCATCAGCGCCTGCAACAGCAGTGGGCTGATGGTGGGGAGACTGAGGACGATCGCCACCACCGCATCCCCGGAAATCAGCTGTGGGAAAATGGAGCCCATGCCCGAGGCGAACGGATTGACAGCCAGGCGCACTGGATACTTCAGCAGCAGTCGCACGGGGCGCATGCCTTTCGCCCGGGCGGTGGTGACATAGGATTTCTTCAGTTCATCGAGCAGGTTGGCGCGCATGACGCGGGTCATTACGGCGATGCTGCCCGCCCCAAGCACGATGATCGGCACCCAGATCCGTTGGAGCAGGTTGATGAACTTGTCCCAACTCCAGTAGGGCTGCGCACCATAGTGCGCGTTGAACAACCCGGTGATGCTGACGTCGAAGTAGTGGGAACTGATAAACATCAACACCAGCGCCAGCAGAAACGGCGGCACTGAGATGCCAAGAAAACCCAGGAAGGTCAGACTGTAGTCCCAGCCCGAGTATTGTTTCACGGCGGAAAAAATTCCCAGCGGGACGGCGAGCGTCCAGACGAAGACCATCGCCATGAATGAAATCAACAAGGTCAGCGCAAAGCGGTCGCCCAGCAGTTCCGTGACGGGCTGGCTGTTGGCCATGGAGCGCCCGAGGTTGCCTTCGAGCAGGCCGGTGTCCTCCGGCTTGAAGGTGGTGAACCACTTCAAGCCGCTCCAATAAAGATATCGTTCCACCGGCGATTTATCGAAATGGAAGGCCTTCTTGAGATTTTCGACCTGGGTGACCGAGGTGCGGTTACCCTCCATTTCCAGTTGCATGATCTTGGAAGTGATGAAGTCGCCGGGTGGCAGTTGGAGGATGGTAAAAATAAGCACGGAAATAACCGCCAGCGTGGGCACCATGATCAACAGGCGCCACCACACGAAATGGTGACGAATCCCGGCCACGACGATTAAAAGGGCAAGACCGGCCCAATAAGCCCAAGCCCCGGGACCGCGATGCTCGGGACCAGCCGCCGCCGAGGACGAATCGCCGGGTCGCGGCAGACGGGAAGGGTGCAGAATCGCTTCTTGAATGGACCTCGTGACTTCCGGCGAGTCGTGCGGTTGATCCCAAAAATAGGTTTCGATTCCAGCATTGCCCGGGCTGCTGGAAAAAAAGCCAAAAAGGGCGTGGTGCGGGACGTTGCGGAAACCATGTTTCACGACCACGGGCTGCGGCGGTTTCGTGGCGAACGAAATGGTCCAGACGTTGTCCGCCACGAGATCAAGGACTCGGCTGAACAATGCCACCTGCTGGTCCGGGAGCGCGACGCCCGCTTGGTCAACCAATTCCATCGCACGGCGGATATCGCTTCCTCGCGGTGGCTCGGCGCAGCCCGGCAGGTTTGCCAGCCGATTTCCCTGCATGCCCCCGTAGAGATACCACCGGCCGTAGGCGGGAGCGAAGAAAGTGGGCGGCCCCGTCGGCACGAAGTCACGCGCATCCACCAAGGGGAGAAACTCATCAAACCCCGGCATGGCCACAATGTCGTAGTCGGTCGAGTATACCCGGGTATCGAAGAGTGCGATATCGTTGACTTGTACAATGGTGCGCACCCCGACCTTGTTCCAGAAATCCGCGACCAGTTGCGGCGCATCCGGCGGCTGGTTGTTGGCGGTGGAAAGGAAAAAAGTCATGCGCGTCTGGTCGGGGAAAGTTCGAAAGCCCTCGCGGTCGCGATGAGTCAGGCCGAGGCTGTCAAGCAGGGCGTTGGCTCGCGCCGGATCGTAGGCAGTGAAGCTATGCAGCAATTTCGCGTGAAAGTACGGGGAGCCCTTCCCAGGCGCGGACTGGGCCGGCTCGCCTACTCCGTTATAGACCGCATCGATGATTTCCTGACGATTCAGCGCCAGTGACAGGGCCCGGCGGAAATCTTTTTCGTTCAGCAGAGTGTGCTTCCAACGTGTGGCGGGCTCCGCGGGGTTTATCCAACGGTTGAGATTGGGAAAAAAGGTCATGGCGGTCGGAGCGGCCGGGGTCCAATGATAGAGGTCGTAGTCTCCTTTCTTTGCCTGACCGGCGAGCAGGGTGTAGTCCTGAAATTCCATGAAGCGGACCTGCATCGAGACGTCTCCCCCTGCCGCCGCTCCGGCAATGAACGCCTTGGCCTTCACGTCGGAGACGACGCGATCCAGGTAAGGCAGTTGGTTGCCGGCGGGATCGACGGCAAAATAATAGGGATTGCGCAAGAAGGTTTGCGGGGCGCTTGCCTGGTAACGCCGATAGATCCACGGCCACATCCGCGGGCACTCCGGATTGTAGATGTTGCCGGTGTAGTTGCTCAGTCCGCTGAGGCGCTCGTAAACCGCTTCCGGACTGGGAAGCTGGAGGGACTTCATCGTGGCGCGAATGAGCGCATGGTCGCCGATCTGCGGATGATACTTTTTCAAATAGTGGCTCGGCTCATAGGGCGGGTCGGCCCAGGCGGCCATATGTTCCAAAAACAGCGTGTTGGGCTCCGGAAAAACAAAACGGACATGCAAATCGTCGATCACCTCCACGATGCCCTCCTTGCCATTCACGCTCATGAACGACGCCCGAAGGTTGAGATAAAGGTTCTCCCATTTCCACCAATACATAATGTCGGCAGCGGTGAAAAGTTCCCCATCGGACCACCGCACGCCCCGACGCAACGTGAAGGTGTAAACTTTTTGATCGGGGGAAACGGTCCACGACTTCGCCAGATGCGGCACAATCGGGTAACCATTGGGCGACCACCTCACGAGGTTGGCATTGGAAAGCCGGGTCCGCATGACTCCGCTGATGTCGTCATCGGATACGCCCAGCCGATACCAGGCTCCGCCGTAGCGGCCAATTCCCTCCACGCCCTGCAGGACAACCGGCTCCGGGCCCGTCCGTTCCGCAACCGATGGCAATTCGCCCTTTCGGACCAACTCGTGCAGGATCGGCGACTCGTTTTTCGGAAACCAAGGTGCCGCCGGGCCCGCCATATAGTCCACGTCTTTCCAAATCACCGGCGGATTCTCGAGGTCGGGGACGCGACGGCGATCGGCGACAACGGCCGCGATCTCTTCCGCTGACGCGCGCGGAGTGGACTGCGAGAGATTGGGTCGGAAGTAGTAGCCAGCCCCCATGACGAGCAGCAGGACTGCGGCAGCGGCCGCCATATATCCACCGACAGTGCTGACTGGCCATGGTAGTTTTCCTCCGTGACGGAAAATGGGGCCGGAAGCCTTCATCGGGTTGGGAGACGCAACAAAAAATGAGAGCTTTAACTGCGGCACACAACCCCGCCCTTGGTGATCTCCCACAATAACGGCTGGCCGCTGGACCAACGGAGATATTCTTCAATCATGCACCGTCCCATCCAGCGCTGGTCCTCATGCCTGCCGATGGTGAGCTGTGGTGTAAGGATCACGTTCGGCATCGTCAGCAGGAGCGAGTGGGATCGTGATTGTTCTTCCGGTTTAGGATCGAGAACGACCATCACGTCCGGCCGCGCCGCCAGCGCCATCAGCATTTCCTCTTCCTGAACCAGGCCGCCTCGGGCGGTGTTGACCAAGATGGCGCCAGGTTTCGTGTTGGCGAAGTGGCTGCCACGCACCGTTCCCGGCGAAACGGGAAAATCGGGGGTGTGTAGCGAAATGGCGTCCGCCCGGCGGAAAAGCTCGTCCAAGCTAACGAGTTCGACGTCCAGGCCTCGGGCCTCTTCGGGTGAGAGCGCGGTGTCGTGCACGATGACGTTTAAGTCGAAGGCACGGAGGCGTTGGAGCAATGTCCTGCCGGTCGCACCCAGGGAGTAAAGGCCGACCGTGCTTTCAAACGTGCCGGGCACCGGTCGTTTCGGCGTATAACGGCCATGTTGCCGGGCATGTCGGGCGTGAAGAAACCCGTGTTTGAGGCCGAAGAGGATCGCCCCGAGCGCGTAGTCGGCGACCGCGATGCGATGCAGCGCGTCGGAACTAGAGACGCGCACTTTGCGCCGCCACAATTCCTCCGCGTTTGCGCGTGCCACCGAAAATTCGCCGGCGTGGAAAAAAGCCCGGAGGCGCGGTACCCGGTCCAGGAACCGGTTGTCCAGGGCAAGCTTTTCCCCGGTGGAGAAGATGACCTCCACTTCGTCCAACGAGCGGTGGTCGACCGTCAGCGCATCGCCATTCCACGGGAGACAGGTCAGGGCCATGTGCTCCGCGATTTGCGCCCGTTCGTCCGGTCCGTAAATTGTGTCCGTCTGTTCGTGATCCGACAAAAGAAGGCCCCTCATTGCAGGAAAAGATGATTCGGCCGGTTGCGGAGGCGTGTCGTTTCCAAGGTGAAAGGTATCCGGAAATCGGATGAGGGTGGGAGACGGGTGAAGGGATTCGCGGTTGAGCCGGGAAGATTCCCGGCACGGCCCATCGGCTTGGCCGATTTTTTCCGCACAGTCGGACTGCGGGTCATCATCCCGCAATATCTCATCTGCACTACCTGTATAGATGAACGGATTTCGTCTTTACTGGGTTGGGTGCGGCGTGGAAATTCGATTTAATAACCCGGGTCGACCGGATCCTCCCACTGTCTTGCTCGCCGGCCTTGCGCCAAGCCCCAGGTCGCACCGGAAAAAAATTTAACCATGCCTAATCAGAAACAATCGATCATCATCACCGGGGGCGCCAGCGGCCTGGGCCTCGCCCTCGCGCGGCGCCTGCACGCGGCCGGACACCATCTCGCGTTGCTGGACCTTAACGCGGCGCAACTGGAAAAAATTCGGGAAGAAATGTCGAAGGACGTTTTCGTCGCCGCGGTGGACTCGACGGAACCGGAACAAGTGAATCCAGCGGTCGAGACTTTTGCCCGGCAAAGCGGCCGTATCGATGCGCTGGTCAACTGCGTGGGCATCACCGGCCAGACCAATCTAAAGAGCCATGAGGTTTCCTTGGAGGATTTCGACCGGGTGATGCGGACCAATGTGCGTTCCTGTCTCGTTGCTTCTCGGGCGGTGATTCCCCGCATGCTGGCGCAAAAATACGGGCGGGTGCTTCATGTGGCTTCGATCGCCGGCAAGGAAGGCAACGCCGGAATGGTGGCTTATTCGGCGTCGAAGGGCGCGGTGATTGCCCTGACCAAATCGCAGGGCAAGGACTACGCGGAAACAGGCGTGACGATCAATGCCGTGGCGCCCGCCGTGATCCGCACCGCGATGCACGACACCATGCCCGAGACGCAGTTCAAATACATGACCGACAAAATCCCGATGAAGCGGTGTGGCACGCTGGACGAATTTGCCGCGCTGGCCTCGTTTATTATTTCGCCCGAAAACACGTTCACCACCGGCTTCACTTACGATTTGTCCGGCGGGCGGGCCACCTACTAACGCCGATTCGCCATGAAAATCATCCGTTACCAGGATTCCAGCGGCATCGCTCATTACGCCGAACAGCGCGCCGATGGCAGCCATTGCCGGCTGGAAGGGACGCTTTTTGGCACCCTCCGGGCCACCGCTGAAAAAGCCGACGTGGTCCGCCTGTTGGCGCCGCTCGAGCCGGCGGCGATTCTTTGCGTCGGTTTGAATTACCGGCACCACGCCGAGGAATCCGGCGCCAAAATCCCCGAGCGCCCGATTCTTTTCGTGAAGGGCAATAATGCGCTCCAACATCCGGGTGGTCCCATTCTGTTGCCGACGCACCTGGCCAGCCATGAAGTCGACTACGAATGCGAACTGGCGGTGGCTATCGGCCGGACCTGCAAGAATGTCAGCCGCGAGCGGGCTCTGGATTATGTGCTGGGTTACACGTGCGCCAACGACGTGAGCGCCCGTGACTGGCAGCTCAAGTGGGGCGGCGGCCAGTGGTGCCGTGGCAAATTCTTCGACACCTTCGCGCCGCTTGGCCCATGCCTGGTGACCAAGGATTCGCTGCCGGATCCCCAGGTGCTCGGTATCAGGACGCGGCTCAACGGAGAAACACTGCAGGACTGGAATACGTCCGACATGATCTTCAGCGTGGCCGAACTGATCGAATTTTTGAGCGGCAGCACCACGCTGTTGCCCGGCACGGTCATTCTGACCGGCACGCCGCACGGCGTTGGCATGGCTCGGAAGCCGCCGCGCTGGCTGAAGGCGGGCGATGTGGTCGAGATAGAAATCGACGGTATTGGGTGCCTGTCCAATCCCGTAGTCCAGGAGTAGAACGTGACCAGACTGCGCGACGAGATTCTCTCATGAGCGATCGCGGACGCTCAGCGGCTTATCATGACTGATCATACCCCAACCGTGAGATGTGCATTGGATTGCCGAAACAAGCTGAGTGAAGGCATCTTTTGGTGTCCCGACGAACAGGTATTGTATTGGGTCGATGTTGCCATGCCGTCGGCCCTGCATCGGTTGAATCCTGCGAATGGCCGGCATGAGAGCTGGGTGATGCCTGAAATGATCACCGCGCTGGCCAAACGTCGCGATGGGACTTTGCTGGTGGCTTCGCATCGCGGCCTGAATTTTTTCGATCCCGCCAAGCCAGCCTTGATTCGGGTCGCGACGCCAGAGGTCGACCGGCCTTTGAATCGCGCGAACGATGGCACTACTGACGCGCTGGGCCGGTTTTGGTATGGCACGATGTCGAACAACCTTGGCCCCGAGGGCGACGAAATCCCGATCACGGAGTCGACGGGAACGCTCTACCGGGTCGGGCCGGACCTGCGCGTAGTCGCGTCTTACGAACCGGTCGGCATTCCCAACAGCACCTGTTTCAGTCCGGACAATCGCACGCTTTATTTTGCCGACACAAGAATAGGAGTAATCTTCGCGTTCGATTTCGACCTCGAACGCGGGGCCATCAGCCGCAAGCGGATATTCAGCGATTTGTCGGGCCACGGTTATCCGGATGGATCCACTGTCGACACCGAAGGCGGGGTGTGGAATGCGCGTTGGGGCGCGGGGTGCGTGATTCGTTTCACCCCCGACGGCAAGATGGACCGTGTGGTGCCGATCCCCGCACAGAATGTCACCTGCTGTGCGTTTGGCGGTGCGGCACTCGATACCCTCTACATCACCACGTCGCGCCTCAATCTTTCCGTGACGGAATCGGAGGCATGCCCGCAGGCGGGAGGGATCTTCGCCATTCGTCCCGGGAAATTCGGCATACCACGCCCGCTTTTCGAGGGATAGGCTGTAAGACGATATTTAGAGACCAGGAGTCTGTCGGTCTTAAGTATTGGCTCAGACAGTTTACCGGCCGGGGCAGGGAAAATTTTCGTCATCGGGGTGGCGGAATGGATCACGCCGCGTGGAAAGACAAACCGGGCGAGCCGAATCCCACGCCGATGTTGCGGAAGGTCTTTCACCTCGACGGGACCGTGCGCGCCGCGCGGCTCTACATCACGAGCCTCGGCCTATATGAAGCTGAACTCAACGGCCGGCGCGTCGGTGACGCGGAACTCACGCCGGGATGGACGAGCTACGGCAGCACGGCGATCATCGGCACCGATCCGTCGTGGAAAGCATCCACCGGGCCGATTTTACCCTCGAACATTCCAAGAAAATTCTGGTCGCGCCGTCCGCACCTCCGGTCCGGCCGGTCGAGAAAATAAGACCCATCGCGATCCTGCACACGCCCGCCGGGGATACGGTGGTTGATTTCGGCCAGAACATGGTCGGGCATGTTCGCCTGAAAGTGCACGGACCGGCGGGCACGACGGTGACGCTCCGGCACGCGGAGGTGCTCGACAAGGCGGGCAATTTCTACACGGCGAATCTCCGCGCGGCCGCGCAGACGGTCGAATACACGCTCAAGGGCGGCGGCGAGGAGACCTACGAGCCACACTTCACGTTCCAAGGGTTTCGCTATGTCTCGATGGCCGGTTACCCTGGTGAACTGACGCTCGACCAGCTCACCGGGATCGTCGTCCATTCGGATTTGCCGGACAC
Organism: Verrucomicrobiota bacterium; assembly: GCA_048498075.1. Classification (GTDB taxonomy): domain Bacteria; phylum Verrucomicrobiota; class Verrucomicrobiia; order Opitutales; family Opitutaceae; genus Opitutus. The sequence continues at coordinate 4,833 of JBEHYR010000011.1, read as the reverse complement.
CGGCCATTGGGAAAATTCGAATCCGCTGCTGAACCAGCTACAGCATAACATCGTCTGGAGTCAGAAAGGGAATTTCGTCGGCGGGCCGACGGACTGTCCGCAGCGTGACGAACGCCTCGGCTGGACCGGCGACGCGCAGGCATTCGCGCGCACCGCCGCCTTCAACCTGCAGGTGGCGGGCTTCTACGCGAACTGGCTGCGCGACCTCGCGGCTGATCAGCAGAACGGCGCCGTGCCCTCCGTCATCCCGGATGTGCTCGATCGGAACAAGCCAGCGACGTTGGAGAGTTCAGCGGGCTGGGGCGACGCGGCGACGATCGTGCCGTGGACAACCTATCTCGTTTACGGCGACAAGCGGCTGCTCGAGACGCAATATCCGAGTATGAAGGCGGGGGTGGAATACATCCGCTCGCAGGCCCGCGATAATCTGTGGAACACCGGACTCCACTTCGGCGACTGGCTCGCGTATGCGACAAACGACCCCGCCTACCCGGGGACCACCACGGGCACGGATTTGATCGCAACAGCGTTCTATGTCCACTCGACGGACTTGCTGGCGCGCGCCGCCACCGTGCTGGGCCGGAGCGAGGAAGCGAAAACGTATGCGCATCTGTTCGACGAGGTACGCGCGGCGTTCAACCACGAGTTCGTCACACCGGCCGGCCGGGTGGGGGAAGCGACGCAGACGGCCTACGTGCTCGCGTTGAAGTTCAATCTGCTGCCCGATGACAAACGTGCCGGTGCCGTGCGGCGCCTCGCCGAAGACGTGCATCGCCTCCACGATCACCTCACCACCGGATTTCTCGGCACGCCACAACTCTGCCGAGTGCTCAGCGACTTTGGCCAGACCAGGACCGCCTATGCATTGCTGCTCCAGAAAACATATCCGTCATGGCTTTATCCGATTACCGAGGGCGCGACGACGATCTGGGAGCGTTGGGACGGCCAGAAACCTGATGGGGCGTTCCAAGACCCGGGTATGAATTCGTTCAACCACTATGCCTACGGCGCGATTGGCGACTTGATGTATTCAGTGGTGACCGACCTCGACCCGATCCAGCGGAGCCCGGCTACAAACACATCCTGATTCAACCACAGCCCGGCGGAGGGCTGACGTTTGCGCGCGTCCGACTCGACACACAATACGGCGAGGTCGCTTCCGGCTGGAAGCTCGCCGATCACCGGCTTGAACTCACCGTGCGCGTCCCGCCGAATACCCGTGCGACGGTGCGCCTCCCGCATGTGACGGATGTCTTGGCAGTCAAGGAGAGCGATCAGCCGCTGGCGGACGCTCCCGGCATCCGGCACACGTCGGCGAACGACGATGCCGTCGTGGTAGAGCTTGGCTCGGGGGAATATTGTTTTGCTTACGAGACCCATGGCTGGGACGCGGGACTTTGACCCCGGATTTTCCGATGAGAAAGCCGACCACCGGTGTTGGGGCTGCTCTTTTCATCAAACGCGGTTCACATCCCGGCTGAACGCGTTAAGCTTGCGCTCTTACGTGCGGCCCGGTCGCGAGTCTTCGAGTTGCGCCGCGGGCTCGTCAGGTGCCATCAACCCCCGCCTCAATCCTCATGAACCTTCCCCTGATCCCTAACTCGTCGCGGCGCGATTTTCTGAAAGCGGCTGCATTGACTGGTCTCGGTGCATCGCTCGCACGGATCGCGGGCGCACACGAAACCACAACCCCGTCCGCGAACGACGCACCGACATCGCGTTTGACCGGCGGCCAGGATCGGCCGCGACTCCCCGGGCAAAAGCCAGTGAACGAACTGACGACCGCGCCACTCGATCGCGTGCGCGTCGCGATCATCGGCCTGAGCCGCGGCATGTCGCACGTTGAGGACTGCCTCGGTATCGAGTTCGCTGATATCATTGCGGTTTGTGATATTCGGGAGGATCGTGCGACGGATGCGGCGAACCGTTGCGAGCGGAAGCGAGGCAAACGCCCGGCGGTTTACAGTGGCACGGAGCAAATCTGGGAGACGATGGTCGATCGCGACGACATCGACGTCGTGTATATCGCCACGCCGTGGGCCTGGCATGTGCCGATGTCGCTCCACGCGATGGAGCGGGGGAAACATGCCTTTCTCGAGGTGGCGGCGGCGATGACGGTGGATGCATGCTGGCAACTCGTCGACACCAGCGAGCGCACCCAACGGCACTGCGTGATGCTGGAGAACTGCTGCTACGGTGAGAACGAGTTGTTCGTGCTCAATCTCGTGCGCTCAGGTGTATTCGGGGAATTGGTCCACGCCGAGTGCGGCTATATCCACGATCTGCGCCAGGTGCTCTTCTCCCTCGGCACGGAAGGCGACTGGCGGCGGAATTATCACTGGCAGCACGACGGCAATCTCTACCCGACACACGGCCTCGGGCCGGTCGCGCAATACCTCGGGGTCGGGCGCGGCGACCAATTCAAGTTTCTCGTTTCGATGAGTTCGCCGGAAGCGGCATTGACGAAATATCGTAACGAGCACCGGCCGAATGGCGGCCGGCACGCCGCGGAGAAATACCGTTGCGGCGACATGAATACGTCGATCGTGAAGACCGAACGGGGCCGCACGATCATGATCCAGCACGATGTGGTCAGCCCGCGCCCCTACAGTCGAATCAACGCGCTGTCAGGCACCGGGGCCACGTTCTTCGATTATCCGGCGCGACTCGCGATCAACTCGCCGCGGGACTACGGCCTTGAATCGGAAGGCTCGCACGAGTGGCTGAACGAAAAAGACCTCGCGACCATGCGGCAGAAGTTCACTCATCCACTCTGGCGCAGCCTCGTGGAACGCGCGAAAAACAGCAGCCACGGCGGGATGGACTACGTGATGAACTGGCGGCATCTCGACTGCATCCGCCATGGCGCGACGCCAGACAGCGTAGTCTACGATGCTGCCGCGTGGAGCTGTCTCATCGAGTTGTCGGAGCGATCCGTCACGACGGGCAGCATGCCCGTGGCAATTCCTGATTTCACCCGCGGGTTATGGCGGACGATGCAGCCGCTCGCGATTGCCCCGGCGGCGGCCACGCTGGCGTAGGACGAACGGCTGAGTTCAGCCGTACCAACCGCCGAAATCGCATGAGCACCGAAACAAGGCCGGCGCCGCGGCTCGCGTCCATCGACGCGTATCGCGGGTTCGTGATGTTTCTGATGATGGCAGAGGTGTTGCAGTCGTGGGACGTTGCGCGCGCGCTGCCGCAAAGCACCTTCTGGCATGTGTTCTCGCTGGCACAGACGCACGTGGAGTGGGTCGGCTGTTCGCTGCATGATCTCATCCAACCGTCGTTTTCGTTTCTCGTCGGGGTCGCGCTGCCGTTCTCGATCGCGAGCCGGCTCGCGCGGGGCCAGTCGCAGGCGGGCATGACATCGCACGCGTGTCGGCGCGCGCTGCTGCTGATTCTCCTCGGCGTTTTCCTTCGCTCGATCGGCCAGCCGCGAACCTACTGGACGTTTGAGGACACACTGACGCAGATCGGCCTCGGCTATCCGTTTTTGTTCGTGCTGGGATTCCGCTCGGTGCGCGCGCAGTGGATCGCGTTCGCCGTGATCGTCGTCGGCTACTGGGCGGCATGGGCGGCCTATCCGCTGCCGGGGCCGACATTCGACTACGCACGCGTCGGCGTTCCACCGGGTTGGCCACATCTCGCGCAGGGCTTCGCGGCGCATTGGAATAAGAACGCCAACCTCGGCGCGGCCTTCGACCAGTGGTTCTTGAACATTTTCCCGCGGATCCGGCCGTTCGTGGCGAACGATGGCGGTTACCTCACGCTCAGCTTCATCCCGACGTTGGGAACGATGTTGCTCGGGCTTATTGCCGGCGGATGGCTGCGGCGCACGTTGTCGGATCGCGAGCGCGTGAACCGGATGGCGGTCGCGGGCGTGATCGGAATCGGCGTCGGCCTCGCGCTGCATTTCCTCGGCGTGTGTCCGCTGGTGAAGCGAATCTGGACGCCGACGTGGACGATTTTCAGCGGCGGGTGCTGTTTCCTGCTGCTGGCGATATTTTATTCGTTGATCGATTGGCGCGGGTGGAAACGTTGGGCGTTTCCACTGGTGGTCATCGGCATGAACTCGATCGCGGCTTATTGCATGGCGCATCTTTTCTGGGGATTTTTCACGAGCAACCTCGCCACGCATCTCGGGGAAAAGCCGTTCGAGATTCTCGGGATCGCCGTGGCGCCTTTTTGCCGCGGGCTCGTGATGCTCGCGTTGTATTGGCTGATCCTGTTCTGGATGCAGCGGCGAAAGCTGTTCCTGAAAATCTGAAATGCGGCGTGGGGATGGCCATGACTCATGCGATAAATTTGGCGGAGACCAATTGATCAATGAACACGACCACGGAGGCGCCGGTTTCATCGGCAGCCACATCGCCGAGCAGCTGCAGGGCCGCGCCGAGGTGCGTGTGCTGGATAATTTGCGCACCGGCCACCGTCGTAATCTCGAGGGCCTGAACGTCGAGTTCATCGAGGGCTCGATTCTCGATCGTGACGCCGTGAATGCGGCGATGCGCGACATCGATTACGTTTTTCACCTCGCGGCGCTCGTGAGCGTGCCTGAATCGGTCGCGAGACCGCACGAGTGCGTCGCGCTCAACGTCACCGGTCTGCTTAACGTTCTCGAGGCGGCCAGCGATGCCGGCGTGCGCAAGCTCTGCTTCAGTTCCTCCGCTGCGATTTACGGTAATAATCCCACCGTGCCCAAGTGCGAGACGATGTTGCCCGAGCCGCGAAGTCCGTATGCGGTGACGAAACTCGATGGCGAATCTTATTGCCGCCAATTCACCGAGGCTGGCCGGCTCGAAACGGTGGCGCTGCGCTTCTTCAATGTTT
>JBEHYR010000010.1:0-119913 GCA_048498075.1 Verrucomicrobiota bacterium | reverse complement strand
TCCGTCCCACCTGATCGCGCCGTTCGCCGTGATGCACCAACTCCGTGCTGACCGTTGTTCCCATCCAGCCACACTACCACTTCGTCGCTACGGTATCTACGAGGCACCCGAAACGACGCTTACTATCTACGAGGCACCCGAAACGACGCTTACCACTACACACTCGAACCCGATCCCGAACTGCCGTTCGACTCGCCGGCGCCGAAGGAGCGGCTGGTCTTCGCGTTCTCCACCGCCGATGTCGTCGTCTTCGGCGTCCGGTTGTCCTTCCTCATGGAGTTGCTCCGCGAGCACAAGCTCGCCGCCGTCTGGCCGATTGCCGAGCGTTACGCCAATCTCGAACCGTCGCAACCCTGTGTCACCGGCATCACCGTGCGGCTGCTCGAAAACAACCCAGGCAAGTGAAGGCGCTACCGCGGCGGCGTAATGGCTTTTTTCGGATCGAACTCCAAATTGCGTGAGCCGTTCGGATTCAGCCAAACCTCAGCTTCTGTCGCCGCCTCGTTGTCGCCCTCTTTGCGGTCGGAGTTCGGCCGGATATAAAGCCGCACCCGCGCGAAGTTCTTTCCATTCCGGCTGGAAACGAAAAAGTCGTCCGACACGGATTCCCGCCACGTCCATTTAATACGCTCTTCTTGGGCGTCCCGCACGTTCTGCGCCTCCTGCGCATGCTCGAAGCGCGGCATGTAGCCGGACTCTGGCGCCAGATTGTAGTAATCACGCTGTCCGGCGCGGATCAATCCGCCGCCTTCGACTTCGACGATTGCGCTCCAGGCGAACCCTCGTGCGCCATAAGGCATTTGCAGCGGTGTTCGCGAGACGGTGACGACCAGATCAGCGTCTTGTCCGCCAATGCGGCCCGTGATCAAATCAATTCTGACTGGCCCCGAGTTTGCAGCGAAGCGCCACGTCCTGTCGTAGTGCACCAAAGCCTCCGCTTCCTGTTTCTTCCAGAGCGTGAAGACCACGGGATTCCGCGGATCGGGCTGATGCCGCTTGTGGTCGGCTTCAAAATACGAATACCAAAACAGCGACTTGCGCGGGTTATATTCGTAACCCGCCTTTTTGAAGTCGATGCCGAGGCTCTGCCCCTCCAAACCGCTAAATTCGAAGTAACCATTGGCGTCCGTTGTAGTGGCCGCAAGTTTCTGACCTGACGCAGTGCCAGTGTTGTAGATCACACTGCCCGTCACCTCTGCTCCACCGATAGGTGTGCCAAACTGGTCAATGGCACGCCCGTAAAACTCGATCGGGTTGTGGTTCAGCGCCTGAAACGTGCGCTTTAACTCAGGGCTGGGCTTTTGCGTGGGCGCGGCGGTGGACTGCGCAGACGTGGATGCTGTCCTCGATTGCGTGCCGCCTGTTTTGGTCTGCGCTGAGTTGGTCGCTGCGGTGCCGGCTCCCGGCTGAGTCGATGTCGTCTGTTGGCGCGGCGTTGCGGTCGTTTGCCGACGCCAGCGCCACAACACCGCGATCAGCAACGCGAGGATTCCAACGACGACGATGACTTTCTTTCGGGTGCTCATGGCAGCGTTACGGTCGGGATGCCGAAGCCGTGGTCACTCAACAGCGTTTTCCAGTAATTCTGCTGCCGTTGGATGGTGGAGCGAAACTCGCCGCTGTGCCATTTGTGGGCGCTGTGCCCGCCAGGATCAGCCGGCCAGATCGCTGAAGACTGGAGATCTACCGCTTCGGTAATTCCTTGGCTGATATTTGGCGTCGCGCCGAACGCTTTCACCCGCGATTCGGCGGCAAAGGACATGATCTCGTAGCGGTCCTGCACGGGTGTCCGACCGCCGAGGTTAAGAACGACCTCCCCGGATGGATTGGTGTATTTGCCGACCTTGCGGAACCCGTCGCTCGCGGGCACGCCGGTAAAGTCTCCAACGTAGTAATACTCCCACAGCCAATCGGGATAATCGGCGAAGTCTGGCTTGGTGATTTGGTTGAACTGCCACACCGGAGCTGACAGTGCATAGTCGTTCTCGTTGTAAAAATTTACCAGACGAGTCACCGCCGAAGACGAGACTGCCGAACCGGCCAACACAAAGGCTGTCCAGTTTTTGTAGATGTTGGGTGTTTGCGGACCATAGTTCTGCGTGCCGTTCGGCACTTTCGGATGGTTATAGGTCCATTGCAGTGCGTTCGACGAACCCACAGCATCTGACAGAGTGCCGTCGTAAACGTGAGCGGAGAGGGCGGCTTGACTCGCAACGTAAACCTTCGCGATGTGTGCTCCATTGGCGTCACTTTGCAGCCGTAGTGCTTCGCTCGTTACAATGCCACCCATGCTGTGCGAGAGCACGTAAAGCTCGCCACCGTAGGCCGTGTTCAACGTCTGCAAGATCTGCCGCAGCGGCGTAGCCGAGCGCCACGCGGTAAATTCGCCGCGATCAAAATTCGTGCTGTCAAAAATCGCGTCTAAGCTGCCTTCAAAGCCGTTTGTGGTTGGCCACGAGAACAGTCCGAAGCGTCCCTTGTAGCCTTGCCACCAAAGACGCTTGTAAGCGGTCTCGGCAAAACGCTCCTTCTCCCATCGCTCCATGTTCCAACCGTGAACGTAGAGGACGTATTTCTGCTCCTCCGGGCTGCTCGACGTGTAGCTGAAGGCCGAGCCACTGCCCGACAGGGAAGCGATGCGGGCTGCGATGGCATCAGGCGCACCGCCATTATTGTTTCCGACGGACCAGTGCTCATACATGTCTCCGATTTTCTTCAGGTCGAACCACACGCCCGGACCTTCACCGATTTCCGTGTAGTTCGTGCCGTCTTTCTTGAGGATGACGAGTTGGAGCTGACCCTTGCCCGGCTTGCAGCCTTCGAAGAGCAGATAGGTCTTCGGCTTATCTTCCGTCAGGTTGGCGAAAAGGAACGTCGGCAGGACAAACACGTCGTTGCCCTCAATAATCGTGTGAGAACCAGTGTAGGAGTCGTCACGCTCATCGGGAACGGCATGGCTCAGAACCTTGCCTAAAATCCCATCAAGCTGCTGTTGGGCCATCGAGTCGTCCGTCAGATATTTCGTGCTGCCGTCAGGATCGATGTGTGGGTAGAGCTTAATCGCAGGTGTTCCGGTGACGTTGGTCCATTTTAGACCGAGGAACAACTGGCCGTTCCTGATGGCGTCGGTCATGCCGCTCGTGGCAATCACGATTCGCGAAAAGTCCTCCAAGTCGCGTTTGGATTTGATGTAGTCGTTCTGCCAATCCGGCTGCCAGTTATTCGCTGCCGCTTCGGTGGCACCTATGTCGTCCTCTTCGGAATCGGTGTCATCGACGGTGTGCCTGCGGTCAATGTCGTCATTGAGCCAAAAGCGGTATGGTTTGCCCTTCGATGTGACGTCGGAAACATTTTCGGTGCGGAACTTGATTTGACCGTCGCGATTGTTGTCCACCGCAAGCTCAAGATCCCTCAGCATCGGGGCAACGGCGATTTTATCCAGTAGCGTGGCGATGCTACTTTGTGGACCGCCATTCAGGATTAATTCGAAGCTAATTCCGCCTTTTTCGCCCGGGCGCAGCGGCGCGACTGCTTCTAAGTAAACCGTCACTCTCCGGGTGGTCCCGAACAGGCTCGCGACCGGGTAAACCACATCTGAGGCAACATAGTTTCCGCCACTGGAAATCTGCGTCGGGTTTCGCACCGCCAAAGCATCCTTGGTCCACACGCGAAAAGCTCCTCCGTCGCTCGGAAGCGTGTAGGTATCGGGCGCCGTCGTCGATCGTGTTACCTGAGCTGGATCAGACGCGGAGTAGACCAATTTGAACTGAAGATTTTCAAGGTTCAAATCCGCCGGAATGGTTAACTCCATCGGCGTAAACTGCAAGGTGGGTTCACCGGCGTAGTCCGCAAAATTGGGGATGCCGTCCCCATTGGTATCGCCGGAGTTCACGATGATTTGTTTGGGGCTGGCGTCCGGCTGGTTCTTCTGACTGCGTTCCGCGGGTGAGTGATCGATGATTCCGTTGTTGTCCGCGTCGATATCCAGATCGACCGACAAATCGAAGGTCACGAACATATGGTTGTCCAGATCACGTCGCGAATTCCTGTCCTCGCGGCTGCCGTGGGGGACGACGCGAGGTTCATCGTTGAGTTCGGGAATTTTGAACAGCAAATAGGGGTCGAGTTCGATCCTTCGCACTTGTGGTTCGGCGAGCAACAGCTTGATCAATGCTTTCGTGTTGTCCAAATCGAAGTCCTTGGGTTCTTCGTGCGAATTGTCCCGTGGACGAGCCGGCACATTCGATGTCACCAGATCGTGCGCGGCATCGGAACCGACGTGAAAATAGGGGAAGCTCGCCTGCAGCCCCGTCCCTTGGGTGTAGGTCATGGCTTCACTCAGCGCATTCGTCAATCGGCCGCCGCCTGGCCGGGTCAACGGTCCCAAGATAAAGTACGGACGCGTGACCGGGAACTCAGCGTTGGGGACGGGCGCAGAATTCGGCGGTTGAGGGACCAGCAACTCTCGATAGAGTTTATCCCACTTAATTCCCACTCGCTCGATCGCGGTCACGACCCCCTTGGTCGCGAAGTTGCCGGTATCAACCTGCAACCCAAACCTGTTCTGCCGATAACCGATGCCAGCGGAGGGAAATAGGTAGCCGAAGTCGAGTGCGTCAGGGACACCGGGAGTGAAGGGCGTGGTGCGACCCGGAATGCTCAGATGAACCACATCGGTGCTGATCAGTTTCTTTTTGACCTCGTCGCTGAATGGCTTGAGCGAATTCCAGCGGTTGTAGGCCTTGGTCTGATCGGAAAGAAGATCGAAATCGGAACTGAATCCCGGCCACGCCGTCGCCAGTCTGGGGGATTTCAAGGCCACTCCCTGCAACGAACCATACAGCTCGTAACCAGGCGCACGGGAGGGGAACTCGCTCGTAGCAGTGTCACGCGCACTACGCAGGGCGAATCCATTGGCGGAACCGAATTTGTTCGTCGCATTGGATGTGGGGATGCCCCCAGCCATGCCGATATACAGCCGCGAATCGTCCGAGGTGAAAACCGCCTTCTGCGGATAGGCACTCTGATAGTCTGAGTTTTGTGGAATATAGCCTGGGAGGTAGCTTAGCCCTTCGTTGAAGGCGTTGATGGTTTTGCCGGTCCCGGTCTTGATCGAAAAAGCAGGCCGCTTGCCTCCGGCCGCACTGTAGCCCTCCAACTCGGTGGAGGGCCGCAGCGAGAGCAACCCCAGATTATTAGTATCCTGAAATGTCACCACGCCGAAATCGCCTGCGTGGTTGATCGCGACACTGGTTGCGCCTACCATATCATGTGGATAAAGATCGGCGTACGCCACCAGGTAGCCGTAATCCGCATAGGACGCTTCCAACAAGGCACGATTCAGTCCAGCCGAGGTGGATTCGGCGAGTGTCGATGTAAAACGGTTCGTATTGGCGTTGGACGAAATCTCTAATTGGCCGGTCGCGACTAAATCCCGGTTAGTTGCAGTCTGGAGGTCGGGATGCACTACTTTAAGTTCCGCACTCTTTATTTCGCGGCGCAGTTCAGCCGTGTTCTCTCCGTCTTCGGTGGTGGGGATGAAACCGAGATAGCTCACCCAAGCTCGATCCGCCGACGTCGGCCTTAAATCCAGCACCAAAATGCCGCCAGTATCGTCATCGGAGGTCGGTACAATGCCGAAGGCCGTCGCAACCGGGGTCTGCTCTCCTCGTGCGGTGAGTAGAGCATAGTTACCATCCGGCGAAAAGGTCAGACTGTTGATGCCGGCGACAACCCGGGTCTCGAACTCACCAATCAAATCTGCGATTCTCTTCGGCACGAAAAAGGACGGCTGCGGCCGGCCGTCGCCAACGGTCTGAACGTCGGGAGAGAGCATCAATTGTGTGATATATCCGAGGTCGCGCGAACCTGCAGCGGAGGAGGCCGGCCCCAGCACCACAATGAGACGATCTCCGGCAGGATGAACGCTCATAGCGACCACAGGGCGGTCGCTGGGCTGGAACGGGTAAACCCGCCGGTTCGCCGTGTCTTGGTTGCCCTCGTCGTAGGCAGGAAGTATTGTCGCGAGATTGAATTTGTAAGCACTCTCCGGGTAGAGGTTGATGGAAATGACCTGGCCGGTGCTGCCAATGAAAGCGGTGCGACCGTCGAGCGAGAGAGCGAGACGCGTCCCGACAACCGGAAGCGATTTGGAAAAGATCAGCGACGTCGAGGTGCCGACCGTCACGATGTCGTAGACCTTCAACTCACTGGTGGTCAGCGCATAGAAGCGTCGATTGGCGCGATCGACGGCTTCATCGAGCGTGCTTACTTTGCCCGGAAGTTCCACTTGCGAAAATGAGAGTGCTGTAGAATCGAGCGGAATGTCGGCCCGAGTTACATTCCAATGGGCCGTCTCGGCCATGTAACCGACGGTGTCGCTGGCCTTGACAATTGTTACCGTCGCTGAAGGCGAGGTCACATATCCGTCGTTGACCGTATACTCAAACGATCCACCTGTTTCGGTGCCGACAAATCTAAAGCGACCGTCAGGTTCCACCGTCGCCGATCCGGATCCTCCGGCGTAGACGAGCGAGTCGCCATCGGGGTCTATTCCCCGCAGTCGCCCGATCAGGGTGCGATTGGGTGGCAACGTAAATACCAGCGACTGGGCAATCGGAGGTGCGTTGACCGTAAAGAACACCGTGGTCGGAGCAGAGTCGGCAGCAGGCGTGTGCGCCACGAAGACGAAGCAGTCTACGCCGTGGAAACCAGACGCGGGCGTGTAGACGAAAGTGCCAATGTTGGAAATCGACGGGATGGTGCCGTGCACGGGAGCCGTGAGGATAATGTAAAAGATCGGATCGCCGTCCGCATCGTAGGCAGAAATCTGCGCGGAGAGTGAAACGCCTTGGTTCGTAATGAAGCTACCGCCAGTGGCGATTGGTGCGTGGTCTTCGGCGAAGAGAGATGATCCGCCGAGCGCGACGATCGCGAAGGAGGCAAAGAGGAAACGGAAGGATTTCAAAGGAAACCAGACGCTGGACGACGGCGGACGGAAAAATCGCTGGTGCCACGTCCAAACTATCGCCGTCGAGATCAGCCGCATCCCTGCGTTCCGGCGCGGGGCGATGAAACGTAAAGGACAGTGGTTCATCGGTCGACCCTCAGTTTGATTTGCAGGCTGAACATGCGGCCAGGGCCGCCAAGTGGAGCAGGCGTTGCATATGAGATGAGAAAGTCGGCGGAAACGTCGTCTTCTGAGAAGGGAACGGTTAGCGAAAAGCGCCCGTCGGCACCGACATCGATCTGATGCAGGTTACCCGGACCTATTTCCCAGATGTAAACGCGCGAACTCGGTGGCAACGACGCGTTGGGCGAAGTGATGGTCGCCGTGTCGCCATTGGAAACGAGCACGAGGGTCGCCGGATCGATGGCCGGCAGCGCGACCTCGTATCCACTCGAGAGTCGAAAGTTGTCGAGGAGAAGTCCAGTGCCGGGATTGTTGCCAAGCCCGATCGGATTGTGATCGTCCGGGTTCATTCCGGGAATGAAGTCAGGAAGCGCTCCTCGCCCCTTCAATACGACCCGCACTTGGATGCGGGCACCGGTGCCCGCCCACTGGCTCACCAAAATGCCGGCCGTGCGAAACCCAGTACCCTCATCGAAACCGGAGATCGGGGCGTTAATTTCTGTCGTCATTGCGGCGAAGAGTTCGGCGACCTTGATCGTCGCGGAGTCGGTGATGATGTAGAATTCCAGGCAGTCGGAGGCGGGGTGCAGCAGTGCGGTCGCGAGGAAATTGTAGTCGAAGAGGAGCGTCTGCATGCCGGCGGGGACTTCGAATTCCTGGGTCGTCAGTGTGCTCACGCCGTCGCGGGGGTTGTCCATTGTATCGAGAAACGCCATATACTGCCGATCGGTAGGCAGGACGTGTTTCCATTGCTCCACGACCCTTGTGCTGCCTTCGACGTCGTAGCCGCGCAAGGTGCCGTCTTCGAACGAGCCGTTGTTGATGCCGACAGAGAGAAAATCGAAGCGCACCCCGTTCGACTTCTTGCCGGCAATCGTGACGGTGACGTCGCCGGACGACGCGAGATTCGGTACGAGGACGGCGAGCTGATTTTCGGTCGCGCTTTGGACGACGGCTACGGCGCCGTTGAAATCGACTTTGTTGTCAGTCGGCACCGGGCTGAAATGCGCGCCATTGATCAGCACGCGATCGCCCTGGCCGCCACGGCTGGGCACGAGGCCGGCCGGCGTGACGTTGAGGGCGTTGATGACCGGCGTAAGGGCCTCGCCGTAGCGGGTCGTGAGGCTGTCGCCGACCGCAACGGAAATTCCGCCGGTGCCGAGGGCGCCGGAAATGTGTCGGCCGAAATAGCCTTTGCCGTCCGCGGCGAACGTGACACCGGCGACATTGAGGGTCTTGCCGGGCAGCGTTCGGCCAGAGACGTCGAGGCCGTCGTCGCGTTGCGTGAACGCCAGGTTGAGGATGTTGAGTTGGACATTCTTGCTCGAGGTCTCGGCGACGTCGGCGGACGCCTGCGCGAGGCCGTAAGAATCGGTTTTTACGGCGATGGGCACGAGCGAGGTGTCGGCGAAGGAACCGTCGCGTGAGACCGAGACGGTCTCGATGCCGACGTCCGTCTCGCGTTGGAGGATCGAAAGGCGGTTGGGGACGAGCGCCTCGCGCAGCTCGAGCACGCGGAAATGTTCGCCGCCGCGCACGGTGAAGCCGTAGTCGGTCTGATAATCGATGGAGTTGACGCGCAGCCGGCCCGTCAGCGCGAGTTCGGGGCGGTCGAGCGGCGTGGCGGCGGGCGTCGTCCACGCGGTTTTGAATTCGACGTATTCGTCGTTGGTGAACGCGATGCCGCGGTGCGGAATGTTCGCGCGGCGGCGGATGCCATCGAGGAAGAAGACGCGGTTCATATCGAGCGTCACGACGGGCGGGCGCAGTTCGAGGTCGGCGATCACATCGAGCGGCGTGTCGCCGCCATTGGCATCGGCAGCGGCGGGGATTTTCAGATCGGTTTCGCCGTAGAAGCCGGTCTTCGGATCGAACGCGACGACCTTGACCACGTCGCCGGGCTTGGGCGTTTGCGAGGTGGATCCAGCACTCGGCGGTGCGGCGGCGTCCGCGAGCGAGCCGAGGAAGGAAAGCGAGAATGACGCGTCGAACTGGTCGTCGAGCCGGTCCAGATTTGCGGCCGTGCGCAAGTAGGGCTCGGAATCATACGCGGGAATGTCGCCGGGCGCGCCGATGCGCCGGTAAACGAAAATCTGCACGCCGCGCGCGGTGGCGTCATCCACGGAGACGAGCTGGCCGGCGTCGTTGTAGGCGAGGCCGGTAACGGGAATGCGCGCGCCGGCGGCGTCGACGTAGCGAATGCTGCCGCCAAGGAAAAAGCTATCGACGACGATGTCGGGGATCTGCGTGACGCCGGACGGGTTGACGGTCACGAGCTCAGATTGGAAAACGAGGCTGGGCGACTCGCCGTTGTGAGAGCCCAGATCGGTGGAGACCGTGGCAAACGTGCGGACGAGTTCGAGGCGGACCTCGGGCATCGGGATCGAATATTTGCCGGAGGCGTCGGTCACCACCGAGGTGCTGCCGGCGATGGCGTTGACGGAAACTCCGGCGAGGCCGGCGCCGGTGGCATCGACGACGCGGCCTTCAAGATAGGTGCGCGTGAGGTCAAACGAATTATCGGCGGGCACGATGCCGACGAAGCCGGCCTGCGTGAGCAGGGGATCGGTGTGGATGAGGTGGTCAGCGCCGACGGTGGCGCGACCGAGCACGGCGTAATTGTGCACGCCGTATTTGAAATGGAAGACGATGACCTCGGCGCCGATCGGCAGGTCGTAGACGTTCGGAAAACTCAGGCGGGCGGGCGTGTCGAATGTCAGGCCGTCGGGACCAATCTCGACGAGGAAGTGCGGGATCGCGCCGGAAGGAAGGCGCTCGGGAATGTTCGCGGCATCGATGCGGGTGGCAGTGAGTTTGCCGCGCTGCGTGCCGTCGGCGAAACGGGCGGAGCCGCCGCGGTAGGTGAGCGAGAAACCGGCGAGGTCTTTCTGCGCCGGCGTAAATGTGAGCACGTTGTCCTCGCCGGTGAGCGCGAGCGTCGACGCGGTGGAAAGATCGGTGTCCACGAGGAAAATCGGGCGACCGAGGCTGTTATCGGCGTCCTGTCGGACCGGCAGGAAAAATTCGAGATAGTTGAAAACGCGGGCGTCACCTTGCGGTGAAAGGCCGGTCGCGGGATCGGGTCGCGCGTCGACGTAGAGGATCTGGTCGCCGACGGGCGCGTCATCGAGGAGGAAGGTGCCGAAACTCGACGTGGTCTGAACGAGACTCGTGCCGAGAATGCCGACGCGGACATTGGCGAGCGGGTGCAACTCGGGATCGACGACGATGCCGGAAACCGTCGTGCGATGCGCAGCGGTCGTGAAACTGAACGAGTGCGCGCTGCCGACGGAGAAGCCGTGGGTATCGGCGATGCCGGCGGAGAGATCGGCGGTGATCGTGTCGCCGCGAAGGAATTTGTAGGCGGGCACGATCCGGATCGTTTTGCCGTCGGCGGAGAGGAGCACGTTGCGCTGGATCGCCTGGCCGAGCGTGCTGTGCAGCACGACGGCGCCGTCGGCCGTGACTGAGTCGGGATTGAGCGGCTCGGAGAACGTGACTTCGATGACGGCGTTTTGCGCGATGCCGGTCTGGCCATTGGCGGGCGAGAAGGACACGATTACTGGGCGCGTATCGTCGTGGACGATATCGAGCGCGGTGACCGGCGAGAGATTGCCCGCGGCATCGGTCGCGACGACCTGAAGATGATTGGCGGCGTTCGGATTGAGCGGCACGTCGACTGAATAAGTGCCGTCGGGCGATACGACCGTGCGCACCGGCACGAGGCCGTTCAACACGACGATCGTGCTGCCGGGCTCGGCAGTGCCTGTGAGGGTGACGACGCGATCGTTTGTGAGCGAAGGCGCGGAGGTGACGACGGGCGCGGCGGCGAAGCCGATGGAATCGGCGACGACATTCACGGTTGCGGTGCCGACGAGGCCGGCGGCATCGGTCGCGGTGACAGTGATCGCGTTGGCTCCCTGCTGCGGCAGGCGCGCGTAGATGAAGAAAATATTGCCGACGACCTGGTGCGCGACGACGTGGTCGATCTCGACGGTCGAGAGCTGCACGCCCTCCTCCACGGTGAGCAGCGTCTCGACGACCTCGCCGGCGAGCACGTCGCCTTCCTCGGGGAACATGAAACGCGGGATCGGTGGCTTGGTGTCGATGCCGGTTGGCTCGACAAGCAGCGAAAACGAAACAGACGCCTGCAGCGACGAGCCGTCTTTCAATGAAGCGACTGCGGTGACGGACTTCGCGCCGGGCGCCTCGTCGAGAATGACCTGACAGAAAAAGAAGCGGCCAACGATCGCGGCTTTGTTTGCCGCGACGGTGATGCCGGAAATCAAATCTGGTTCGTCAATCACGCCGGCGACCGTGAGGGAGCGGTTGTTGTAAGTGAGATCCGGCTGGGGCGAAAGAATGCGGAAGCCGGCGGCGTGCTTCGCCTGCACGATCTTCAGCGTGGCGGGCGTGCTGAGGAGGCCGTTGACCTCGGCGACGACGGCCAGCGAATTCTCGGCGCCGGTGACGAGCGGCACGGCGATGGTGAAGCGGCCGTTGGCATCGACGGTGGCGCTCACCCCGCCCTGCCCTCCGAAAACGCGCAGTTGTGCGCCGGCGGTCGCGCTGCCGGTGAGCGTGATCGTATCGGCGGTGGTGCGCGTCGAAGGCAGCGGGTCGAGCACGGGCGTCGAGGGGCGCTCGGCGGCAGTCGTCGCACCGGTCGTGAAGTCAACCTCGGTCGCGGTGGCAAGCGCGTTGCCCGCGAGATCGCGGACGGCGGTGCCGATGAGCAGTTTGAAAGGCGCGTTCGCGACGAGTTCGCTCGCGGGATAGAACGTGGCGCTGCGCGCATCGTTCGCGAGAATCCAGCTGCCGGCGATGACAACGTTCTGCGCGTCGAAGAGGCGGATCGCGGGAATCGACGCCGTGAGCGGAACCGCCTGGATCGCTTCGGAGAAGGCGACGAACACGCCGTCGTGTGGATCGACATTCGTGGCGCCGTTGGCCGGAAGGGTATTGATGACGGTCGGCGCGATCGCGTCCTGCCTCAAGTCGAGCGCGGTCACGGGATCGGACTCGCGGCCCTGCGAGTCGCGTGCGCGGACGACAAGCGTGTTCTGGGTGTCGAGCTGGAGCGGCACGTCGAGCGTGAAGAGGCCGGTGCTGTCGAGCGTGCCGGAAGCGGGAAACGTGAATGGAGCGGCGCCACCGCTGACGAGCAACTGGGTGCCCGGCGTCGAAAAGCCGGTGAGGTTGGCTGAGGTGAGATTCGTGACGCCGGTCGGGCGCGCGGTGTAGACGATGGGCGCGGCGATTTTTTCGGAGCCGAGTGTGGTGAATGCTATGCGGCGAGTCGTGCCGAGCCGGTTGCCGAGAGAATCCGCCACGCTCGCCGGAATCACGATTTCGTAATGGCTCGCCGCCATAAGCGCCGCGGAGGGCGTGAGCGAAATCACGTTCGCATTCGCCGTGACGGTCGAAGGCACGACGCCCTGACCGACGAGCGCGACTCCGGTCAACGACGCAGGATCGACGGGCTTGTTGAAGGTGAGCGAAAGCGTGGTATTGACGGCGACGTTCACCGCACCGTCCGCCGGCGATGACGATTGCAGGACGAGCGACTGATCGTTGTGCGCGATCGTGATGGTGCTGGGTGGCGAGGCATTGCCGGCGGCGTCGACGACGATGACCTGGAGCGTGTTGGTCGCATTCGGGTTGAGCGTGACGGAAATCTGGAAATGCCCTGCGGCGTCGACGTTGGCGGTGATGGGCTCAGCACCGCCGGAAATCGTGACCTGGCCGAATGCTTCGCCTGAGCCGGTGACCGTCACGCTACGCTGATTCGTCGCCGCGGGGAGCGGATCCACAGCGGCGGCGACGGGTGGAGTTTGGTCGAGCGTGCGGTAACTAAACGTGTAACTGCTGCCGAGCGTGTTGCCGGCGAGATCGCTCAACGCCGCGGGCACGGTCACCGTCACCGTCGACGACTGGCTGAAAGCGGCGGAAGGCGTGAGCGTGAGGGTCTTGGCGTCGCCGGAGAGGGAGCGCGTCACCGCGACTGCCGAGGAGCCGACTTTCACCTGAACGTTGGGCAGCTCGGTGGATTTGATCGCTTCACTGAAGAAAATCTGGATCGAGGCAGCGAGCGGCACGCCATTCGAAGAGGCGGATGGCAAGGTGTGATCGATCGTCGGTGCGATGGAGTCCTGGATGACGTTGCTCGTCGCTGGCGGAGAAGAAAGACCATTGGCGCCGACGGCGGTCACCAGCAGGTGGTTGATCGTATTTCGGACGAGTGGAACGGTGGCTGTGAATTTTCCGTCTGCTCCGACCACGCCGGATTGTTTATCGAGCAGGCCGCCCACGATCTCGTAGCGCAGACCGGCAACCGCAGTACCATAGAGCACGACTTGGTTTTCTGCGGTCGGGCTGTTCGGAGTGATGCCTTGAATCAACGGAGCTGCCGGCAGCGAACCGTCGACCTGCACCCGATGCGTCACGGTCGTCGTCAAATTTTGGGCGTCGGTGGCGACGATGGTGAACTCGCCGCTCGCATCGACCGTGACGGTGGCGGAAACCCGACCATCGGCGCCCGGAAGCGCGGCGGAGACGCCGCCGATCGTCAGGCTCGCGAGCGGCGACTCGTCTGTCACGAGGGCGGTCACCGTGATTTGGGGAGCGGGAACCAGGGCATCGTAGGCTGGCGTGAGGACGGCGATGGAGGGCGGATCCTCGTCGCCCGGCGCATTCGCCACATCGACGCTGCGGGTGAGCTGCGCTTGGTTGCCCGCCAGGTCGGTGGTGGCAACGACGATCGACTGGGCCGCGCCATCGGGAAGCGTGAGGCGGCATCCAAACTGGCCGGTGGTCGCGAGAACGACGGCCTGCCCGTTGACCGTGATCGTCGATCCGGGATTGGCGTCGGCGACGGTGCCGAATACCTCGACGGCCGAAGTGTGGAGACTCGCACCGGCGGCCGGGCGGATAAGCGCGATGACCGGTGCGACGGTATCGGATACGACGGTGAGGGCGAACGGATCGCTTTCGTTGCCGACGCCATCGAGTGCGCGCACGAGGAGAACGGTCGTCTTGTTCGTGTTGACGAGGACCTGGGCGCTGAACGCGCCGGAGGAATCCGCCGTCGCCGAAACCGGTGCGAGGCCGCCTGAAATCGTCACGGTGCTACCGGCCTCGGCCGTGCCCTGAACCGTGAGGCGATCCGTCTTGATGTAGCTCCGCGACGCGGCGAGCACGGGAGTGGCCGGGGCCGAGCGGTCGGAAGTGACGATGAGGGAGAGCGGAGCAGAGGTGTTGCCCAAACCGTCGGTAGCGACGGCGGTCAGCACGTTCTGGCCCTCGACGAGAGGGAAATCGACGATCTCGAATTGTCCGTTGGCGACCGTCGCGGCCCGGCCGTTGATCGCGACCGACGCCGAAGGGTCGTCGACGGTGCCGGCGACGCGCACGACGGCAGCACGAGTCGCGGCGCCATTCGCGGGAGCCGTGAACGCGATCGCCGGTGGCGTGCTATCGCGGTGGACGAGGATCGTTTTCGATCCGCTGTTTCCGGCGGCGTCGCGCGCCTGGACTACGATCGTCGTGTCGGCCGCCGTGAGCGGAAACGCGCTGTTGAACGCGCCGGCGGTGTTCGTGATCGGCGTGGAATTGAGCGTCAATATCGCGGTGGGATCGTCGACGGCGCCTATCACGTTGACCGTGGCGGCAGCCAGCGTGACGCCGGAAGCTGGACTCGAGATCGAGACCACCGGAGCGATCGTATCCAATTCTCCCGTGACAGTCTGGACGAAGGAATTGCCCGCCGCGTCTTTCGCTTCGAGGGAGATTGTGGCCGGGCCTTCGGCGAGGGTGATTGCCTTGGAAAACGATCCGTCTGCGGCGAGCGCCACGTTCGAACCGTTGATCGTCAAAGTCTGACCGTCGACGACGCGCCCGGCCATCGTCACGGTCGCGATGTTCGTGACGAAGCCGCTGGCAGGCGTGAGGCCGACGAAGGTCGACGGCGTTTGATCGAGGACGATCGTGCGTTGGAGGGTGCGCGCGTTACCCAACGCATCGCGAACTTCCACAGCCACGATGTTGTTGCCGGGAACGAGAGTGATGGGCTGGGAAAACGTGCCGCTGCTGAATCCAGAAACCGGTGACTGATTGACGAGCAGTTGGGTCGCGCCGCTGCCCACGGTCCCGGCGAGTTGGATCGACGGAAGCCGAGTGACGAACGGATCGCTCGTCGGAAACGTGATCGTCAGCGCCGGGGCCTGTGTGACGCGATCGACGGTTTTCGTCAGCGTCGTCTTTTGGTGGAAGGCATCCTCCGCGACAAACGTGAGCGTGTTGGCGCCTTCGCTGGTCAATGAATGCAGTTGATCGAAGACGCCGCCGACGCCGAGCGGGACTAGTGCGCCGTTGAGGGTGAGTGTGACGGCGCTTGCATCGGTGACGCTGCCGGCGAGACGGATCGTCGTCGTGTTGACGGAATCGGTGAAACTCACTGGCGACGTGAAGGCGATCACGGGCGGCATCAGCGTGCGGGTGAACGCGAGCGCGACCTGCGCTTGATTTCCCACAAAATCGCGGGCGACGAGGGTGAAGGTGTTTGGCCCTTCCTGCAGTGGAAGGACGACGCTGAACCGGCCGGTGCTTGGATCGAACGCGACCGACGTTCCCGGCGGCGAAGAGGTCACCAGCCGAAGTTCGGTGGCGTCGCGGCTGACATTGCCGGTGATGGTCGTCGCGGCCGCATCGTACTGCGCGGTTGTCGGCTGATCCACGGTGATGGCGGGTGGATTCGTGTCGTTCAGCAGCGTGAACGCCACGGTGTCGGTCTTCATTTTGCCCGTGGCGCTTTGCAACGAGATCGTCGCAGCAATCGAGATCGACGTCGCGCCGCCAGCGGGCAGCGGAACATTGCCGGGAGTCGTTCCGGTTGCCACCCACGTGGCGCCGGCAGGAGTGAGGGGCAGCGTCACTGTCTGGCCGCCTTGCGAAGTGAGAAAATCGACCGCGACGGCACCCGACGCGATTCGATTCCCGACCACGACGAGTTGAAAGCCGACGCCGCGCTCGAAGTTCTGCGGTTGCAGCGTGGCTGACGTAAGGTCGGGGCTGGGGTCGGCGTTGGGGTTGAGTTCGAACGGCACCTGGGCTGGCGCGGTGACCGCGTCGCTAAAGTGCTGGGCGCCGCCGTCGTCGGCGCGGAACTTCACCCTCGTGCCCTCGTCGATGCAGAAACGCGCGAGGCCGTCGCCGCCGGTCGTGCGCGAGTATCCCGAATATGCCCCGGCGACCGTGTAGACATAAACGGTCTTGTTCGCCTGCGGCACGCCGTTATTCGTCAACGCGACGGTCGTGGTTCCGGGCAAAGCATACACGAAGGTGGCGGGCGCGGTTTGCACCGGGGAGTACTTTTGGACGCCGTCGGCATCGACCCGAAACTTGACGCGAGTGCCGACCGCGATGCTGAAATGCGCCACCCCGCCCGCGTCCGTCGTTCGTGAATAGCCCGTGTAAGCGCCGGCTTCATCGTAAGCGTAGACGGTCGTATTCCCCAGCGCCGCGCCGTCGCGTGTCACGGTGATCACCGTGTCGGCGGGCAGGTCGAACGTGGTCGCATGAGGCGCCGTCGCGAGCGCGCTGAAAAACTGCACGCCGCCATCATCCGCTCGGAATTTGATCGCACTGCCGTCGTCGATGCAGAATCGCGCGACACCGCTCGCATCGGTCGTTCGCGAATAGCCGGTATACGCGCCGGCTTCGGTGTAGCCGTAGACGGTCTTGTTCGTCTGCACCACCCCGCCCTTCGTCAGCGTCACCGTCGTCGTCCCGGGTAAGGCAAACGTGAAGGTCACCGGCGCGCTCTGAGCGGCGGAATATTTTTGCACGCCATCCGCATCGGCCCGAAATTTGACCTTCGTTCCGGCGGCGATGCTGAACCGCGTCACGCCCGTCGCATCGCTCGTTCGCGAATAGCCGGTGTAGGCGCCAGCCTCGTCGTAGACGTAGACGGTCAAGTTCCCGAGCGGAGCCCCGTCGCGTGTAACGGTCACGACGGTATCGGCGGGCAGGTCAAACGTCGTGGCGCTCGGGGCCGTCGCCAGCGCGCTGAAAAACTGCACGCCACCATCATCCGCGCGGAATTTAATCGTGCTGCCATCGTCGATGCAGAAGTGCGCGGCACCGCTCGCATCGGTCGTTCGCGAGTAGCCGGTGTACGCGCCGGCTTCGGTGTAGGCGTAGACGGTCTTGTTCGTCTGCACCACCCCGCCCTTCGTCAGCGTCACCGTCATCGTCCCGGGTAAGGCAAACGTGAAGGTCACCGGCGCGCTCTGAACGGCGGAATATTTTTGCACGCCATCCGCATCGACGCGGAACTTGACCTTCATTCCCGCGGCGAGACTGAACCGCGCCACGCCCATCGCATCGCTCGTCCGTGAATAGCCAGTGTAGGCGCCGGCCTCGTCGTAGGCGTAGACGGTGGTGTTGGTCAGCGGTGCGCCATCGCGCGTCACCGATACCACCGTGTCGTTGGACAAATCAAACGTCGTCGCGGCCGGCGCGGTCGCCACACTGCTGAAGAATTGCACGCCGCCATCGTCGGCGCGAAATTTGATCACACTGCCGTCGTCGATGCAGAAACGCGCGATGCCGTTCGCATCGGTGGTCCGCGAATAGCCGGTGTAAACGCCGGCTTCCGTGTAAGCGTAAACCGTCCTGCTCGCTTGCGCCGCCCCACCCTTGGTGAGCGTAACCGTCGTCGTGCCCGGCAGGGCGAACGTGAAGGTGACCGGCGCCGTTTGCACGACGGAGAATTTCTGAACGCCATCGGCGTCCGCCCGGAATTTAACGCGAGCGTCGGTCGCAAGACTGAATCGCGCCACGCCGCTGCCATCGGTGGTGCGAGAATACCCGGTGTAAATGCCGGCTTCGTCGTAGACGTAGAGAGTCGTATTTCCGAGGGGCCCTCCGTCGCGCGTCAGTGTCACGACGGTGTCGGCCGCGAGGTCGAACATCGCAGCGGTCGGCGCCGTCACCAACGCGCTGAAAAATTGGATACCTCCGTCGTCGGCGCGGAATTTGACGGCGGTTCCGTCGTCGATGCAAAAACGAGCGACGCCATCCGCGCCCGTGGTGCGCGAGTAGCCTGTGTAGGCATTCGCTGCGGTATAGGCGTAAACGGTCTTGTTTGCCTGCGCCGCGCCGGCCTTGGTCAGGGTCAGCGTCGTCGTGCCCGGCAGCGCGTAAGTGAAAGTGGCCGGAGCCGTCTGGACCGACGAATATTTCTGCACGCCGTCAGCGTCGGCCCGGAATTTAATCCTGGCGCCCACCGCGAGACTGAAACGCACCACGCCGCTGCCGTCGGTTGTCCGCGAATAGCCGGTGTAGGCGCCGGCTTCGTCGTAGACGTAGATCGTCGTGTTCGGGATCGGCTGGCCGTCGCGGGTAACGGTCACCGTGGTGTCCGCCGGCAAGTCGAACGTCGTGGCGGCGGGCGCGGTCGCCGGCGCGCTGTAGAACTGGATGCTGCCGTCGTCGGCGCGGAATTTGATCACGCTGCCATCGTCGATGCAGAAGCGCGCGAGCCCATCGGCGTCGGTGGTCCGTGAGTAACCAGTATACGCGCCGGCTTCCGTGTAAGCGTAGACCGTCTTGTTCGCCTGCACCGCTCCGCCCTTGGTCAGCGTCACCATCATCGTTCCGGGCACGGCAAAGGTGAACGTCACCGGCGCAGTCTGTACGGCAGAAAATTTCTGCACGCCGTCGGCGTCGACTCGGAACTTGACGCGTGCCCCGCTCGCGAGGCTGAACCGCGCCACGCCGCTGGCATCGCTCGCACGGGAATAGGCTGTGTAGGTCCCGGCCTCATTGTAAACATACACCGTTGCATTCCCCAGCGGCACGCCGTCGCGGGTGGCGGTCAGCACGGTGTCAGCCGGGACCGCAAAAACAAACGCTCCGGTCGCCGTCGCCGGATCGGACCAAACCGTCGTACCGTTGCGGTCCAGACGAAACTTCACGGGCACGGCGAGGGAAACGTCGAACGATGCCGCACCGGAGCTATTCGTCGTTTTCGCAACACCGAGGTAAGTGCCATCGGTTTTATAGGCGTAGACGGTCTGGCCCGCCAGCGCCTGCCCGGCCTGCGCGAGGGTCAAGTCGACGACGTCCGCGCGCAGCACGCCGCCGAACATGCCGAAAAGCCCCAGCGCCGCGCCAAGGCATCCGATCCGGCTGCCGCCGAAAAATTCGCGAATGAACGAAAGAGCTTTCACGGAAAAAATTTAAATTCGGCTGCGGAGAATCCGTTGCCTCGAGACGACGACTGATCCCATTTCGCGGCCTCGAACGGCGGGGCGGCCAACGATTCAGCACGAGCGGTAACGTGGGAGAGAGTTTTCATTAAGCTGGAAGGAATGTTGGGGATCGGTTGCGCGATGCGGCGGCCTCAACCGTCGAATCCGATTTCTGCGAGCACGCTGACCTCGGCGCTGTACGCCGACGGCCCGGCGAGATTGATGGCCCGAACGCGGTAGACGTAGGTCGTGTTGGGTTCGACGGACTGATCGAGAAAACTCGTCGCGTCGCCGAGCGTCGCGACGCGCTCAAAATCGGAGTCGCCCGTCTTTCGCTCCACCTCGTAGACGGTGGTGCCCCCGCCCGGGGTGCCCGTCCAGCGCAGGCTCACCCGCGTCCCGGTCGCGCTCGTGCCATTTGCCACGAGATTCGCCGGTGCGGCGGGACTCACGGGATTGCCGTATTTCGCCGCGAGATATGCTCCGACCGCGTCGCGCTCGGGTCCGGTGAGGAGGCGGTCATAGACCAGGATCTCGACGAAATCGCCGACGAACACGCCTGCTCCGAAATTTGGCTCGGCCGCAAAAATCACCGCGCCATCGGTTGCCTCGCGATGCGCGACTCCATCGTAGCGCTCAGTCCAAAGTCCCGCGGCGCTCGACGTGTCCAACACATGGTATTCAGAAATTCGCGCCACCGGCACTTCGCTGTCCTGCGATGTCTCGAGTCCAAACGAATTGTAGTGCCCGTAGTTCGCCGCTCCCGGTTGGTCGTTGAAGTAACCCGTACCATTGCCGCCGAAATCCCAAATCTTGTTATTCTTGTCCTCGTAATCGCCCAGCGTCTTGTCGGCCACGCGCATCACCGCGATGATCTCGCCTGCATCTGCGCCACTCAGGAGCGAGGGCACGTAGAGAACCTGATTCCCGTCGAAGCGCACGGCGGGAAAGCCGTGGAGGGCGTTGGCGACGAGCCTCGGCTGGCGAGACAGCTCCCCGTCGCTGGCGTCATGACCCTGGCCGGATTGATCGCTCCACACCGCGACTCCGCCGGCGGCAGGAAGTCCCGCGGTCGAGCGCAGCCAGAGTTGCAGACCGGCTGACGGAACACTGGCGACGGCCGGCATGACAACGGTCACCGCAGAGCTGACCGGCGACTTACCCGCCCACGTGCTCAAGGTGACTCGATAGGCGTAGGTCGCGCCCGGCTCCAGTCCCGTATCCGTGTAACTCGAGGCATTCCCGACAGTCGCGACGGGCTCGAATTCTCCTCCGCTCATTTGCCGCTCGATGGTCGCCGCGACCGCATGCGCTTCGGTCGTCGCTGGGTCGAACCAAGTGACATCCGCCGTCGTGTCCGAGATCACCGCCGCCGCGACAGTCGGCTGGCCAGCAACAGCGATTCCCTCCGGCTGATATTTCTGCGTGAGATAACGACCGACCGCGTCGCGTTCGCCGTCGCTCAACACGCGATCGTAAACAATGATCTCGGCGATGTCGCCGTCGAACGACGCGCCGCCACCGTCGCCAATCGTCGGTGCCGGGGAGAACGTCACCGGATTTCCGATGCGCTCGAAACGCGTTTGACCATCGAAATTCTGGAACCACCGGTCGCTGTCGGCGCCGACGTTGTAGATTTTTGTCTGCGTCAGATTCGCCGGGTTCGGAGCGGAGCCATACCAGCCGTCGGCGCCGAAATCGTCGGTGATTTCATCATTCACTTCGGGATAACGGCTGCCGTAGTCGCCCGTGCCGAATTTCCACAAGCCGAGGACTTCCTCGGACGACGAGCGGCGCATGACCGCGAAAACTTCGCCGGCGGCGGCTCCCGCCATGAGGTCCGGCAGGGTAAGCGAGGTGTCACGCGCCTGCGTGAAGTGGACGGCAGGCAGGCCGTTGATCCGGTTCGCGACGAGATCGGGCCGGCGCCAGTCTTCCGACGGCACGGCGTCATTGCCGAGGCCGCTCTGATCGGCCCAACGAGTCAGCGGTCCGTTGCCTTGCGCGCCAGCCGAGCCGCGCAGCCAGAGTCGCATACCTGTTTGCGGCAAGTCCGACGTCATCGGCGTCGTGATCGAAACGTTCTCACTCGTGGGCGAAGCGCCGGACCAGTTGCTCAACGTCACCCGGTAATTGTAAGTCGCGCCGGGCTGCAGCCCGGTATCCGTGAAGCTGATCGAACCATCGACGGTCGCCAAAACGGTGAATGTCTCTGCGCCAGTCTGCCGTTCGATCGTGGCGATCGCCTGCGCGCCGGGATTCGCTGGATCGAACCACGTGAGATCGAGCGACGTGTCCGACACGATACTCGCCTTGACCATCGGCTGTCCGGGAACGGGCAAACCTTCAGGCTGATATTTCTGCGCGAGGTAGCGGCCCACGGCGTCGCGTTCGCTGTCGGTGAGCACGCGGTCGTAAACAATCACCTCCGCGATATCGCCGTCGAACGACGCTCCGCGGCCGTCGCCCAGGGTCGGCGCGTTCGAGAAACTTACCGGAGTGCCGGGACGTTCGAAGAGCAGCGCGCCGTCGAACCGCTGGAACCATCGCTCGGTGTCCGCGCCGACGTCGTAAATTTTAACGTCGGTGAGATTCGCCGGCGCCGGCGTGGAACCGTACCAATCGCTCGAACCGAAATCATCCGGCAGCGAGCCATCGGCTTCCGGATAGCGGCTGCCATACGCGCCCGTGCCGAAAGCCCAGAGGCCGAGAATCTCGGGTGAGGTTGAGCGGCGCACGACCACAAAGGCTTCGCCACCTGTCGCTCCAGCCATCACATCGGGCAGCACCAACGCCGTGTCGCGCGCCTGGGTGAAATGCACGGCGGCTGCGCCGTGAAATTGACCAGCCACGATGGAAGGCTGACGCGCGAGGTCCGATTGCAGCGCGTCGTTGCCGTGGCCGGACAGATCGCGCCACCGGCTCGTGTTGCCCTGCTCATCGGTGACCACACCGAGATCGGCGCGCAGGTGCAGGCGAGCGCCCGTGATCGGGAGAGCCGGGCCGGTCTGCCCGACGACCAGCGGATCCGTGCCGAGCGTGACCTCGAGTCCATCGTTCAAGCCGTCGCCATCCGTATCCGCAATCGTAGGATCAGTGCCGAGCCGGTATTCCTGGAAGTTGGTGAGACCGTCGCCGTCGGGATCGAGATTTCGATTGTCGACGGCGAGGCTGAGACCGTGCGCGGTTTCCCACGCATCGTCGATACCGTCGGCGTTGGCGTCATCGAAAAGCGGATTTGACGCGCCGATATACAAGTCATCCAGCCGGGCGCTCGCGCCGGTGTGGCCTTTGAGCGAGAAGAACAGGAGGAACGCCGCGGCGTCATTGCGGAATTTCAAGTCTTCCGCGACGGGGTGGCCGTCGATGTAAAGATCCCACGTCTTGCTCGGGTAACGGATCGCCACGGTCGCGCGCTGCCAGGTGGTCGCGGTCTGGTTCCCATCGAGCGTGACCCGCTTGGCCGTGCTGCGCCAAATTCCGCCGCCGATGCCATCGCCATCGAGCACCTGATAGACGCCCTCGGCGCCGTTTTGCACGAACGCCACGCGCGCCGCGTCGAGATCGAACAGGGTGCCGGCGGAAGGATCGGCGCCGGCCACGGGTTTTACGAAGAAGTCGACGTAAAGAGTATCCAGGTTTCCCGCACCCGGCGCGAAATCCTGATCGACCCGGGCGGCGACCGCACCTGAGTTCAGTACGATGCTTTGCGTTCCGTGCTGCGCGGTTTCGTCGGTGACGAAGGCCGCGCCGGCCTGCACGGTCCAGCCGAGTTGCCCGTCCAACGAACCCGGCACGTAGCCCTCGGACGCCTCGAAGTCCGCGATGTAGGGCAAGCCTGGCAACGATTGGATCGCGACGGGCGCCGAGATTGCCGTGGCACCGTCGTTGTCGGTCGCACGGGCCGTCAGCACCATCGCGCCGAGATTCGTCGCCGCCCAGTCGAACTCATACGGTGGCGAGAGAACCTCGCCGAGCTTCGTCGCTCCGGCGAAGAACTCGACCTTGCTGATGGTGCCGTCGATGTCGCTGGCGTTGGCGGCGAGGTGAACGGTGGTGGGCGGCGTGAAGAAAAAGTCCGGAGGCGGCTGCGTGAGGACGACCGTCGGTGGGACGTTCACCGTCAGCACCGCGTCGGAGCTGGTCACCACGCCGGCAGCGTTGGTGATCACGACCGCGTATGAGCCCGCATCGGTGCTCGCGACCGACGGAATGGTGAAGGTCGCGTCCGTCGCGCCGCCGATGGGGTTTCCGTCCTTTTCCCACTGGAAGGTCGGCGCCGGCGTGCCCGTGGCAACGACCGCAAACGAAGTCCCCTGCCCCAACGTCACCACTCGGCTGATCGGTCCCGTGACAATCGCGGGAGGCACGTTGACCGTGAGCGTAGCGTCCCGGCTCGTCACCGTTCCGGCGCGATTCGTGACGACGACCGAGTAAACCCCCGCGCTCGCTGGGTCGACGACGGGGAGATCGTAGCTGGCAGCTGTGGCGCCCGCGATGGTGACACCGTTTTTGCGCCACTGGAACGCCGGCGCGGGCGAGCCGGTCACGAGCACGGAGAACGAGGCGCTTCCACCCGCGATCACCGTCAGGTCGGCGGGTTGCGTCGTGATCGCCGGCAATACATCAACCGTCAAAGTAGCGGCGGCGCTCGTGGCTGCGCCGGCGGCATTGGTGACGACGACCGTGTAAGTTCCCCCGTGGGTGACATCGGCAATCGGAATCGCGTAAGTTGCGCCGGTCGCGCCAGCGAGATCGGCGCCATTGTGTTTCCACTGATAGTTGAGCGGCGCCGTGCCGGTGGCAGCGACGACGAACGATGCGCTCTGACCGGCGGCGACGATCAAATCCGACGGCTGCGTCGTAATCGTCGGCGGGACGTCGACCGTGAACGCAACGTTACCACTGGTCGCCACGCCCAGAGCATTCGTGGCCACGATCGAATAGATGCCCGCGTCGGCCGGTGCAGTCGCGGCGATCGCATAGGTTGCGCCATTGGCGCCGGGAAGATCGGCGCCGTTTTTACGCCATTGGAAAGTCGGTGCGGGCGAGCCGACGGCCGTCGCCACAAACGTTGCTGCCTCTCCGGCGATCGCCGCGACACTGGCGGAGCCGCCTGACGCGAGCACCGACGGCAGCGACTGGCCGTTGAAGCTAAAGCTGGAAAGCGTCGGCGGGACATCGACGATCGTGTAAGACGCGATCAGCACCCCGCTCTCGATCACACCCGACGCATAGGCGCGGGCCTTCAACGTGACGGCCTGGCTGATCGCGATCGGAGCCGCATACAGCGTCGATGCGGACGTCGGGTCACTGCCGTCCAACGTGTAGTAGATGCTCGCGCCATTCGGGAAAGCCGTCACGAGCGCGACGCTGGTATTTTCCGCCACTGCACCGGCGGCTGGCGATGCGCTCGGGGTCGCGGCAAACGCGTCCTGCCCGGTGGAGAGCTGCGAAATCGGAATCGTGACCGCCGAAGACTGGCCGGGATACGACCAGTTCAGATGAATTTCCGCCCCGCCTCCGTTCTCGTAGTACTCCAGCCGAACGGTTGCCGCCACACCCGCGTTCAACGCCAGCACCGTGCTAGTATTCGTGGTGGCCCCGTGATCGGTCCAGTTGTCGATCACGAGCTGATTGTTGATCCACAACCGCACGCCATCGTCCGAGACCGTGGAGAACACGTAGCTGCCGGACACGACGGGAACGACCGATCCGGTCCAGCGCACCGAGAATTGGTCGGCGGGCAGAGTCGCCGCCGGTTGCCCGCTGCCCCAGTTGAAGTCGACGTTCTCCTGCCGCACCAGCGTCGGCGATCCGGCAAACGAAACGTTGGTGTAGTATTCGCCTTTCAGTCCCGAGCCTCCCCCCGGCGCGCCGGTGATCGGTAGATTCGAATCAAACTGCGATTGCGGCACCACCGCCAGCGGGACGGACGCGCTGGACCATTGCAGGACGAGCACGGGCGTCGCGGCGCCGCTCCGCTGGAATTCGATCCGCAATGGATAGCGCGAACCCGCCGTCAACGGACGGACAAACGTCAACGTGCGACTCGTCGTTCCAGCCCAGTCGTCGATCACCTGTTCTCCGCCGAACCACACGCGCACGCCGCCATTGGTTGTCAGGGAGAAGGTATGCGACTCGGAGAAACGCGCGATGACATCCGCTTCGTAGACCGCACTGATCGAGTTGCCCTGCCAGGATGCAGGCAGCACGGCGAAATTGGGGTTATTGAGCACCGCCTCGATTCGCCGCGTGCTGCTGCCCGCGAAATCGGGGCCCGTGAAGTAGGTCGCGGCCACCCCTGAGCGCCCTGTCACCGGTTCCTCCGCGCGTCCGATGAGATAGGTTCCAGCCACTTCATCGCTGCTGAAGTTCGCGCCAACAAACGCTCGCGCCCGGAGCTGACCGGATTGTGCAATCGTGATCGGGCCCGTGTAGAGCAACGAGGATCCGCGCACCGGCGCCGAGCCGTCGAGCGTGTAGTAGATCTCCGCTCCGGCTGCGGCGGCATTGAGCGTAACCTGTACCGGGGCGGCGTAGAATCCGGCCGCCGGAAGCAGCGTGAGCGTTTCCTGGGCAAGGCTGTATTTGCGGAAGAGCGAGAGTTCGACCGACGAACGCTCGGTATCGCTCAACACGCGATCGTAGACGATGACTTCCGCGATATCGCCCGCGAGCGAGCCTTGTCCATCGGTATAGCCCGCGCCGAGCACCGGATCCGGCCGGAACGAGATCGTGTTCGAGTTCGAGGTGTAGAACGCACGACCGTTCTGCCGCATCTGCCGATAGCCGGCCTTCGCGGCCACGCCGTAAACCTGATACTGCGCCAGCGGCAGCGAGGGCTTCGTGGCCGAGTAGCCCGTGTTCGAGCCAAAATCCTCTTCAACCGCGCCGCCGGAATTAGCGTAGCGTTGAACAAAGCCCGCCGTGCCCAAATTCCAGAAACCCTGTCCGCTGTTCTCCGTCGCCATTTTTATGACCACGAAACCTTCGCCCTCGCTCGCGCCGCTCATCAAATTGGTCGGCAGCGCCATTCGGTGCGCGCCGGCGAAGCGAACCGCGGGATGGCCGTTGACCGCATCGGCCACCAATACGGGCGGGCTGCCGATATTCACGGGCGTGGCGCCACGCGCCGCCACGCCGGATTGATCGGACCAATAGGAAACAGGTCCGGCGGTCAGACCAACATCGGCTTTCAGCCACAGCCGCAGACCGCTGACGGGCATGGAGGGCGAACCATCCGTCGACGTTACCACGACAGCGGTGGTGCCGTAGTCGGAAATTCCGGCGTAGTTGCGCGCCCGCAGGCGATACGTGTAAGTCGTCCCTGCGCTCACGGTATCATCCTCGTAGCCGAGGGCGTCGATCACGGTGTCGCGCAAAGTGAATCCGGGTTCGCCCGCAGCCTGGCGTTCGACTTCATAAAAGAGAGCGCCGTCCCCAACCGTCGGCGCCGTCCAAGCCAGGCTCACCTGACTGCTGCCAAGCGCCGACGCTGTCAGGTTCGTCGGAATCGGCGGCGCGGAAACGAGCGCATACTTGCGCGCCAAATACCGACCGACCGTCTCGCGCTCGGCATCCGTCAGCACGCGATCGTAGACGAGGACCTCGGCGATGTCGCCGTCCAGCGAGCCCTGGCCATCAGGATAGCCGGCGCCAAGCACCGGATCGGAGCGGAAAGAGAGGGTGCTCGGATTTGCCGTATCGAAGAGGCGGCCGTTCTGCCGCAGCTGGCGGAGGCCGGTTTTCGCCAAGGCGCTGTAGAGCTGGAACTGCGTCACGGGTAGCGATGGCCTGGCGGCCGTGTAGCCGGTGTTCGAACCGAAGTTCTCGTCGACATAGCCTGACGAGGACGAGTAACGCTGCACAAATCCGGCCGACCCGAGCGACCAGAAACCCTGGCTGCTGTTATTCGTGGTCATCTTCACGACCACGAAACCCTCGCCCTCACTGGCGCCGCTCATCAGGTTCGTCGGCAGTGTCATTCGTTGCGCACCGGCGAAGTGAACCGCGGGATGGCCGTTCACCGCATTGGCCACCAATACGGGCTGGCTGCCGACGCTCGCGGGCGTAGCGCCACGCGCAGCCACGCCAGATTGGTCGGGCCAGTAGGAAACCGGCCCGGCGGCCAGCCCGACATCGGCCTTCAGCCACAGCCGCAGACCGCTCACCGGCAGGGAGGATGAGGCGTCAGTCGAGGTCAGGACGACGGCAGTGGTGCTGTAATCTGACGTGCCGGCGTAATTGCGCGCCCGCACGCGATACGTGTAAGTCGTCCCCGCGCTCACGGCATCGTCTTCGTAGCCCAAGGCGTCGATCACGGTGTCGCGCAAAGTGAATCCGGGTTCGCCAGCGGCCTGGCGTTCGACTTCATAGAAGAGAGCGCCGTCCCCACTCGCCGCCGCCGTCCAGGCCAGGCTCACCTGACCGCTGCCGAGCGCGGACGCCGTCAGGTTCGTCGGAGTCGGCGGCGGGGCGCCGAGCGCATATTTGCGCGCCAAATACCGGCCGACGGCCTCGCGCTCGGCATCCGTCAGGACACGATCGTAGACGACGACTTCTGCGATGTCGCCGTCGAGCGAGCCCTGGCCATCAGGGTAGCCGGCGCCGAGCACCGGATCGGAGCGGAAGGAAACAGCGCCCGAATTTGTCGTGTTGAACACGTGTCCGTTCTGCCGCATCTGGCGGAGGCCGGGCTTGGCCAAAACGCTGTAGAGCTGGAACTGGGTCACGGGCAGCGAGGGCTTGGCGACCGTGTAGCCGGAGTTGGCGCCGAAGTCCTCGTCGACATATCCGGCCGAGGATGAGTAACGCTGCACGAATCCGGCTGAGCCGAGATTCCAGAAGCCCTGACCGCTGTTATTCGTGGTCATCTTCACGACCACGAAACCTTCGCCCTCGCTCGCACCGCTCATCAGATTGGTCGGCAGCACCATTCGATGCCCGCCGGAGAAGTGGACCGATGGACGACCGTTCACTGCATTCGGCACCAGCACCGGCTGCGCGGACGAACTCGCCGGTGTCGCTCCGCGGATCGAGACGCCCGACTGATCGGCCCAATACGAGACCGAACCGCCGCCAAGGCCGGCGTCGGCCTTCAGCCAGAGCCTCATTCCGTTTTGCGGCATGACCGCGGCGAGGTCGGTTGGCACGGTGACCGTGATTTCAGAACTGTAGGCCGACGCGCCGGCGTAGTTGCGCTGGCGCACGCGATAGACGTAAGCGGCGCCGGCGACCGCGGTCTCGTCTTGATAACCCAGGCTATCCACGGCGGTCGCCAACGGCGTGAATTCCGAGTCTTCAACCGCACGTCGATCGATATCGTAGAATTGCGAGCTATTCCCACCCGTGGCAGTCCAAGCGAGGCTCACCTGCGTGTTACTTACGGCCACGGCCGATAGATTCGCCGGCGTGGCGGGAGCGGTGATGATCCCGTATTTCGCGGCAATGTACCCGCCGACGGAGTCGCGCTCGCTGTCGCTCAACACGTGATCGTAAACGAGCACCTCGGCGATATCGCCCTGCAAGCCGTATTGGCCGGAGCCCGACGCAGTGCCCAACGTCGGATCGCTGCGGAACCCGACATTGTTCACCGTCCGGGTGTAGAACGCCCGGCCGTTTTGGCGCGCGACCCAGGCGTTGCTCTTGGCGGAGACGTTATAGAGATAGTAGGTGTTCAGCGGCACGGCCGGACGCGCGAAATTGTAGCCGGCGTTCGACCCGAAATCTTCATAGATCAGGCCGTTGTCGCCGTGGGGGTGGTGATTGTTCTGCCCGCTCGAGCCCATCCGCCAGACGCCGGGATACTGGCCGGCCACCGGCAGAATCGACTTCATCACCACGAACGCGTCGCCCGCCGATGCACTGTTCATGAAGTTGGGCAGCGAGAAGAATTTGCTGCCGTTGAATCGAATCACCGGGCGGCCGTTAAGGACGCTCGGCACCAGGGTCGGCGCCGAGTTGGCGTCCGTCTGCACCGCGTCGAAGCCGAGCCCGGACTGATCGGTCCAGCGGTTGACCGCGCCGGTGGTCGGCCCGGCGTCGGCCTTTAGCCACAAGCGCAGCCCGTTGACCGCGAGCCCGGTCGCCGCGCCCGTCGGCGTCGTCACGCTCGCCGCGTCGCTGTAGGCGGAGATCCCGGCGTAGTTGCGCGTGCGCACCCGGTAGGTGTACGCCGTGCCGGCCGCCGCGGTGTTGTCCTGGTAGCCGACGCTGTCCTCCACGGTCGCGAGGAGCGTGAAGCCTGGCTCGCCGGCGGCCTGACGCTCCACTTCGTAGAACTGCGTGCCGTTGCCCGGATCGTTCGTCCAGGCGAGACTCACCTGGGAGTTGCTCAGCGCCGTGGCGGAAAGAGCCGTCGGTGCCGCCGGGGCGCCGATCAAGGCATACTTCGCCGCGATATATTTGCCGACCGTCTCGCGTTCCGCCGCGGTGAGGATTCGATCGTAAACGAGCACCTCGGCGATGTCGCCCTGCAACCCGTATTGGCTGGAGCCGGACGCCGTGCCGAGCGTCGGATCGCTGCGGAAGCCGACGGTGTTCGCCGTCCGGCTGTAGAACGGCCGCCCGTTTTGTCGCGCCACCCACGAGCCGCTCTTCGCAGACACGTTGTAGAGGTAATACGTGTTCAGCGGGAGCGCCGGGCGCGAGAATTGGTAGCCGGCGTTCGAGCCGAAATCGTCGAAAATGAGGCCGTTGTCGCCGTTAGGATGATGATTGTTCTGGCCGCTCGTGCCCATTCGCCAGACGCCCGGATACTGGCCCGGTACCGGCAGCATCGATTTCATCACCACGAATGCGTCGCCCGCCGCGGCGGTGCTCATGAAGTTCGGGAGGGAGAAATATTTATTGCCGTTGAAGCGAACGACGGGGCGGCCGTTCAGCACATTGGGCACGAGTGTCGGAACGGAGTTGCCGTCCGTCTGGATCGCGCGATTGCCCAGACCCGACTGGTCGTTCCACTGCGGCACCACTCCGGCCGGCAGGCCCGCGTCGGCCTTCAACCAGAGACGGAGCCCACTGGCCGGCAGGCTCGCGGCCTGATCGGTCGGCGTCGTCGCACTCGCCTCGTTGCTGTAGACCGAGGTGGACGCGTAGTTGCGCGTGCGGACCCGGTAAGTGTAGAGCGTGCCCGCCGCCGCAGCGTCGTCTTCGTAGCCCAGGCCGTCGCCCACGGTTGCCAGCAGCGTGAAGTCAGCGTCGCCGGCCGCCTTCCGCTCCACCTCGTAAATTTGGGCGGCGTTACCCGACGTGTTTGTCCAAGCCAGGCTGACTTGCGTGTTGCCGAGAGCGATGGCGGTCAGATTCTGCGGCGCATCCGGCGCGGCGACGAAGCCGTATTTTTCGGCGATGTATTTGCCGACGGCTTCGCGCTCGCTCGCCGTCAGCACGCGATCGTAGATGAGCACCTCGGCGATGTCGCCCTGCAACCCGTATTGGCCGGAGCCCGACGCGGTGCCGAGCGTCGGATCGCTGCGGAAACCGACGGTATTGACCGTGCGAGTATAGAAGGGACGACCGTTCTGGCGGGCAGTCCATTCGTTGGCTTTCGCCGAGACGTTGTAGAGATAGTACGTGTTCAGCGGGAGCGCCGGGCGCGAGAATTGATAGCCGGTGTTCGAGCCGAAATCCTCAAAGATGAGCCCGTTGTCGCCGTTGGGGTGATGGTTGTTTTGCCCGCTCGTGCCCATCCGCCAGACGCCGGGATACTGGCCGCCGACCGGCTGGATCGATTTCATCACCACGAAGGCGTCGCCCTCTGAGGCCGAACTCATGAAGTTGGGCAACGCGAAGAACTGGCTGCCGCTGAACCGCACCACCGGGCGGCCGTTCAAGACATCTGCGATCACCTGCGGTTGGGCTGAGGCTGTGGGCTGCGTCGCGTGCTTGCCAGCGCCGCTTTGATCCTGCCAGGTGCTGACCTTGCCGTTACCATCGGTCACGACGCCGGCATCGGCTTTCAGCCACAGACGCCGGCCCGTCGTCGGCAGATCAGCCGTGCTGCCGAACTGCACGATGGTGTAGTTCGCCACGGCGGAGTCCGTTTGCTGTCCTTTCGTGTCGAACACCGCGGCCGCGACGGAAAATGGCGTGTCGGTCGTGACCAGCGGCGGCGTGTAATCGAAGCGGAACGGCGCCACCGTATCGGTGCCCATCAGGCGCCCGGTGCCGTCGTAGAGTTCCACTTTCGCAATGCCACGATCGTCGGTGGCGCTCACGGTGAAGGTCGTCAGTTGATTCGAAACGAGCAAAGTACCCGCAGCCGACGACTGAATCGATACGCCGGAGGGCGGCGTGTCGTTGCGCACCGTGAGCGTCCGAGTGACGGACGTTTGCTTCCCGTGGAGATCGATCGCGGTGTAGACGACCGACAGCGCCGTATCGGCCGCAACTTCCGGCAACGTCACCGTGCCCGAAAGACTGTAACCGCCGGCCACGGAGGTCAGCGTCGTGAACGGACTGAAGCCATCCACCGCGATCGACGCACTCGCGACACCGATGTCATCGGTCACGCGCGCGCTCACCGTCACCGTGCCGCCTTCGAAAATCACCGCGCCGTCGGCGAACGCGATTGTGTCGATCGCCGGTGGCGTCACGTCGGCGCCGCGAGCGACGATACGCGTTTGGGTCGTGGCGTTTCCATTCACGTCGGTGGCGACCACCTGAATCGTCACGTCGTGGCCCGCGGGATCGAACGCGAGGAACGGTGTCGCGCGCCAGGTGCCGGACAGACCTGCGACCGGCGTCGCCGCGACCGGCACGCCGTCGACCGTGAGGCTGACGTTGTCGATCGCCACGTCGTCCACGGCGGTGAACTCGATCGGCAATGAGGCGTTTTCCGCGACCGCGCTGCCGGTGGCGGGCGTGACGATGACGGTGGTGGGCAACGCGACATCCTCGTCGATGCTGACCGTGTGCTCGTCGCCCAATGCGGTGCTGCCATCCAAACCGACCGTCCGCGTGCGGAGAGTCAGCGGCGAAGCGGCCGCGCCTGGCGCGATCCACAAGCGATCTGCGCGACCCGCGTTGAACGATTGAAGGCGTGCGCCGTTGACGAGCAATTCGGCATGCGCGGGCATCGTTCCCGCGGCGAGCGAAAGCGTGTAATCGAGCGCCGCACCCTCGATCACGTTTGACGGCAAATTCAACGTCGCCGTCGGCAGGCTGCCGGAAACGCCGAGGTCGAGCTGCCGCACGGCGACCTGTCCGCCCTGCTCGAGATAAAGCCGGTTGCCGTAGATCGCGAAATCACCGACCGCCGAAGCGAGGTGCAGCGTCGCGACGGTCGTCGGCACGCGTGTATCGATAAAGGCAATGCCGAGATTATCGCCGGACTTGGCGACGAGCCACGAACCTTCCGTCCGCAATTCGCCCGCCACAAACGTCTGAGCGCCCGCGACCGCGACGGGAGCCGAGATATTCGACAGATCGTAGCAGCTCACGGACGTCGCATCAGCCACCCAGAGACGACCATCGACCAGCGCCAGATCGCGGATCCCCGCGTGCGCGACCGCCGCTGGCGTTCCTATCGCCAGCGCTCCGTCGACCACGCCGAGCGCACGGACCTCGAAGCCGGCCGCGGTGGTCGTGACGAGCAGACCCTCGCTGAGCGCGAATCGCGCGCTGCCACCGATGGCGAGCGTGGCGACCAAGTTCGGATTTTCAGTCCGTGCCAGATCGAACGCATCGAGGCGTCCGTTCGTCGTCGCGACGAACAGATGCTCCAACACGACGTCGATCTGGCTCACCGACGCCGACGCCTGGACGGTCGCCACCGGTTCGACGGCGTCGGTCAACGCGCCGGTCGGCGGACGCCGGTGCGACGCGCCCGTGCGGCTGAAAAGGTCGACGCGATTCCCCGCAGCGCGGAACCAAAGCTGGTTGACTTGCTTCAGCGAGGACAGATTCGCGATGGCGTGCGCCGGCGTCACCTTGTCGGTCCAGAGCAGATTCTCGCCGGCGAGCGAAGAGGCTATGATGCGATTCCCCGCGGCGTCGGCGACCAGCAATGTCGCTTGATCCTGCACCGCCAGCACGGCGTCACCGGTAAGCGGAATTGAACTCACCACGGGTGCTGATGCATCGAGCGTGAGCGTCGCGAGCGCCGAACGCACGCTCTGGCCGGCGTCATCGGTGCCCTCGACCTGCAGCGTGAAGCTCGTGCCGCGCGCCCGTGCGGGCACGAAAAACCGCGCTTCGTAGTTGCCGCCGAGTGCTTGATAAGTGAGCGCTCCGGCATCGGAGCCATCGACGAGGAGTCTGGCCGAATTCACCTGGCGATCATCGGTGATCTGCGCGACGACCCGCTCGTAGGAGCCGCCGACCAGCACGTCCGCTTCGACCGGCGAAACGAGCGTCACCGTGGGCGCTTGGTCTTCGAGCACATCGACGGCCACCATTGCCAGCGTGGTCGTCTGGCCTTTCGAGTCGGTCACGATCGCGCTGTAGTGGGTCGTCAGCGATCCGCCGCCAGCAGGCACGTCCGGCAGCACGGAAGCGAATTGGAAGACGCCGCCCGCTCCGCTCGTGACAGTGCCGAGGCTGGCACCCTCGTGCAGGAACTCGACTTTCGTGACCGCGACATCGTCGCTGGTCGCAGCCCGCAACGTCACACTCGAATTTTCGTAGAGTCCGCCGCTGCCCGGCACGACTTGGAGCGTTCCGGTGGGCGCAGCATCCTCGATCACCGTCAACGCCGCCGGCGCCGAGACGATCTCCGTCGACCGTCGGTCGCGTACACGCGCTCTCAATTCCGTCGCCTCCGAAGCGCCGGCGATCTCGGGCAGCGTGACGGCAAACGCATATGCGCCGGTCGTGTTGCCTGGAAGCGTGGCGACGGGCGTGCCGTTCGCCGCGCCGATAAACAGATCCACCTGCGTCACGCCCGCCACGGCGGCGGCGTTGACGGTGATGTTCACCTGAGTGCCTTCCACAAATCCATGCGCCGGCACCACGCTGGCGATCGCGACCGTCGGCGCCTGATATTTGACGACCGTTAGATTCAGCGGTGCCGACGGCGTGCTGTGACCCGCGAAGTCCCACGCCACGAGCGAAAGCACGAGCGGTGTGTCTCCCGTGACGAGCGGCAGAGGGAGCTGGAACTGGTACGCCGGGCCCGTGCTCTCGGCGAACAGCACGCCATTCACGAACAACTGCACCTTCCAAATCGCCACCGCATCCGTGGCAAGCGCGCGAACGAGAAGCGAATCGCCTTCGACCACGACACCCGAGTCCGCCGAAGTCGGCGCGGCAAACGTCGGCACCGCGGGCGCGGCGGTGTCGTGGACTACGTTAATCGTGCGCTCGTCGAACGCGACGTTGCCCGCCGCGTCTTCGGCTTGCGCGCGGACGACGATCGGCCGGTCAGCCGTGCCAGCCGGGACATTTACATCGGCCGCGTAAGGATCCACGGAGTCGACCGCGACCAACGCGCCGTCGACGAAGAACGTCACATTCGCCACCGAACCGTTGTCTGTCGCGGTCGCGCTCAGGTGGAGCGGCTGGCCTTCGACTAGACTGGCTGGCAACGCCGCCAGCGCGACAGTCGGCGCAATGGTGTCCGCGCTCGTCGATTCTATGACCCGCGCGACGACGGGATGCGCCAGCGTCGCTTGCGTTCCAGTGAGCGACTCGAGCACGGCGTTGACTTCGATCGTCGTGCCTGAAGCAGCCGTGGGCGGGATGCGGAGATTGTAGGCGAACGGCGGTTCGTGCAGCTCGAGCGCCGGCGCTCCCGCCACCGAAATCGCCAAGCGCGCCACACCTGCGAGGCTCGCGGCGTCGAAGGTGATCAACCGTTCGCCGCCTCGCGCGACGTCGAATTTTTGCGCGGGCAAATCGACCGACAGCGCCGCCGAATCGCTCGCCGGATCGCCGTAGAAGAATTGCAGCCCGCCGAACGAATCCGCCACGAGGAGCGCGGCCCCGAGACTCGCCGTGCCGCGGGCGAAGTCGGGAGAGTCGAGCTGCGTGACAGCGCCGTTCGCGCGATCGACGAGGATCGCGCCGGAGTTTCCACATGCGGCGACGAGGCGGTTGCCCCAGCGCGCGAGCGCGTCGATGCGTGACGGGATCGGGCCGGTGTTGATCGTCCCGATGAGCTGATTCAGCGGCACGCTGCCGTCGCCATATTGCTCGATGAACACCGGCTGCGCGCGACTCGTGTCCAAGCGCGCCGCGTAGAGGGAGCCACCGGCGAGGTGCACGCTTGTGATTTCTCCGGGCGGTGCGGCGACCGTCGTCACTGCGACGGGATGCGTCGGATCGGAAATATCGAAAATCCGCACGCCGTTGCCCGCGGTGGCGATGGCGAGATTCGATCCACTGACCGAAATATCCCGCACCGCGCCGTCGACGACGATCGAACTCAATACGGCGAG
The DNA here is from genome assembly GCA_048498075.1 of Verrucomicrobiota bacterium. Taxonomy (GTDB): domain Bacteria; phylum Verrucomicrobiota; class Verrucomicrobiia; order Opitutales; family Opitutaceae; genus Opitutus. The sequence goes on along the minus strand of JBEHYR010000010.1, from coordinate 84,145 downwards.
CGAAACGGGATCGAGCAACGCGACGCCGCCGCCCATCACGGCGACGCAACGGTCGGCGGAAATCAGTTTTTGCACACCGCCCGGCACGGCGACCGGAGTCAACGCGACCGCGCTGCCCAACGTATCGAGCGCCGTCTGCGCGACGCCGCTCGCGCCTAGACCGAGGTAGAGCCGGTTGCCGCGATGCGCAAGCGCGACCACGCCGGCGGAGGTCGTCACGTTGCGAATGAGTTTCGGACTTTCGAGACGGTTGAGATCGACGAGCGACAGGCCGTTCTGACCCTTGGCCACGATCACGAGATTGCCGACGATCTCCAGCGCGCGCGCCTCGCCGGTCAGATTCACGGCGACGTTGACCGGCAAATTCGCCGCGCTGGCCTCGACCGCCAGCCACGAGAGCCGGCCACCATCATGCCGGAAATAATAACGTCCCGCTCTGCCTGCGGCGACCTGTCGCGCCGCCGATGGCCGATCGATCGAACCGATGCGAACGAAGCCGGCCTGGCCGGCGGTTCCGGCGAACTCCACGCCCTGCGAAGTCGCGGCTACGATCAGACGCGAGCCCAGCGCAGCCAATCCATGCACCGGGGCAAAAGCGTTCCACGACGGACCAAAGAATAACTGCGGATCGACGACCGGATTGAGGGCAAATCCGTCGACGATGGACCGCACCGTCGCGCCGTTGGCGGCGAGCAAACCTTCGGGCTGTAGGAGCAAGCCGTCGGGGCCGGGCGTGTTGTAATTCTTCACCGGTTCGAGGCGGCGATTCAGAACCTGCACGCCGGTCGCGGACGCGGCGAAGATGAACGGCCCGCGCGCCTCCACCGTCTGGCAGGCAAGCGTCGCGGTTTTCTCGAGAACGGGATTGTCCGGGCTCGAAAGATCGACGACGGCAACCTGACCAGCGCCGGCCGCCGCCAGGCCATCCGGCAGCGCCACCGCCGAGGTCAACGCCGCCGGCACGTCGCTGCGGCCTGCGAGCGCGAGAGCCGCCGGATTCGCGATGTCGATTCGCAACAGCACACCGCCGGCAGTGAAGGCGTAGAGCCGCCCAGCGGTCGCGACCAACGAGGTGACGACCGCTTCCGTCGGAAGCACGTCGAGGACGTTGAACGCACCGTTCACCGGCTCGTTGGCGGAGAAGACAAAGCTCTCAGATAACGTGTCGGTGCGCTTGGTCGTGAAGACGCCAAAGAGCTTGTCGCCGGCGGTCGCGAGTTGCGTGATCTCGCCGGGCAGCGGCCGGCCGGTTGCGGAGCTGGCGACGCGGTAAGCGGAGAGCACGTCGACCTTGGCAGTCGAGACGGCGGAGTTGCCGGCGAAGTCGATGGCGGTGGTCGTGACGGTGATCGTGCGGCCGAGCATCGAGGCGAGGTCGATCGGCTGCTCAGCGGTCTGCTCGCGAGTAGCGGCGCCTTCGTCGTAACGATTGTGGAGCGTTCGGACGACCGTGCCGTCGAACGAGATGTCGGTGGTGATCGACGCGATGCCGACGTTGTCCGTCACCGCGGGGCGCACGTGAAGATCGGTGCCGGCAAGCACCGTCGTCTGCGCAGGATCGGCGAGGACGCGAGCTATCACCGGCTTTTCGGAGTCGTTGACGATGTTGATCGCGGTGCGACTGGGCTCGGAGACGTGGCCGGCGAGATCGGTGGCGTAGACCGACAAGTTCGCAGCGGTGAACTCGTCGACATTCGGCAGGCTCACTTGCGTGGAGAACGCCCCGCCGCCCGGCGCGATATCGACGACACCGAGTTCCGTCGGGCCGATCGCGATCCGAACCTGGGCCGCGTCGTTGTTGGCGTCGGTGACTGAGCCGGCGACGGTGAGCGTCGCGTGTTCGAAATACGAGGTGCCGGCGGTGAGGCTGGTCACGGCGACGATCGGCGTATCGGGCGACGCGGTGGGCACGAGCGAGAACGGCGCGGGCGCGACGACCGTCAGCATCACTGAATTCGAAGTCAGCGTTTCGCCCGAGGCATCTTTCAACCGCAGCGCCAGCGAGAGAGTGGAACCAGCGGTCTTGCCCGACGTGCCGCGCAGCACGCCGCTGAGCGGAACGGAGTCGCCGTCGTAGGTGATCGTGTCGACCGGCACGCCGTCGATGAGGATTTCAAAAACCGACTCGGGATTCGCGCGCGCGGTGACGGTAAACGGCTTTCGGCCGCCGAGCGGGATCGTGAGCGGCGTCCCCACATCGATCGCCACCGCGAGCGGCAGAATCGTGAACGGAACCGTGGTCGTCTGCGCGCCGCCATCGGCCAGCGTCACGGTTGCGACGATGTGCGCATCGGTCGGCGTGGTGACGCTCGGCAGTTTCCAATCGAAGACGCCGCCATACATGCCCACATAACGCGGTTCGGTCTCGGTGCCGACGAAGAGTTCGACGGATGACGCCATCCAATCGATGTCGGCCGTACGCAAATCCGGATTCGCCGTGAAGAACGCTTCGATGCTGGTGTCGACCGTCAGCACCGCGCCGGAATTCTGCTCCGTGCCGGCAGGCGAAAGTGCGACGGTCGGCGCACCCGGCGTCGGATTCGAGTCCTGCGAATAAAGCGTGATCTTGAAAGCGTCGGAGCGGTTGCCCTGATCGTCGATGGCGACCGCGCTGACTTCGAACGGCGTCAACGCGCCGGTCGATGCCGGTGCGCGAGCGACGAACGAGTAAGGCGCGTCGGCGTCGGTCACCGTTGCACCGTTCACCGTCAGCTCGACGCGGACCACGCGGCGATCATCCGTCGCCGAGGCGGTGACGGGAACCTGATGGCCCTCGACAAAAGTCGTCCCCGGCGCCGGTGAAATAATCGCGACAACCGGTTTAGTATCATCCGCGGCGACGGTGACCGTGCGTGAATCTTCTGCGGTCAAGCCGGTCACGTCAGTCGCCATGGCGCGGAGGTTCACGGTCGAACCAGAAACGAGCCCGGTCGAGTCGAACGTGAAAGCATAAGGCGGCTGCGTCACGACGGCTGCGGGCGTGCCTTGGCCGTTCACGTAGAACGCGACGGACGCGACGCCCTTGTTATCCGAAGCGCTCGCCGCGACGCGCAGCGATTGACCTGGTGTCAGACGCGCGCCGGACGGCGGGCTGAGCAACGCTATCGTGGGTGGTGTCGTTTCCGCGCCGATCGTGTAGCTGCGGGTCGCGACATCGCTCGCCCCGCCCTGCGCGTCGAAAGCAGTCACCGATACCGTGAACGTGCTGCCCGGCGGTGTCGCAGGCACGGCGAGTGCCGAGAAAGTCGGATTCGCCGTGGTCGCCGTGGCGGCGAGGGCTCCGTTCACGCGCAATTCGACGCGGGCCAGCGGCAGGTCGGATGTCGTCGTCGCGGCGACGGTGAACGTCGTCAGCTCGGTCAGTGTCGCTCCTTCCGCCGGTGTCGGGTCGGCGAAGGTCGCGCTGGGCAAATTCGAGGGACGCACGGAAATCGTCACGCTGTTCGCCGTCGCGACATTGCCCGAGCGATCGGTCGCGGTCGCGTAGATCACGCGGGAGAGCGGCGAACCGACATCGGGAATCGTGAAGCTCCGGCTGGCGACCCCGCCGGCGACCGCATCGGCCGGTCCAATCGACGCGCCGTTGTAGTAGAAGATGACTCGATCCGCCGTGACGCCTTCTTCGAGCAGGTGGTTTTGCGCGTCCTTGAAGATCGCCACGCCCTGCAGATTATCGTTCACCGTCGCCTGTAACGTGACCGCGGATTTCGCGAGCAACGTCGCACCGCCGACCGGCGCCGACACCGCGATCGTCGGCGGTGCCTGGTCGATGGTCAGATAGTTGAGCACGAATTTATCGGCGATGGCGGAAACGTTCCCGCTCGGATCGGAAGCGCCGTCGAAGTGCAGCACGAACGACGCGCCCGCGGGCAGGAACGAATCGGGGATCACGTCCACCGCGGTGTTTTGCTGGGTCCAATTATAGTGAGCCACGACGCGCTGGTTCTGCGCGTTGGTTAAATAGAGCGGCTGGGAAGCGGCAAAAGTCGCGACATCGATCGCTTCGGAGAACGCGACGCGGAACACTTGCTCGATCGGAAGCGATTTCGCCGGCGCCGCAGGAGTGACGCTGACCACGCGAGGCGCCACGTCGTCGGTCCGCCCGATCGCATCGGTCAAGACGAGCGGCGCCGCGCCGTCGCGCTCGAGCCGCAGTGTCAACGATTGCTCGCCGGCGGGCAGCGCGAAGGTGAGCTTCGAGTCGCCCGTGAGGCTCGCGATCGGCGTGAGCGCCCCATTCACATACAGTCGGAGGTCGGGAACGAAGCCGCTGCCTTGCAGTGTGGCAGTCGGGCCCGAGAGATAACCAGTGGTCGTCGGTGTCACCGACGACACGGTGAGCGGCGGCACGATTTCAACGAATCCGGCTGGCGTGGCGATCTCGGTGCCCGTCGGTGAAGACAACAACTCGATCTTCGCGAAGGCGCCAAGGCTCGCAGGCGCGAGATTGAATGTGAGCGCAGCGGATGTCTGCTGCGCGATCGCGAAAGCCACGCCACCGACGCGGACGCCCGTGACGGCGTCGAGCCCCGTGCCGGTGACGGTGACCGCAACCGGCGCGGCGCCGGCGGCGATGCGATGGGGTATGAAATCCGCGACCGTGAACGTCGTCGCCGTCGAAGCAGTCACTGTGGCGCTAAAGAGGTTGCCCGGCCGGAACTCGTCACCGATGAGCGGGCCGTCGAACGGCGTGAAGTCCAGCCGCACCGTGTCACCCACGGCGAGCGGGGTCGACGGCGCGAGCGTGAGACGATGATCGGCCACGGTGGGGGAATACGTTACGCCGCTCACGCCGTTGACGCTGAGCGTAAACGACGAACCCAGGATCGCCGCTGGCGTCGCCGACAACGGGAAATGCACCGCGAGCGGCGTATCTATCGCGAACGTAGCGGCACCGTGAAGCGGCGATTTTTTCGAAAGATAAGTGTAAGGCGTCGTCGCCGTCGCCATGCCATCGTTGCGGCCCGCGTAGAGGGCGCCGGCGAACTCGTCGAGCGACTGGAGGCTGCCGCCGATTTCGACGATCGTCTTGAGCACCGGCGCATCCGGATCGGCGATGTCGACGACCTCGATCATGTCACTCGTCGCGGCAAACAGCACGCCGTTGCGAACGAGCGCGCGCTGATAGTTGCCCGAGCGCAACGCCTTCGTGGCGACCACGCCATCGAGATCAAAGCTGGAAATTGCCACGTCTGACGTCGCGATCAGGCGGCGGCCGTAGAACGAGAACGCGCGGAGTCGATCCGGCAACGCCAGGCTGCGTACCACCGGCAGCCCATCCGCGGCGGTGTCGAGCAAATCGAAGCGGAAATGGCCGCTGGTTTCCACCAGCACGCCGAACTGCGCCGGCGTGCCGTCGATCGCAGCGATGTCGCGGATGATTTCACCGGCGGCGAAGCCGCGCTGCGCGACGATGGAATGCTCCGGCACGTCGCGGTCGAGGACGAGCAGGCGGTTTTGCGCGGCGTCCCAGGCGATGAGCAACGAATCCACGACCTGCGTTTTCCGAATGTCGGTGTCGCGGCTGAATGCTTTCGAAAGCAGCAACTCGGGGAATTCGAAATCCGTCAGATCGACGATTTCCAGGTGGTCACCCGTCGCCACGTACGCGAGATCGCCGTCGTGCGCCACGTGTTTCGGCATGCGCCCGTCAAAGCCGAGCGAGCCGGAGTTCACGGGATTCAGCGGAGAAAACGCGTTGTAGACGACCAGCTGATTGCCGGAGGTGCCGAGAATCAATTCAGGCACGCCCGCGCTCGTCAGGACGTAGTCGGGATTTTGCAGGCCGGCGGTGAGCGCCGTGCGCGGGAGCGTGAAAAGATAACCGTCGTGGAGGCTCGAGGCATCGGTCACGCGCAGCACGTTTCTCGCTTCGACCTCGGCAAAGCCCACGACGCCGTCGGGCGTCTCGCAGGTCAGCAGCCCGGCCTCGCGCACGACAACGTTGCGCGCTTCGCGGCCGGAGAAGAGCACCTTCGTGCCCGGGAAGAAATTTACGCCGTGAATCGTGACGACGTTGCCGCCGAGGAAACTGCCGCTGGCCGGCGTGGTCGAGGTCACCTGCGGCACGCCGAGATAAGTGAACGCGTAAAGTGCGCTGTCCGACAAGCCGCCCGGATTCACGAGGCGAAGCGACGACACTCCGGCGCCGACAGGCGCCGTCACAGTGAGCCGCGTGCCGCTGTCGGAAACGACGACGTTCGTGGCCGCGACTGAGCCGAAGAAGACCTGCGTGTCGCTGCGCAGGTTGTGGCCGAGGATGGTCACGGTGTCGCCGCCCGCGATCGACCCGTAGGCGGGCGAGATGCTCGTGATCGCCGGCTGCACCGCGCCGGCGGTCGTCACGGTTTTGAACCGGCTCGCAAAGTCGTTCGCCAGTCGGCGGCCGGCGACGTCGATCAGCCCGGCAGTGAGCGAAATGGTGTAGGACGAATTCGGCGACAGCGGGCTGTCGGGCCGGAAAGTGAGCATCGAGGTGTTGCCCTCGATCGAATGAATCAAGCGGCCGGCGACCGCAGCGCCGGCGCCGTCGCGTAATGCGAAGAGCGCCGTGTTCACCGGAGTTTGCAGGATGCCGTTGAAACGCATGCTCACCGCGCTCTCGAGCGCCGCCGCCGCGCCATACGCTGGCACGACGCTGCTGACGGCGAGTCCGCTGTAAGGCAGCACGACGATCCGGCCTTGCGACGTGCCGGCGTAGATGAAGCCGTTGGCCGCGCGCACGGCGGTCGCTTCGCCGCTCACCTGGCCATATTGCACGAAGACCGGATGAGCGAGGTCGGTGAGGTCGAAGACCTGAATCCCGCCCGCGCCGCAAGCGAGATACAGCGTCGAGCCGTCGGCAAACAGATCGACGACCGGCGCCTGTCCGGTCGCGAAATCGTCGCGGGGGTTGACGTAACCGAGCGTGATCGGCAGATCGCGCGCGGTGAGGTCAACGACCTGCGCGAGGCCGGCATCCTTGCAGGCAACGTAAGCGAGATTTCCGGAGAGCTGGAGCGTGGTCGCCGCGGAGGCGAGCACGACCGAGCCGCGGATCGCGAAGTCCGTTGTCTCGAGATCGCGGATGCACAGCCGCTCTTCGCCGCCGAGCCGTTGGCTGTGCACGAGGAACGTGCCGTCGAGCGCGAGCGCCCCCACTCCGCCGGAGATCGCGAGATCGCGTGACTTCACGAAGCTGCCAAACGGCGTCCGCACGAAGAACTCGAGCCCCTGGTCAGTGCCCACCACGAGCAGGTTGCTCTTCGCCGCGAGCGCGCGAACGGTCGTGCCCGCGTTTATCGTGAGCGTGTCGATCACGTTGACGGCGCTGGGCAACGCGTTGTCGAGGCGCACGACCTGGCCGGCCCGGCCTTCGTAGACAACTGCATCGTCGGCATCGTAGGCAAACGCGGTGCCGCTCGCCGAGGCAACCGATCCGAGCGTGGCGAGAGCGACCGGATTGCTGGCGTCGACGTTCTGGAAAATAGCCGCGCCACTCTCGTCGCGCGAAAGGGCGAGCAGGAGGTTTCCGTTCAACTCGAGATGTGCGACCGCCTTCAGGTGGAGATCGGTGCCCGTCGAGGTCGAAGGCAGCGTGTAAGTCAGCGCGTGCGGCAGCACGGCCGTCGTGCCGTTAACCGTGACGCTCACGTCGACAGCGCCGAATTCCCCCGCGGGCACGATGAAGCTGAGCGTATTGATATTTTCGACGCGCACATCCTCGGCCTCCACGCCGTTCACGAACACGCGGGTGAGCCCCGGCAGGAATCCTGCGCCGGTGAGCGAAACGCGGCCGCCGCCACCGGGACCGCTGGTGGTCCGGGAGATTTCGTAAATCTGAACCGTGGAAACGTAGACTAGCGCGCCGTAGCGCGTGCCGGTCGTGCCGTCGGCATTGCGCACCGTGACCGCTGCCATGCCGAGGTCACGACCGTCGAGCGGTGGCAGCGCGAGTTCGAGCGTGTGCGCGTCGACGTAATGCAACGCCGTCCCGCCCGCCGCGAACGCGGCGTCGCCCACGGTCACCGACGAATCGCTGCGGAAACCGGCGCCGCCGATGACGAGCGCGTTCGTGCGCGTGGCGACATCGTAGCGCGGCGTGGCGGTGTCGATCGTGACGGTATTATCATTCGCACTGCCCGCGGTGGTGAAGGTCGCCACGAGATCGGCTGTCAACGCCGCCGTGCCGAGATCGCGAATGCCCGGGAGCGTCGTGGAGGCGAACGGATCCAGCGGGCGTTTCTGCTCCAGCGGCGGCGAGACCACTTCGACGAAGTAGTGCGAATTCGGCTGCCAGTTGGCGGTCGGGGTGAACTCGACGATCGCGGCGGTCGCCGTGAAATTTGTTTCGAGGCGGCCAGCGACGCGGTTTGCGCTCACGCGCTCCGTTTCGTCGAGGACGTTGTTGCCGTTCGTATCGCGATAGACGCGCACGTTGCTGTCGATGACGCCGTCGCCGTTGAGGTCCTCGGCGAGATCGAGCGTGCCGTTGCCGTTGAGGTCTTCGCCGGCGTCGATGACGTTGTTGCCGTTGCGATCCTCGGCCGGGTCGAGCACGCCGTTGTTGTTGACGTCCTCCGTGACGGTGTAGGGGTTGACGGGCAGCGTGAATCGGATGCGGACGGTTTGGTTTAGCCGCGCGATCTCGTCGGGGGCGGGACTCACGTCCTCGATGTTGAGGATCGGCACGACGAACGGCGTGATCACATCGTCGCCCGCGATGCTGCGATCCACGTCGTGGTTCAGGTAGAGCACACCGCGGTAGTAGTCGAACGCGCTGACGTTCTGCGGCACCTCGGCGTAGAAGCGCACGTCGCCGGAAACGGGTTCGGCGACCAGCACGCGCTGGCCGGCGTTGAAGTAAGCCAGCCCGCCTTTGACGACCAGCGATCCGCGATCCGGCAACTGGCTGTAGTGCGACGCCGCAATCGTGCACGCGGTTTGCGCGGTGGGATTCGCCGGATCGATCGTCACGATCTCCAACTGGCCGCCGCGCACACGGGCGACATACAATTTTCCGCCGGCTTCGCTCAACGCCAGCAGCGCGCCCGGCACGCGAATCTGGCCGACCGTCGCCAGGCGCGGCGTGGACGGGTCGATTACCTGGATCAGCGAATCGTCGGGGCTGAGAAGGTTCGACACTGCGACGTAGAGCCGGCTCTGGAAGAATTTCACCCCACGCGCGGCGCCGAAGGTCGCCACGTCGTCCGCCTGGAAAATCCGCGCGAGGTCGTGGATGTCGTAAACTTTCAGTCCGCTGTCGCCGGCAGCGACGACTGCCATGTCATCGAGAACGCACACATCGAACGCGCTGCCGATGCCTCCGATGTGGCCCTTGAGCACCGCGCGTCCCGGAACGGAAAGATCGAATACGTCGAAGTCCGGTCCGGCGAGGTAAGCGAGATCGTTGACGATCTGCATCGCGGTCGCCGCCGTGTGGACGGCAAGCGGCGCCGATTGCTCGAGGATGTAGGTGTAGTCGCCGACTTTGCGCGACGTGCCGTCCGGGGCGACGACCTTGATGGCCACGCGACCCGGGAAATCCGCGCGCGGCACGAGACCGGAGATTTTTTGCAACGACTCGAGATCGGGTGCGATCAGCTCGCGCGAGCCGCCAACGCCGGTGCCACCTTGGAGGAAGAACGCATCGCCTTCGAAAATCACTTTCGTGCCCGGTGGGAATGCGAGATCGGATGCCGTGACGATGAGCTTCTCGCCTCCGAGGACCGAGCCCGAGTCGCGGCTTGCCTGCAGGCTCGCGAGCGCCGCGAGCGGACGGATCGCGACGAATTTTCCGAAGCGAGTGTCGGTGAGGCCGCTCGGGTTGGTCAACGCGACGCTGCCAACGCCAGTCGCCGGAAGCGCCGGCGTGGTGAACGTGAACGACTGCGGGCTGAGCACGTGAATCGAAGCGCCGGCCACCGCGACACCGTCGAGCGTCAGCGTGGCGAGGCCGGGTTCGAAGCCGCTGCCGGTGACGGTGACTGTTTCGCCACCAGCCACGGAAAGATAGAACGGCTCCAGCCGGCCGATCACGGGGACCGCTGAGCCAGCCGGCGCGATTCGGAACGTGTGCGAGACGGTCGACAGCAGGCGTCCGCCTTCTTCGTCGGTGATGCCGGGCGTCAGCTCGAGCTTGTAGGTTTGGCCCGGCGTGAATCCGCCCGTCGGAACGAACTCGACGATGTGGCTGCCGGTGCCGGTATCGGGGAAGTTGAAGCTGCCGGCGACTTGGTGATCGCTCGCGTCGAGCACTTTGAAGTTTCCGCCGAGACTCAGGTTCGCGATGAAAATATTCCTGGAGAAATGCACGCGCACCCGCGCGTCCGGCGGCACGCGATCGTCGCCCGGCCCGGGAAACACGCTGATGACCGACGTGAACGGCGTATCGAAAACCTTGATCTCGCGATCGCCGGTCGTGACCACGGCGTCGTCGACCAGCTCGACGTCCATCGCCATCTCGACGTTGCCCGCGCTGACGAGCTTTGGCTGCGAAGGATCGGCGATGTCGTAGATCTGCACGCCGCCTTCCTTCGCCGCCACGTAGAGCAGCGAGCCGCGAAGCTCGACGCGACTGTAGCGGCCTGGATTTTCGACGCGATCGGTCGGCAGTGCGACATGGGAAAGTGCGATCGGAACCTGCGTGCCGCCGGCGGTGCCCAGGCCGCGTACGTCGTAGAGGTAGAGGCCGTCGTATTCCACCGCCACGGCCATGATTCCGCCGGCCACCGCGACATCGACCGGACTGCCGGCGGCGTAACTCAACGTGTACAGCACAGGCCGGTCGGGGCGGTTGAGATCGACCATCTGCAGCGTGCCCGGCGCCGACGGCTTGCCGGGCTCGGAGCGATATTCCTGCGGAGACGCGAATTGTCCGAAGGTGCCTGAGAAACGCGGCGCGGGATAGTCGGGATCGCGGATTGTCTTGCCCGGGAAGAGCGGAATCTCGGAGTCGTTGTCGTAGCTGGCCTCCGCGACAGCCTTGTTCGTGAGATAAAGGATGCCCTTGTCGATCGCCACGCGGTTGCCCGTGAGGTTGACGGCTTCGACGAAGACGGGCGTCTCCGGGATCGTGAGGTCGTAGAAATCCAGCCGGTTCGAAGCGGCGACGACGGCAAGATTTTCGATTCCGATCACGTCCGCGGCGAGCCCGCTGCCGCGACGACTCGCCAGCGGCGTCATCGCGACCGGATCGTCGACGTCCATCACCGTGAGACCCGCGGCGCCGTTGGCGACGAGCAGCAGCGAACGACGATCGCCGTGCAGATCGGTCACCTTCGTCACGGCGACGGCGCGCGAATCCGGCGCGCGGCCGGAGCGCTCGAACAGGCCGTCCATCTCACCGTTCACGACGAAGCGGCGAATCTCGTCGGTCGACATCGTGGTGGAGCGCCCGGTCGCGGCGGACGGTCGCGAGGCGTCGGAAACATCGAAGCCCAGCGCGTAGAACGACGAGAAGAGCGACGAGAGAATGCTGTCTTTGACGTTGATGGGGTACTGCGTGTGATTGCCGTCGTTGAAGAGGCCGCCCGAGGCGTAGACGAGTTTGCCGAAATTATCCTGATCGGCCGCGAGGAATTTCGGCGCGGAGTCCGCGAACGTCGTGTGACCGACTTGGTTGAGACCGTAGCTGAGCGCCTCGCTCGCGACGATGCGGTCGAAGCCGGCGGTCTGGATGCCCGGATTCGTGACGATGAGACTGACCGGACCGAACGGGCCGGCGGGAACGACGCCGGTGATTTTCTGCGGCGACAGGATCGTCACGTCCTTCAACGGCACACCGTCGACCGTAAGCGTGGTCCCGGGTTCGGCGGTGTTACCCGGGATGAAGCCCGCGCCTTGGATCGTGATTTTCGTGCCGCCTTTCGCGCTCACGAAACGCGGGAAGACCGAGGCGACCGCGAGCGGATCGAAATACTGCACGCCGCCCAGCCACGTGTCGGAGAGCCCGCCGGGATTGGTGACTTTCACCGCCGCAAGGCCGGCGTGCGAGTTCGGCACGATCACGCGCGCGACGGCGTAAAAGCCTCCGGTCGCGTTGTAGCCGCGCAACTCGAAGACCGACGCCTGCAAACCGCCAATCTCGACGACCATCCCTTCTTTGAACTGAAGGCCGGTGATCGTGAGCTGCGTGCCGCCGCCTGTCGGCGCGAAGCCGGGATAAATTTCGGTGATCTTCGGCTGGAGGGCGCCGGTTTGCGTCGCGGCGCGGAAATGCCACACGAGGTCCGACAGGGGCGACATTCCGAAGATGTCCTTGATCGCTTTGCTGATCTCGACGCGATACGCGTGACCCGCGGTCAGCGGCGCGCGGAGGTTGCAGAGGATGGTGTTGCCCTGCACCACGAGATCGTAGTCGGTGAACGCGACCGCGGGCTGGGCTGTCTCGTCGAGCACCTGCAAGGTCGCAGGCGTCACGGTCGCCGGGGCGAGCTCGGCGGTGTAAACGGCTTTGATTTGGTGGAGACTCGTTTCGACGAGCGCGCCGGCCTCCGGGAAAACGGAATGCGCGCTGATCTGCTGGGTCGCGAGCAGCTGGATGTCGCCATTCGCGAAGAGGCCGTAGACGACGCCAAGCGATTGATAAATCTGCAGTAGCTCGCGGTCGAAAGTCGGATTCGTCGCTCGCGCGAGCACCGTGCCGTCGCCGAGATTCGGATGCGAGAGATCGAGATACTGCACGCCGGAGTTGCCGATCGCTGCGAAGCCGAGATCGAAGCGCACATCGAAATCGTTGAGCCGACCCAGCCCGTCGAGCCGCCCGAGGAACGCCGGGGCACGAAGATCCGCGAGGTCGTATTTCGAAAGGCCGTCGAGCTGGGAAACGAAATAGAGGGTGTCGCCCACGACCTTCGCGCGTTCGAAATCGATCTCGATGCGGCTGAGCGGCTCGTGCTCGGAGCTGACGATATCGAACAACTCCGCCGACCCGCTGTGCCGCTGCACCTGGCCATCGGCATAAGGATAACGGCGCTGCGTCGCCGGAGCGTTTAGCACACCTTCGCGCACGAGGAGCGCGGAGGCGGCCACAATCTCCACATCGAGCGCAGTCTGGTGTGTCACGATGGTGTCCATCAGGAACGGCCGGTCGGGGAAATGCGTGTTGAACACCCGCACGCCGGCATCGCCGGCGGCAACGTAAGCCGTGTTACCCGCGGCCGCGACGCCGCCGCCCTGCGTGCTGTCGAGTGGGCATGTCGCGAGGAGGACCAGTCCGTCGGACGGATCGGCCGCGACGTCGAGCTTGCTGGCGTCGATCACGAGGAGGTCCGTTTTCGTGCTGACGAAAACGAGATCGCGCTGCGGCAGAATCGCGATCGCGCTGGCGTCCTGCGGCAATGGCAGCGTGGCGATCGTCTGGTTCAGGCCGACGCGTTGCGAGAGGTCCGCGCCGTTGACGGTGAGATTGACGACCTTCAACACACTTCCCTCGCCTGTGTTCGTGCCGAGGACGAAGGCGAAGTTCGAAACCGGATCGACGGCCCAATCCTGCGCGCTGAGGCCGGTCGCGAGCGTGACGTCGGCGCGCTGTGCGTAGAGGAAGCCGGCGGGCAGCGTGGCGGTCTCGCTGTTGGGTTTGCTGGCATCGTTTTTCACGACGACATCAACTGGTCCGAGCACGCCATTCGGCGTCGTGGCGCGGATGCTCGTGCTATCGACCACCTGCACGCCGGTCGCCGGCGTCGTGCCGAACGAGACGTGCACGTCGTTATCGACGGCGAAACCGGTGCCCTTGATCACGACCGTGGTGCCGCCATCGGTCGGACCGAAATTCGGCTGCACGCTCAGCAGGCGGAGCGGCTCGAGATAAACATACGCGCCAAACAGAATCGCGCTCAGGCCGTTGCCGTTGACGACTTCGACGGCGACCTGGCCGGCGTTGTTGCGCGGCGTATTGAACGTGATCGACGTGCCGTCGGCGCTGACGACTTCGCCGTCGACCGCGACGCCGCCGAGCGTGACCTGCGAGCTCGCATCGAAATTCTGCCCGCGGACCACGAGCGCTTCGCCGCCGTTGATCGAGCCGTGTCCGCTGGAGAGCGACGCGACGACCGGCGCGAGCGCCGACCCGAGCGCGGTCGTGAAATGCGACTCGACCGGGCCGAGCAGCGGGAAACCCGACTTGGCGCTGACAATCGCGCGCGTGAGCGTGACGACATATTCCTTGCCCGCGACGAGCGGAGCCGCCGGCGTGAACCGGAAATGCTGGCCGACGGCGATCGTTCCCTGAACCGGATGCGCGTAGGTCGACGCATCCAGCACCGAGATCGTGCCATCGATCGCCGCGATACCGGTCCCTGAGCCGACCGGACTCGACAACACGAAGCTGGCGGCCGTGACCGTCGACGCCGGCACGATTTCCGACAACTCGATATCGATCGCGGTGTCCACCGGCACGGCGCGCGCGAGCCGCTCCGGCGAAATCCGCACGAGATTCGGAATCGGCAGCTGCATGAAGCGCAGGCCGCCGCCCACGCCGAAAGTCTCATGCCCGTCCTTATCCAGCGCGGCGGACAACGCGACCGCCATCCCGCCCTGCAGGCTCAGATCGGTGATCTTCACCGGGAATTTCGGCGTGGACTTCAACTTCACGGCGTCGAAAACGCGCGGATCGGTCGGAGTCGAGAGATCGAAAATTCCCGCCGTGTCGCCGTAAGCCGCCAAGCCGAGGCTGCCCTGCTGCGCGGGAAAATTGCCCGGGCCGGCCGGAAACAAATGCGAGTTCACCGAGCCGACCACGCGCGACGCCGTGACGGGATCGATATCGGCGAGCTGGAACGACGACGACGGCGCGCCCACCAGCAAGGCGAGTTCGCCCTCGATCGCTTGTGGACCTTTGATTGCCGGCTCGAAATGAACGACGCTGAAATCCGCGGTGCGAATATCGACCGCGATCAGGCCGGCGTCGGTGCCAAGAATTGCGACGCCATTGCGCACCTGGATCGAGCGAATCGCCGGCGTGCTCACCACGCCGTTCAAGGTGAACGTCGCCTTGTGGTTCACCATCACCGGAGCTTCCGGCCGGGCGAGGTTGAAACCGTAGAGGCCGGCGGTCGCCGTGCCGATCAACGCGTAGTCGCCGACCGTCGCGATCGCCGAGACGTCGCCCTCGACGATGCCGCGGCCCCTGCCCTTGTTCTGGATCGTGCCGTCTTCGAAGAGCGCGGGGTTGTCGGGATCGGTGACGTTGATGAGGATGAAGCCGGGATCGTCCAGCAGCTGCGTCGGTGCGAGCTTCGGCGTCCGCCGCGAGCCCACGCCGACCACCGCCCATTTTCCACCGGCAAATTCCGCCACGGCGACCTGCGTCGCGAACAACGGCAGAGGCAGATCGATCTGCCGGCGGATGATGGGCGCGTTTGAAACCGAGATGTCGCCGGGGCGGACCTGCACGATCGCGAGCGCACTGTGAGCGAATTTCTCCTCGAGTTCTTCCTTCGTCGCCGGATCGAGGTTGGCGCCCGGCCAGTAACCCGAGGCGTCGATTGCGACGTAGAGCAGATCGCCCACCTGCGCGAGCGCACGCGGCACGCCGGCGGACAACGTCGCCGTCGAATCATAGTTTTCGGGATGCTCCCGATCGAGGAACGTCGGGAGCGAATAATTTTCCACGAGGCGGCTGTAGAGAAAACCCTGCGCGAGACTCGCCGAGCGTCCACGCGGACCAGTCACCACCACGTCGGCGAGGCCGAAGCTGCCCGGCGGCGTAAGGCATGAAAAACGATTCGAGCCGATCAGCTTCAATCCAGTCGCGGCCACGCCGTTGAAGGTGCACGTGAGGCCCGGCTCGAAACCGGCGCCGACGACTTCAACGCGATCGCCGCCTTCTAGGAAACCGATGGCCGGATCGAGGAACGAGATTGCGAGCTGCTCGAGGTAAATGAAACTGCCGTAGACCGTCGTCGCATTGCCGTTGCCATTCAGGATCTGCAGCGACGCATCGCCGGCCGCATTGATCGGCGCGATGACGATAATCTTCGTCGCGGACCGGCTGACGATTTCGGCGACCTTGCCGCCGATCAGCACGGTGACGTCGTCGGCGAAGCCCGTGCCATTGATCGTGATTTTCTGCCCGCCGCCGAGGTCCAGATATTTGTCCGTGTCGGCGATCGTCAGGACCGCCGGTTGCAGCGCCTCGGCGCCGGCGCCGGTCGAGAAGGTGCTCACGAACGACGTGCCCAGCTTGCGGAGATTGAGCGCGTAGATTTCTGGCGAGACCGAGATGCGGTAGCGTGAATTCGGTGCAAGCGGGGCCGAAGGGGTGAGGCGGACGCGGCGGCCCTCGCCGACGATCTGGCACGGCACGTAGCTGTTGCCGCCGGCGGTGACGCGATCGAGGCGGACGTTGTAGGTCGGCTCGCCGGTCTGCGGATTTTTCAACGCATCCGGATGGATCGTCTGACTGAATATGACATCGACCGGCGCGTTCAACGCCACGCCGACGGCCCCGATCTCCGGCGCGAACGTGTCGACGCTCAACACCTGCTGCGGAATCACCAGCAGGCCGGCCGTGCCGCCAGCGACCATCACGTTGCCGTCGACGCGCGCGAGCGCGAAACCGTTGTCGGGAAGATTCGCCCGGCGGATGATGCGCGGCGCCGCGGGGTCCGCGATGTCGACGAGTTGGAGCATTCCTTTCGCGAAGTCCCCGTGCTGCGTGAGAATTTCCGACGTGATCATCGCAAGGCTGCCGTTGACGTAGACCGACAGGCTGCCGCCGTTGCGCTGGTCCTGCCGCAGCGGAGCGAAATCCAGCCGGCCCACCAGCAGAGGCACGGCGGGCTGCGACACGTCGATGACCGAGAGCGCGGAGTTGGCCGACGCGGCGCCCTCGATTGCGTCCCCCGCGACGTAGAGCGTGTCGCCCTGCAACGCCAAGGCGACGGCGACGCCAAACGTGTCGACGTGACCGACCACCTGCTTCGACGGACCGGAGATCTCGACGACTTCAACGCCCTCGGTGCCCGACGCGACATACGCAGAGGCACCGCGGATGATCACATCGCGAGCGGCGGCGCGCGTCGCGACATTCTGGATGCGCAGCGGATTCAACGGATCGGCGACGTTCATCACCAGCAAGCCGGCCGAGCCGTTGGCGATGAGCGCGAGCTTGTCGCGCACGGCGATCGCGGATGCCTCGGGCACCGGAAACGCAGTGTTGCTGATCAGGCGCGGGTGAAACGCGTCCGTAAGATCGAGCACCGCCAGATAACTCTCGATATCCGACCGCCACAGCACGTAGGCGTAATTGCCGGCGACCGCGAAGGCCGTGGCATTTTTATACGGGAAATTCTCGAGACCCTGTGCGAGTTGCGGGTTGAATTCAGGCGTGAGATAGAAGCCGAGGCGGCCCGGATTCGCCGGCGCGGTCACGGCATCGAGGACGTCCAGTTCCCAACCGGCATCGCTGGACGAAAGCGTGTAGAGGAGACTGCCCTCGGTCTGGACGTCGACGGCACGCAGGCGGATGGTTTCCTCTGCGCGCGTGATTTCACGCGGAATCGCTTTGGTCGTCAGCATGCCGATTTCGACGACGATCGGATCCGCGAAGCCGACGTTGCCGGACGGGTCCACGGCCTTCGCGGTGAACGTCACTTTCTCGCCGGCGCGACCGACCGGCACCTGATAAACGGCGTGGTAAGGTTTCAGCGTATCCGCCAGCGTGCCGACGTGGTCCGTGAAAATCTCCACGCCGTCGGCGTAGAACGTCACGGACTCGATACCACCGAGATCCGTGGTGTTGGCGGTGAGCGTGAGCGGCTGGCCCTCGGTGACGAGTTCGCCGGCGGCCGGATCGACGAGTGCAATCGTCGGCGACGTCACGTCGCGGAGTTTCCCGATCGTCACGCTCGCGGAGCGCGCGACATGACCGCGCGTATCATAGGCGAGCGCGTGAATCTCGAAGACGTTTCCTTCCGACGCGACCGGAGCGTGGAAACGGCCCTTGAAGATCGTCTGCGCATCGAACTGACCGTAGCCGCCGAGTGTGTTGATCGCGGTGTCCTCGAGCCGGCCGTTGACGTAGAACTCGACCTTGGCGATCGCCACGTCGTCGGCGGCGGTCGCCTGCAAGGTCAGGAGATCGCCGTCGAACACGAGCGTGCCTGGCAACGGGAGATCGAGTTCGATCGTCGGCGGGAGGTCGTCGACGACGTTGACCACGCTCGTCGCTTCGGTGGTCTGGCCGGCGGTGTCGCGGGCGACGGCTTTGAACGTCATTGTCGTGCCCGCGCGGCCGACGGGCATCTGATACGGCTGGTTGAACGGAAGCAGATTATCGACACCGATCGATTTGCCATCGGCGAAGAACTCGACGCTCACGACGTTCACGTCGTCGGCCGCGATGGCGGAGAGGAGCACGAGACTGCCATCGACGAGCGATGCATGATCGGCCGGCGTGAACGAAGAGATCGTCGGCGGCAGATCGTGCACGGCTTCGATCGTGACGGTCGCCGGCGTCGAAGCGTTGCCCGCGGCATCGTAGGCGGTCGCTTGGAAGACGAAGCGCCGGTCGGCGGCGTTCGGCGAATCGGCGGCGTTCGCCGGCAGCTGATAGAGGAATTCGTAGGGCGCAGCGAGGTCGGTGACATACGGCGTCGGGTTGCCGTTCACGCGGAAAACGACGGAAGACACAGCGACGTTGTCCTGCGCGGTGGCGCGAACCTTGAAGACCCGGCCGGCGATGATGGCGGAGTTATCCGCGGGCTCCGCGAAGGCGACGGTCGGCGGAGTGCTGTCGGGCTGGATGTTGACGCGAATCTGATCGGCGAACGTGGAGTGCCCCGCGGTGTCGGTCGCCGAGGCGCCGAGGATGACGGGCTTGCCCAAGTGGCCGAACGGCACATCCCACGACATCTCGTAGGGCGCGGAGGTGTCGGTGCGCACGGGTTCGCCGTCGACATAGAACGTCACCGAGTTCACCGCGATGTCGTCGCCGGCGGATGCTTGGATGAGGAGATTACGCCCCTCGATCACGCTCTGGCCGTTGACCGGATTCGAGATTGAAACGCTCGGCGGATAATCCTCGCGGGTGTTGACGTGAATCGCGGGCGCGGTCGAGCGGTTGCCGAACGAGTCGAGCGCGCTCGCCGAAACTGTCACGCTGCCGCCGCTGTGCGCGGGGATGCGGTAGCTGTAAGCGAAGGGCGCCGAAGTAACCGTATGCACGGTCTGGCCGGTGGCGTCGTTGACGGTGAAGTCGACGCTATCGATCGCGACATCGTCGGCGACCTGCGCGCTGATTCCCATCGAGATGCCTTCCGGATAATACGAATCGGGCTTCGGGTTGACGAGGTCGATGACGGGCGCGTTGTCCGGAATGATGTCGTAGCTCGCGTAGCCCTGCGTGACGTTGCCATTCGAGTCGGTAACGCGCACGCCGTAGTAGAGTTTTTTCCGGGTGCCGCCGGTAAACAGGTTGAACGGCACGCGCTGAATCCCCGTCACGCCGAGCGCCGACAACAACGGCAGGCGGAACTGAACCTGGAACGGCGGGATATCGACGAGGTTGAGCGAGCCCACGAAATAGTCGTTTCGCGGCAGGTGATCGTTGCTGTAAACGAGGCTGGCACCGGTCGTGTCGAAACTCGCACTCGCACCGCTGCCAGGCGTGACGTTGTTCCAGACTTCGACTTTCTGGACGTAGCTGTCGTCCGCTGAGGAGGCGCGCAAGGTGAGGAGCGTCCCTTCGACGAAATCGGAATCGCCCGCCGGCGAAATGAGCAGCACCGACGGTGGGACGGTGTCGGGCACGACCTGAACGAAACGGAAATCGTTGGAGACGTTGCCGAGGACGTCTTTCACGCGCACGCCGAGCTTCACGGACACGTTGCCCTGCAGCACCCCGGCGGGGATGCTGAGATCGGTCTGGAAAAGCGCCAGATGCCGCTCGAGATCTTCCATGCCGCGATAAGGCGCCGGCAGAGCGTTGACGCCCAAGGCGACCTGATCGTCGACCGGCTTCAACGAGTTGTCGGCACGGCTGCCGGTGAACGCGCTCGCCGCGTCGGCGCTAGTTTTGACGGCGTAAACGCGGTCGTTGATCAGAAACGAAATCGAATCGACGCCCATGTTGTCGATCGCGAGGGCCCGCATCCGCACCAGCAGGCGGCCAGCGGTGAGTGTCTGGCCGTCGGGCGGTGCGATCAATTTTGCATAGGGCGCGGGATCGTTGACCACGCGCAAAATCAGGAACGTCTCGCTTACCTGCCCGATCGAGTCGACCGCGCGGGCGACGACGGTGAAGTCCGTGCCGACTTTGCCGAGCGGGACATTCCACGTGAAGCCGTTGCCCGAACGGTCGGTGACTTCGATGCCGTCTACGAAAAGCTGCGTCGTGCCGAGCGCCAGATCGTCGGTGAAATCCGCCGTAATCGTCGCAGGCGTGCCTTCAAGAACTTCGATGCCGGCGAGAGCGTTGTAGGTGTCCACGGTGGTCGTGCCGGCCCAGCGATTGGAGACGGAAACGAGCCGGACTTTCGGCGCCTCGTCGTGCTGCACCATGAGGCTGAGCGCGTCGGTGCGCGTGACGTGTCCCAGCGAATCGGTGGCCGTCGCCTGCACCGTCCAGACCTGCCCGCCAGCGTGCGGCGGCACCGCGATGGTCATAGGCGTTTCGTTCGTTTGCCGGCTGCCGTGCAGGTCGAAAGTCTGGAATGGCTGGCCGTTGAGCGTGAGGGTCAGGCTCGCCACGCCGGCCGGGTCGAAGGTCGTGACGCGCAAATCGAGCGCGCCACCCTCGACCAGCGCGTCGCCGGATTTGTGGTTGAACGAGACGACCGGACCGCCGTCGTCGGGCTTCCACTGAATCTGCGACACCGCCGAAAACGCCGCGCCAGGAGTGTTCGCGTCGAGGGCGACCGCGCGGCCTTCCGCGATGAAGTATTTGGTGCGCGGCAACCCGGCCGAAGCGCCCGAGGGCACGGTCGCTTCGCCGAAATTGAATTCCTTCGCCACGCCGGTGTCGGCCGCGGTCACTATTCGCGAAATCGAATCCACGGCGATCGCGAGCGCGTCGGTCACGTAAATCTGCGCCGAAACCGCGACGGTCGGATCGCTGCCGAGCGCGAGGTCAAGCCGGCGTAGCGGCAGATCGACGGGCGTGACGCCGTCGCGAAGGGAAATCTCGAACGAGAGTTGCGTGGCGTCCGCGAGGTCCGCCGCGGTGACGTCGAAAGTTTTCGCGTAGCCGTTCTCCGCGCTGAAGACGACGGACTCGGTGCGCACCGGCGTCCGCTCTCCCGCCGATGAGACGCGGACGATTTTCACCTCGGCGGTTTGCCCGCTGGTGTTTTCGTAGCCGGCGATTTCGACCGAGAAGTCGCGCGCGTTCGCCGGCAAGCCGCCGGGCGGATAATCGACGTTGAGCAACCGCACGCCGGCGGGAGATCGGTCTTGGGCGATGAGGAGCGTTTTCCCGGCGGCGGACACCGCGAAGCGTTTCAACCGTTCCACCGTGAACGTGGCGGGCGGGGCAAAGCTGACGCGGTGCAGGCTCGCATTGCTCCCGAGCACGGGCAGGTCGCTGTCGAAAAGATTCACCGCCTCGACGCCCGCGGCGTCGAGGGTGTCCACGTGAAGCGGATAAGTTTGGGTCTCGAGAAAAAGCGCTCCGTTCGCCGGACTCGCGAGCGTGATCGTGGGCGGCGTGCCGGCCGGCGTCGGCATCTGATCCGCGGGGAGCAGCACGATGGCCTGCACCGGGACCGCGTCTGCACGATTGCCCGACACATCCACCGCGCTCGCCTGGATCGTGATCGTGGTGGACGCGGTGACGACGGGGAGTTCGAAGGTGTGCGGTGAACCCGCTTTCTCGCTCAAAAACTGCCCGCCTGCCTGTGCCGTCACGGTGACGGCGTCGATCCCCACGTTGTCCGTGGCGGTGTAGATGACGGTCATCGTCCGCGGCTGCGTGGCGCCGGGCGCCGTGCCGTAGAGGACGTCGCCCGCGGCCGGCGAGACGATCGTGATGAAGGGCGGCACCTTGTCGGGCACGATATCGAGATGGATCGGCGCGGAGGTCGCGGCGTTGCCGCCGCCGTCGCGCGCCACGGCCGTGACGGAAATGCGCGAGTTGAGGTGGCCGGTCGGGATGACGAGATCGGCTTTGAAAACGTATTCGGAGACCTTTCGCTCCATCAGCTGGCCGTAGGTGTTGGGATCCGGCACCATGAAAACTTTCGAGGTCGTCGACGTGGGCGTGGTCACGACCGTGCCCGTCGACACGCCGTCGACGAACACCTCGATCTCGTCGACGCGAAGATCGTCGCTCGCGGCGACCGTCAGGCGCACGGTGTCGGTTTCCAGCACGTCGGAACCGGTCGCGGGCGCGGTGATCGCGACGAGCGGCGGCTGCGTGTCGCGGAGGACGTTCAACGCGGTCTGCGCCACCCCGATATGACCGAGGGCGTCCTCCGCTTCCACAGAGATGCTCGGATGATCGGGTGGCGGCGCGGCGATTTCGAACTCGAAGGTTTTGCTCGCGAGCAACGGGCTCTCCGCGCGCATGTCGACGGTTTTTCCCGGGACGAGCACACCGCCCGAATAGATTCTGATTTCCGCGAGCGACACGTCGTCCGACACCTGCGCCCTCACCCTCAAGGGCTCGCCGACGTAGACGGTGCGATTAACGGTCGGATCGAGGATTTCAACGCGCGGCGCCTCGTCGCGCTTCACCTGCACATCGACGCGATCCTCGCTGCTGTTTCCCTGCGTGTCGTAACCGACGACGCGGAGCGTAACCGTCTGCACGTGCCCAGTTGCCGCCACCGCCGCCGCGACGATGCCCGCTTGCTGCGCCGGCGAAACATTTTGGTCGTTCCACGCCACAGCGTCGATCAGCGCCGTCAATGCGACGACTTGGCCGGCGGCCTTCCGGTAATCGACGAAAGCGCCATCCACCGAATCGAAAACGCGCAGGTAAACATCGCCCCCCTTGCGCGCGATCCCGATCCGCCACGTGCCCGCGGTCGGCAGATCGGCGGGAGTAGCGCTATCCTTCAGCACCAAGCTGTAGTCCTCGCGGAACTGCGGCGTCCAGCCGGCCGAAAAGCGCGTGAAAATCGACTGCACGCTTTCGCCCGACGTGTCGACGGCCAGCGGTGCGCCGGCCGCAAAGAATTCCACCCGGGCCATCTGCACGTTGTCCGAAGTCGAAGCGACGATCTGCTGCGGTGCGCCGCTCACGAGCAGGCTCGAATTGATGGGCGCCGTGATGGCCACCGTCGGCGGAACATTGTCGGCGCGCGCGTGAATCACGACCTGATCCTCCGCCGTGCGTCCGTCGAAATCCGTGGCGACGACCTTGAGCGTATAATCCGCTTCGCTCGAGGTGACCGGCACGGTGAAGCTGAATTGATAGGGATTGGTCTCGTCGGTGGCAGCGAGCGCGCCGTTCACGAACAGCTCGACTTTCTGCACGCTCGCGGTCGCGGGGACTTCCGCAATGACATCGGTCTGCGTGCCCATGGAGAGATCGCCGGCGCTGGGGTAAGCCAGGACTACACTCAGGGGCGTCACATCCGCCGCGACCACGTCGACCGTGATGTTCGCGCTGCGTCCTTCGTTCCCCGCCGCGTCCTTCGCAACCGCGTAAAACACCAGCGTGTCGCCCGCCCGGAAATTCGGCTGACCGTTCACATCCTTCGGGAACAAGGTCGACACGCGGAACGAACCGTCCGCATTCGTGCTGAAGGCCCCGCGTGCCGCCTGGAAAAACGGCACGGGCGAACGTGTGCTATACAGCTCGATGATCTCGACGCCGACGTTGTCGAATCCGCCTATCGCGAGGCCGATGTTGCGGTTTTCGGGTGCGCTCGCGCCATTCTTCGGAATCGAGATCGCGATGGCCGGCGGGATGCTGTCCTTGACCACCGCGATCTTCGCCTGCGCGACCCCGGTGAGTCCGCCGTCGTCAGTCACCTTCGCCACCACGTCGATGAATTTGCCTGCGGCGGAAAGCGGCAGCGGGTAGTCGAATGATGCGCCGCCGAAATTGACGAGTTTTCCGTCGATGGTGTAAGCGATCGGCCCAACGAGCCCGTCATCGACCACCGTGCTGCGCAGGCTAAGCGTGCTCCCGGCGATCCACTCCGAGCCGGCGATCGGACTGACCAGCTCGACCGTCGGCGGTTGGTTCGACTGCGCGATCAGCGTGACGAGGCCGGTGGTGTTAACATTGCCACCGAAATCGACGACCTCGGCGCGGAGGACGAATTTGCCCCCGGCGGAGTTCGCCGGAATATGAATCGAGAACGCATACTCTGCGCTGCCAGCCGAGTCCAACGCGCTCGAAGGCGCTTGCGCGGTATTCCGCGTGTCGTGCGATCCGACGCTCACCCCGTTCAGGTAAAGATCGACCTTGGCCCCGTAGATCATGAGGTCGTCGGTCACGCGCACGGTGACGTCGAGATCGGCGTTGTCGCGCACGGCTTGCTGGTCCTTGTGCGAGGTGATCTCGATCCGCGGCAAGTCGTCCTTGAGCGCCGTCAACACGAACGACTCCGCCCGCACCTCCTCGGTCCCGCGATAGCCGACCGCCGAGACAATCAGCGAGCGTCCGCCCTCGAGTTCGGGAATCACATAGCCGAAACGATAAGAATACTTTTCCGCGACCTCGACGCTTTGGTTTTTCCGATAGTTGATCGGGACCGGCGTGCGGGACGTGCCGGTCAGGATGCCATTTACCCAGAGTTCGACGCGGTCAAAGCTTTCGTCCGGCGCGACGACCGCGAAGTTAACGATGCTGCGCACGACGAATGCACCGCCGTTGGCGATCGCGACGAGGTCAGGCTGGTATTCGGTCTTGCCCTGAAGTTCGAGTTTTTGGCGGAAAGCCAAATCGTCTGCTGCGGTGAAAAAACGCAGCTGTCCGTCGGTCGCGCCGCCCGAGGTGGCCGCCGCCCGCACTTGGATATCGAGCGGCGCCGAGGTCGTGGTGTTACCCGCGAGATCGGTGACGATCGCGGTGAGACGAAGAAACGTTCCCGCCCTGCCCTCCGGCCCTTGCAACGTGAGACTGTAGGGCGCCGCGCTATCCCGGCCAATTGGCGTGCCGTCGACGAAAAAGACGACCTCTTTGATGCCTTGCGGGCCGCGGTCGTCGGTCACGTCGGCGGTGATTGGGATATTGTCCCCCTCCGCGACCCACGTGCGACTCGAACGCAGCGCGATCGTCGCCGGCCCATCTTTTACCTCGACGGTCACCGTGGCCGGCTTGGTCGACATGAATTTATTGGCGACCGATATCGTCGTCACGCCCGGGCTCAAGGCCGTCAGCATTCCGTCCGCCGACACTTGCACCACCGTCGAATCCGCGACGGCGTAGGTTGCGCCGAGCCTCGCCGCCGCCAACCCGATGCGCGACACGACGTTCCCCTCCGAACCACTTGCCACGACGCCGACCACGTCCAACTGCAGGGTGGCGCCCACGGCGTCGAGGGTGACTGGCGGCGCATTCGCCACCTCGATGGCGGTGACCAGCGAGCCATTCAAAACCGAGAATCCCAGCTGACTTTCTAGGCCCTTGAACACCACGCGTAAAGTGGCGCTGCCCGGCAACAACGCTTGGACCACGCCCTCGCCGCTCACCGCGAGGGTCTGCTCCGCGTCGCTTGAAAAGCTCACTCCGTCGGTGGCGCCAAGCGGCACGCGTGCGCCATTGGATAATACTCCCTCGACTAAAACCTGCCGGCGGGCGCCGAAGCCCTCGAGCGTTGTTCCGTCGGCTCCGACCGTCGCTTCGATCCGATCGATGCCGAGCGGCAGCACATTGGCCACCGGAAAAACCTCGGAGTGCGAACGGACGTTCCCCAACACATCCGTGCCGCTCACCGCCAAGTACAGGACTGCACCGGAGGGCGCCGTGTTTCCGGCGTCCTTCAGGCCAAAGACGGCGCTGAAGGTTTTTTGATCTGCAAGCAGCGGCTCCTCGATGGTCCCCGGCTTGTCCAGAAATGAATCCACATTGTCGACCCGCCCTCCCGACTGAATGAATACCGAGGGAGCCGCGCCGAGCAGTGTGATCTCGACCTTCGCGATCGGCGCCTGGCCGGTGACGGTGGCGGAAGCCAGGTAGCGTTTTTCCTGCGGAAGGTAGTATACGGCGAGTTCCGATATTTCGGGCGCATCAGTTCCGACCGCTGCCAGAACAAATCCGGAGTACAGCGCCCCGGATGATTTTTTAAAAACGATCTTGGCGTAAATCAGTTCCGACGGCTTAAGCGCCGCTATACCGGAAAATTTGACGAGCCGACCTCCTGCGAGGCCCGCCGACACTTCGAACGAGGCATACTGCCGCTTCGAATCGAGTAAACTCACCGCCGCGTCCAGATTCTCCGCCCGGTAGTCGACGAATTTAGAACCGGTCTTGTCCAGATATTCGCTCAGCTCAAAAACCGAAAGAGCGGCATCGATGATGACATCGTTCCGATCCGCTGCGACATTTAGATTCACCTGAGTGTCGCCGGTCGCCGCGGGCTGCATAGTCAAGCGATCCGCCTCGCTGCCATAGCCCACCACCGCCGACGCAAAGTCCGCGGCAACGCCAGATAGTACACATAGCCAAAAGCGAAAGGCTCTTGTTCGAATGGGCACTCTCATAGCAACGTTTATGGAAGGGAAACCGAGACCCAAGCCTTCGGCGCCGAGGCACTCGAAGCTAAGGAAACGATCTCAACATGTTATCCGATAAGCCACATAACCATCAGCCGGCACTGGGTTCACCGGCCGAAACGCTTCGCGGATATCAATTAAATGTATTGGGTAGATTCCGCTGGATAACCGGTCGCTGGGCCAAAATAACTTCAGGTGTCATCGCGCGTGACAAAGTGTACGCATACAGATGTGACACAGGTAGAGACCTGAACATTCGGGTAATGCAACTACAAAACACGCATCGCCGCTATGCTGACACGAATAAGCGCCAAAACGGTTCCAAAACGCGGAAGGCTGCAGGAAAGATTAGAGGGTAGCCTGGAATTTCACCGGCTCTGCGGCACCTGAATCCGAATATGGGCTGCCGCGGCCGTCTCGTTTCGAACCGCATTCCGGTTTTCTGGCCGGACAGTCGCACGCCGCCCAGCGACTCGGGCCGCTCCTCCCCACTTTTCGGACCGGTTGCCGGCGCTCCGAGGTTTATATAAACCTCTGTCGCCGGCGTTCGAACTTCGTCTCTATGCCGGGAAGTCCAGCAGCTCGCGCAAGCGGGCACACGTGGCGGCGCCACCGGCCACGTAGAAGATTCGCCGCATTTTCAGGTCGAAAGTTTTGAGGGGGAACTGCTCACCGTTCAAAAATATCACCTGCCCGCCACCCGCAAGGCAGAGCGGTACCGCAGCGGCGATGTCCCAAATTTTCACGTTGTGGTCGACCGTGCCGCCGAGGATGCCCACGGCGACGTAGGCGAGGTGCAGCGTGCTGCTGCCCAGGCCTCGGATCTTGAAGTTCTGGACGAGCGCGGTCGCGTGCGCGGCGAAGGTGCTGTCATACGGGCTGTGAAAGCCAATCAAGGTTTGCGAGGTGGGCGGAGCCGTCTGGACGCCGGCCGGACGCTCACCGTCGAAAAGCCCGAATCCCGGGCCGCCGTGGATCAATGTGCGCCTCGCGAGATCATAGACGACGCCGTAAACCGGCCGGCCGTATTCGAAGAGGCCCAGCGATATTGCGCAATGGGCGATGCCGATCGCGTAATTATTGGTGCCATCGATCGGATCGAGGATCCACGCGAAGCGCTTGGTCAGCGGAATCGGCGCGGGTGCGTGCGTGAGTTCCTCGCTGAAATAATCGTCGTCGGTAAACTGGGCCGTCAACTCGGCGGCGATCCCCTCGGAGATCGCGATGTCGACCGGCGTGACGCGCGTGCCGTCGGACTTCCAATTGCTCTCCGCGCGGCCGAACTCGCGGTGCAGGAGCGGAGTCTGCGCGAGCACGGCGCGCTTCGCGGCTTCGATGCGGGAGAGGAGATCGGGAGAAGACATTTGGTCGAGGAAACGCGAATTGGCTCGAATGACCAAATGAATTTGTCGGGCCGCCGCCAAGGCGACGCGTGACGCCGGATCCGGCCTGTCGCGGCGGAATCGGGCGTCCTCGTCGGGCTGGACGGTGTGCGGCCGTCGATCAACCCGATGAGGACGTCGGGTTCCACCTTCTCCCGCGCCATTCCGGCTTAATAATCGTAAAGCTGCGGGTCACGCGCGGGCGCCGTGCGACGCGCGCGGAAGCGATGCTTCGGCTCTTTCGGATCAGTGGCCGGAGGGCCTTCGCCACCCGGGCCGGCGCCGTACGGATCGTCGGGATCGCCCATCGAACACGGCGCTTCGCCGCCCAGGTCTTCTTCGAGCGACTCGGGATCGGCGCCTTCTTCGAGCTTGCGCACCACTTCCTCCATCTCGCCGTCGATTTTTTCTCCGGTGAGTTCGGACATGCGCCGCATCATGCGCGCCATCGCCCGCGGATCGTTTTCGTCGACGTTCGCGAACTCGCCCTCCATCGCGCTCATGGCCGCTTCCATCCGCGCATCGTCGGGACTGTCACCGGCAGCGCCGGTCGACACGGAGGGCGGTGGCGGTTCGTCGGATTTTTTTCCACCGCTGGTGACGGCAAACGAGGACACCAGCTTTTTCATCCGAAAGCCCGGATTGTGCGGGCAACGGGGGATCGTCTGCCCCTGCGCGAGGGTCTTCGCGTAGAATTGGTAGATCGTGTGATTGTCCGGACAATAATACTCGTAGATCGGCATGGCGGTGAACCGGGCACCAGTTCATTTTTTAGGTGCAGCATGTCAAATCGGAGCTGTGCGAAACCGATTTGGAGTCGACACCGGTGACGCGCCTTTCGGCGGAGCCGGCCATCGCCCCTCGGGACGGACGGAGATGGGTTGGCCAATCAAGCCGACCGGACGCCGGGCTCCACCTTCAATCGGGTGCGTTGACTTAGAGTTGGTGGCCGTGGCGGACGGCGGAAACTTTTTTCGCGGAGTTGAGTTTGTCCAACACGCCGGCGAGGCGGCGGCGTTTCTCCTCGGCCTGCGCGAACATCTCCAGCTGTGCCCCGCCCTCCTCCACGTTCGAGAAGCGCACGCTGACGAGCCGGAGCGGCCGTTTCTTTTTCCACGCGGCGCGCAGCAGCGGTTCGACGAGGGGATAGAACGGCGCCTCGAGATCGGTCGCTGTCGCCAGACTGCGGCCATGCGACTCCTGGGCGAAATCGGGATAACGAATCTTCACCGTCATCGTGCGCACCCGTTTGCCGTCCTCGCGGATTTTCGGCAGGAGTTCGTCGATCATGCGTTTGGCGACGCGCTCGATCTCGGCGAAATCGGCGACGTCGTCGAAAAACGTCTCCTGCTGCGAGTAGCTTTTCGCGTCCTCGTGATCGACGTGCACCGGGCGGTCGTCGATGCCGCGGGCGTTTTCCAGCATCCCCGTCCAGCCGCTGCCAAAAATCGCCTGCAGCTCGCGCTCGCTGCGGCCAAACAAATCGCGCACGAGCTTGATCCCGTGCGTGCCAGTCAGCACCGCCTCGGTCTTCGGGCCGACGCCGGGCAGTTTGCCGATCGGCAGCGGCGCCAGGAACTCCGCCTCGACGCCCGGCAGCACCGTGACGAAGCCGCGCGGTTTGCGGAGCTTCGATGCGATCTGGGCGACGAGCTTGTTCGCCGCAAGGCCGAACGAAGCGGTGATCTGCAGCTCCTTCCAGATCCGCTCCTGGAGGGCGCGAACCTTCGCCTCGATCTCCAGCAGGCTCGTGAAGCCGCAGGGCGCGAGATCGAGATAACCTTCGTCGATGGAGTTGCGCTGCACGAGCGGCGTGAGCGTTTCGCAGAGTTCGAACATCTGTCGGGAGACCTTGCTGTAAAGGCCTGAAGTGTGCGGCAGCATGATGAGGTCGGGGCAGACTCGCCTCGCCCGGCTTGTCGGCATCGGCGTGTAAACGCCACAAGCGCGGGCCTCGTAGCTCGCCGATGAAATGATGCCGCGCTCGCGACCGCCGACGGCGCATTTCGTCCCACGCAACTCCGGCTTCAACGCGAGTTCACAGGAAACGAAGAACGCGTCGGCGTCGAGATGCACGATAGTCGGAAGACTCACGCCCAGATGATCGCTCGTCGTCCGGGAAAAGCGGAGCGAAAAAACGGAGGAGCTGCGCCGACGCTGCAAATGCCCACCGTCATCGACGAAGGACTGCGCGCGCTGCGGATGCCCGCGTTGCCCCATGCAGGAGCCTGCTTGCAGACGATGAAGAGCGCCTACTCGCTGAAATCGCCTGCAAGCAGGCTCCTGCCTCCTCCGTTCGTTCCTCTGCATCTTCAACGCTACGGCCTCAGCCTTCTATTCAGAAATTGGAGGCGCGGGCCGGAATTGAACCGGCGCATAGAGCTTTTGCAGAGCTCGGCCTTACCACTTGGCTACCGCGCCTAACTTGTCCGCCGCCACTCGCGTCGGACAGAGCGGAAGTTACTAGCGGCGGCGCAAAGTCAACGGCAAGGACAAATCTCGGCCGTCGCTAATCTCGCCCGTCGCGCCCGCGAAATCTCAGCGAGCCCGCACTTGCGGCGGCATTCGCCCTTCGTCATTCGTCCTGCTTCGCATGCCCACCACCGTCTTCACCATCGCCAACCAAAAAGGAGGCGTCGGCAAAACCACCACCGCCGTCAACCTCGCCGCCGCGCTGGCCGATAAAAAAATTCCCACGCTCCTCATCGATCTCGATCCGCAGGCCAACGCCACCAGCGCCCTCGGGATCGAGAAGCAGGCCGGCAAAAGCCTCTACGGTCCACTCCGCGGCGAAGGCACCGCCGCCGAGATGATCGTGCCCACCGCCTGCGAAAACCTGTTTCTCCTCCCCAGCGAAGAAGACCTCGCCGCCGCCGAAATCGAACTCGCCCAGACCGAAAATTACCTCGCGCGCCTCCGCACGATTCTCGAGCCGCTCCGCACCGCCGGAACCTACCGCGTCATCCTCATCGATTGCCCGCCCGCGCTCGGCATGCTTTCGATGAACAGTCTCGCCGCCGCGCATTTTCTTCTCATCGCGCTCCAGTGCGAATACATGGCCCTCGAGGGTCTCGGCCAGATTCTCCGCAACGTCGACCGCCTGAAAACCGCCCACGTCAACGACGGCCTCGAACTCGGCGGGGTCGTCATGACGATGTTCGACATGCGCACGAATCTCTCCCGCCAGGTCGTCGAGGAGGTCAAAAAACATCTGCCCGAGAAGATCTTCAAAACCGTCATCCCGCGCACCGTCCGCCTCAGCGAAGCCCCGAGTTTCGGCAAAACGATTTTCGCCTACGACAACGCGAACCCCGGTGCCACCGCCTATCGCCAGCTCGCGAAAGAAGTGATCGAGCGCTTCGCCCTGAAGCAAACCGGCGAATAACACCGCGCGTCCGGGAACGACCCTCCGGATTATAGCGCGGCCTCGCCGAACCCCTGTCGCTCCTCGACTCACGTTCGCGCGCTTGCGCCACTCGCAACCCGCTACTCACTCCTCGCTACTCTCCCGGCCGTGCTCTCTTCCCTCGCCAAATACCGTCACGCCTTCCTCGTCGGGCTCCAAAGCAATCTCGTCTACCGCTGGAACTTCGCGATCCGCGGCTTCTTTTCGCTGTTTCACCTGGCGGCGATTTTCATTCTCTGGGGCGCCGCCTATGTCACCAACCCCACGCTCGGCGGCTACACGTTCGCGCAGACCATCACCTACTTCGTCGCGCTGATCGTCCTCCAGTTTCTCATCGGCGCCTTCAACGAGGACTACCAGATCAGCGAGGAAATCCGCAACGGCCTGATCAACCAGTTTCTGCTCAAGCCCGTCAATTATTTCGTGTATCGGCTGAGCATCTACACCGCCGCGCGTTCCGTCTCCGGCTCGCTCATCCTGATCCCGCTCATCTGCGCGCTGCCGTTCATCGGCCAGCATCTCACCTTCCCGCTCGACGCCTGGCGCTTCGCCTTCGGCCTTCCCGCGATCGTTCTCTCCGCGCTGATTCAGTTCAGCATCGCTTACTGCTTCGGCCTGCTGACGTTTTGGTTTCTCGAGATTCAGGGGTTCGTGATTCTCTCGATGGCGATCGAGTCGGTGCTCGGCGGCCAGATTTTCCCGCTCGACCTGCTCCCGGCGCCCGCCCTCCGCGTCGTCGAATACCTGCCGTTTTACTATCAAATGTATTTCCCCGCCGCGATTTTCACCGGACGCATCAACGATCCCGCCCTCGCTCTCCGCGGTCTCGGCATCCAGCTCGCGTGGGTCGTCGCGCTGCTTCTTCTCAACCAACTCCTCTGGAGTCGCGGCCTCCGCCGTCACACGGCGGTGGGCGGCTAACCGCCCGCCGTCCGGGTTCCGAGTTCTCATCATTCCTGAATCTCCTTCTCTGTTTCCCGACCATTCCGCCAATTTTTCAACGTCACCTCTTCCGTGTCATCTTCAGCCCGGAACCCGGAACCCTGAACTCGAAACCCGTTTTTTCCGCCCGCCATGCTTCACTACCTCCGCATCTGGCTCTCCACCGCCCGATATTCGCTCGTGCGGATGATGATGTTCCGCTTCGACTTCTTCCTCTGGTCCGCCGTCGAACTCTTCTGGATGGCCGTGAACGTCCTCATGGTTTCGATCATCTATGACCACACCAAGGACATCGCCGGGTGGGATAAATACGACATGCTCCTTCTCGTCGGCACTTCGATGCTGATCCAGCGATTCCTGATGGGCTTTTTCTGGAGCAGCCTCTTCGAGATGTCGCGGAACATCCGCACCGGCCACTTCGACTTCTTTCTCGCCCAGCCGGGCAACGTCCAATTCATGGCCAGCACGCGCAAGCTCGACCCCGACAGCCTGCTCAACTCGCTCATCGCGATCGGCGTCGTCGTCTACGCCGCGCACCAGAAGCATCTGCATCCCGGCGCGGCGGACCTCGCTCTCTACGCACTCATGATCGTCTGCGGGGTGATCATTCACTACAGCATCCTGCTGCTCAGCATGTCGCTCGGTTTCTGGATCACCAACGCCACCGGCATCGAAGGCAGTTACTTCTCACTCACCGAATTTTCGCGCCTCCCCCGCGAGGCCTTCAAAACTTTCGCGAGCCTCTTCTTCATCTGGATCGTCCCCGTCGTGGTCGTGAGCAACGCCCCCGCCCGCATGCTCCTCCACGGCTTCGAACCCCGCTGGGTGCTCGCCCTGCTTGCCGCCGCCGTCTTCTGGTTCTCCTGCGCCACGATCGTCTTCCAGCGCGGCCTCCGCCGCTACTCGAGCGCCAGTTCCTGACCGCCGCTTGTGTCGCCCGCGAGCCCGCTCATGGGCCGTTTTGTGGCGCCGTTTCCGTTTCGCGTCACCGCATCGACGCCCCACTGGCGAAACCGTCAGTCGACGTTCGTGACGTTGGCGGGCGCCTCTGGTTTGACGCAAGGCCCAGCTGTCGCGCGGACGGCACCGAGGCGCGGTTTGGCTTTCTTCCGCCAGTGATGAAACGGGCTCTCCCAGAACCGATATGAAAAATGCGCCACCAAAAACGCGATGCCGAACGCGAAGGGCAACCCGATCCAACTCGCGCCGCGCACCTGCGTCAACCCGCTCCACTGCTCGATCTTTGCCGCCAGCCGGATCGCCGGGACATGAAACAAATAAAAGCCGTAGGAGATCCGCCCCAGATAACGCAGCCATTCCCAGCGGAAGAAACCTCGCACCTCGCGCGACGTCGCCGCCCATGCCACGACCGTGGCGAAAAAAACGGCGAGCACCGTATAGCCCCACACGTATTCGTGAAAATGTACAAACCCGTAAGGGAAACCCAGACTGCGCGCTTCGCCCGCCAGCAATCCAAAAGCGCCGCGTCCGCCCCAATATCCATCGCGCCAACCCCAAACCCCCACGAGCAAGCCGATTCCGAGCACGACGACGGCGGCCGCACCGAGGAAGTTTCGCGTCGCGAACCATCGTCGCGGCTCCGGCCACGCCAGTAGTGCGCCGAACCCGAGCGCATCCAGATGGGTCCAGGTGAAAAGATACGTCGTGATCGGAGCGAGCGAGTGAGGTTCGCCCTCATGCACGAGCCACCGCACCGTAAGATACCGCACCAGCGGCGCCGCCACGATGACCGCCAGGACGGAACGTCGCAGCGATTTCTCCCCGAGAAACCACACCGCGAAGGGCCACAGCAGATAGAACTGCCACTCGACGCTCAACGACCAGAAGTGCCCGTAGTAGGGCCGCGGCACGTGATCCACCCCCGCGTAGTTGAAGGTGTAGGAAAGCAGGTAGCGCAGATCGCTCCGCAAGATTCCCCCGTGCGGCATCCATCTCCCGACGCACCACAAACCCGCGAGAAACAGCGCATACACCGGCACCAGCCGCAGTGTTCGCCGGAGAAAAAAATTTCCGACAAACCCTCCGAAGTGCGGCGCCGCCCGCCGGTTCGCGAGCAGCATCGACGTGATCAGATAACCCGACAGCACGAAGAAAAACGGCACGCCCACCCAACCCCATCGCGCCCAAGTCGTGTAGTGGAAAAAAAAGACCGTCGTGGCCGCCAAAGCCCGCAGAGTATCCAGCTTGCTGTTATACCGGCCGGCCGCGGCGAGAACCTCCCCTCCGGGGCCTCTGCAGTTGGGCGGCGCGCTTTGGCCCACCTTCACTCCAGTCGGCCTCGACTCCACACGGCTTGTCATGCTGCGACTGAGTCATGCCCGGGGTATGCCGGTTCCGTCCGTCTCCTGGACGCGCGACTCGCCGACGCATCGGAGAAGCTTTCGCGGACCGCCTCCTCAGCCGGAGGACATTTTCCGGTCGCCGCAGCCGGCCGCCTTGTGCGCTCAAACGCATCGGCAGCCGCTTCAATTCCGGGCCCGGGTCGAGCGTACCGCGCTTGCATCGCACCGCGATTCTTCAATCTTCGATTTTCCGTCTTTCTCCCCGCCTCGCGGCGGACTCTTCGCGCGCCACTCATGCTGTCCGATCTCCCATCTCCGATCCTGAATCGCCCCGCGCTCGAGGCGCTGCAAAGCCGCCTCACCTACACCTTTCGCGACCCAGCGCTGCTCCTCCGCGCCTTCACGCACACGTCTTATCTCCCCGAGCACCCCGACCTCGCGGAGAGCAACCAGCGGCTCGAGTTTCTCGGCGACGCCGTGCTTCAAATTCTCCTCGGTGAGGCCCTCTTCCACCTTTTTCCGGGCGATCGCGAAGGCCTCCTCAGCAAACGCCGCGCCCTCCTCGTCAACGAAACTTTTCTCGCCGGCCTGGCTCGCGAAATCGGCGCCGACGCCTGTCTTCTCCTCGGCAAGAGCGAGGAAAAAACCGGCGGCCGCGAACGCGCCTCGGCGCTCGCCGATGCCTTCGAAGCCTTGGTCGGCGCGCTCTACCTCGACAGCGATTTCACCACCGCGCGCCGCCTGGTGCTCAGCCTCTACGGCGACTTGCCTGCGCGGCTCAGTTCCATCGAACCCGACGACAACCCCAAAGGCCGCCTGCAGGAACTCGTGCAGCCCGTGCACGGCAATCACGCCCTCCGCTACGAAGTGATGAACGTGGAAGGCGAAGACCACGCCCGCGCCTACGAAATCGCCGTTTATCTCCGCGATCGACTCCTCGGCCAGGGCCGCGGCTCTTCTAAAAAACTCGCCGAAGAATCCGCCGCCCGCGTCGCCCTCGAAGCACTCCGCGCAGATTCCGTCAACCCCTAGCCGAGAGTGGTTTTTAAGAGAGTGTAGCCGCGCGCCGGGTCGAATGTAGGAGCCTGCTCGCAGGCGATCCCGGTGGGCGACGGTCCAGCATCGCCTGCAAGCAGGCTCCTACAACGGCCATGGAAATTTTCGAAGCGCTCTAGCTGGAGCATCACCGGAAGGTGGAGCCCGACGTCCTCGTCGGGCTTGGTTTGAGCGCAAACCTGCCCCTGCTTGGTGAAACACGAGGCGCCGTCCTTTCGTCGGAAAACTCACGCTTCAGCAATCAAAGCGCCACTACGCCGAGCCGTCGCGTCCAGCGCTCGATTTCTTCGCGCAAACCAGGCTCGATGGGAATGCCTTCACGGCTCCGCCGCTCCGCACAGCGCACCTCCGGATCGCCCGGCGCAAGCACCGCTTCCTTCGCTCTCGCCCGCGGCTGCGTTCGTGCTTCGCGCGCCATCCGCCGCGCCACGGCGGCGAGCGCACGGCCCCCGCCAAAGCGGGCCGGATCGAGCGCCAGGAAAAACGACCCGAGTTTCCGCCGCCGCGACAACGCCCGATACATCGGCGGAATGTGCGGGCCGAATGGCATTCCGTTCAGCGGTCCGCAGAGCAGGTCGATCATGAACGCCAGCGCGTAGCCCTTGTACTCCGCGAGCGGCAGCAGGCAGGCCACCGCGTGCGGATTCGTCGTCGGCCGTCCGCGTGCGTCGAGCGCCCATCCCGGTTGGAGCGGCCGGTTCTCCCGCCGATAGTTGACGACGCGGTTATAGGGTACCGCACTCGTCGCCATGTCCAGACACAGCGGCGGCTCCCGTCCGCCGGTCGGCACCACGATGCAAATCGGATTGGTCCCGAGAAATTTTTTCTTTCCGCCGTGCGGCGCGACAAATGCGTCCGAATGCGTCAACGCGATTCCGATCAGTCCGGCTTCCGCCGCCTGGCGTCCGTAAAGTCCGGCCGCGCCGCAGTGCGTCGAATTCGCCACGCCGACCGCGCCGATTCCGTTTTTTCGTGCGAGCGCGATCGCCTCCCTCATCGCTCGCCGGCACACCACGATACCGTGACCGTGTCCGCCATCCACCTGGGCCGTGCATGGACCCGTGCGCCGCACGCGGATTTTCGGACGCGCCTCGATCGAGCCCGCCTCGATCCGCGAAAAATAATGCCCCAGCCGCGCGATCCCGTGCGAATCGATTCCCCACAGACTTGTCTGCACGAGACTCGTCGCGATCTCCCGCGCATCGGCTGCCGGCACGTACAACGCCCGCAAGCATCGCACCGCCCACGCTCTCACGGCGTCCGCCGCCGCCGTCTCCGCCGATGCAGCGGCTGGCCCAATCGGGCGATGCCGGGAGGTACTTCGGCTCGACGCTCCGTCCGTTGATTTGTGCGCCACGGTTGCCATGGCGCGGCACTTTCGAGGCCTTCACCGCCCCGCACAACCCTTCTCTCGTTCCGGCGGTCCGCCGTCTCCTCGAGTGGAGCGAAGCTCGCGCTTGTTTTCGGCGCCGCATCCTCCGCCGCGCCTCCGCCTCGAGCCTCCGTAACGCCGCCGCGCATACACAACCATGTCGACGATCCTGCTCTCCCCGCTCGCCGGCCCCGCAGAGAAATCCGCCGCATCCTCGCGCCGCTCCCCGCGTCATGCCTGCCTCCGCGCTTCCCTCGCGCGCGCCAGTCCTCGATTTCATTTTAAATTCTCATGCACCTGTCCGCCCGCTTCGCCCTCGGCATCTTTCGCCCGCTCGCGTTCCTGTTCGCCATCGCCTCGGCCGCCGCCTTCGCCGCCGATCTGAATGGCCGCTGGAGTTTCCATTTCGGCGGTCCCGACGGCCCGGAGATCGTCTACACCTTCAAGGTCGATGGCGCGCAGCTCAGCGGCAGTTCCGATTCGCCCTTCGGCGTCAGCGAACTCCGCGGCGGTCGCCTCGACGGCGCCGCGTTCACGTTCGCCACAGTGACCGCCGATGGCTCCGTGCTGGAGCACCGCGGCCGCATCGTCTCCGACACCGAACTCGCGATCGAGACCGTCGGCTTCAACGAAGGCACGCCCGCCCGCTTCACGCGCGCGCCGGATACTCCCGCCACCCCGCCTCCACCACCGGCCGCCGCGCCCGTCACTCGCACGCACTCGTGGTGGCAGGATCGCCCCGTCGGCGGCCGCCCGTTCACGCTGCTCGCGAAGAAACTCCCGCTGCTCTCCGTCCAGGGCAATCACTTCGTCGATCCGCAGGGCCGCACCGTCCTGCTTCGCGGCGTCTGCATCTCCGATCCCGACAAGATCGACATTCAGGGCCACTGGAACCGCGAACACTTCGTGAAGCTGAAGGAACTCGGCACGCAGCTCGTCCGCATTCCCGTCCATCCGGCCGCATGGCGCCAGCGCACGCCTGCCGAATATTTGAAACTTCTCGACCAAGCCGTCTACTGGTGCACCGAACTCGACCTGCACGTAATGATCGACTGGCACAGTATCGGCAATCTGGTCACGGGCGTGTTCCAGGATCCGATGTACGACACCACGCGCGAGGAGACCATGAACTTCTGGCGCGTCATGGCCCGCCACTACGCCGGCCATCACACCGTCGCCTTCTTCGAACTCTTCAACGAGCCCACCACCTACCGCGACCAGCTCGGCCCTGTCTCTTGGTCCGAGTGGAAACACCTCGTCGAAACCGAAATCACGCTGATTCGCGCCACCAATGCCCAAGTGATTCCCGTCGTCGCCGGCTTCGACTGGGCCTACGATCTCACACCCGTCCGCCTCGAGCCCATCGCCGCCGCCGGCATCGCCTACTCCGTTCACCCCTACTCGAACAAGCGCACCCAACCGTGGGCACCGAAGTGGGAACTCGATTTCGGTTTCGTCGCCGACAAATACCCGGTGATCGCCACCGAGTTCGGCGGCTTTCCCAAGCCGCCCGCGCCCGGCACCACGCTTCCCGCCGACGCCCCGGCCTCGCAGCGCAACGCCAACTACGGTCCCGAAATCATCAAGTATCTCGAAAGTCGCGGCATCAGCTGGACCGTGTGGTGCTTCGATCCCGAGTGGGGCCCGACATTGATCAAGAACTGGGATTACGAACTCAACGCGTCCGGCGAATTCGCGAAAGCCGCCCTCCACGGCGAGGTGAAATAGTCCGCGGCGCTTCGGCCAAGACCTTGGGATGAAGTCTCTCTGGTCGCCAAATCAACTGTCCGGTGAGTGAGGGTCGGCGACGATCAGCGATAAATTTTCCCTCGGCGGAGATCTGCGTATATCTGCGTTGCCTGCGGTTGAACCGTTTTGAGAGGTGTCTCCCCGACGAGCCCAGCGCGATAATCGCGTGGCTACGTCGCCGGATCGCCTCGGTCCGATTCGTAGCCGGCCCCGTTAGGGCGCCGGTGCGCGCGTGGCGCGGCGCGAACCCCGCGGCGTCTCCGCGCCCTGGTTTCGTCAGTGA
Source organism: Verrucomicrobiota bacterium (assembly GCA_048498075.1). Lineage (GTDB taxonomy): Bacteria > Verrucomicrobiota > Verrucomicrobiia > Opitutales > Opitutaceae > Opitutus. The sequence continues at coordinate 45,060 of JBEHYR010000010.1, read as the reverse complement.
TTTTGCGCGTTCTCCTGAATCTTCTGACCGGCGCGTTCGACGTCCTGGCCGGCGCCGTTCATCGTCCGGCAGCCGGAAGCGAAGAGACTGAAAAGTGTCGTGAGAAGAAAAAGGAAGGTGAGATGTTTTTTGTTCATGGCTCGCCAAGCTACTCACCGGCGGTGGCTTCACCATCGGGTGCCCTCCCGGCCCGCCCCTGATGTTTCCGCGTAGCAGCAGCGCCGGTAGGGACGCCTCTCCGAGGCGTCCGTGCGAATCGAACGGCCGGTCAACGAGCCAGATTATCAGCCGGACGCCACCCTAGTCCGTCACCCATCCGACTATCTGCTTCCACATTCCGTTCACGTAGCCGTCGGGCTCCAGCGGAAGCTGCGCCTTCGCGACAAATTTGGGATAGTCGCCGCGCCCTTGGAAAAACATCGGCCGGGAGCTGCCGTCCGGCAGCTGTGCAACTCCCGTCATTTCATAATTCGCAGGCGGCAGGTCGTTGAGATCGTCGTTTGGCGTGATGTCTTTCGGACGCCACGCGCGCTCGAGCGTGACCGGCGGGAGTTCGCGGCCGTCGATACACTTGCTCGTCGGCGTGAGCGTGAGGACGAGCTTCGTGCCTTCCGGCAATCGGGCGGACGATGTTTTTTTATCGGACCGCCAGCCTTGAAAATGCAGGCCGACATTCATGCCGTGCCAGTGCGTCGCATTATTCGGATCGGGTTTCGCGCCATAAGTCTCCGCCGGTCCCGTGGGCCTCCAAATCCAGTCCTGCACGATGCCATCCTCCGCATCCTGGTTCTTGTTCCAATTCTTGCCGACGGGCGTGAGTGAAAACGTGAAAACTTTCTCGCCGAACTTCACCTTGATCTTCCCGAGGTTGAACGCGAACTGACCCGGCACGAGCTTCTGCTTGTACGCTCCATTCTTCACCGCCGGCGTATACTGCACTTTTTCCCCCGCCTCGCTCACTCCGTAAATATCCAGGATGATGTCGTCGACGTCGCCCGCGATCGCCTGGCCGTCTTCGAGGGTCACCCGCCCGATGGCGTAGTTTTTCCGCGGCTGCTCGGGCGCACCGGCTGCGGAAAGGTGACAGGTTAGCGCCAGCCATCCGGCGCACAGAAACAGGGGAAGGATTTTCATCGGGGGGGCGAAGACGAGCCGTGAGAAAACTCGGGGGCGCGCGAGCCACGATGGGCAAGCTCGGCCGTTGCTGTCCAGCCGATTGCCGCCATCCCGCTTCCGGAGCCATCCGCCGGTGCGCGCCTCACTTCAGCGGTAGCGCTCGCCGGGTTTGCCGCGGCTGTCGGTTTTCCGATGCTCGCCGCTGGGCACACGAGTGGAGCTTCGCAAAACGCGCAGCGAAGAATCCAGTAGCGCGACCCAGCCGAATATCGCACGGGATTCTTCACGTCGCTGCTGATGAACCGCCCGGCTTGTCATTCTGAACGAAGTGAAGAATCCAGTGCGCGCTTCGTGGCACGACGCGTGTGCGAAGGTCCAAATGGATTCTTCGCTGCGCCCCGAATAACCGGCATTTGAGAGTTCATCGGCGTAGGCCGTTGATTTAGCGACCAGGGAGACTTCAGCCCAAGGTCTCGATCTGCGCTCATCCGCAAAATCTGCGGTCAATTCCGACGGCATGCTTCCGGCTCAGAAATCATCCGAACATTCGGTGAACGAGGTAGCGGCGGTCTATGACCGCCGGCTTGACCACGATTCTCCTCGAACCCGGCGATCATAGACCGCCGCTACATTGTCATTCGATATCCGGATAGGTTCTATTGAGAACTACCCGGAGAAGTGACGCCAGCGGTGGGGCGGCGAGTCCCCTTCCCCGCCGCGTTGACCAGAGATCGTTGCGGCGCGGAACGGAGTCCGCGCCTTACCGGGATCGCCTCAGGTCTTCACGCAATGCTCAACAAGCATCCTCGTCCTCGTTCGATCGATCGTCGAAGCGGTCGTCCACTGACTCCAGGTAACGCAGCAGCGCCGCCAGATCGCGCTCGGTTTTACGATCGGTTGCAGGCGCACGCGCCGCGATGGCGATCAGGGTTTCGAGCGCCGGTCGTGCAACGCGAAGCGCAAGTTTTCCTTCACGCACCGCCGCGTGGTGCAGCGCTTGCGCGAGATCTTTCGGTGCGGCGTCATCGCGCAGGAACCAGTCCCGCTGCGCCGTCGTGAGGCGAATGGAAATCCGTCCGTTCGCCGGAATGCGCGGCCGTTGACGCGAGTAAGGCATGAGAAATCCTTTGCGCGCAGCACCTCGGTTTTCAATGCCGTGGAAGCCCCGCTCCTCACGACTTTCACCGTTTCTGCTCCAGGCCGCGCCCGGTTTTCTTTTGCAACTCGTCGATTCGGCGCGAGGCATCGGCCTTCGTGAGCGTATCGTCGAACGGCTCCTTCGCCTCGTCGCTCAGCGTTTTCAAATAGGATTTCTGCGCACCCGTCATCGGCTCGTCGCCGGTCGTCCATTCCGCTGGATCTTTTTCGGCATTCGAGGTCGTAGGCGCGGGGGTGTTGTTTTTTTTGCTCATGCCCCGAAAGAACCACGCGCGTGCGGCAGGTTCCGTCCAAACTCGCCCTTGAACGTCCGCCTGATCCCCGTGTCCACAGCACGTGAAAACCAAACCTGAAATTCCCCTCCTCCGGCTTTCACTCCTGCTCGCCGGCGCGGCTCTCGCGCTTCTTGCCGGCGGCTGCTACGCCACCTCGTCCGGCTATTCGAGCGGCGGCTCCGCCGTCGCCGTGGTCGGTAACGACGACTACGTTTACTATCCCGGTGACGAGGTCTATTACAGCAACACCCGCCACAACTATGTCTACCGCGACCACGACCGCTGGGTGACGCGCGCCGAGCCGCCGCGCGGCTGGGCCCGCAACAGCGTCTCGGTGCACATGGACTGGCACGATAGCCCGGAACGCCATCACGCCGAGGTGGTGCGCACGTATCCGAAAACCTGGCGCCCGCGCGCCGACGCGTCGCACGGCAATCACGACCATGACCATGATCACGACCACGATCACGACGGCGATCGAGACCACGATCGCGACGACCATCGCCACTGAGCGCGACGGTGCGGGTGGAGCCCGATGTCCTCATCGGGCTGGATTGAGCGCGAACGCAACGAAGCCCGACGAGGACGTCGGGCTCCACCTATCGAGAGTACATTGCCGGCGCGCGGCTTTCAGGGCCGGCTATTGAGCAACTTCACCAAGCGCGTCCGTATTGCACCGGCGGCGGCGCGAACTCTTTCATTCCGAGTTCGCGCGCCGCATGCGCCGGCCAGTACGGATCGCGCAACAATTCCCGCGCGAGCAGCACGACATCCGCCGACCCTTCGCGGATAATGCCATCCGCCTGGCTCGCCTGCGTGATCAAGCCGACCGCCGCGGTCGCGATCTCCGCTTCGCGACGGATCCGCGCGGCAAACGGCACTTGATACCCGGCCCCCACGCTGATTTTCGCGTGCGGCACCGCACCGCCCGAACTGCAGTCGATCAAGTCCACGCCTTCGCGTTTCAGTCGGCGCGCCAACTCCACGCTCTCGTCGATCGTCCACCCGCCTTCGGTCCAGTCGGTGCAGGACAACCTCACCGTAAATGGAAGTTGTTCGGGCCAGACGGCGCGGACGCCGCGCGTTGTTTCGAGCAGGAAACGAATGCGATTTTCGAAACTCCCTCCGTAGTCGTCGGTCCGTCGATTCGCGAGCGGCGAGAGGAACTCGTGCGCCAGATAGCCATGCGCCGCGTGCAACTCGATCCACTCGTAACCCGCCGCGAGCGCCCGTTTCGCCGCGTCGGCGAAATTTCGCTGCACGAGCCCGATCTCCGCGACCGTCAAGGCATGCGGCACTCGGTCGAGCCCGTCGCCAAACGCGATCGCACTCGGCGCGACCGGGGTCCAGCCGCCGGCGTCGTCCGCGAGCTGATCGCCGCCGTCCCACGGCCGCGTCGCGCTGGCCTTCCGGCCCGCGTGCGCGATCTGAAGGCCGGCGACGGCGCCATGCTGTTTGATGAAGCGATTGATCCGGGCGAGCGGCTCGACGTGTTTATCGGACCAGATCCCCGCATCGCCCGGCGTGATACGGCCTTCCGGCGAGACCGCCGTGGCCTCGGCGATCACCAGCGCCGCTCCACCCACGGCGCGCGAACCGAGATGAACGAGGTGCCAGTCGTTCGCCACGCCGTCCTCCGACGAATACTGGCACATTGGCGAAACGCCGATGCGGTTGCGCAGCGTGATGGACTTGATGGTGAGAGGTTCGAAAAGGTGAGCCATGACGAAAGTGGACGAAATTGGGGCCCGGGTAGTTTTGTGCAACCCGGCCGAAAAAATCACGAGCGATCCTGCTCGGCGCCGTCCCAAACCGTGACCAGCACGAGCGCCGCAAGAATTAAAATGAGCGTGAGCATGGCGGTCAGCGCGCGGTCGCGACGAGTGTTTGGGATCCCTGACGCCAGCCGCCGCCGAGCGCCTTGATGAGCGCGACGCTGGTGTTCAATCGTTCCGCGGCGAGTTGCGCGCTGCCTCGCTCGACGGAGAGCGAGGTGCGGTGGGCGTCGATCACCTCGATGAAGGGAACGAAGCCGCTGTCGTAGCGCTTCTGCGCGAGCGTCACCGCGCGCCGGGCCGACGCGACCGCGCGATCCTGCGCGGCCGCCTGCTCGGCGAGCAAGCGCGTGGCGGTGAGCGCATCCTGCACCTCGCGAAACGCGACGAGCACGCGCTGCCGAAAGATCGCCACACTCTCTGCAAACGCCGCCTCGCTGCGCGCGAGGTTCGCCCGATTTCGCCCGCCTTGGAAAATCGGCAGATACAGCCGCGGCCCGATCGACCAGATGCGCGAGTCGCTCTCGGCGAGCCGGTCGATGTCGCCGCTCGCGAAGCCCGCGCTCCCCGTCAGCGAAATCGCCGGAAAAAACGCGGCCTTCGCCACGCCGATGCGCGCATTCGCCGCCGCCAGCGACCGTTCGGCCGCGGCAATATCCGGTCGTCGCTCGAGCAACTCCGCCGGCAACCCGGCGGGAATCGCGGACGGAACCGGCAACGCCGAACCGGGAGCGCGGGCGGCTCGCCCGCCGTTAGGATGAGATGCGGGCGGGCCGTCCGCGCTCCCAGCGAACGAGAACGCGCTCGGAGGTTCCCCGCTCAACACCGCCAGCGCGTTTTGCAGCGCCGCCTGCCGATTCAAGAGCGCCGCGGACTCCGCCTCGGAGGAGGCCACTTCGGTCTCGGCCCGCGCCGCGTCGAAATCCATGGCGACACCGCTCTTCACCCGGGCTTGCACGAGTTCGAGGGCGCGGCGGCGCAGCGCCGTCGTGTCGTTCAGGATCGCGATTTCCCGGTCGATCGCGCCGAGCGAAAAATAATCCGTCGCGATCTCCGCGGTGAGCGCCAGCCGCACCGATTCAAACTCGGCCGCGCTCGCGTCCGCCTCGGCGCGCGTACTCTCCGTGAGCCGCCGCACGCGGCCGAAAAGATCCAGCTCCCATGTCGCTTCGAAGGGAACCCGGTAGCTCGTCGTCACCGCACTGGGCAGTGGATTGTCGACGGTAACCGAGGTTCGCTCGCGCCCGGCGGCGCCATTCGCCGCGACCTGCGGCCAATAAGCGCTGCGGGCAAAACCAGCGGCGGCCCTGGCCTGCTCGACGCCCGCCGCGGCGGCGCGGAGATCCTGATTGGCGGCCAGCGCGCGCTGCTCGAGACCGTCGAGCACCGGGTCGTTGAATAATTTCCACCACGCTCCGCGCGGAATCGCATCCGCCGGTGCGGCGTTTTTCCATTCGCTTGAATCGCCCGCGTCGCGCCACGCGGCGGCCGTGGGTGCGGAGGGCTTCACATAGTCGGGTCCGACGCTCGGCAGCGCGGCGAGCGCGGAAACGGTCGTGGAGAGGAAAAACAAAAGGATTGGTTTCATGGTACGGGTTGAAAGTTAAAAATTGCGTTCAGAGGCCGGGTGTCCGGTCGCGAGCAGTTCACGCGGTTCGAGGTCCGCCTCCGCGATTTGCTTTCGGCTGCGGCGACGCGCTGTTCCAAACAAAACGGTCAACGCCAGAACTTCGCACGCCGCTCCCGCCCAGCCGAGTCCGGCGATCGAACGGTTTGCGACTACGATCGAACCGAGCACGGCGCCGAGCGAAACTCCGAAATAGATGGCGGACGCATTCAGCGAGAGCGTGATCGGCGCGAGCTTCGGTGACAGCGTGACGATGTGAGCCTGCTGCGCCGAGGGAAACGAGAACCCGACGAAACCCCACAGCATGATCACCGGCACGACGATCCAGCGGGCCACGTCCGGCGGGAAAAACTCCGCGCCCAGGGAAAGCACGGCGAACAGGCCGATCAAACCGATCAGCACGGTCGTGACGACCCGGCGCGGTCCGATGCGATCGACCGTCGCGCCCGAGAGAAAATTTCCCGCGGTCGCGCCGACGCCGAAGAGGAAAAGCACCAGCGACACGACGTCTCCGCTCAGCTGCGCGCTTTGCTGGAGGAAGGGCGCCAGATACGAGTAGATCGTGTAAGCGCCCGCAATCATCAGGACCGTGACGGCGAGCGTCGCGAGCACGTCGGGCCGGCGCGCGATCGCGACGCGCTCGGCGAGCGTGACGGCGGCGGACGGACGGAGCCGCTTCAACGTCAGCGCGAGGCCGCCGAGCGCGATGGCGGCGAGACCGGCGACGCCCACGAAGATGAACCTCCAGCCGAGATGTTCGCCCAACAGCACGCCGAGCGGCGCGCCGATCACCATCGCGACGGTGAGACCGCCATAAATGATCGAGAGCGCACGCCCCCGCTGCGCGGCCGGAGTCGCCGCCACCGCGTAGGCGCTCGCCGCCGGCATGAACGTGCCCGCCGACAGACCGAGCCCGATCCTCGCCGTGAGCAGCAGCGCGTAAGTGTGCGCCGACGCCGCGAGCAGATTGAAAACGCCGAAGGATGCGATCGACACCAGCAGCAGCCGTCGCCGCTCCATCGCTCCCGTCGCGACGGCGATCAGCGGCGAGCCGATGGCGTAAGTCAGGGCGAACGCGGTGATGAGTTGACCGGCCAGCGGCAGCGTGATGCCGAGATCGGACGCGATCGTCGGCAGCACGCCGGCGACGACATAGCCCTCGGTGCCGATGGCAAAGGCGCCGAGAGCGAGGCAGAAGAGTTTGGTCCAGGAATTCATAGTGAGCCTTTGCTCGAGAGAGGCGGGTTATTCGCAACCCGCCGGTAGGTGTGGTGTGTGCGATCCGCAGCGGCCCGTTGAGGACGACGCGCCTTGCCTGGATCGCTGTAGGCCGTCGCCGGCGCGGAGTACTTCGCCGGTGATGTCGGTGGGTGTTGGTGTTTCGTGTCGCCCGCCGCAGGAGCGGCGGGAGGATTGCGAGCGGCATGTCCCTGCGCTCACGCGCAGGGCTGCGAGTCAGGCGTGCTCGGGATCGGCGACGGGGAGCGCGGCCGGAACGGTTTTTCGCACGCCGAGTTTTTCGAGCACGGTGTAAAATACCGGCGTGAGGAAGAGGCCGAAGAGCGTGACGCCGATCATGCCGGCGAAAACCGCGACGCCCATCGCGCGGCGCATCTCGGCGCCCGCGCCGGTGCTGACGACGAGTGGAAACACGCCCGCGATGAACGCGATCGACGTCATCAGAATCGGCCGCAGGCGGAGGCGCGCGGCGTCGAGCGCAGCGTCGGTGATCGAGGCGCCTTCCTCGCGGCGTTTCAGCGCGAACTCGACGATCAGGATCGCGTTTTTCGCGGCGAGGCCGATCAGCACGATGAGGCCGATCTGCGTGAAGACGTTGTTCTCGCCGCGCGTGAGCCAGAGGCCGAGCATCGCCGAAAAGAGCGCCATCGGCACGATCAGGATCACGGCGAAGGGCAGACGGAAGCTCTCGTATTGCGCGGCGAGCACGAGGAACACGAGGAAGATGCTGAGCGGGAAAACGTAGATGCCCGTGTTGCCCGCGATGATTTTCTGGAACGTGAGTTCCGTCCAATCGAGCACCATGCCCTTCGGCAGGTTTTCCTTCGCGAGTTTCTCCATGAGCGCTTCCGCCTGACCGGAACTCCAGCCGGGCGCGGGCGCGCCGGTGATCTCGGCGGCGGGATAGCCGTTGTAGCGCATCACGCGATCGGGGCCGTAAGTTTCGCTGACCTTCACGAGCGAGCCGAGCGGCACGAGTTCACCGGCGCTGTTGCGCGTTTTGAGGTGCAGGATGTCCCCGGGATGCTGGCGGAATTGCGCGTCCGCTTGCGCGACGACCTGATACGTGCGGCCGAAGCGGTTGAAATCATTCACGTAGAGCGAGCCGAGATTGATCTGCATCGTCTCGAAAACGTTTTGGAGCGGCACGCCCATGAGCTTCGCCTTCGTGCGATCGATGTCGGCGTCGAGTTGCGGCGTATTCACCGTGAAGCTGGAGAACAGGCCGGCGAGACCGGGCGTCTGGTTGCCTTTCGCGATCAGGCCTTGCGTGGCGTCGAAAAGCGCATCGAGGCCGGTGTCGGCGCGATCTTCGACGTAGAGCTTGAAACCGCCGATCGTGCCGAGGCCCTGCACCGGCGGGGGCGGAAAGATCGCGATGAACGCGTCCTGAATCTGGGCGAACTCACGCTGGAGCTGCTGCGCGATCGCAGGGCCGGCCAGGTCGCGCGATTCGCGCTCTTCGAAGGGTTTCAGCGCGACGAAGACGATGCCGCTGTTGGAGGAGTTCGTGAAACCGTTGATCGAGAGGCCGGGAAACTGGATCGCGTTGGCGACGCCGGGATGTTTCAGCGCGATCTCGCCCATCCGGCGGATCACGGCGTCGGTGCGGTCGAGCGAGGCGGCGGCGGGAAGCTGCGCAAAAGCGACGAGATACTGTTTGTCCTGCACCGGCACGAAGCCGCTCGGGACCGCTTTGAAAAGATACGTGGTCGCACCGAGCAAGCCGACGTAGACGATCAGGGCGACGATCGAGACGCGCAGGAGACGCGCCACGCCGCGCGAGTATTTGTGCGCGGACCACTCGAAAAACCGGTTGAACGGGCGGAAGAACCAGCCGAACGCGAAGTCCATCCCGCGGGTGAGCCAGTCCTTTTTCGCGTGGTGATCCTTCAGCAGCAGCGCGCTGAGCGCGGGCGAAAGCGTGAGCGAGTTGAAGGCCGAGATAACCGTGGAGATCGCGATCGTGATGGCGAACTGCTTGTAGAACTGGCCCGTGAGGCCGCTGATGAACGCGGTCGGAATGAACACCGCGGAGAGCACGAGGGCGGTCGCGACGATCGGGCCGGTCACTTCGCGCATCGCCTGGCGCGTGGCCTCGAAAGGCGTTTTCCCGAGCGCGATGTTCCGCTCGACGTTTTCAACGACGACGATCGCATCATCGACGACGATGCCGATCGCGAGCACGAGGCCGAAGAGCGAGAGCGCATTGATGGAGAACCCAAGCGCGCTCATCACGGCGAACGTGCCGACGAGCGAGACGGGCACGGCGGCGAGCGGGATGATCGAGGCGCGCCACGTCTGGAGAAACAGAATCACGACGAGGACCACGAGCACGAGCGCCTCGACGAGCGTGTGCACGACGGCTTCGATCGAATGGCGAACGAAGATCGTCGGGTCGTAGACGATGTCGTATTTGAGGCCGTCGGGAAAACTCTTCTCGAGTTCCTTCATCGTCGATCGCACGGCGTCGGAGGTCGCGATGGCGTTCGATCCCGGGAGCTGCGCGATCGGCAGCGCGACGGCGGCCTTGTTGTTGAGGAGCGAACGGAGCGCGTAGTCCGCGGCGCCGAGTTCGATGCGGGCGACGTCGCGCAGCAGCACGCGTTCGCCGTGCGCGCCGGTCTTGACGACGATCGCGCCGAATTCCTCCTCGGACGCGAGCCGGCCCTTGGCGTTGATGAGAAGTTCCGTTTCCGAGTGCGCGGTAGGCTGCTGGCCGACGCCGCCGGCGGCCACCTGCACGTTTTGCTCGCGAATCGCGGCGACGACATCCGACGCGGTCAGGCCGCGAGCGGAGACTTTGTTCGGATCGAGCCAGACGCGCATCGCGTAATCACCGGAACCGAAGACGCGCACCTGGCCGACGCCGGGCAGACGTGCGAGCGTGTCACGGACCTGGAGCGTGGCGTAGTTGCGGACGTAGATGTCGTCGTAGCGGCCGTCGGGCGAGAAGAGGTGCACGACCATCAGCAGGTCGGGCGAGGTCTTCGTGGTGGTGACGCCGATACGGCGCACTTCCTCGGGCAGTTTCGGCTCGGCTTGCGCGACGCGGTTTTGGACCTGGACCTGCGCGTTATCGAGATTTGTGCCGAGCTTGAAGGTGATCGTGAGCGTCATCACTCCGTCCGCGGTGGCTTGGGAAGCCATGTAGAGGGAGTTTTCCACGCCGTTGATCGATTGCTCGAGCGGCGCGGCGACGGTCTCGGAGATCGTTTTTGGATTCGCGCCGGGATACACCGCGCGCACAACGACGGTCGGCGGGACGACCTCGGGATATTCGCTGATCGGCAGGCGCGTGAGCGCGATCGCGCCGACGAGGAAGATGATGATCGAAAGCACGCCCGCGAAGATCGGGCGCTTGATGAAAAAATCGGAGAAGTTCATGGCGGGTGTGTGTAAGCGGTGGAGACGGGCAAAGCAGTGGCTGGGAGAGCCGCGGGTGACGCGGCGGGTGGAGCCCGACGGTCCGTCGGGCTTGGAGGGTGGACGTGACGGCAAAGCCCGACGAGGACGTCGGGCTCCACCTGCTAGCGGACGGCGACGGCGGCGCCGGCGATTTCCGCATCGACCGTCATGCCGGGACGGACGCGCTGGAGACCGTTGACGATGACGCGGTCACCGGGATGGAGACCGGAACGCACGATGCGGAGACCATCGCCGACGGAGCCGCCGAGTTTCACCGTGCGGTAGGTCGCTTTGCTGTCAGCTGCAACGGCGAGGACGAATTTCTGACTTTGGTCCGTGCCGATCGCGCGCTCGCTGACGAGGAGCGTCGGCTGCGGCTTACCGACGGGCACCCGGACGCGGGCGAACATGCCGGGCAAGAGAGCTTGATCGTCGTTGGGAAACACGAGGCGAAGGGTGAGCGAACCCGTCGCCGGATTGAGGTGGTTGTCGACGGACTCGATATAGCCGCGGCGCGGAAAGCCGGTTTCGTCGGCAAGCGCCAGGTCGACGGGCACGCGGCCGTTCACAGTGACGAGACGGCCTTCGCGCTGGAGACGACCGAACTTCAACACGGTCGACTCGTCGATGTCGGCGTAGACGAACGCCGCGCCGGTCGACACGAGGCGAGTGAGGAGCGTGGCATTTCCCGGCGAACCGGAGACGAGATTGCCGGCCGTCACGTAGGCGCGGCTGATGCGGCCGGCGATGGGCGCGCGCACCTGAGTGTGTTCGAGATCGAGTTGCGCGGTGGCGAGCGCGGCACGGGCCTCGGCGGCGCGAGCGCCGCGGCTTTCGGCTTCCTCGCTCGAAATCGCGGAGGCGGCGAGAAGTTCGTCGGCGCGTTTCGCTTCGCGCTCGGCGACATCGGCATGGGCCTTCGCGAGGTCGAACTGCGCCTGATACCAACGCGGATCGATGGTGAAGAGCACGTCGTCTTTTTTCACCAGTTGACCAGCCTGGAAGTCCACAGTCTCGATGTGCCCGGAGACCCGGGCGCGCAACTCCACGGTTTCCGTGGCATCGACGTGGCCGGTGAACTCCTCGTATTCGGTGAGCACCTTCTCCTCGACGGGAGCGACGGTGACTTTCGGCGCCGGCGCGGGCCCGGACGGTGTGGCGGTTTCAGAGGCGGTGAGGCGACCCGACGAGTAGCTGGCGACTCCGCCGGCGAGCAGGAGAATCGCGAATACGAACGTCGCGCGGCGCCAGCGCCGTGGACGGGAGCGAACGGAATCAGGAGAGATGGGAGCAGTCATGGTGGGTGTGAGGGCCGAGTGGTGGGTGTGGAAAAAAGGGTTCCCCGCTCAGTCGCGGTAACGCGTAAGCGGACTTTGGAGACGATCGACGAGCGACGACGCGCGGCGCAGGCCGGAGGGCGAAAACTCGGCGGGCGCCGCCGTGAATTCGCTGCGACCAAGGCGGACGTGACGCGCGGTGAGGCCAAGCATGAGCCGGCGTTCGCCGCCACCGACCAGGTGATGGCGCAGCGGCGTGACAGTTGAGAAATGGCGGGCAGTGTGGGCAGACATGGCGGAAATGAGTATGGTAGTTGACTGTTTAGCTAGTAATGGGCTCCAAAAAAAGCGCACGGGCGTGCGCTTGAACGATCGATTTCAGGAAGATTTCTAGGACGAAACTGGCGAAGGGGCCGCTGTCTTGGCGCGCAGGAGACGAAGCGCCATGGTCGAAAGATCACGGAGCGGCTCAGGGTCGTTCATGATCCGGGACTGGCTGACGAGGCCCTCGATCAAGCCGACCAGAGCACAAGTCGCCTGGGCAGGGTCGCACGGCTCGATGACGCCCTCCGATACGGCGTCGCGGATCGTCGATTCGTAGTAACGACGCTTACGACTCATGACTTCACGAATCTTCGAGGCGACATCGACTTCGCTCGTGGAAACCTCGGAACCGACGGAGCACATCGGACAACCGAGCACCTTGCCGGTGCGCGCCTTGGCGTCGGCCTGTTTGCGGTAGACGGAGTCGAGATAAGTCGTGAGCCGCGTGAGCGGCTCGACCGACGGCGAAAAGATGCGGTCGAGGTTCGGCTTCCAGTCGGTTTCCCAAACCTTCTCCATGGCTGCGACGGCGAGCTCGGCCTTCGAGTCGAAGAAATAATAAAAACTCCCCTTCTTCACGCCGGCCTTGCTGCAGATATCGTCGATCGTCACGGCGCCGTAGCTCTCTTCCCAAATGAGGGCGAGCGCAGCGTCTTTCAGACGATCTTCGGCATCGGACGTTCTTCCCATGGCGCAGATTGATAGTTGACTAGTTGTCTAGTGCAAGCGGTTTTTTCAAAATTCTTCGATTTCGTCGGCAACCGATGCGGCGTATCGACTCGCTCTTCGTTCTCCTATTCCGCGATCAGCGGCTGAAATTCCCGGTGTCGCTGGACGAAGGTCGCGACGTAGGAACACGCAGGCACGATGGTCAGCTTCTCGGACCACGCCCACTTCAACGCCGCGCGCACCAGCTGCTCGGCGACGCCGCGTCCGCGCAGCTCGGACGGGACGAACGTGTGGGTGAACACCATCCGTCCGCCCTCCAGCGAATAGTCGCACACCGCGATCTGCCCGCCAATGACCGCCTCGAAGCGGTGGGCGGCTGAATTGTGCGTGACGGCGATCGGCTCGTTTTCCGGTGGCATGATCGAGAGTCGGCGGGTGCCTGCTCGCTCCAATGTTTCGCCAGCCCTGCGCAGATCACAAGTAGCCGTGGCGATAAATCGTCATCGGGCCTGTCCGCGGGGATGCCCACGCGAGCAGCAGCTGTGGGGCGGACTTCAGCCCGCCGTTCCGTCCGAAGCGCTCGAGCGGGCTGAAGCCCGCCCTACTCCCACCCGCCCACGGAATTTCGCCAGCAGCGCGGAAAACTCTTCGCGGCCCTCGACTTTGATTTTCCACAACACCGTCGCATACGTCGCGACGCCGAGGGGAATCAGCCCCAGGATCGCAACGATATCGGCCACGCGCGCGCCGCCGGAAATCCGGCGCAGGCCCCACCACCCGGCCGCGACCACCGCGCTCATCGCGAGCGCCGCCAGGATCACTTTGCCGACGGTGCGCCACAGGTCGCCGAACTCCATGCCGGGCAGTCGCTGGGCCAGGGATTTTTGCAACACGATCGTCTGCGCGATGATGGCGGTCGTGCTCGCGAGCACGAGGCCGGGCGCGCCGAGCGCATCCTTCAGTCCCCAGCTCAGCGCCAGGTTGAGGAGGAAGCTCATCGTCGCCGCTTTCACCGGCGTCTTCGTGTCCTTCGTCGCGTAGAAGGCGCGCGTCGTGAGGCTCACGACCGAAAAAAACGGCATGCCGACGGCAAAGATCGCGAGCAACGGCGTCATCGCCGCGGTGTCGTCGGCGGAGAATTTTCCGTGTTGGAACAGGAACCGCACAATCGGCTCACTCAACAGCGCGAGGCCCGCCGCGGCCGGCACGTTGATCAGTAAAATCAATCGCAGACCCTTCCGATAATCCTGCGCCATTGCGACGTAGTTTTGCTGGGCCGCGTGTCCGGCCAAAAGCGGATACACGACCGTCGCCACCGCGATGGCAAAGACGCCGATCGGCAGTTCCATCAGCCGGTTCGCGGTGAACAGCAGCGACGCCGCGGAGCCATCGATCGAAAACGCGAACAGCCGCGAGATGTAGACGTTGATCTGATAAATCGCGGTGCCGAAAAGCCCCGGCGCCATCAGCAGCGCGATTTCGCGCACGCGCGGCGAGAGCGCGAAATCGAAGCGCGGCCGCCAGCCGTCGCGAATCAGGACGACGGCGGGTGCCACGAGCTGGATCGACCCGCCGACGAGCACGCCGGCGCACAGCCAGTACATTTTGCCCAATTCCGTGCTCGCCAGATTCCAGCCCGCCCCGCCGAGCGAGAGAATCATGCAGAGGTTGAGCCAGATCGGAGTGAGTGCGGGCTCGAGAAATTTTTCGAAGACGTTGAGCGTCGCATTGAGCGCCGCCGCCAGGCAGACCATCGCCATATACGGAAACAGAATCACGCTGAGATCCGCGGCGAGATACCAGCGCGACTCGTGGCCCGGCAGCCGCCGCGACTGGCTGAACAAACCCATCGCAACGACCACGGTCACGCCCGTGACCAACAACAGCCAGCTCACGACCTTGCTCAACAGGGCGAACGCCCCGGATTTTCCGCCGGCGCGCAATTCCTCCTGCAGTGTCGGCACAAACGCCGCCGTCAATGAACCTTCGCCGAGCAGCCGGCGGAAAAGATTCGGCAAACTGAACGCCGTGATGAACGCCGAATAAAATTCGCCCGTGCCGAACACCGCGAGCCCGAGCTGGTCGCGCATCAGACCCGTGATGCGCGAACCGACCGTCAGCAATGAGACGACGCCGATGTTCTGGAGCTTCTTCGACACCTGCGGAGTCTTCGAATCCACGGCGCGCTGGAGCAAGTTCTTACCGACGCGAACAGCCGCGGCAGCGCAAACCTTCGCGCGCATTTGCCTGCGGTAGGGACGGCTCTCCGAGCCGTCCGCCGCGATTCGCGCACGGTCTCACGCGCACCGTCTCACGCGCACCGTCTCACGCGCACGACGGAAGAAGCACGACGGACGACACACGACGGACGACGCACGACGGACGCCGCATGACGGACGACGCACGACGGACGCCTCGGAGAGGCGTCCCTACCGGGCGTCCCTACCGGGTGTCCCAATCCGAGCACCGCTCCCGGCTCGCGGAAATCTCACTCCTCGGCTTGCAGGCTCGCGACGACGCTGAAGTCCTCGAGCGTCGTGGTGTCGCCTTTAACGGCGCCGCCAGCGGCGATTTCCTTCAAGATGCGGCGCATGATTTTTCCGCTGCGCGTCTTCGGCAAACCGGCGGCGAATCGCACGCTGTCCGGTTTCGCGAGCGAGCCGATCTCCTTGCCGACGTGATTGCGCAGTTCTTCCTTCAGCGCGTCGCTCGCGAAGTGGCCGCTCTTCAGCGTCACGAACACGACGAGCGCATGGCCTTTCAACTCGTCCGGCTTGCCGACCGCCGCGGCTTCCGCGACCGCCGGGTGCGACACGAGCGCGCTCTCGACCTCGGCGGTGCCGATGCGGTGACCGGAGACGTTGAGCACGTCGTCGATGCGTCCGACGATCCAGAAATAACCGTCCTCATCCTGTCGCGCGCCGTCGCCGGTGAAATAAATCCCCGGCTTGCCGGGAAATTCGCTCCAATAGGCTTTCTTGAAGCGCTCGTCGTCGCCCCAGAGCGTGCGGAGCATTGAGGGCCAGGGTTTCGTGATGATGAGTTTTCCGCCCGCGTTGCGCGGGACTTCCTTGCCCTTCTCGTCGACGACCTTCGCCACGACACCGAAGAACGGTCGCGTGCCCGAGCCCGGTTTCAGGGGTGTGATGCCGGGAATCGGCGCGATCATGATCGCGCCGGTTTCGGTCTGCCACCACGTGTCGACGATCGGACAGCGTTTCTTGCCGATCATCTTGTAATACCACATCCACGCTTCCGGATTGATCGGTTCGCCGACGGAGCCGAGCAGACGCAGCGAACTCAGATGATGGCGGAGCACGTAGTTGTCGCCCCAGCGCATGAAGGCGCGGATCGCCGTCGGCGCCGTATACAAAATCGTGATGCCGTGGCGGTCGATCATCTGCCAGAAGCGATCCGGCTCGGGCTGGTTGGGCGCGCCTTCGTAGAGGAAGATCGTCGCGCCGTTGCTCATGAGCCCGTACACGACATAGCTGTGGCCGGTGATCCAGCCGATGTCCGCGGAGCAGAAGTAGCGGTCGTTTTCCTTGAGATCGAAAATATAGTGCGAACTCAGCTTGCAGCCGAGCAGGTAGCCGGCGCTCGTGTGCAGCACGCCCTTCGGTTTCCCCGTGGAGCCGCTGGTGTAGAGAATGAACAGCGGATGCTCGGAATCGAACGCCTTCGCCTCATGCGTATTCGGCGCGCCTTCCCACGCTTCCTTCCACCACACGTCGCGGCCCTCGACCATGTTGATCGGATTGCCGCAGCGCTTCACGACCATGACCGTGTGCACGGTCGGCGCGCCCTCGAGCGCGCGATCGACGCTGGCTTTCAACTCGATCACCTTGCCGCGACGCCAGCCGCCGTCCGCGGTGATGACGAGTTTCGCCTGACAGTCGTTCAGCCGGTCCTTGATCGCCTCGGCGGAGAAGCCGCCGAAAATCACCGTGTGAATTGCGCCGACGCGCGCACAAGCGAGCATCGCCATCACCGCTTCGGGGATCATCGGCATGTAGATTGCGACGCGGTCGCCCGTGACGATGCCCATGTTTTCGAAAATGTGCGCCAGCCGGCAGACGTGAAAATGCAGCTGCTTATAGGTGATCGTGCGCACATCCCCCGGCTCGCCTTCGAAGATCAGCGCCGCCTTGTTTTCGCGCGCCGTGCCGAGGTGCCGGTCGAGGCAGTTTTCCGCGACGTTCAGCTTACCACCCGCGAACCACTGCGCATGCGGCGCTTTCCATTTGAGCACCTGCTTAAACGGTTTTCGCCAGACCAGATGCTCCTGCGCCTGCCTTTCCCAGAATTTTTCTGGGGAGTTGACAGATTCGGCGTAGAGCTTTTTGTAAGTCGCATCACTCCCAAGATTGGCTTGGGCTTTGAACTCGGCCGAAGGCCTGAATAACCGGTGCTCCCGGGAAACTGAGGTAATCGTCTGGTCTGTCACGTGTGTGGCGGATTTTAGGGTTTAAGAACGCAAATCGCGGCACTTATCCCGCCAGTAGTTTAGAGCGTCAAGCGCGGGCAGTGATTCGTTAAACTTCGTATGGAAAAGAAAACTGCGTCCGCCCCCGCGGATACCCCGGCGTCCACCCCGGTCGCCTCCTCCGCCCCCGCTTCGCCCAGCGCCGCCGACGCGAGCGCTGCCGCTACGACCGTCGCGCCCGCGCCGCAGCCGCCCGCCGTCGAGACGATCCACGTCGAGGGCGTGCTCGACATCGACCTGCAACGCGGCGGCAACGGCCAGCTCCTCGATCTCGCCCGCGGCGGCAAACGCCGCCCGTCCGACCCCTTTGTCCCCAAGGAACTGATTCGCCGCTTCAAGCTGCGCACCGGCTCGATGATCGGCGGCACCGCCTTCCCTCCCGACGGACGCTTCCCGAACCCGAAGATGCGCTTCATCGAAACCGTCGACGGCGTGCCCCTCGAAGAGCGCCGCGCGCGCTACGAATTCACCACGCTGACGACGATCTCGCCCAATCAGCATTTGAAAATGGAGATGAAGGACGGCCGCATGACCACGCGCGCCGTCGACCTCTTCTGCCCCATCGGCAAAGGCACCCGCGGCCTCATCGTCGCCCCGCCGCGCACGGGGAAAACCACGCTGCTCCGCGACATGGCGCTCGGCGTGTTGGAGAACAATCCCGAGTGCTTCGTCATGATCCTCCTCGTCGACGAGCGCCCCGAGGAAGTCACCGATTTCAAACGCAGCGTGCCCGCCGAGATCTGGGCCTCGTCGAACGACGAGCAGATCGAAAATCACATCCGCATCGCCGACCTTTGCATCGAACGCGCGAAGCGCCTCGTCGAGGTCGGCCGCGACGTCGTCCTCTTCGTCGACTCGATCACGCGCCTCTCCCGCGCGCACAACACCGCGCGTAATTCCGGCCGCACCGGTTCCGGCGGTCTCGACGTCCGCGCCCTCGAAAAGCCCCGCCAGATGTTCGCCTCGGCGCGCAAGACCGAGGAAGCCGGTTCGCTCACCATCATCGCCTCCGTGCTCGTCGAGACCGGCAGCCGCATGGACGACGTGATTTTCCAGGAATTCAAAGGCACCGGCAACATGGAGCTCGTCCTCGACCGGAAATGCGCCGAGATGCGCCTCTGGCCCGCGATCAACGTCGCCTCGTCCGGCACGCGCAAAGAGGAACTCCTCATCGACGCGAAATCGCTCGAAGGCATTCATTTCTTCCGCCGCGCGCTCGTGCAGCAAAAAATCGAGGAGGCCACCGAGACCATGATCGCGCGCCTGTCGAAAACCAAAACGAACGCCGAATTCCTGAAGCTAATCCAGCGTTGAGCGCCGCTCCGTTTCCGTCCCCGTCACCGCAAGCCTCCGGCCGCGGCCGGCTGCGCGAATCTCGGGTTTTTCCCGAAACTTCCCTCTTGCTCCGCTTCGGATTCTCCTGAGATTCATCCCCTTCTCGCGCTCCTCGCGCCGACCTTCGACACCCGTAAAATCACCGCATGCACAGTTTTTCCGAGCAATGTCTCGACATGGCCAGATCGATGCTGGCCCACAATCTCGACTCCATCCAGCCCGACGGCACCCTGATTCCCGCCAACGGTGAGCAAGTCCGCCCCGATGAGCCCGGCCACGTCGCCTACGCCCTCGGCGAATTTTATCGCGCCACCGGCGAGACGACCCTCAAAGGTTTCGATCTGATCGACCTCGCCGCGCGCTGCATCACGGCGCAGATGTTCACCGAGCCGTCCTCGGAAAACGGCCTCGCCTACGCCGCCCTCGGCCTCCTCTGCTTCGGCCCCTCCAAGGAACGCAATCCCGTGTGGGAACGCCTCGTCGAGGAAACCCGCGAGCGCATCGACAAGGCCCTCCTCCACCGCAGCGACTACGACAACCACTGGCAGGCTTTCAACATCGCGAAGGCCGTCGCGCGTTTCAGTTTCGGCCTCTCCAAGAAAGACGAGACCTCGCGCCTCATCGAACGCATGTGCGATCGCATCGCGCAAACCAGCTCGGCCGGTTTCTTCGACGACGCGAGTAAAGGCCTCGGCGGCAATTTCAATCTCTACGGCGTGATGACCTTCGTCTTCACCCGCTCCGCCCTCCAGCTCCACGCCAACAGCGGCGTGCGCGACCGCAAGCTCCCCACCCTCCGCACCTACGCGGAGAAATACATCAAGATGATGCCGGACCTCGTCCGCGCCGACGGCCTCGGCTGGGCGTTCGGTCGTGCGGGCGGCGCTTACGGTCAGATGCACTGCGTCAGCTTGATCCTCCAAGGTCTCCGCGACGGCTGGATTCCCGACGATCAAAAGATCAAGTATTTCGACATCCTCCGCCGTCTCTTCCTGTTTTTCTACGGCACCTACCTCGACCAGGAGCAGGGGTTCCTCGATCTCCGCGACACCGAGCGCACCGCCTACGAGCGCCACACGACCCGCATGGCGAACTTCGACGCCGCGCGCTACCTGTGCCAATGGTCCCGGCTCGCCAAAACCGTCCAGATGCCGTCCGGCGCGCCCAAGATCGAACCGCCGAAGACCAGCGGCCGCTTCGTCATCTTCGACAAATCCAATCGCAAGGAGCAGGGCCTCTTCCTCTACCGCGACGCCGACAGCGGCCTGCACACGCAGATTCCGCTGATCAGCTCCGGCAGTCGCCTGACTTCGGATACGCTACCGTTCCCGCATTGCCCCGGCGTCTTCGACTGGCCGAACAACGTCTATCTGCCGATCATGCTTCCCGAGCTGACCTTCGGCGAGCACGTCACCCTGCCCGCGTTTTACGGCAAGAACACCGTGACCGGCCTCGGCCTGCGCAACAGTTTCTATTTCCGTTACGAGCAGCCGGAACTCATCAACCTCCAGGAGGAATTCGTCCGCAATCTCGGCAGCGTGAAAGTCCAGTGGACTTTCGCCGGCAACAAGATCAACGCCGAGTTCGCCTATACGGTGAAGCAGCAGGTGACGCTGGATAAATTCCGCTACGTCCTCGCGATCGCCGCGCCGCACTCGAAGTATCGCGTGCCCGGCTCACTCGCGCTCGGCCCGCTCGGCCACCGCTGCAGCGTCGCGAAAGACGATTTCCAAGGCACCTGGCGCGAAACGGAAGTGGTGAGCGCGGACCCGACCTACCGCACGAATTACGGCAAGGTTCACTACCTGCAGTATCTCGTGCGCGATCACCCGCTGATCATGCGCCCCGGCCACGTCTACAAGCTCATCGTGAACTTCGAGCCCGACGTCACGCTGATCGACGCGTGACGACGCTCCGCGCCGTCACGGTTCCAGGTTCAG
Source organism: Verrucomicrobiota bacterium (assembly GCA_048498075.1). GTDB lineage: Bacteria > Verrucomicrobiota > Verrucomicrobiia > Opitutales > Opitutaceae > Opitutus. Next base: position 24,431 of record JBEHYR010000010.1, on the reverse strand, counting down.
CGTTCCGGGTTCCGAGTTTCCAAACATGGCAACCGTTACCCGCTTCGAAGATCTCGACTGCTGGCAATCGGGCGGCGTGTTGAAAAGGAGTGTCTACAAACTGACGCGCAAGGCGGATTTCTCCCGCGACCTGCCGCTGGTTTCTCAAATGCGGCGCGCCGCGTCCTCAGTCGCCGCAAACATCGTCGAGGGATTTGCGCGAAATGGGAACCGCGGGTTCTCCAACTTCCTCTCGATTTCGAAAGGTTCGTGCGGGGAAATCAAGATCGCCTCTACACGGCGTTGGACGAAAACTACATTACCTCGGCGGAATTCGATAATTCCTACCGGCTGGCCGAGGAAACCGGCCGACTCATTGGCGGTTTCATGCGCCATCTCGAACAATCGGAAATGAAAGGCGCCAAGTTCGCGTCCCGAGCCTCGCGTTCCTCGACTCGGAACCCGGAACTCTGAACCCGGAACTCCGCTTTCTTCTCATGCTCTCCCGTCGCATCATCCCCTGCCTCGACGTCAACGCCGGCCGCGTCGTCAAAGGCATCAAATTTCAGCAGCTCCGCGACGCCGGCGATCCCGTCGCCTGTGCGCGGGCCTACGATGCGCAGGGCGCCGACGAACTCGTGTTCCTCGATATCACCGCTTCCAGCGACGAGCGCAAAATCATGCACGACGTGGTCGCCGCCACCGCCGAGCAGTGCTTCATGCCGCTGACCGTCGGCGGCGGCCTCCGCACCGTGGCCGACATCGAAGCGATGCTGAAAGCCGGCGCCGACAAGGTTTCGCTCAACACCGCCGCGATCAAAAATCCGCAACTCATCGCCGACGCGTCGAATCGTTTCGGCGCGCAGTGCATCGTCCTCGCGATCGACGCCAAGCGCCAAAGTAGCGCCGGCGTCCCTGCCGGCACCTCCCCGTCCGACTCCTGGCGCGTCTACACCCACGGCGGTCGCAATCCCACCGAACTCGACGCCGTCGCGTGGGCGCAACAGGCCGTCGCCCTCGGCGCCGGCGAGATTCTCCTCACCAGCATGGATGCTGACGGGACGCAGGCGGGCTACGATTGCGCCTTAACTCGCGCCGTCAGCGACGCCGTCTCCGTGCCCGTGATCGCCAGCGGTGGCGCCGGTACGCTCGCGCATTTTGCCGACGTGCTCGAAACCGGCCACGCGAGCGCCGTCCTCGCCGCGAGTCTTTTCCATTTCGGCACGCTCACGATTCCCGCCGTGAAATCCTTCCTGGGCGCCCGCGGCATCCCCGTCCGCCTGTAGGTGGCCCGAGGTGGCCATTTGAGGTGGAACCCGACGTCCCGTCGGGTTGTTTTGGCGAATGCTCCGCTAGCGAAGACTCGCTTGGCGAACGAAGCGTTTCCCGAGCAACCCGACGAGGACGTCGGATTCCAACCGTCCTTTCCCTCGCCGTTATTTCGTCTTCCCCGCGAACAGCCCATCCAGTATCCGCGTGCCGCCGCCGTTCTTCTTCCGCACGCCGAAACTGTCGTTGTAATCCCAAACTGCCCAGCCCCAGCCGCGGCTCTCGCACTCGTGCACCACGGTCGAGATCCAGCGGCGCGCCGACTCGTCGTCAGCCGCCTCGAAGACGCCGAACTCGCCGACATACACTTCGATTTTCGGCGCGTGCGTCTTGAGCCACGCGTCCACGCGCGCGAAATTTGCCTTCACCTGCTCCACCGTCAGCACGTCGCCTGCGTGGATGTAGCCGCCGAAAATCTCCGTCGTGTGCCCCGTCAAATCCGGCACCACGCCCGGAAATTTCACCGGCGGCAGCGTGTCCTTGAAACCCACCCATGGCGCCCGCTGATGCGTGAATGCCAGCGGCTCGTAGGTGTGGATCGTGAGCGCGATGTTGGGATCGTCCGGCAGCACCACATCCGGCACGGTGGCAAACTGGCTCCACTTGTTCGAGGTCACATAAACCATCCGCGTCGGATTGCTCTCGCGGATCGCCGCGAGCATCCGGTGCATGAACGGATTCAACTGCGCGTTTTCCTCCGCCACCGGCTCGTTGAGAATTTCGAAACGCAGCCACGGCCCTTCGCTCGCGAACCTCTTCGCCAATTCGCGCCAGACCCCCGCGACCTTCGCTTGCAACGGCTCGTCCGTGTAAACGCGTTTGTCTCCGCCGACCGAATTGAAATCGGCGCCCGGCAGGAAATGCGCGTCGAGCACCGTGCCCAAGCCGCGTTTTTTCGCCCACGCGATCAGATCGACGACGGGTTTCAGTTTGGCGCCGTCCAGCGTGCCGTCCGGCTTCAGGCATTCGCGCAGATCGACCGGCAGCCGGATGTGATCGAAGCCGTGCTGCGCGATCCAGGCCACGTCGCTCTCGCCGAACCACGGCGCCGCGTAGCTGTCCGGTCCTTCATTCTGCGCCAGCCAGTGCGAGATGTTCACACCTCGCTTGAAAGAAAACGCCGACGCACCCGCCGCGCTCGCGTTCGCCGCCGCGCCTCCCGTCGTTTCGGCCGCGAGCAACGCCAGCGGCAGCAAACACCAAAAAACCGCCAGCGGCCGCCGGCAGGCGCGCGAGAAAAGCTTCATGCGCGAAACCGTATTTCGACCGTCCCGACCCGCAATCGCGATTCCGCCGCATGAATTGCCTTCGCCCGCCGGCATGTAACAATCCGGTGACAGCCGTTTATCCGCTCGTTTACGCGCTCCGCCCGCCCACTCTTCGCCTCTCCGTTCCACCCGTGCCTCCTCCTGTAAAACGCGCCAAGAAGCTCTCGAAGCTTTCCACCCGCACCGGCAAATCCATCGCTCGCGCCCCCAGTCTCGCGGCGGCGCGCACCGTCTTCGCGAACCGCGAGCAGAGCTGGCTCTCGTTCAACCGCCGCGTCCTCGAGCAGGCGCAGAATCCCGCCAATCCGCTCCTCGAGCGCGTCAAGTTCCTCGCGATCGTCAGCTCGAACCTCGACGAGTTTTTCGAGATTCGCGTCGCCGGCCTGCTCCAGCAGGCCGACTCCGCCACGCCTGAACTCAGCCTCGATGGCCTCACGCCCCGCGAGCAGCTCAAGAACATCCACTCCCTCGCCAACGCGCTCGTGGCGGAGCAATACGGCTGCTGGCGCGACCAAATCCTGCCGCTCCTCGCGAAGGAAAACATCCTCTTCCGCACCGCCGACCAGCTCACCGCGGCCGAACTCGCCTGGGTCAAAAATCATTTCCAGACCAACGTCCTCCCGGTGCTCACTCCGCTCGCGATCGACCAGTCGCACCCGTTTCCCCAAATCGCGAACAAGACGCTGAACGTCCTCGTCTCCCTCGACGATCCCGAGACACCCGAAAACGAGAAGCTCATGGTGATCCTTCCCGTCCCGCGCATCCTGCCGCGCATCCTGCAGATCGAGCCGGACACCGAAGATCCAGCCCGCTACATTTTCCTCAGCGAAATCATCAAGCTCTGCGCCGGCGCGCTCTTCCCCGGCTATCGCATCGCCAGCGCCCACTCCTTCCGCGTCACGCGCAACAGCGACCTCTACATCGACGACGAAGAGGCGGAAAACCTCCTCAAAAAAATCGAGGACGAACTCCGCAATCTCCGCCGCGGCGCCGCCGTCCGCCTCGAGATCGAGGCCGGCGTCGACGAGGAATTGTTCAAAACTCTCTGCAGCCACGTCGATCTCGCGCAGGAAAACACCTTCCGCATCCAAGGCCCCCTGAATCTTCTGCGCCTGATGAGTCTCTACGAACTCATCGACCGCCCCGATCTGAAATATCCGGCGTTCACGCCCGCCGAGCCCCCTCCGTTGCGCGCCGCTCCGCCGATGTTCGACGCGATTCGCGACCGCGACATTCTGCTGCACCACCCTTACGATTCGTTCACGCCCGTCGTCGATTTCATCGAGCAGGCCGCGCGTGATCCGAACGTCTTCGCGATCAAGCAAACCCTCTACCGCACGAGCGGCGATTCCCCCGTCGTGCGCGCGCTGATGGACGCCTCGCTCAACGGCAAACAGGTCACCGCGCTCGTCGAACTCCAGGCGCGTTTCGACGAGGCGAACAACATTCACTGGGCCCGTCAGATGGAGGAGGCCGGCGTGCACGTCGTCTACGGCCTCGTCGGCCACAAGACCCACTGCAAGTGCAGCCTCGTCGTCCGGCGCGAGGGCGACCGCCTGCAGCTCTACACGCATCTCGGCACGGGCAATTATAACCCGAAGACCGCCCGCCTCTACACCGACATCAGCTTCTTCACCTGCAAGGAACCCATCACCTCCGAAGTCGCGCAACTTTTCAACACCCTCACCGGCGCCGGCCGCTCACCCGAATTCAAGCAACTGATGGTCGCGCCGTTCAACCTGCACGCGCGTATCCAGGAATACATCGCGGCCGAAGCCGCCAATGCCGCCGCCGGCAAACCCGCGCGCATCATCGCAAAGATGAACAAACTCGTGGACCCCGTCACCATCGAGAATCTCTACGCCGCGTCGCAGGCGGGCGTGAAGATCGACCTGATCGTCCGCGCGACCTGCTGCCTGCGTCCCGGCGTGAAAGGCCTGAGCGAAAACATCCGGCTGCGCAGCATCGTCGGCCGCTTCCTCGAACATGCCCGCGTGTTCTATTTCGAAAACGGCGGCGCACCCGTGCTCTATTGCGGCAGCGCCGACTGGATGCCGCGTAATTTTTTCCGGCGCGTGGAAACGCTTTTTCCCGTCGAGGATGCCGCCCTCCGCCAGCGACTCGTCGAGGAACTCCTCGCCAGCGAACTCCGCGATAACGAAGACGCGCGCGAACTCCAGCCCGACGCCACCTATGCGCTGCCCCCGCGCGCTTCGGGCGAACCGGCGTTCTCCGCGCAGCGTTACTTCATGGCCGCGTCGCGTCTCCGCGCGGTCCCGCCGGCTTCCGCCACGGTCGTGCCGATCACCACGCTGCCCGCCACCGAATCGCTGCCTCCGGTGCGCCCGCCCCAGTAGTTCACGATCTTTTCCACTCCCGAGGCCGCGTGCCCTTCGCTCAACTTCCCGCCGGCGGGTCGTCCGCCGCGCCGACACTCTGCGCCGCCGGCGCTTCCGGCGTCGCCGTTTCCGCCACCGGCTCCTTCGGTTTTTTCGGGCCGCCGACCAGCAGATCGAGCTGACCCTGGATCTTCACGAAAAACGCTTCGTCCAAAATTCCCACCGGCACCTCGTAAAGCAGATGCGACTTCGCGTGCTCGAAAATCTGCCGCTCGCCGTCCGCGGTTTTCCCGCGCGGCCGCAGGATTTTTTTTCGTTCCAGCAGCAGCGCGAGGAACTGCAGCATCGGCGTGTTCGCGTCGTTTCGCTCCGCCGCGGGATCGGCCAGCGTCACGAAAATATTCTCCGCCGTCAGTTTCAGCGCCCGCCCCGGGTTTTCCTCCGCGCGCTTCGCCTTGTAGGGCACCGTCCATGAGCAAAACACGAAACCCGGCTTCGCATAAGCCGCGTCCTCCGTCGCCAGCACGTCGTGCCGCGCGATCTCGCCATTCGCCTCGCGCACGAGATACGAGACCACGCGATCGTTCTCCACGAAGGCCCGGCCGGAAGCGCGGCAGATTTTGGCGAGGGGATGAAGCGTCAGTTCCATTGCGCACTTGTTTTAGCTCCGGAAAACCTGAACGCTAGCCCGGAAATCCTAAAATCTCTTCCACTCGAAACCATCGCGAATTTCCCGGATGAACACGGATAGCAAACCGGCCCGCTGGCGCTCCTTTCCCGGGGCTGATCCCGCTCATTCGTCGCAACGATTCTCTCGGAGGGCATCGGCTTGAAAGGCCGCCTCATCGCCGTCGGGGATATTCACGGCTGTCACCGCGAGTTCGAAGATCTCCTCGACGAACTCGCGCTCGGGCCGCACGACCGGCTGATCCTTCTCGGCGATCTCGTCAACCGCGGTCCCGACAGTGCCAAGGTCATCGCGCTCGCCCGGGAGCACGCGCACCTGTCCCTCCTCGGCAATCACGAACTGCGCCTGCTCAACTACCGCAAGACCGGCGACCCCACTCACCTGAAGCGCGCCGACTACGACACGTTGAAACAACTCGGCGGCAAGGACTGGGCCTACATGAACGCCATGCCGCTCACGTATCACGATCGCGATCACGCCACCGTGCTCGTCCACGGCGGCTTCCTCCCCAACCAACCGTGGCGCAGCCAGCCGGCCCGGATCGTCACCCGCATCCAGGTCGTCGACAAGGGCGGCAACCCGCGGAAGCGCTCCGATGCGCCCAACGCCCCGCACTGGTCCGAACTCTGGAGCGGCCCGCCCTTCGTCGTCTACGGTCACACCTCCCGCCCCGAAATCTCGCGCCTGAAATGGTCGCTCGGCATCGACACCGCCTGCGCCATGGGCGGTTATCTCACGGCCTGCATCCTCCCCGGAAAAAAAATCGTGCAGGTGAAAGCCCGCGAAAAATACTACGACGCCTGACCGCCCCCGCCAAGACCCCGTAGCCCTGCGCGGAAGCGCAGGGATCTCCGCTCGAACAAGTCAGTTGAACACAAAGGGACACGAATCGACACGAATGAAAACGACGACGAGGCCCCTGCTTCCCCAAATCACCGAGCACCGAGAAGTGATGACCATCGAAGCCAACGCTCCTTCTGAATTCGTGTTCATTCGTGTCCATTCGTGGTTACCCACTGCCTTGGATTCGTGAAAGTGCATTCCTTCAAAAAACGCCCCGCCATGTCCGCCACCGCCAATCTCCTCCTCCTCTGCCTCGACCTGCAACCCGCGTTCCTCAACGCGATTCCGACCTCCGCCGCCCTGCAGCGCCGCTGCGCCTTCGCGATCGCCGCCGCCAGCGGCCTCGGTGTGCCGGCGCTCTTCACCGAGCAGGTCCCGCAAAAACTCGGCGGCACCGCGCCCGATCTCCTGCGCCTCGCTCCGGCGCCCGTCGTCCTCGGCAAGACGGCATTTTCGGCGCTCGCCGATGCCGCGATCCGCGAGGCCATCAACGCGCGCCGGACCGAGCATCTCCTGCTCTGCGGCATCGAGACGCCGGTCTGCGTGTATCAGACCGCGCTGGACGCGCTCGCCGCCGACCTGCACGTCACGTTGCTCAGCGACTGCGTCGGTGCGCGGCGCGCCGACGACGCCGAAGACTGCCTGCGCGCGCTGCGACATGCCGGCGTTCACGTCTTGCCGAGCGAAACTGTTTTCTACGCCCTGCTCCACGATGCGTCGCATCCCTTTTTCAAATCCTACACGCAGCTCGTGAAGAGCCACGCGTGAGCCGCACCCGGCGCGAACCGCGCTTGTCGCCCGCCAGCCCCTCGCGCAATCTCGATCCGCCAAGCGCCCCTCTCATGTCTGATCCCCTCGCCCTCTCGATCGTCCGCGAACTCAAAGCGATCGACCCCTCCGGCAACGGCCGGGTCTTCGCCAGCCTGCTCGTGATCAAGCGCCTCGCCGCGAAAACCGCCTCGAACGGCAACGCGTTTTTCAGCCTCGATCTCGGCGATCGCACCGGCTCGTTCGGCTGCACGATTTTCGGCGACAGTCCGATCTTCGAAGTGATCAAAGCCGCCGGCGAAGGCGCCGTCGTCCGCGTCGAAGGCCGGGTCGATTTTTATCAAGGCCGCTTCTCGCCGAAGCTCGTGAAGGCCATCGTCCTCACCGAGACCGAACTCGGCGCGCCGGGCCTGCTCGACAATCTCGTCGAGACTGCGCCGGAAGATGCCGGGCAACTCTGGAGCGAAATCGAGACGTTCATCGCGGGCATCGTCCAGCCCGAGTTGCGCGCCACGGTTCGCGGCGTCTTCGACGACATCGGCGAAAGCTTTCGCTGGGCGCCCGCCGCCGTCGCGATGCACCACGCCTACCGCCACGGTCTGCTCGAGCACACCACGCACATGGCGCGCGCCTGCAAAGCCCTGTTGCCGCTGTATCCGGAAATCGACGCCGACCTCGCGATGGCGGGCATCCTGCTCCACGACACCGGCAAGACGATCGAATACGAAGGCACGCTTGCCACCAAGCGCAGCCGGCGCGGAATCCTGCAAGGCCACGTCGTGCTCGGTTACCAGCTCGCGCGCAAAGCGGCGATGAAGGCGAAACTCGCGCCCGAACTCCTCGAGCGCCTCGAACACATCATCCTCTCGCACCAGGGCGAACCGGAATGGGGCGCCGCCGTGTATGCCGCCACGCCGGAGGCGGTCTTCGTGTCGATGATCGACAACCTCGACGCCCGCATGGGCATGGTCCAGCGCGCACTGCGCCAAGCCGGCGAGAACGACGAATTTTCCGAACGCCTCCCCGGCCTGAGTTCGGCCTTGTTGACGCGAAAGCCGCCCGTCTACCTCCCGCCGCCGCCTGCGCCGGAGCCGCCGCCCGCGACGTAGGCCGGGCTTCAGCCCGCCTTTCCGATGATGCCTCTCGTCGAAACAACGCGCTTCACCCGTGGCAAGTTGCCCCACTGGGAAGTGGCAGGCGGCAGATATTTTGTGACGGTTCGCACCGCCGACAGCCTGCCGCGTGAGGTGATTCACCGCTTGCGCGCAGTTCACGAAGAACTCTCCGCTACTCCTCCGCGTTCGCCGCAATTTGCCGCAAAGCAGCGTCAGTATTTCGTGACCCTGGAAAAACATCTCGATGCCGGCTGCGGTGCCTGTCGTCTGGAAAATCCGGCTGCCGCTCAAACGGTCATCGCCGAATTCGAGGCGCTCGCCGAATTGGCACGTCTCCGTCCGCCACCACTCGATTATGCCCAATCACTGGCATGCGCTCATCGAGCCACAAGCCCACTGCGGAAGACCGTTGGCGGAAATCGTTCGTCGCGTGAAAGGCCGTAGCGCCCGTTCGATCAACGTCCTCTTCAACGCAACCGGATCGTTCTGGCAGCGCGAGTGGTTCGATCGCTGGATGAGGAGCGATGCCGAATACGCGAGATGCGTCGGGTATATTCAAAACAACCCCGTCAAGGCCGGCCTCGCGCACTTCGGCGAACATCCTTGGACGAAGTAGGGCGGGCTTCAGCCCGCTTGGGTCTCCGGAGGCGGGCTGAAGCCCGCCCTACGTCCCTCCCCTCACTGCAAATGCTGAATGATCGATACGATCGGCAGGAACAGCGCGATCACGATCGTGCCCACCATCAACGCCAGAAACACAATCATGAAGGGCTCGATGATCGACGTCAGCGCCGCCACCGCGTTGTCCACCTCCTCATCATAGGTATCCGCGATGCGCGTCAGCATATCGGCCAGCGCGCCGGTCTCCTCGCCCACCTCGATCATGCTCGTCACCATGCCCGGAAAAATCCCCGTGGCCTCCAGCGGGCGCGCGACGTTGTCCCCTTCCTTCACCCGGTCGTGCACCACGTCGATGGCTGCCGCGACGTGCACGTTCCCGCTCGTGTCACGCGTGATAACGAGGGCCTGCAAGATCGGCACCCCGCTCGCCAGCAACGTGCCAAACGTCCGCGTGAACCGCGCGATCGCCGCCTTCAAAAACAGATTGCCCAGCGCCGGTGACTTGATCGCCAGCCAGTCGAGCACGCGCTCGCCGATTTTCGTCCGCCGGAAAATCTGGAACCCGACGCAAACCGCCACGAGCACGATGGCCGACACGATGATGTTGTGCTGCACGAAATAACTCACGCCCATCACCGCACGCGTCAGCACGGGCAGCGGCTGGCCTTTGAGCAGGCCGGAAAAAATCTGCTCGAACTTCGGCACCACGAAAACCATCAGCGCCGCCACGATGCCGACGGCGAGCGCGATCACGATCACCGGGTAAGTCATCGCCGATTTCACCTTCGCCTTGATCCGTTCCGCTTTTTCCATGAAGCGCGCGAGGCGCTCCAGCACGGTGTCGAGCACGCCGCCCGCTTCGCCCGCTTTCACCATGTTCACATAAAGGCGGTCGAAAATCTTCGGGTGCTGCAGCAACCCATCTGAAAAATTTCCACCCGACCGAATCGCCTCCGCCAGCGTTTCCAGCACCTCGCGAAACGGCGCATTTTTCTCCTGCCGGGCAAGAACCTCGAGGCAGCGCAACAACGGCATGCCCGCTTTCACCAGCGTCGCGAGCTGCCGCGTGAAAAGCGTGAGCCCCTTCTGGTTGATCACGCGCCCGAGAACAATGGTGCGCCGTTTCTTCTTCGCCTGTAGGGTGGGCTTCAGCCCGCCTTGAACCGGCGACGACGAGCGGACTGAAGCCCGCCCTCCTTTTTCCAGGGACTTCGCCGCGACGGGGGCATTCGTTGCGCTCGCGGCGGTCGTCACGGCCAGTGACATCGGGGCGAATCCGCGCGCTTTCAAATCCGCGGTGGCCTGCTCGGCGCTGGTGCACTCGAGCGTGCCGCTGCGCTCCCGGCCCGAGCTGGCTTCGATCGCGGTGTAGGCAAACGTGGGCATTGGAATCGCTCGCAGATCGGCCGGGAACCGGCCTTCAATAAAACACGCTGCGATCGAGGCTGCGGTATTGGATCGCCTCGAGCAGATGCGGCGCCTCGATGCGCTCGGCGGCGGCGAGGTCGGCGATGGTGCGCGCGACTTTCAGGACGCGGTCATAGGCGCGCGCGGAGAGGTTGAGTTGTTCCATCGCCTGCTGCAGCAGATCGCCGAGCGTCGTGTCGATCGCGCAGTGTTTGCGAATCTGCGCCTGCGTCATACGGGCATTGGCGTTCGTGCGCGAGTGGGCGAACCGCGCCTGCTGGCGGGTGCGAGCGGTCTCGATGCGCTCGCGGATCGTCGCGGAGGACTCGCCTGTTTTTTCGGAGCGAAGCTCGGTCAACGACAGCGCGGGCGCCTCGATGTGAATGTCGATGCGGTCGAGCAGCGGCCCGCTGATGCGCGAGCGGTAGCGCTGAATCTGGGTCGGCGTGCAGCGGCACTCGTGCTTCGAGTCGCCGAGATAACCGCACGGACAGGGATTCATCGCGGCCACGAGCATGAATGCGCAGGGCAGCGTCACTTTCCCCGCGCTGCGGGAGATCGTCACCTCGCCGTCCTCGAGCGGCTGGCGGAGGACTTCGAGCGCGGAGCGTTTGAACTCCGGCAACTCGTCGAGAAACAGCACGCCGTGATGCGCGAGCGAGATTTCGCCGGGGCCCGGAATCGTGCCGCCGCCGAGGAGGCCGACATCGGAGATCGTGTGGTGCGGGCCGCGAAATGGCCGCGCGCCCCATGCCATCTCGCCGCTGAGCGTGCGACCCGCGGCGGAATGAATGCTCACGATCTCGAGCTGCTCTTCGAGCGCCGGCGCGGGCATGATCGTGGGCACGCGTTTCGCGACCATGGATTTGCCCGCGCCGGGCGGCCCGATCATCAAAAGATTGTGGCTGCCGGCGACCGCGACCTCGACGGCGCGACGGAGCGCGTGCTGGCCTTTGATCTCAGAAAAATCCGCTGCGCCGTCCGTGCCGGCGGCGATGGCGCGGGTGTCGATTTTTCGCGCGACGAGCGGTGTGAGTTTCTTTTCGCCGGTGAGAAAGCGCGCCGCGCCGTCGAGCGAATCCACGCGATAGACGTCGATGCCCTCGACGAACGCCGCCTCCTCGGCGGAAATCGCGGGCAGGAGCAGTCCGCGCTTGCCGAGCTTGCGCGCGAGCTTTGCCATCGCGAGCGCGCCGCGCACGGGACGCGTGGCGCCGGAGAGGCTGAGTTCGCCGGCGATCATCCACTCGTCGAGATTTTGCGCCGAGGCGTCGAGTTGCTTCGTCGCCGCGAGGATGCCGAGGGCGATGGGCAGGTCGTAGCACGGCCCTTCCTTGCGCAGGTGGCCGGGCGCGAGGTTGATCGTGGTGCGGGTGCGCGGCGGCTTGTAGCCGCTGTTGCTCAAGGCGGAAAACACCCGGTCATCGGACTCCTTCACCGCGGCGTCGGGCAGACCGACAAGAATCAGTTTCGGCTCGCCCGCTTCGCCGGCGTTGACTTCGACGTGGACGAGTTCGGCTTCGATTCCCTGCAGAGCGGCGGAGGCGATGGTGGCCAGCATGAGCGAAGGAGCGGCGGCAGACGCTTACCCGACCTTCGCGAGGGCGGCGCGCTCTTCGATGATGGCGATGTTGCGCGAAACCGCCTGGATGTAGGCGTTGGCGCCGTTTGGATACGGGTCGGCGAGGAAGCGGTAGACGGCTTGGAAATCGTTTTCGAGTTTCGGCAGCACCAGCTTCCGCCAGAACGCGGGCGTCCGCGCCGCGAGGTCTTCGGCGGATTTGAAGGTGCGCTCGGCGAATGGAACGTGGATGAAATCGTCCGACTCGGAGAATTCGCGGAACAGGATTTCGAGTTCGTCGGGATAATCCGCCGCGGCCATTTGTCCGAGGTAATCGGCGGTCGCGAGCGCGCAGCCGATGAAGCGCTCGGTGGGATCGCGGAAGTGGAGCCGGCTGATTTCCTTTGTCGGCCCGGTGCAGTTGATCGCGCCGAGCACGCCGCCGATTTCGGATTCGGTCGCGCCGAGCGTCGGTAGATAAGAAGCGGCAAACGCGCAGCTCCGCAGCACGTGGCAGAAAGTATATTTTGCGCCGGTGCCGCCGGTGTCGGAGCGAAGTTTCAGATAGCCGGCGTCGTGCAGCAGCACGGCGGCGATGCCCAACTGGAACTGGCGCGAGGTGATCCGCGGGGTGGCGCCGGAGTGCTGGCAGCCTTCGAAAAGGAGCGTGAGGCAGGCGGTCGCCTGGAGCGTGTGCTCGAGATCGTGATAGCGGAGATCGACCGCACCGTAGTCGGGATGGCGACCGGCAAACAGCGCTTCGACGTCCGCGAAGATGCGGTCGAGCCAGTCGTGCGCCGCGTGCGGATAGAGCGCGGTGAACTTCTGACGGACGAACGCGGCGACAGCCGCGGGGCTTTTCGTGTCAACCGACGGAAACGGCATGGGTGCGGTGGAAGTGGAGAACGACCGACGACCTCCGGGGGCGAGGCGGCACCATTAAGGATTTGCGAAAATTCCACGCAAGTCGAAATCTAGGGGAAAACATCCACACGCAATGATTCTCGGCATCACAGGAGGGATTGGTTGCGGCAAATCGACGGCAGCGGCGATGTTCGCCGAACGCGGTTTTCACCGGCTCGACTCGGATGCGCTCGTCCGCGAGCAGGTTTACGCGATGCCGGTGGTGCGGGAGGGGCTGCGACTGCGATTTGGCGGGGAGATTTTCGATGAGGAAGGCAAAGTGATCCGGCCGCGCCTCGGCGCGAAAGTCTTCGGCGAAAAGCAGGCCCTGCGGGATTTGGAGGCACTCACGCATCCGCCGCTGTTCGCATTGTGGCGGGCGGCGTTTGCGGCGGAGCCGCAGGCAAAGTGGGCGGTGGAGGTGCCGCTGCTTTACGAGAAGCGGTTGGAAATTTGGTTTGATTTCACGATATGCGTCGCCTCTGCTCCGGCTCAGCAACTCGCCCGACTGGAGCTTCGCGGCCTTCCACGCGATCTCGCCGGGCAACGAATATCCAAGCAACTGCCACTGGCGCATAAGATTGAGCTGGCCGATTTTGTTCTGTGGAACGACGGCACGCCGGAGTTCCTCCAAGAACAAGTTCGCCGGCTCATCGAATCGCTTCCGGCTGCGGGCTGAGAATTCGGCGCCTGCCGACCCCACTTTCACGATGCCTGACCGGCGTCACCTTTTGATTTTTTCTAGATCGACTGACATGCCTCCGAAAAACGACGACCAAGCTTCCGCCAGCAACGACTCCGCTCCGGCCGAGACGAAGAAAACTCCGCGCCGGCGGACGACGACCTCGCGGCTGACGCGTTCGCGGTCGAGTTCGAAGCGCGGCAGCGCTGCGGCACAGGATGCGGCCTCGACGCCGGAGCTGTTCACGCCGTCGACATCGGTCGAGCCAGCAGCGCCGCCGCCTCCGCCGCCGCCGGCTCCCGAGCCGGTGGTGCGTGAAGAACGCCCCGCGCCGCCGCCTGCGCGTGAGCGCGAGCGTGAATCCGAGCGCGAACGAGACACGGATCGCGCGGAGACACCGAAATCGTTTTCCGCTTCGCCTGACGGCGATTCGCGGCCGACACCGCCGCAGGCTGGATCAGACAGCGGCGCTTCCGGCCACCCAGCCGAAGCTGAATCCGCTTCCGGATCGCAAGGCGGCCAGCAGGGCGGCGGAGGCGGTTACGAAAACCAAGGGCAGCAAGGCAACTGGCAGGACCGCGGCGGTGGTCAAGGCGGGGGCGGACAGGGCGGTGGTCGCGATTTTTGGAAGCGCAACAAACGCAAGCGCGGCCGCCACGGCGGCGGCGGTGGCGGGCACTGGCAGCAAGGTGGCGGTGGTGGCGCAGGCAATCAGCCGCGCGAGCAACATCCGCCGCAGCCGCCGCCGCCGAGCACCGCGCCGGTTTACGGCGAGCTGCCGAATCCGTCGCGGTTCAACGATCTCGCGGCGCTGGAGACGCTCGCGAATGAGATTTCGTCGGGCGCGGGCGAACCGATTTTCCTCAACGAACTCTACGCCCTGAATCTGGGCGACCTCACGGCGTTCGCGCGCAAGATCGGCGCGGCGTTCGAGGGTGCGCCCAACCGCAAGCAGCTCCTCTCCCAGGTGATCGCGACGGCGTCCGGGCAGAAACGGCCGCTGCGCGATCGCGGCTACATCGACGTGACCGACCGCGGGGCGTTCGTCGTGCATGAGCATGTGAACTACCGGTTGTATCCGGAAGATCCTTATCTGCCCGAGAGCCTGATCAGGCTCTACGGTTTGAAGCGCGGTCATCGCGTCGAGGTGCTCGCCCAGGCGCCGCAGCCGGGTGAGCGCTGCCCGTCGGTGGTGCGCGTCGAGAGCGTGATGGGCATGGCGCCGGCGGAGATTTCGAAGATCGTGCCGTTCGAGGAGCTCGTGCCGTATTATCCGCTGAAGCGGATTTTGCTGGAGCGCGAGGAGCCGCAGAAGGACGTGTCGATGCGTGCCGTCGACATCCTCACGCCGATCGGCTTCGGTCAGCGCGCGCTGATCGTCGCGCCGCCGCGCACAGGCAAAACCGTGCTCCTGCAGAATATCGCGAACTCCGTTTCGGCGAACAGCCCGGAGGCGAAATTGATCCTGCTGCTCATCGACGAGCGGCCCGAGGAGGTCACGGACTTCCGGCGCCACACGAAAGGCGAGGTCGTTTCATCTACCTTCGATGAGACACCCGAGAGCCACGTGCACTGCGCCGAAATGGTGATCGAAAACGCCCGGCGCCGAGTCGAACTCGGCGAACACGTCGTCATTCTCCTCGACTCGATCACGCGGCTCGCGCGCGCCTACAACGCACTCACGAGCGGCGGGAAGACGATGTCGGGCGGTCTCGAATCAAACGCGCTGCAAAAGCCGAAGCGGTTCTTCGGCTCGGCGCGCAATATCGAGGGCGGCGGCAGCCTCACGATCATCGCGAGCGCGCTGATCGACACGGGCTCGCGGATGGACGAGATCATCTTCGAGGAGTTCAAAGGCACGGGTAATTGCGAACTTCACCTCGACCGCGGTCTCGTGGAGCGGCGGATTTTCCCGGCGATCAACATCGATCGGTCCGGCACGCGCAAGGAGGAGCTCATCTACCATCCCGAGGAATTGCAGCGCATCTACGGACTGCGCCGCGCGATGCAGGGCCTCGGCCCGATCGAGTCGATGGAGATGCTCATCACGCGCCTGAAGAAAACCGGCTCGAACGCCGAGTTCCTGCTCGCGCTCGGCAAACAGTAGAGTCCGAAGCACTCCGGATGTAGGAGCCCGATTGCGGGCGATTTTGGCTCGCGCACGACCCTGATCGCCTGCAAGCAGGCTTCTACACGGGCATGCCTGTCACTCCAGACGACGACTTCGCAGTCCAGCTCGCGCGCGAAAAAGGTTTCTTGCGCGATGAGCAGATCGCCGCAGCGCGCGACGCGATCGCCTCGCACACCGATCTGGCCACGCCGACGCCGCGAATGCTGGACTGGTTGATCGCGAACGGCGTGATCGAGCCGCGCCGCATCGCGAAACTCCTCGCCGAGGAATTCGGGATGCCCACGGTCGAACTCGGCGCCGTGCGCGTGAGCGGCGACGTGCTCACGCTGGTGCCGCGGCCCATCGCCGCGCGCTACGGGATGATGCCGCTCGCGCGCGTGGGCGCGACGCTGCGGGTCGCGGTCAGCGATCCGCTCGACACCGACGGCATCGACAGCCTGGCGCATCTGACGAAACTGGCGATCGAGCCGTTCGTCGCGCCGCGCGAGGAGATCGCGGCGGCGATCGAGCGTTTCTACGGGAAGGACGAGCACTCGCTCGACGAGCTGTTGAGCAACATGTCCGTGGGCGAGAACGCGGTCGCGGTCGCGGCCACCACCGAAGCCGCGCCGGGAGCGGTCAAGACCGGGGAAGACGAGGCGGACGCGCCGATCATCAAACTCGTGCACTCGCTGATTTTCGAGGCGGTGAACCGGCGGGCCTCCGACATCCATCTCGAACCGCTCGAGCGACGCTTCCGCGTGCGCTACCGCATCGACGGCGTACTCCTCGAAGTCGAAAACCCGCCGAAGCGCCTCCAGCTCGCGATCATCTCGCGGCTGAAAATCATGGCGAACATCTCGATCGCGGAGAAACGCATCCCGCAGGATGGGCGCATCCAGATCGTGATCGGCGACCGGCCGCTGGATTTGCGCGTGTCGTCGCTGCCGACGGCGCACGGCGAGAGCATCGTGATGCGCATCCTCGACAAGGAGGGACTTACGCTCGGGCTGCCGGAGCTGGGGTTCCTGCGGGACGATCAGGAAACGTTCGAGCGGTTGATCACGTTGCCCGATGGCATCGTGCTCGTCACCGGGCCGACCGGTTCCGGCAAAACGACGACGCTGTACGGCTGCCTGCACTACATCAACAAGCCCGACCGGAAAATCATCACCGTCGAGGATCCCGTGGAATATCAGCTCAGCGGCATCAACCAGGTGCCCGTGCGCCATGAAGTCGGGATGACGTTCGCGTCGGCGTTGCGGGCGATGCTGCGGCAGGCGCCGAACATCGTGATGATCGGCGAAATTCGCGACCTCGAAACCGCGGAGATCGCGATCAATGCGTCGCTCACGGGCCATATGGTTTTCTCGACCCTCCACACGAACGACGCTCCGGGCGCGGTGACGCGTCTGATCGATATCGGCGTGAAACCGTTTCTGGTGTCGACGTCGTTGCGCGCGACGATGGCGCAGCGCCTGGTGCGGAAAGTCTGCGCGAAGTGCCGCCGGCCCTACACGCCGACGGCGGCGGAGTTGCGCGCGCTCAATCTCACGCCGGCGCAGGTTTCCGGCGCGACGTTCATGCAGGGCGCCGGCTGCCCGGCGTGTCACGGCACGGGCTATCGCGGGCGCATGGGAATTTTCGAGGTGTTCGTCGTCAACGACGACATCCAGCGCATGATCTACGAGAACGCCAGTCCTGCGCGGCTGCGCGAGAAAGCCCGCTCGCTCGGCATGCGCACGATGCGCGAGGACGGAGCGCGGAAAGCCATCGCTGGTTTGACCACCATCGAGGAAGTCGTCTCGATCACGGTCGGCGACGCGAGCTGACCACGCGCTTCCAGGCCTATGCAACCACTTCAGTTTGCCATTCTGAGCGGAGCGAAGAATCCACGGCGAGGATCGTTGACGGACGCACAGGTGGATTCTTCGCTGCGCTCAGAATGACAGGAAAAAATTTATGAGCTACGAAATGAGCGACCTGCTCGACCTCGTCGTCGATCAAAACGCCTCCGACCTCCACCTCCAAGTCGGCCAGCCGCCGACGCTGCGGCTCAGCGGCAGCATGGTCGCGATCGAGGGTCCGAACCTCACGCCCGCCGACACCGAGAAGCTGATGCTCTCGATCACGCCCGACAGCCACATCAGCAGCGTGAAGCTGAACGGCGGCGCCGACTTCGGCTTCGCGTTCGGCGAGAAGGCGCGCTTCCGCGTGTCCGTGCTCAAGGCGAAGGGAAACTACGGCATGGTGCTGCGCCAGATTCCCTACAAAATGTTCGGCCTGCGCGATATTGGCATGCCGGATAAAATCCGCGAGCTGCTCTACCGGCCGCGTGGTTTGATTTTGGTTACAGGGCCGACCGGCTCCGGGAAATCGACGACGCTCGCGTCGATGATCAACTACGTAAACGAAAACCGCGACGGGCACATCATCACGATCGAGGATCCGATCGAGTATTATCACAACCACAAGCGCTGCGTCGTCACGCAGCGCGAGATCGGTTCCGACGTGCCGAGCTTCGCCGAGGCGATCCGTCGCGCGCTCCGTCAGGATCCGGACATCATCCTCGTCGGCGAAATGCGCGACCTCGAGACGATCGAGGCGGCGATCAGCGCAGCCGAGACGGGCCACTTGGTGTTCGGCACGCTCCACACGAACAGCGCGGCGAAAACCGTGGATCGCATCGTCGACGCGTTCCCGGCGAACATGAAGGACATGATCCGCACGCAGCTCGCGTCGTCGCTCCAGGCCGTGATTTCCCAGGTGCTCTGCAAAAAAATCGGCGGCGGCCGCATCGCCGGCTACGAGATCATGGTGACGACGACCTCGATCGCGTCGCTCATCCGCGAAAACAAAACCTTCCGCATTCCGTCCGACATCCAGACCGGCGCGAATCTCGGCATGATCACGATGGACACGCATCTGATGAGCCTCTTCAACCGCGAGCTGATCAGCGCCGACGAGTGCGTGGAGAAGGCGCAGGATCCGACGCTGATGCGCGACAAGCTCGTGGCGATGGGCGCGAAGTTGAAGGAGCTGTGAGTGCGAATGGCTTTCTCCGCGTTGAGTTTGAGCCACACACTCCGGCGCTGCGCGCCACCCCTCTTGCTCGAGGGAATTCAAAGCCGCGGAGCCGAAGTCCCCTCTAGCAAGAGGGGTGCCCGACAGGGCGGGGTGTGTGCTTTGATCCGGTGCGCAAACGAGGCGGGCTGAAGGCCGCCTACCTCATGTTCGAAAGCCACAGCCAGGCCGTCTACGAACTGCTTCGCGATCGAGCGCTCGTCGGCGCCGAGCAGCTCGCGGCGCTGAACGAGGAACACCGTGCGACGGGCAAGCCGCTCGCCGATGTCGTCGTCGATCTCGGCCTGCTCGAACGTTCCGCGCTCCTCGCCGCGGTGGCGCAACTGCTCGGCTATCCGCACGCGGCCGAGTTGCCCGCATCGCTGCCGTCGGACGCCGTGAGCCTGCTCGCCGGCCACATCGCCCGCAACTACGCCGTCATCCCGCTGCGGGCCGATGCGCAGAGCGTCGACCTGCTCGCGGCGGATCCGTTCAACAGCCAGATCGTCGACGACCTCACGTTCGCACTCGGGCGCGACGTGCGTCTGCACGTGGCTGATCCCGTGCGCATCGAGGCATTGATCAGGCAATACTACGGTGAGGATGAGGCGAGCCTCGACGACCTCGTGCGCGAATTCGGCCGCAGCAGCGAGTTCACCGAGGAGAAACCGGATTTGTCGGCCAACGACATCGAGGTGCTCGCCGGCCAGACGCCGATCATCCGCTTTGTGAACCTGGTGCTCGGTCAGGCGATCCGCGACAAGGCGAGCGACATCCATTTCGAGCCGTTCGAGCACGAGTTCAAGATTCGCTACCGGATCGACGGCGCGCTCTACGAGATGGCGCCGCCGCCGAAGGCGCTCGCGCTGCCGATCACCTCGCGCATCAAGGTTCTCGCGAATCTGAACATCGCCGAGCGCCGCATTCCACAGGACGGGCGCATCAAGCTGACGATCGCGGGCCGGGCCGTCGACCTGCGCGTATCGACATTGCCGACACAGTTCGGCGAAAGCGTGGTGTTGCGCGTGCTCGATCAATCGGCGGTGCAGCTCGACATCGCGCAGCTCGGGATGCCGCCGGATGTCTTCGAAGGCATTCGCGAAATCATCCGCCGGCCCAATGGAATTTTCATCGTCACCGGACCGACCGGCTCCGGCAAAACCACGACGCTCTACAGCGGACTGCGGGTCATCAACACACCCGATCTGAAGCTGCTGACCGCCGAGGATCCCGTGGAATACGAGATCGAGGGCATCATGCAGGTGCCGGTGAATCCGCTCGTGGGACTCACCTTCGCCTCCGCGCTGAGATCGTTTCTCCGGCAGGATCCCGACGTGATCATGGTCGGCGAAATCCGCGACCTGGAGACGGCACAGATTTCAATTCAGGCGTCGCTCACCGGCCATCTGGTGCTCTCGACGCTGCACACGAACGACGCCGCGGGCGCCGTCACCCGGCTGATCGACATGGGAGTCGAGCCGTTTCTGATCGCGTCGACGCTCGAAGCGGTGCTCGCGCAGCGATTGGTGCGGCGGATCTGCCCGCAGTGCCGCACGAGCTACGAGCCACCGCCCGCGCTGCTGGCTCAACTCGGGCTCACGCGCGCCAGCATCGGCGACCGGCCCTTCTTTTACGGCCGCGGCTGTTCGCACTGCAGCCAGACCGGCTATCGCGGGCGCATGGGAATTTACGAGTGGCTGCGGATGAGCGAGGCGATTCGCGATCTCATCGTGGCGAAAGCGCCGACGCTCCTCATCCGGCAGAAAGCGGTGGAGCAAGGCATGCGGACACTGCGCGACGACGGACTGCGCGCGATTTTCGACGGAGCGACGACGATCGAGGAAGTGGTGAAATACACCTGAGCGAGCGAGCCGGTCGTTTCACAGCGAAGACGCACCGCTTCGCCCGAACTCAGGATGTTTATCCGGCAAACAAAGTTAACTACTCCCGTTTGCACTCCGCTTGACGCCGCGCTCCGGCGCTGGCGATGCTCTCTCTGCTCCACCTTCAATGACTTCCCACCGCGTCGTTCACCTCCCGCTCTTCATTTCACTCGCGTGCGCGAGTCTGCTCCTGGCGAGTTGCCAGTCCGCGTCGACCCCGTCGCCCACTCCGGCGGCGGCCTCCGTCTCCGCCGCGCCGGTGCCTGCGGCCGCAGTCGTGGCCACTCCCGAACCTGTTCCGATCGACATGGCGCCCCAAGGTTCACGGCCTGTCGGCTTTCAAAAAGCCCTGCTCACGATGGAAACCGGCGCCACCATCGGCAAAGTCACAGGCGGTTGGTTTTCACCTCGAGCAAACCCGGTTGAAAGCGCGGCCAGGCGAAGGCTCGAAGCAATTGAAAACGATCGCCCTCGAGGAACTCAAGAAAGCGCACTACACCGTCCCCGGCGGAGATAACCCCTTGTTCGGCGAAGACGAATCCGGCAAAGCGCGCTACCAGCTCGGCGCCCAGATTCCCCGGGTAAAACTCGACGTGCACGTCCAACCCGGCTGGGCCAGCGCCAGCGTCACCGAGACCGGCGGCATGACGATCGATTGGCAGCTCTACGATACGCTCAATCAGAAGGTCGTCTTTTCCAAAACAACCGAGGTCACGCACGCTCGCACCGGCAGACTGGACGAGGGCGAGGATCCCGAACTCCTCATGTTCCGCCACAGCATGCGGACGCTGCTGGCTTCCGCCGACTTCGCCGCGTTCATGCGGCCCGGCGATCATCAAGCTCCTGGCGAAACGACCGCTGCGGGAGCGCCTCTTTCCATTTCCACCGGCACCGCCGAAACGAAGCTGGAACTCCCCGCGAATTTCTCCGCCGTGCTCGACAGCTTCGTCACGATCGAGCCCGGCACCGGCTTGGCGAGTGGCATGCTCATCTCGTCGAGCGGCTACGTGCTCACCGCGGCCCACGTCGTGAACGGTGTCAAAACCGTCGCCGTCCGGTTGCACGGAGGCATGGTGTTGGAAGCGGAAGTCGTGCGGCAGAACGAAAATGCCGACGTCGCCCTCCTCAAAATGCCGGGCTCCGGGTATAAACCGCTTCGGCTCAAGACGAGCGATCAAGCCGAACTCGGCACCGACGTTTACACCGTCGGGAATCCCGCCTCAAAAATGCTCAACGCCACCATCACTCGCGGCGTGGTGAGTGGTTATCGGGAGATCGATGGAAGGAAATTCATCCAGACCGACGCCGCCGCCAACCCCGGCAGCAGCGGCGGGCCGCTCCTCGATAAAGACGGTCAGATCCTCGGCGTCATCAGCTGGAAAGTCGTCGGCACGGAATTTCAGGGCCTCGCTTTCGCCGTTCCCATTCGCGAAGCGATCGCCGTGCTCGATCTGAAGCTCGAAAACTGAAAGCCAGAGAAGCAGGCACGCACGCCGGCCGGAGTTCGTGGAAGCGGACGCACCTCGGACCGCGCGCTGGAGTTCAAAAGAACGAGGCGCGCGTCGCGATGCACACCGTGCTTCCCCTCCGCCGGGAAATCTGGCTAGTTTCGTCGTGCCCTCGCGGGCCGGCCGGATAGAGACCTCTCGCCCGCGAACCTTTCTTTCCCACCCGCAAGCCACGCCTTCCACATGCCCCACGCTCCTCGCAGCGTCGCCTGGCCCCCGCCTCGCGTCGCGTCGTTCGGTGCTCTCGCCTTCGTTATTCTGACTGCAGCGCTGCTCGCCGTCCCACCCGTGCGCAGCTTCACCGGCCATCTCCTGAAGCTCTATCAGCCTCGGGAATTTTGCATGCTCTATGAGCCGGGCGTCATCTGGCTGCACGTCGCAGCCGACACGTTGATCGCCCTCGCCTACTACAGCATTCCGATCGCGCTCATCTACTTTGTTCGCCGGCGGACCGATCTCACCTTCAGTTGGATGTACGTGTGTTTCGCCGTGTTCATCCTCGCCTGTGGCACCACGCACGTGATGAACATCATCGCGATCTGGTACGCCGCGTATCGATTGGAT
Source organism: Verrucomicrobiota bacterium (assembly GCA_048498075.1). GTDB lineage: Bacteria > Verrucomicrobiota > Verrucomicrobiia > Opitutales > Opitutaceae > Opitutus. Next base: position 1,800 of record JBEHYR010000010.1, on the reverse strand, counting down.
GGAGTCGTGAAACTCTTCACCGCCGCCTTTTCGATCGCCACCGCGATCGCGCTCTGGCCGCTCATCCCCAAGGCGCTCGCGCTCCCCAGTCCCGACGCGCTTCGCCGCGCCAACGGCGATCTCGCCCGGGAGGTCGAAGTGCGCCGCGCCGCCGAGGACTCGCTGCGCTCGATGCACGCGGAACTCGAGCGCCGCGTCGAGGAGCGCACCGTCGAACTCCGGCTGGCGAACGAGAAACTCACCGCCGAGGCCGCCGCCCGCGGCACGGTCGAGCAGGAGCGTGAGCGTTTGCTCGAACGCGAGCGGCAGGCCCGCGCCGACGCCGAACTCGCGAACCGCAGCAAGGACGATTTTCTCGCCACGCTCTCGCACGAGCTGCGCACGCCCCTCAGCGCCATCACCGGCTGGGTGTACGTGTTGCAGGGCACCACGAGCCGCACGGAATTGCAGAACGGCCTCGCCATCATCGAGCGCAACGCGCGCGCCCAAAGCCAGCTCATCGACGACTTGCTCGACATGAGCCGCATCATCTCCGGCAAGCTCCGGCTGGAGCGGCATTCGGTAAATTTCGTCCAGACCATCGAGTCCGCCGTCGAGACCGTCCGCCTCACCGCCACGACGAAAGACATCCGCCTCGCGATGGCGTTGCCCACCGACAGCCTGCTCGTCACCGGCGATTCCGGGCGCCTCCAGCAGATCGTTTGGAATCTCCTGCTCAACGCGGTCAAATTCACGCCGGCGGGCGGCGAGATCCGCGTCTCCCTCACTTCGAGCGCCACTCACCTCGAACTGGCGATCTCCGACAACGGCGCGGGCATCGCCCCTGAATTCCTGCCGAGCCTTTTTGAACGTTTTCGCCAGGCCGACTCCTCGTTGACCCGCCAGCACGGCGGCCTCGGCATCGGCCTCGCGCTCGTGCGCCATCTCGCCGAGGCCCACGGCGGATCGGTCCGGGCGGAAAGCGCCGGCGAAGGCTGCGGCTCCACGTTCTTCGTGCGCCTTCCGCTTCGCGTCGAAATGCCGCTCGGCACGGAAACGCTCGGCGACCGCAACCTCGGGGCCACGCACGGCGGCGATCTCGCCGGCGTCAGCGTACTCGTGGTCGACGACGAAGCCGACACGCGCGAAATGCTCGAACGCCTGCTCGTCCGCCACCGTGCGACCGTGCGCACCACCGCCTCCGCGCACGATGCTCTCGCCCTGCTGCAGGCGATGCGGCCCACGGTGCTGGTGAGCGATATCGCGATGCCCGACGAAGACGGCTATACGCTGATCGCGGCAATTCGCCGCCTTCCGCCGGAGTGCGGAGGAACGACGCCTGCGATCGCGTTGACCGCTTTGGCGCGGAAGGAAGACCGCCTCCGGGCGATGCTCGCGGGATTCCAAATGCATCTCGCGAAACCGATCGAGCCCTCCGAACTCGTGGTCGTGATCAAGAGTCTCGTGGCCCGCCCGCAGAACGAGCGCTCGCAATTGACGGTCTAGAGGCTGTCATGAATTTTAGTTCGCAGGTTTGCCGGTAGGGCGCTCACTCCGTGAGCGCCGCGAATGACAAAAGACTTTCCGGCGGGCAGCGGAATGCCCGACCTACCTCTGAGGCTGTGACAGAAAGTTCATGACAGCCTCTAGCGCAGGGCGCGGCCAAACTGCTCGCGCAGGAAACGCCGCAGCAAACGCGCGCTTGACGCTTCGCATGAAATCCAGACCGTCATCCCTCCTTCAGCCGCCCTCATCGTCTATCGGTTAGGACAGGAGATTCTCAATCTTCAAAGCGGGGTTCGATTCCCCGTGGGGGCGCCA
>JBEHYR010000009.1:0-134969 GCA_048498075.1 Verrucomicrobiota bacterium | reverse complement strand
GTGAGCGTGCCGTGGGCGGCGTCGTAGCGGTAGGAGACGATCGTCGCGCCCATTTCGGTGATGAGAAACGCGTGGCGGCCGTCGGGTGAAAACGTGAGGTGACGCGGGCCGGCGCCGGGCGCCGTGACGGTGAACGGCACCTCGGCGGGCGTGAGCGCGGCGGTGGCGGGATCGAGCCGGTAGGCGAAAATCTTGTCGAGGCCGAGGTCGCACGAGAAGGCGAAGCGGTTGTCCGGCGAGAGCACGATGCAGTGCGCGTGCGGGCCTTCCTGGCGTTCGCGATTCGGCCCGGAGCCGGTGTGCTGGATGACGCTGCCGGGTGCGCCGATGGTGCCGTCAGGGCGCAATGCGAGCGAGGCGACGACGCCGGTGTGATAGTTCGCCACGAGCAAGGCGCGGCCGGTGGCGTCGACCGTGAGGTAGCAGGGGGCCTTGCCGCGCGCGGGCTGCGGATCCTGGAGTGCGGTGAGGTGCGCGAGGTCGTCGCTCACGCCGAAAGCGGCGGCCATGGCTTCGGATTCGCTGACGGCGTAGAGCCGGCGGTGGTCGGCGGAGAGCGCGAGGTAGGAGGGATTTTTGGTTTCGGCGGCGAGTGCGACGTCGGAGAGTCGGCCGGTGTCGCCATCGAAACGAACCGAGTAGATGCCCTTTGATGCGGCGTTCGTGTAGGTGCCGATGAACAGGTGATGAGAGGCGGCGTTCATGATGAGGGGAAGCGCAGCGAGCGCGGCGGCAAGCAGGGGAAGCCGGGTGGGAAAACGGGAAACGTGTGCACGCATCGCAGGTGGCGAAGCTCCGCCGGCGACGGCAAACGGCAAGTGTAAATCCGCGGCTGCCGCGCCGCGTACCGCGCCGGAGCGCTGGCAGGGAGTTTCACGTAATACGTGAAACTGGCCCCAGCGGTTTGGGGAAAGCGGCGCGTGGGGCGGGCGGCGGGGCGGAGGGCGGGATGGATCGCGAGGGTGGGCAAGGGCGGTTGCGCATTTCTTGCGGCGGGCGACTCGTTGAACAAAAGTCGCACTGCATGCGGCAAGCGTTGCGCAGTCGGCGCAGCGGCGGTCTGCCAGAATAGGCGGCGACTCATGAACAAATTTCCCTTTCCCGTCCTCACGGCCGACGAAGCCGCGGCGCTCATCCACGATCGCGAGACGATCGGCTTCGGCGGGTTCACCGCCGCGGGCGCCTGCAAAATCATCCCTCTGGCCATCGCCGAGCGCGCGAAGGTGGAGCATGCCGCGGGGCGGCCGTTTCAGCTCGGCGTCATCACCGGCGCCTCGACCGGCAAATCGCTCGACGGCGCGCTCGCGGCCGCCGAGGCGATCGCGTGGCGCACGCCTTACCAGTCGGACCCGACGCTGCGGAAATCCATCAACGACGGAAAAACGCGCTTCTTCGACCTGCATCTTTCCGCGGTGCAGCCGACGGTGCGCAGCGGCGTGTTGGGCAAGGTGCACTGGGCGATCGTCGAAGCGTGCGACGTGAAGCCGGACGGCACGATCACGCTGTCGACCTCGGTCGGCGCGGCGAACACCTTCGTGCGGCTCGCGGAGCGCGTGCTGATCGAGGTGAACGCGCACCATCCGGCGGCGTTGAATGGTTTCCACGATCTTTACGAGCCGTCGGATCCGCCGACGCGCCGCGAGATTCCGCTTTATTCGCCGACCGATCGCATCGGTTCGCCGGCGATCAAAGTCGATCCGCGGAAGATCGCCGGCATCGTCTACACGAATGCGCCGGACGAGACCGGGGCGTTCGACGAGCCCGACACGGTGACGAATCGCATCGGCACGAACGTCGCCGAGTTTCTCGCCGCCGAGGTGCGCGCGGGCCGGCTGCCGGACACGTTTCTCCCGCTGCAATCCGGTGTGGGCAACATCGCGAATGCGGTCATCGGCGCGCTCGGTTCGAACGAGGGCATCCCGCCGTTCATGATGTACACCGAGGTGATCCAGGACGCGGTGATCGACCTGGTGAAGAAAGGCCGGTGCCGGTTCGCGAGCGGTTGCTCCCTGACGGTGAGCCAGGACAAGCTGAAGGAAGTTTACGCGGACCTGGAATTTTTCCGCCCGCGGCTGGTGCTGCGGCCGCAGGAAATTTCCAACAGCCCGGAACTCGTGCGCCGGCTCGGACTGATCACGGTGAACACCGCGATCGAGGTGGACCTCTTCGGCAATGTGAACAGCACGCACGTGATGGGCCGCGACCTGATGAACGGCATCGGCGGCTCGGGCGACTTCACGCGCAATGCGCACCTCTCGATCTACACGTGCCCCTCGATGGCCAAGAAGGGCGCGATCAGCACGATCGTGCCGTTCGTCACCCACCTCGACCACAGCGAGCACTCGGTGCAGGTCGTCGTGACGGAGCACGGCGTGGCGGATTTGCGCGGCAAGTCGCCGGGCGACCGCGCGCGCGCGATGATCGAAAACTGCGTGCACCCGGAATACCGGCCGCTGCTGCGGTCGTATCTGAACATCTCGAGCAAAGGCCACGTGCAGCAGACGCTGCACAATGCGTTCGGCATGCACCTGGCGTTCATCGAGCAGGGCGACATGCGGAAAGCGACCTGGGTGAAGTGAGGCGGTGAGCCGGGGTCGCGGGTGTCGCGCGGACGCTATTCCAGCGGCACCGGCGTCGACGCCGCGTCAAAAGTCGGACGCGGCGTGGCGGCTTCAGGTCGACGACTTGAAATATTTCGCGATGGCCTGGGAGCGGGAGCGCACCTGGAGTTTTTCGTAGATCCGGCGGATGTAGGTGTTGACGGTCGGCACGCTGACGCCGAGGCGCTCGGAGATTTCCTTGTAGAGAAATCCCTGGGTGAGAAGTTCAAGGACGGACTGTTCGCGCTGGGAAAGGGTTTCGAGTTCGCCGGGCGGCGCCACGGCGGGGCGGGCGAACGATTGCACGACCTTGCGGGCGATGGCGCCGCTCATCGGGGAACCGCCGTGGAGGATCTGGTCGATGGCGGCGAGCAGTTCGTCGCGGCGGGTGCTTTTCAGGAGGTAGCCGGTCGCGCCCGCGGCGAGGGCGGCGAGGATGTGATCGTGGTCCTCGTAAACGGTGAGCATCAGAAACTGCGTGGCCGGCAGGAGCGGCTTGAGACGGCGCACGCATTCGATGCCGTTCATCTCGGGGAGATTGATGTCCATGAGAACGACATCGGGCCGATCGGCGGGCAGGGACGCGACGGCGAGTTCGGTGGACTCGTAGTGGCTGACGAAGGTGAGGGCGGCGGCGCTGCGGATCACCTCGACGAGCAGGTTGCGGGTGGGCCCGTCGTCCTCGACGATCGAAACCCGGGGTTTGGGCGTCATGCGGGTGAGGCGTTGGAATTTTTGTCGAAAGGAAAAGTGACGCGCACCGTGGTGCCCTGGCCGGGGCGGGAGTCGATCTCACAACGGCCGAAAATCTCGTCCATGCGCCGACGCATATTCTCGAGCCCGTTGCCGCTGCTGAAGCGCTGCGGATCGGCGACGGGAGGGCGCGTGGCGTCGAAGCCGCAGCCATTGTCCGTCACGGTGATGGCAAGTTCGCCGGAGGCGACCGTCATCGCGATCTGGGCCTCGTCGGCGCCGGAATGTTTCACGACATTGTGCAGCGTCTCCTTGAGGCAGAGGTAAAGATTGTGGCGGACGTGGCTGTTGAGTTGAAACGCGGGAAGTTGGGGTGGGAAATTCAGGCGGCAACGAATGCCGGCGGCGGCGAGCAGGCTCTGGGCGTAGCTCGCGAGATAATCGGCGAGGCTGTCGAGCGGGTCATGCCGCGGATTCACGGCCCAGACGATCTCGTCCATCGAGCGGGTGATTTCGGATACGGTGTTGTAAATCTGGCCGAGATGAGAGGCGCGATCGGCGACGCCATCCTGCTGGGCGGACTGGGTGAGGAGGCTGATGCGCGAGAGACTGGCGCCGAGGTCGTCGTGGATATCGCGGGCGATGCGGGTGCGTTCGCGCTCGATCGTGCTCTCGCGCTCCAGGCGGTCGACGCGCTGACGCAGGCGCCGGTGCGACCAGGTGCGGACGACGAGGACGACGGCGGTGATGGCGGCGGCGCACACGAGCAGATAAAACCAGAGTGACCGCCACCAGAGCGGCACGACGACGAGAGCGAGCGAAACGCCGTCCTCGTTCCACACGCCGTTGCTCAGGCTGGAAGCAGTCTCGAACCGATAGTCCCCAGGCGGCAGGGCGGGATAACTGACGATCCGGTCGGGACCGGCCAGAACCCAGGCGTTGTCGAAACCCTGAAGACGATATCTGATTTGGACGCGGTCCGGCGCGGTGAAGCGGAGGACGGAGAGGCGAAATTCCGTTTTCCTCACGTGGCCGCCGATCCTCAACGCCGTGGCGATCGGCTGGCTCTGCCCGTCGAACTTGATCTCGGAAACGAAGACCGGTGGGCAGAGCACTTCCGTGTTCGCGGTCGCCGGATCGAACGTCAAAACGCCCTTGCGCGTGGTGAACCAGAGCCGGCCCGCGTGATCTTTCCACGTCGACGGCTTGAACATGCCGAGACAGGAGAGGCCGCCGAGATTGTCGTTGCGGCCGACGAGGATGGCTTGGACGCGGCTGGCTTTCCCGGTGCGCAGCTGCGTGAGCGCAGCGTGGCGCACGCTGAAAATGCCGGACGTGGACCCGAACCAAAAACGGCCGGCGTCGTCGCGGATGATGTCGGTGATGCGGTCGTCCGGCAGGCCGTGACGGGTGTCGAAGATGCGGAATTTTCCGTCCGCGAGCACGCCGAGACCGCTGCCACCGGTGCCGATCCAGACGACGTCGTCCGATTCGAAGCAGATGGCCTGGATCGGCCCGAGCGGTTCTGCGGGGCGGAGCGGGACCGGTTGAAAGCGTTTGCCGTCGAAGCGGAAGAGATTGCCGTCGGACGAGCCGGCCCAAATCCGGCCGGTGGAGTCTTCGCTGAGGCACCGGATTTCCTGGCCGCTGAGTCCCTCGTCCGGACCGAACGAGATGAACTGATCGCCGCTGAGGCGGCCGATGCGAGTGGGATCGATGGTCATCCAATAGTCGCCGTTGCGCGCGACGTAGGAAACGCGCACGAGTTTGATGGAACGCAGCGGTTCGACCCGGGTGAGCCGATCCTGCGCCGCCGGGTCGGTCTTGAAAATTCCGAGGCCGCTGGTGATCCAGATTTTTCCCTGGCCATCGGGGAAGACCGACATGGCGTTGAACGGTTTCCAGTGGGCGGTGCGTGCGGGCAGTTCGATCTTGTCGTCGCGGAAACGCGCGACGCAGCCATCGCGATTGCCGAACCACATGGTGCCCGTGGCGTCCTCGCAGACGGTGTAGCTGAAATTGTCGAGGAGGCCGGAGGTTTTGTCGAAGAGCCGGAAATCGCGGAGACGCAGGCGGTCGAGGCCGCCGCCGTTCGTGCCGACCCAAAGATTGCCCTCACGATCCTCGCAGAGCGAACGGATGTCCTCGCTCGAAGTGGGCACCGCCAGCAGCCGGCCCTGCGTCAAAAGAAACAGGCCCTGTGAACGCGTGCCGATCCAGAGCGCACCGGTGCGATCCTCGAGCAGTGTGTGAATATAGTGCGCGCCGACGAGGGTGGGGATCGCGAGGCCGGCGTCCGCCGCGCCGTTGGTGAGTTTGTAAATCCGGTCGGGAGTGACGACCCACGGCCCGCCGTGGCGGCTCGAGCCGATGCGCAGTTCGACGTTGCCCGGAATCGCGGCGCTGGGTTCGAGGCGGCCGTTTTCCCAGCGGCCGAGAAACGCGCCGGTGGCGATCCACAGGTGAGCGGTTTCGTCCGTGGCAAAATAGGCGATCGGCCGGATGCTGCCGAAATCCGCGACCGGAAAAACTTCGGTCCGGCCGGCGTGGAGCCGCAACAACGTGCGATCCTCGCAACTCGCCCACAACGTGCCGTCCGCCTCGGCGAAGAGCGAGTTGACCTGCCGGCCGGCCGCGAAGGCGAGCCGCTCCCAGCGTCCGTCGCGATGAGCGATCAGCCCGCCGTCGGCGGGCGCACACACGAGCCCGAGGCCGGCGGGCTCGGCGAGGGCGCGCACATTGGGCGCGGCGGCGAGCGATTTGAAGATGTCCGCGAAATTTTCGAAGTGTACGCTGTCGAAGCGCGCCAGGCCCTCGAAAGTCGCGACCCAGAGGAAACCGCCGGCATCCTGGTGCACGCGCGCGATTTCGTCGTGCGGCAAGCCATCCGGTTCGTGCCACTCGCGCAACGAGTATTCGCCGGACGCGGGCACGTGGAGTTCCGGGGGATTTGCCGCCGCCAGAGGAAGGGGCGTCGCGGCGAGGAAGACGGCCATGAGCAGCGCGGGCATGAGGCGCGACGCGGACATTGAATTGAGGATACGGGCGGTCACGGCGGCGGAGCAACTGGACTTTCCGGGCGGGCGGAGCGGGACAGGGGCATTTCGAAATGCGGGCCGCACCTAGACAGATGTGAACCCGGGACGCACGCGAAACCGGCGCGGGCGATGACCGCGGGTGACCTCGACCGGACAGAGTGGAGTCGCCGCCGTGAGCGCGGACGCGGCGGAGAAGCGGGTTTTTCAGAGAGAAAACCCCGCCGCAGAGGCCGGAAGCTTCGGACGGCCTCAGCCCGATCGGCGAGACGGCGAGGGCACGTCATCAGTTTTGATGACAAGACGGCATTGGCCGCGACGAGTATTCTCCGCCGCGCGTGTCCAGGATTCCCACCTGGCCGGCTCGTTTGTCACCCCACTTGTCCTGTTTCCCCATGAAAATGCATTCTTCCGTGGCCGCCCTCGGGCGTTATCTGACTCACACTCTTCCGTCCGGCAAAGCGCGATTCGCCCGTGTCGCGGTCCGGGCGAGGTGCCTGGCGGCCGCGGCGGCCCTCGCCATCTGGTCCGCTCCGGCCGCGCACGCCGACGGGAAGGTAACCTGGGGTTCCTACCTCGCCGGCACGCAGGTGAGCGCCAATGCCGCGACGTGGGATCCGGCCACGGCGACCTACACGTTCACGATTCCGGCGGGGAAATTCTACGCGTTCGTCACCACCACCTTCGTGCCCGTGACGCTGACGATTCCGTCATCGGGTTTTAACTACGCGACCGTGAGCTTCAGCATGAATGCCTCCGGGGCGATGAGCACGGGGACGCAAGGTGAGCGCCGGTTCTTCATGGGCTTGTTCAACACGAATGGCACCGCACCCGCTGCCGTGGGCAATTTCACTGACGACTACGGCGTGTGGACCGATCTTCGACCGAACACGGCCTTGGCGTCGGTCACCGGCGAAGGGTTTGCCGCCCTGCAGCCGTTGGCCACGCCGCCCGCGGCTTCGACCGTGCCGGCGAATCTCCTGGTCAACGTGAGCACGCCCACGCAATTGGGCGGGACCACGAAAATCATCTCGGGGGCCAACGGCGGCGCCGGCACCGTCTCCGACAATCAACTGATCGACGCGCGCTTTCGCGTCGCCATGTCCGCGACCGGCGGCGTGTCGCTGGGTTCGGGCGTCACGGCCGCGACGGCGGGCGTGCTTTACATCGACCACACCGAAAACGCCAAGACCAGCTTCAACGATGCGGCCAACACGGTCACCTACGTCGGCATCAAGACCAGTGCCTCCACCACCGCGACACTCGGCGGCCCCATCACTTTCAACGAATTCGGATTCAGCTTCAACAACACCACCGCCAGCGATGTCACCTTCACGCTCAGCGCGCTCACGCTGAACGGCGTGCCGTATTTCACTCCCGCGACCGGCCAGCCGCCGGCCACGCTGACGGGCACCACCGGCCAGGATATCTCCATTTCGGTGACGACCATCGGAACCGGCGTGACCTATCAATGGCAGAAGAGCACGGACGGCGGGGCGAATTTCACCGCGATCGATCCGGTCGCCAACCCGTCCGCCGCCACCGCGACGCTCAGCCTGACGGCCGCGACTTCGGCTAACGATGGCATCTATCGGGTCGTCGCCGGCAACGCCGCGGGCTCGGTCACGAGCACGGATTGCACGCTCACCCTCTCTGCGGCGGCCGTCGGCCCGTCGATTCAAACCGATCCGCAGAGTGCCACGATCCTCGTCGGCGGCAGCAACACTTTTTCCGTCGGGGCCAACGGCACCGCGCCGCTCACTTATCAGTGGAGCAAGAGCACGGATGCCGGGGCGAACTATGTCGACATCCCGAATGCCACCGACGCGACCTACACCGTTTCCAGCGCCCAGCTCTCGGACGCCGCGCTTTATCGCGCGGTCGTGACGAATTCCGTCGGCACCGCCACGAGCGCCGCGGCGACCCTCAGCGTCAATCAGACGCCTTCGTTCACCACCCAACCGACCGGCGGGAACCTGAATCCCGGCGACAACCTGGCCCTGACCGCGGCCGCAGCCGGCACGCCGACGCCTGCCTACCAGTGGAAATTGAACAACGTCGTGATTTCCGGCGCGACCAACGCGACCTATACGATCACCGGCGCGACGGGCGCCAATGCCGGCCAGTACACCGTGGTCGCCACCAATGCCGCCGGATCCTCCACGAGTTCGACCGCCACCGTCACCGTGCTCTCGCCCTCGCTGACGACCGCATCGCTCTTGCCGGCCAACAACGCGACGGCGGTCTTTCCTGACCAGCCGCTCGCGATCACGTTCAGCCAGGCCATCTCGCCGGGTCTGACCGGCAACATCAAAATTTACGACGCCGCCAGCCCCGCCACGCCGGTCGACACGATTAACTTTTCCGCGGCGTCGGTGCGCACGGCGAGCGCCGCCCAACTGGCGCTCCCGGTGCAAAGCCAGACGATCGGCGGCCAGGCGGGGATGAATTATTATCCGGTCACGGTGTCCGGCAACACGCTGAAGATTTTCCCGCGCAACGGCTCCCTCACTTACAACAAGACCTACTACGTGACGATCGATGTGGGCGCCATCGTGGACAGCACCGGGGCGACTTTCGCCGGGTTCACCAGCAACACCACGTGGACTTTCACGACCAAGGCCGCCGGGCCGGCCGATGGCGCCACCACGTTGACCGTCGCCAACGACGGCTCGGGCGATTTCTACACCGTGCAAGGCGCGCTGGATTTCATCCCCGCCAACAACGTCACGCCGATCACGATTCACATCAAGAACGGCACCTACGTCGAACTCGTTTCCTGGACGAACAAGAGCAACCTCACGTTCCTCGGCGAAAGCCGGGCCGGCGTGGTGATCGGCTACGCGAACAACAATAATTTCAATTCCAGTGGCACCGCCTGGCGCGCGGCGTTCGGCTGCCGCGGTGGCAGCACCGGCACGGTCATTGCGAACCTCAGCCTCAAGAATTTCACGGCCAAGACCGGTTCGCAGGCGGAGACGCTGTACCTGAGCGGCTCGGCGACCGCCATGCAGGCGATCATCACGAACGTGAATCTGTCCAGCTACCAGGACACGCTGCTCATCAACGGCCAAGCTTACATCAGCGACAGCTACATCGAAGGCGACACCGACTTCATGTGGGGCGCGGGTCCGGTCTACTTCGCCCGCTGCGAGTTGAAGGCGCTGAGCATCCAGAGCCACTATACGCAGGTCCGCAACCCGGCCACCAACCACGGTTTCGTCTATTCGAACTGCACGTGGGATGCCGCCGCCGGCGACAGCCAGAATCCGGCCAATCCGATTACCAACAGCGACCTCGGCCGCCTCGATCAGAACGCGAATCCGCACACCGAGGTCGTCCTCCTGAACTGCCTGCTCGGCGACCACATCATCCCGGCGGGCTGGAACGCCAACGGCCAGAGTACGCCGGCCGGCACCGCCCTGACCAACTGCGTCGAATACAACAGCCGGAAAATTTCCGACAACACGCCTGTCGACGTCAGCGGCCGCATCTCCTGGTCCTACCAGTGGACCTCGCCCGCCAACGACACGCAGATCGCGCATTTCAGTGACGCGACCTGGGCGCTGAACACGGCGATGGACGGCACCGTGTCCAGTTCGTGGACACCCGCGCTCGCGCCGATAATCGTCTCGCAACCCGCCGCGGCGTCCGTGCTCAACGGAACCGGCGCCTCGTTTACGGTCGGCGCCGTCGGCGTCCCCGCTGCGACTTACCAATGGCGGAAGGGCGGTGTCGATATCAGCGGCGCCACCGGCGCGAGCTTCACGATCGCGAGCGCGGCCGCGGACGACGCCGGCGACTACACCGTCGTCGTCACGAATGCCTCCGGCTCGGTCACCAGCGGCGTGGCGACGCTTGCCGTCGGAGCGCTGCCGACGATCACGACCCAGCCGGTCGCCGCGCAGGGCGTGGCGGCGGGCACGCCGGTCACCTTCAACATCGCGGCAACGGGCAGCGCGCTGACGTATCAGTGGCAAAAAGACGGCGTCGACGTGGCGGGCGCGACGTCGGCGACGCTCACGCTCGCGAATCCGCGGGTGTCCGACGCCGGTGATTACACCGTGATCGTCACCAGTGCCGCGGGCTCGGTGACGAGCAGCGCCGGCCATTTGACGGTCGCCCCGGCGGGCGGCCTGGCCTGGCAGTCCTACGATCAAACCGGCGCGCGCCTCAGCGCGGACGCGGCGGCCTTCGATCCGGCGACGAATACGTATACGTTCACCATCGCGGCCAACAGCACGGTGACGCTCGTGACGAGCAGCTTCGTGCCGCTGGTGTTGAGCAAGCCGACGACCGGCACGAACAATCTGCCCGTCACGTTTTCGATGCTCGCCTCGGGCGGCTACGGCACCGGCGGATCGAATCAATTTCACTACACCGGCTTCGGGCTGTTCAACAACGGCGGCACCGCGCCCGCTGCGGCCGGCAATTTCACCGACGACAAGGGCCTGTGGATCGAGTTCTACCAGAGCACCGGCGCGGTCAGCATGAAGCCGCAGAGCGTGACGAGCGGCACGCCGTTCTGCCCGGTCAGCCTTTTCCAGAGCGACATCAACACGCCTTACGGCATGGGCACGGGCACAGGCGGCGCGCTCGGCACGGTCAACGACAACCTGCTCGTCGACATGATCGTCCGGCCATCGGCGGCGGCCTCGGGCACCGTGACCATCGGCACCAACAGCAACGCCGTGGGCGTCAGCGGCGGCGTGCTCCTCGATCACGCGACCGGCGGCCTCGTGCTCAACCGCCGCGTCTACAGCAGCGGCTCGACCGGCCTCTCCGTCGCGAGCGCGTCGATCACGTTTAACGAGTTCGGCTATCACTTCCAGAATTCGACGGGCGCGGCGGTGACGCTCCAGCTCGGCAATTTCGCCGGCATCACGACGGTGCCCTATTTCACCACGCAGCCGCAGGCGCACGGGACCGTGGCAGTGGGCGACAGCATCACGCTGACCGCCGTGGCCGCGGGTGGCGCGACGACGTATCAATGGCAGATCAGCACCGACGGCGGCGCGAATTTCACGAACATCGATTCGACCGCGAACGCCTCGGCCGCCACTGCGGCGCTCACGCTGGGCAACGTCCAACTCGCGGGCGCCGCCACCTACCAACTCGTCGCCAGCAACGCCGCTGGCTCCGTGACGAGCGTGCGGACGAAGCTGGAAGTCGCCAGCAGTCCCTTCGCGCCGGTGATCGAACTCCAGCCTGCGAGCGCCACCAAGCTCGCCGGCGCGGCCTACACACTGAAGGTGACGGCGAGCGCGTCCGCTCCCGTCACTTATCAGTGGAAGAAAAACGGCAATCCGATCGCGGATGCGACCAACCCCACGCTGGTTTTCGCGACGCTCACGCCGGCTGACGCGGGCGATTATTCCGTCGTGGTGACGAATGGCCTGGCCTCCGTGACCAGCAGCGTCGCGACCCTCGTGGTCCAATACGTTCCCGTCATCACCACCCAGCCGACGGGGGACAACGTCAACGCGGGCGCCAGCGTGACCCTCTCGGTCGCAGCGGATGCGCTGCCGACCGCGACTTATCAATGGAAGAAAAACGACGTCGCGATCAGCGGCGCCACGGGCAGCAGCTACACGATCGCGAGCGCCGCGGCGGCCGACACCGGGAACTACACGGTGGTGGTCACGAATCTCGCCGGCAACGTGACGAGCGCCGTCGCCTCGGTGAACGTCCTCTCGGGTTCGCTCGCGCTGTCGGGTAGCAGCGTGCTCCGCGCCACCGGCGCCGGCGCGTATCCGGAAACACCCATCACGCTCGACTTCAGCGCACCGATCGCCGCCGGCCTCAATGGCGCGATCAAGATCTACGATGCGGCGAGTCCCGGCACGCCGGTTGATACGATCAGCTTCAGTTCGGCGACGGCGCGCACCGCGACCGCGGCGATCCTCGCCTTGCCGACCAAGGCGAAGACGATCGGCACGCTCGCCGGCTTCAACTATTACCCGGTCACGATTTCCGGCAGCACGGCGACGATTTATCCGACCAACGGCGCGCTGACCTACGGCAAGTCCTACTATGTCACGATCGACCCCGGCGTCTTCGTCGACAGCACGGGCCTGGCGTTCGCCGGCGTGAGCAGCAACAGCACGATCGCGTTTACGACCATGAGCGCCGCGCCCGCCGCCGGCACGACGACGTTGACCGTGGCGAAGGATGGTTCGGGCGACTTCTGCACCGTGCAGGCGGCGCTCGATTGGGTTCCCGCCGCCAACACGACCCCGACGCGGATCGCGATCAAGGACGGCACTTACTACGAGATCGTCTACTGGACCGCCAAGGACCAGCTCACGATCGTCGGCCAGAGCCGCACGGGGACGATCGTCGGTTATCCGAACAACAACACGCTCAATCCGCAGGGCACGAATGGCCGCGCCGCGTTCGAGGGCCGCAACAGCACCGGCACGGTGCTGGCGAATCTGACGGTGAAAAACTTCACCGCGTTCGGCGGTTCGCAGGCCGAGGCGGTCTATTTCAACAATGCCGACACGGCGCAGACCACGATCGCCAGCGTCAACCTCTCGAGCTTCCAGGACACGCTGAACGTCAACGGTCCGACCTACGTCAGCGACAGCTACATCGAGGGCGACACCGACTTCATGTGGGGCAACGGCCCGGTCTTCTTCAACAACTGCGAGCTGAAGATGCTCCACTCGACGACGTTTTACACGCAGGTGCGCAATCCCGCGACGAATCACGGCTTCGTGTATTCAAACTGCTTGTTCAGCGCCGACACCGGCGTGACCGGCTCCTATCTCGGCCGCCTCAACCAGAACGCACCGGCCTACACCGAGGTCGTGCTGCTGAATTGCCGCGAAGCCGACACCGCGCTCAACCCGCTCGGCTGGGATCCGAACGGCATCGCCGACCGCAGCAACACGCTCTGCGTCGAATTCAATCCCACCAAGCAGAGCGACGGCACGCCGGTGGCGGTCACCGGCCGGGTCTCGTGGTCCTTCCAGTGGACTTCGCCGGCGAACGACGCACAGGTGGCGAATTACAGCAATCCGACCTGGGTGCTGAACACGCAGAAGGACGGCACCGCGAAAGCGACGCCGACGAACTGGACGCCTGCGCTGGCCCCGCTGATCGCGACGCAGCCGGCGAATTCGGCCGTCAGCGCGGGACAACCCGTCTCGCTGACGGTGGAGGTACTGGCTGTGCCCAGCCCCACCTATCAGTGGAAGAAAAATGGCGTGGCCATCCCGGGCGCGATCTCCGCCACCTATTCGATTCCGAGCGCCGACGCCACCAGTTCGGGTGGCTATAGCGTAACGGTGACAAACGCGGCGGGCTCGGCCACGAGTTCCATCGCGGTGGTTTCCGTGGATGGAGTGATCGGTTTCGCCGGCACCTATTTCGGCCAGTTTGGCGCTGGTGGCAATTGGGCGTTGAGCGTACGGGGTGACAATACCGGTACGTTCATCGGGTATCTGCCGCAGCGGCACAGCGCGATCGTGCTCGACGTGATAATCAATGCGGACGGCAGCTTCACCGTCACCGGCAGCGAGATCCGGCCGCTGGCGGTGGACACCCGGACGGCCGCATCCATCTCATCGTCGGGAGGGTCCGACCGCTTGGGTCGCGCCACGGGAGTCACTCTCCTGGGCCAAATCACCGGTGGCAACGTGACCGGCTCGATCGACGGAATAGACGAAACGTTTGCCGGTTCGATGGATGTTCCGACGGGTGGGTTGCCGTCTCTGGCCGGCTTCTACACGGCTTCGGCTGTCGGTACCGCTTCCGGAACCACGTATGTGATTGTAGGTGCGAATGGCGATGCAGTCATTGTGACCACCGCCGCGACGTTTGTGGGTGGAGGCACGGGCGTCGTCGACTCGACCGGGCACCTGACGGTAACGGCGAGCGACAGCACGAAATTCGTCATCACCATCGATGCGGAGAAGCAGAGCATCGCCGCCGCTGTGACTCCGGCGGGCTCGAGCACGGTGATCAGCTTCGCCGGGGTATCCGAATCCGTTCCCAGCATCAGGCGGTTCGTCAACACCTCGACCCGCAGCTTTGTCGGCGCCGGGAATCACGTGCTGATTGTCGGATTTGTGATCGACGGACCGGCTCCGAAACAAATTCTACTTCGTGCGGTTGGTCCGGGGCTGACCGCGCAGGGTGTCTCCGGCGTGCTGGCGCAGCCCAAAATTCAATTGCACCATGGCGCGACGGTGCTCGACGAAAACGCGGGTTGGAGCACCGCGCCGAACCACGCGGATATCGCCAGCGTCGCGAGCGCCACCGGTGCATTTGCGCTGGCTGAGGGCAGTCGCGACGCGGCGCTCCTCGTCACCCTCGATCCCGGGGTGTACAGCGCCGTCGTCAGCGGCGCCGACGGCGGCACGGGCGTGGCGTTGGCGGAAATCTACGAGGCTCCGATCCCGCCCACGGATGCGGGCAAACTGGTAAACATCTCCGGCCGCGGGCAGATCGGCGCCGATTCCAACACCCTGATTGCCGGGTTCGTCATTTCGGGCAACACGACGAAGCAGGTGCTGATTCGGGCGGTCGGGCCCGGCATCAAGCCGATGGGCGTCGACGACGCCGTCACCGGCGTGAAGCTCAGTCTGTTTCACAATTCGGCGGTGATTGCGTCCAACGACAAGTGGGGCAGCGCGGCGACTGCGCCGGCGGTCGTGACGGCAGCGAGTGCCACGGGCGCATTCCCGCTGGCTGACGGGAGTGGAGACTCGGCTCTGCTGGTCACGCTCGAACCCGGCATCTACAGCGTGCATGCCACCGGTGTGAGTGGCGCCACCGGCGTGGCTTTGATCGAAGTCTACGAAGTTCCCTGACGCAGAGCCCGATTTGCTTCCATCCGGGGCGACGGCTGCCAGCGGCCGTCGCCTCGCGCTCTGTTTAGTCGGACGGAATTTCCGTGGCGGCGACGTCGATGGCATCGCCTTTCGACGAATCCTTCGACGCTGGCGGCGAATGGCTGATCCGCCGACGGCGATGGCCCGTCAACAAGCGCGTCAGCAGCACAATCGCACCGATCGCCAGCGCTGCGGCCAAGACCACGACGCCGCCGACCGCGGCGAGCGTGAGGGCGAAAATTGCGAGCGCTATTTTCTTGAGGTGCATCGCGAGAAAGACGGAACGGACCGCAGGAAGTAACGGACCGCAACTCGCCGTCATTCGGCGCGCAGCGCTTCGAGCGGATCGAGTTTCGCCGCGCGCCGGGCCGGGAGCCAACAGGCGATCATGGCGGCGAGGCCGACGGTGACCGTGGCGAGGAGCAGCGGCGGCGCGGTGATGCCCTCCATGTGATAGACGAGCGACTTCAACGCGACCGAGAGCGCGAGGCTGCCGGCGAGCCCGAGCGCGAGACCGATCGCGACCCAGCGACCGCCCTGCGCGAAGACGAGGCGAACGATGTCGCCTTTCAGCGCGCCGATCGCGACGCGGACGCCGATCTCCCGCGTGCGCTGGAGCACGTGATACGAAAGCGTGCCGTAGAGGCCGACGGCGACGAGGCCGAGTGCGGTCGCCATGAAAAAATTCACGAGGCCGGCGACGGCGCGCTGGCTCTGCGTCGAGGACGCGACGACGGCGCGCATGGTGCGGAGATCCTTGAGCGCGAGTTCCGGATCGAGCGCGGCGAGTTCGCGGCGGAGTTGCGGGGCGAGTTGCGCGAGGGGCAGCGAGGAATGGAGGACGAGGTGCGCGGAGTTGCCCCAGTGGCCTTCGGGGGTGGTGTACATTTCCGGCTGCACCTCGGCATCGGCGCCCCACTGCTTCACGTTTTCCGCCACCCCGACGACGCGCACGGTGTACCAGGGTTTGCCGGGATTGTTGCCGCGGATGATTTCGCCGAGGGGCTCTTTTTTCGGCCAGGCTTTTTTGACGAGCTGCTCGTTCACGACGACGCCGCGGATCTCGCCGGTGCGGTCCTCGGAGGTGAGGTTGCGGCCTTTGAGGAGAGGGATGCCCATCGTGGAGAAATAATTTTCGGTGATGGACGAGCGCTCGATCGAGAGCCGGCGTTGCGTGGGATCGTAGGTCTCGTCGTTCACGAGGCCGTTGGTGTTGCTGCCGCCTTCGAGGGGGAGCTTCGACGTGATCGCGGCGCGCACGACTCCGGGCAGCGCTTCGACGCGCGCGACGTAGTCATACCAAAAGCGATCCTCCGCGGCATTCTCCTTGTACCGAGGGCCGCTCAACGTCACCTGCGCGGTGTAGACGGCGTCGGTCGCGAGGAGTTGATTTTCCTCGAGGATTTTCAAGTAGCCGGTCGAGAAAAGCACGGCGCCGTTGGCGAGGACGAAAGCGACGGCGATCTGGGCGATGACGAGGCTGCGCAGCATGCGATGGCGGGCCTGCGAGCCGACGGCGCCGCGGGCATCGGCGCGCATGACGGTCGCGAGGGAGGTGCGCATGGCGGACAGCGCGGGCGGCAGGCCGGCGAGCAGGGCGGTGAGGAGCGTGGCGCCGAGGCCGAAGGCGAGAGCGATCGCGTCGAGGGAGATGGCGGCCTTGCGGGCCTCGCTCACGGGGGCGATCACGCGGAGAATTTCCACGCCGGCGAAGGCGAGTCCGATACCGAGCGCGGCGCCGGCGAACGCGAGGAGGAGGCTCTCGATCAATGCGAGCTTCACGAGCGCGCCGGGCGTGGCGCCGAGTGCGACGCGCACGCCGAACTCACCCTGACGACGGGCGCTGCGCGCGAGGAGCATGCTGGCGACGTTGCCGCAGGCGACGAGGAGCACGAGGGCGACCGCGCCGAAGAGCAGCCAGATTTGTCGGCCGAGGCCGCGCGTCATTTCCTCATGGAGGGAGCGGACGAGAAACTCCTTGCGCGTGTTCGAGTCGGGATAGAGCTGGGTGAGGCGTTTGCCGATGGTTTTGACCTCGGCGTAGGCGTTGGCGACGGTGACGCCGTCGCGGAGCCGGGCGACACCGAGGAGGTAGTGGCTGTCGCGTTTCGTTTTCTCGTCTTTGTCGAAAATGCGCGGCGTCCAGAGTTGCGGGGCCTCGGTGCGCATCCAGGGGGAAACGAATTCGAAGGTGGCCGGCATCACGCCGACGACGGCGGCGTCCTTGCCGTCGACGCGGAGTTTTTTCCCGAGCACCTGCGGATCGCCGGCGAAGCGCTGCTGCCAGAGCGCATGGCTGATGATGATGACGGGCGGGGCGCCTTCGGCATCGTCGGACGGCTCGAACAAGCGGCCGAGCAGCGGTGGTACGCCAAAGGTGCGGAGGACATCGGCGGTGCCGGTGATGCCGCGGACGGCCTGGGCATTTTCCTGGCCGATGTTGAAGGAGCCGGGCTGATAAACGCCGAACGTGGTGAAACTTTTCGACTGCTCGCGCTGGTCGAAGAAATCAGCCGGGGAAAACGGCCAGCCGTCGCCGGACCAGATGTGCACGATGCGATCGGCGGCGGGATAGTGAAACGGAGAGATGACGAGTGCCTGGAGCGCACTGAAGATCGCCGTGGTCGAGCCGATGCCGACGGCGAGCGTGAGGATGGCGATGGTGGCGAAACCGCGCGACTTCGCGAGGGCGCGCAGGGAGAGGCGGAGATCGGAGAGCATGGCGGCTCTCCGACAACCCGGCGGGAGGGGAAACGTTACGAAAAAATCGCAACGCGGAGGGCGCGGAGGGCGCGGAGGAAAAAGAGCGAGATTGGAATCCCGGAGAGATTCATCCGCGAGGTGAAGATCCGGCGCGACGCGTGGTTTGAATTTCTCCTCTGCGTTCTTCGCGGGCTCCGCGTTTCAACGGCGTTTTTCAGGCTCATTTGGCTTTCTGCTGGGTTCTGTCTGCCTTCGACGAGACCTACGGCCAAGCGGCGGGTCGGCGCCGGATGGCATCGTATCCCGCAGGTAACTTCGCGAGTTCGGCGGCTCTTCGACTCGCAACGGACGCCTCGGAGAGGCGTCCCTACCGGCGCTGCTGCGCCATGGCATTCATCTTAAATTCCGCGATCGAAACGCGGAGGGCGCGAAGGGCGCGGAGGAAAAAGAGCGAGATTGGAATCCCGGAGAGATTCATCCGCGAGGTGAAGATCCGGCGCGACGCGTGGTTTGAATTTCTCCTCTGCGTTCTTCGCGGGCTCCGCGTTTCAACGGCGTTTTTCAGGCTCATTTGGCTTTCTGCTGGGTTCTGTCTGCCTTCGACGAGACCTACGGCCAAGCGGCGGGTCGGCGCCGGATGGCATCGTATCCCGCAGGTAACTTCGCGAGTTCGGCGGCTCTTCGACTCGCAACGGACGCCTCGGAGAGGCGTCCCTACCGGCGCTGCCGTGCCATGGCATTCATCTTAAATTCCACGATCGAAACGCGGAGGGCGCGAAGTAAAAAGACGATTTGCGGTGCGGGTGAAAATCACTCGTGAGGTGAAGGGGCGGCATGGGCCGAGTGCTGGCTTTCTCCTCTGCAAGTTCCGCGTTTCAAATGCATTTTAGGATTAAACTATAGCCGCTCGCGTCAGAAATGTAGGAGCCTGCTTGCAGGCGATCCGGGCGGGCGAAGATCAAACATCGCCTGCAAGCAGGCGCCTACATCCGATCGAGGAGAGCTGAAATCGCCTGCAAGCAGGCTCCTACAACTGATCGAGGAACGCTGAAATCGCCTGCAAGCAGGCTCCTACATCCGATCGGGGAGCGCTGAAATCGCCGGCGGGCAGGCTCCTGCCTCGGCTACGGCAAATTTTAAACCGCTCGAACGAGAACGTCGCTCAGCTTGCGGTGACGATAGGCGGATGGCTGCGGCGGCGTGCCCAGAGGGCGAGAACGATCGCGCCGGCGCCGAGGATCGCGGCGCAGGCGGAAGGTTCCGGGACTGCGCTGGCGGCATAGGTCAGGCTCAAGGTCTTGCCGACAGAGTCGAGCGTCAGCGAATAGCCGGAGAGCGTCGTGCCGGCGAGCAGTGAGCCGAACGCGAAATGGGCGGCGTCGAAGCCGCTGAGCGTGGCGCCCGAAAAATCGAAGAGCGTGAAGGTGCCGCCGGTGAGCGGATCGAAGCCGCCGGAATCGGCAAGGTTCAGTGTGACGAGGCCGGACGAAGGGCCAGTGAGCGTGCCGCCGGAAACGCGGATCAAATCGCTCGTCGTGCCGAGTTGGAAATCGAGGATCGAACCGGCGACGAGCGTCAGGCTGTCGGCGAACGACAACGTCCCGGGCGAACTGCCGGGCGCGAGGTGTGCGCCGCTTTGAATCGTGGTTGCGCCGGCGATGATGCCGCTGCCGCCGAGCGTGGCGCCGGCGGCGATCGCGACGGCGGTGTCGGCGAGCGAGCCGTCCACGAAGAGCGTGCCGGCGTTGATCGAGGTCGCGCCGGTGTAGGTGTTCGCGCCGGAAAGCGTGAGCGAGCCGGCGCCCGTTTTGACGAGTCCGCCCGTGCCGGAAATCACGCCGGAACCGCCGCTGGAGCTGTCGGCAAACACGATGGCGCTGTTGTCGCCCAACACCACGCTGGCGGCGCCGAGGGAACTGGTGTTGTTGAACGTGACGTGCTGGCCGGCCACCACGGCGAGGGTGGCGGATCCGGCGGTGGAGCTGCCGTAGAAATTGGAAGCGCCGCGAAGGGTGAGGAAGGCGCTGCCGGCGGTGGCTGTGCCGGAAAAATCGATACGTTGCGTGTCGATGGTGGCGGAGCCGGCGGTGGCGTGGCCGATGAAGGCGATCGGCGCCAGCGCGCTGTTGGCGGTGATGGTGGCCGAATTGGCGGAGCTGTTGTCCTGGAACACCACGGTGCCGCCGGAGTTGACCTTGATGACGGCCTGACCGGCGTTGGACGAGTTCTCGAACGTGAGGCGGGAGCGGCCGCCGCTCACGAGCGTGATCGCGGCGCTGGCGGCGGTCGAGGCGTCCTGAAACGTCACGTAGCTGCCGGTGTCGCGGATGGTGATCTTCGCTCCGTCGGCGGTGGCCGTGCCGCTGAAGGTGACCGAGCCGGCGTCCTGCGCGGTGATTTTCGCGGAGCCGGCGGAGGTTGTATTCTGAAAATCGATCCGGGCGACCTGGGTCGGGGTGCCGTTGTCGAGCGTGCCTTGTGCGGAGATGACGGCGTTGGCCGCGTTGGCGGAGTGGAGGAAGGCGAGGCGGGCGTCGCCGACACCGGTCGCCTTGACGGCGAAGGTTTGGGTGGCGGCGGATTCGTTGACGAGGCCGGCACCGGCGAAGATCAGTTCGGAGGCGCTTTTGAGCGAGAACGTGTAGGCGGGCGCGGCGGAGGTGAAATGAATGCCATCGACCGTGAAGCTGTCGCTGACCGTGACGGAGGGCTGGCTGGAAGCGCCGAATTCGGCGGTGACGGATTCGGCGTTGGGGAAGCCGGCAACCGACCAGTTGCCGTCGGCGTTCCAATTTTTGTTGGTGGTGGCCTGCCAGGCGGATTGGGCGTGGAGCGTGAGGGCGGTGAGGAGGGCGAAGAGCGGGGCGAAACGAATGGGCATGTGGTGCGGAGCGTTGAGTGAAGAGCGTTGAGTGAAGGATGAACGGAGCCGCGTGGGTGGGTGGCTCGTGGGGACGCGCAGGGGGACGCGAGCCGTTGAAGACTGTGCGACCGCGTGCGCCGGCGCATAAGTAGGATTCCACGAAATGGGCGATATATTCGACGAAGTGGGCAGGCGGGAGCGGCCTGTTGTCTGGCGCGCAGGTCTGGATTAGGCCGCGGTTCGGTCGTCGGCGCGGACGCCTCGGAGAGGCGTCCCTACCGGGGCTGGCGCGCCGCAAGCGCGGACGCCTCGGAGAGGCGTCCCTACCAGGGCTGGCGCGCCGCAAGCGGTGGGAGCTGGTTCGTTGGTAGGGACGGCTCTCCGAGCCGTCCGCGGACCGTTTTAGTTTCTAAACCGCTCTATTTCGGCCATGCGGCGCGGAGGCGGGCGAGGGCGACACGGGCGAGCGGAAGCGGCTGCGAGCCGAGCGCATCGAGGATGATCTCGCCGGCATCGCGCGAACGAACGTCGAGCCCCGCGACGCGATCGAGATTCACGAGGAGCGAGCGTTCCAGACGCAGAAAAGGCGGCGCGGGCAAAAGCGTTTCCCACTCGATCATCCGGCGCATCACGAGCATCGGACGTTCCGCGGCGAGATAAACACGCGTGTAGCTGCCTTCGGCGGCGAAGGCGGCGGTGTCGCGCACGCGCACGCGGCGGAGCCGGCCGGCGTCGCGCAGAATGAGCGTGTCATCGAGCCCGAGGTTCGAGGGGGTCGCGGCTTGGGGGGTGGCGTGAGTGGACGGACGTCCGCGGTGCACGTGTTCGAGGGCGAGCGCGAGGCGTTCGGGGAGGACGGGCTTGATCAGGTAGTCGGCCGCGCTGGCGGCGAAGGCACGAACGGCGAACTCGTCGTGCGCGGTGACGAAGATGACGGCGGGCGCGGGATCGAGCAGCGGCAGCAGGTCGAAGCCGTTTGCGGGCGGCATTTGCACGTCGAGGAAAATGACGTCGGGCTGGAGCTGGGGCGCGAGCGCGGCGGCGGCGGGGACGGAGGCGGCTTCGCCGACAATCGTCACCGACGGATGCGCGGCAAGGAGCTGGCGGAGGTGTTTCCGCACGAGGCGCTCGTCGTCGACGAGCAACGCGCGCAGGGGCGATTCGGTTGCAGGCGTGGCGTCGGGATTGGAGAGCATGCGACCGGCGGATTCAGCGGGAGGCGTCTTGCTCCTCGCTGCGCACCGGCGCGGGGCGGAGGGGATCGGAGCTGGGGGCGTTTTCGACGGCGGGCAGAGTCACCGTGATCCGGACGTGTTGCGCGTCATGATCGACGGCGAGCGTGGCGTCGTCGCGGTACAACAGCGCGAGGCGGCGGCGGAGATTGGCGAGGCCGATCTGCGTGGAGTCGGTCGGATTCGGGCGAGGCTCGATCCAGTGGCCGGAGTTTTCCACGGTGAGCGAAAGGCGGCCGTCGTGCAGCGTGGCGCCGATGGAGAGCTGCAGCAACGGGGCCGAGGTGCGCATGCCGTATTTGACGGCGTTCTCGACGAGGGGGAGCAGGACGGCGGTCGGCACGACGAGGGCGCGGGCGGCATCGTCGATCGCGAACGTGTGCACGAGCCGTTCCTCGAAGCGCGATTGTTCGACGCGGAGGTAGCCGGCGATCGCGTCGATCTCGTCAGTGAGCGAAGCGTAATGACTGCGTTGCAGGAGGGAGGAGCGGAGGTAGGCGGCGAGCGAGCCGGTGATCGCGCGCACGGCCTGGGGATTTTCGTCGCACTCGGCGAGGATGGAGGTGAGGGCGTTGTAGAGAAAGTGCGGGTTGATCTGGGCGCGGAGGGCGGCGAGTTCGGCTTCGCGGGTGGCGGCCTCGGCTTGGGCGAGCCGGAGCCCGTGGTCGCGGGACTCGAGTTCCTGGCGAATCAAAAAATACAGCGAGGTCCACGCGCAATAGAGCAGGAAACGAACGGGAATCGCGCCGCGCTCGGCCAGCGAGAGGGCGGCCGGAAGTTGGAAAATCCGGCGAATGATTTCGACCAGCGCACCGTCGAGCGCGGCGGCGGCCAGGCACGCGAGGCCGATCGGGAGGACGTGGGGCGCGAGCTTGAACGATTCGGCCGGCCAGCGGCGATAGAAACGCCATAGGCCTAGTGCGAGGAAGAACGAGAAAACCTGCCGGACGACGCCGACCAGGAGGATGTTGCCCCAGTCGTTGAAAGCGATGGAGGCAAAGCCGATGGAGATCGGCAACAACAGCAACCAGCCTCCGAGCTGCAACTGCCAGAAGAGGCGGTGGCGGGAGGGAGCGGGGGAAGACACGCGGCGAGATTTGGGGATTTGAAATCTCAACACGACCGCAAAGGCGCGCCGGACGGAAGTAGTGGCAGGGGATTTGGGTGCTTCGCCGGCTCGGCGAAGCGCGGAAGCTGGCCGCGGCGGAGGATTTCATTCAGCGCGGATGGCCGCGGCTAAAATTTTGTGCAGCCGATGGTGGAGGCGGCTTGCAGGCGAGGTTTGGGTTTCGCACGAGGAGATCGCCTGCGAGCAGGCTCCTACATCTCGGAAGGGAGCAGCGGCAGTTTTTATTAGACCGCATATCCATCTGCGGTCGGCGTGGCGCGATGTCCTCTTTGGGACGCGGAGGTGCGCACGTCGATCAACCCGACAGAGGACGTCGGGTTCCACCTCGACGGTATCGTTCCGACTTAGATCAATCCCAACTTCATCTTCCCTTCCTCGGAGATCATCTGCTGGTTCCACGGCGGATCCCAGGTGATGCGGACATCGGCGGCGGTCACACCGGGGACGAGGACGATTTTGCCGCGAGCGTCTTCGGCGATCGCGGGGCCCATGCCGCAGCCGGGCGCGGTGAGCGTCATCGCGACGTTCACTTTGTAGGAAGGCGGCTCGGCGGGCGAGGGCGCGGGGACCGCCTCGATGTCCATCGAGTAGACGAGGCCGAGGTCGACGATGTTCACCGGAATCTCGGGATCGAAAACTTTGCGGAGCTGACCCCAGATCGCTTCGGGATCGGGCGCGCCGTCGACGAGGGTGGCGGCGTGGACTTTGTTATCCACGACCGTTTCGCCCAGGGCGTCGCCGTCTTTGCCGTCGATGCGGAAGAGGCCGCTGTCGGTCTGCACGGTGTAGCTGCCGCCGAGCGTCTGGTGGATCATCACCGGCGTGCCGGCAGCGAGGATCGTTTTGTCGCCCGCAGGGATCTGCGTGGCGTAGACTTCGCGGGAGAGCGTGCGGTCGCGGTTGGAAGGGCTCATCGGAGTGGCCCGGGAATCACGCTAATGGTCGCGAATGAAGTTTGGGATTCGCGTCGATGGGCGTGATTCGCGGGAGGTTTTATTTCTTAAACTTCGTCTGGATCAGGGCGCGCAGAGACTCGTGGAGCGTCTCGTTTTGAAGGCGCGTGAGGACTTCCTCGAAGAAGCCGAAGGTGAGGAGTTCGTCGGCGGCGGATTTGTGGATGCCGCGCGACTGGAGATAAAACTCCTGCTCGGGATCGATGCGCGAGGAGGTCGCACCGTGCGTGCAGCGGACGTCGTTGGCCTGAATCTCGAGGCCGGGAAGCGAGTTGGCCTCGGCGTCGTCGCTGAGCATCAGGTTGCGATTGCTCTGGTAGGCGTCGGTCTTCTGCGCGTCCTGATCGACGACGATGAGGCCGGAGAAGATCGTACGGGATTTATCGCGCAGCGTGTTCTTGTAGAGGAGGTCGGACTTCGTGTTCGGCGCCTGGTGAATCTGGAGCGTGCGCTGGTCGAACTCCTGTTCGTTTTGCGCGACGGTGACGGCGAGCATCTCGGAAAACGCGCCGGGCGCCTGGAGTTGCGAGAGCGACTCGTGGCGGGCCTGGCGGGCGCCGAGGTGGACGTTGAGCGATTGCACGCGGGCATCGCGGCGGACGACGGTGGAGTTGAATTGAAACGAGAGCGTGGACGGCGACCAGGCTTGCGCGGCGACGTAGGTGAGCTGCGCGCCGTGGGCGGCGTAGAGGTCGTTGGCGCCGACGGAGAGTTGAGAGTTGAGAGATGAGGGTTGAGAGTTGGAGTCCAGCGAGACGAAGTAGTCGACGACGGTGACTTTCGAGTTCTCCTCGGCGATCACGAGCGTGTGGGGGAAGACGGCGGTGTCGGCGCCGGCGGCGGCGTGGATGATCACGATGGGATCGGCGAGTTCGACGCCGCGCGGGATGTAGATGAAGGCGCCGTTCGAGACGAAGGCGGTGTGCAGCGCGGCGAGTTTTTCGGAGCCGAGTTTCTGCGGCTGCGCCATGAAATGCGTGCGGAGCAGCTCGGCGTGTTCGACGGCGGCGTCGGCGAGCGTGGTGACCACTACACCGGCGGGCAGGCCGACGGGCGTGAGGCGCGAGGCGAGGGTGTTGTTGACGAAGGTCAGCGCGGCGGGGCCGAAGGGCGAATCGGGCGCCGGGAGCGGGTTGGCGTCGAGGCGTTCGAGTTGGAAACCGTCGAGCGTCAGCGTGGAGATGTTGCTGAAGCGCCACGATTCGTCCGTGCGCTTCGGCATCGGCAAGGCGGCGAACGCGGCGTAGGCGGCGCGCTTGCGCTCGAGCCACCACGCGGGCGCGGCGGACTGGCCGGCGAGGTGCGCGGCGAACGCTTCGGCGGTGAAGGCGCCGGTGGCAGAGGAGGAAGTCGGAGCGATGGTGGACATGCGAATGACCAATGACTAATGTCTAATGACGAATGATCGAAGGATGGGGCAGTGACCGGATGCGGAGGGCTAATTGGACATTAGGCATTAGGCATTGGTCATTGCGTCGGCGTCAGCCGACGCTGCCTTCCATTTCGAGGTCGATGAGGCGTTTCAGTTCGACGCTGTATTCCATGGGGAACTGGCGGGCGAGGTCGTTGATGAAGCCGTTCACGGCGAGGCTCATCGCCTGGCCTTCGGTCAGGCCGCGCTGCTGCATGTAGAAGATCATGTCTTCGGAAACCTTGGACACGCTCGCTTCGTGCTGCGTGGCGTTCTTGTCGCCGCGGACGGTGATCGCGGGATAGGTGTCGGTGCGGCTGTTGGTGTTGATCAGCAGCGCGTCGCACTCGGTGTTGTTTTTGCAACCCTTCAGGTGCTTCGGGATGTGGACCTGGCCGCGATAGGTCGCGCGGCCCTGGCCGACGGAGATGGATTTCGAGACGACGTTCGACGTGGTGTCGTCGGCGGCGTGGATCATTTTCGCGCCGGTGTCCTGGTGCTGGCCGTCGTTGGCGAGGGCGATGGAGATGACTTCGCCGCGGGCGCGCTTCCCTTTCAGAACGACGCCGGGATACTTCATCGTGAGGCGGCTGCCGATGTTGCAGTCGATCCATTTCACCTCGGCGTCCTCGTGGGCGACGGCGCGCTTGGTGACGAGGTTGAAGACGTTGTTCGCCCAGTTCTGGACGGTGATGTACTGGATCTTGGCGCCCTTGAGCGCGACGAGTTCGACGACGGCGCTGTGGAGCGTCGAGGTGGAGAACTTCGGCGCGGTGCAGCCTTCCATGTAAACGACCTCGGAGCCCTCGTCGGCGATGATGAGGGTGCGTTCGAATTGGCCGAAGTTTTCCGCGTTGATGCGGAAGTAGGCCTGGAGCGGCTGGGCGACTTTGACGCCGGGCGGGACGTAGATGAAAGAGCCGCCGGAGAAGACGGCGCTGTTGAGCGCGGAGAACTTATTGTCGCCGGTCGGGATGACCTTGCCGAAGAACTTGCGGAAAAGTTCGGGATGCTCGCGGAGGCCTTCGGTGGAGTTGACGAAGATGACGCCCTGTTTCGCGACGATCTCCTTGATGTTCGAGTAGGCGGCTTCGGAGTCGAACTGCGCTTCGACGCCGGCGAGGAACTTGCGCTCCTGCTCGGGAATGCCGAGGCGTTCGAAGGTTTTTTTGATGTCGTCGGGGACTTCGTCCCACGTGCGTTTCGGCTTCTGGCCCTGCGAGAGGTAATAGCGGATCTTGTCGAAATTGATGTTCTCGAGATCCTTCGTCGCCCAATGCGTGGGCATGGGCTTGTCGAGGAAGGTCTTCAGGGCCTTGAGGCGGAAATCGAGGAGCCAGCTGGCCTCTTTCTTGACCGAGCTGATGTAGCGGACGGTGGTTTCGTTGAGGCCGGTGCCGGCGTCGAAGGCGTAGTCGACGTCGTATTTGAAATCGCCGCGCGACTGGTCGATGCCAGCGACGGGATTCTCGACGGCGACGGTTTCGTCGGTCGCGGTGGTGTCGAGTTCGGTGAGAGGTTTCATGGCGGACGGACGGAAGGTTGAGAGTTGAGAGTTGAGAGATGAGAGCGAGGCGGACGGCGCGGCGGAGGCCTCGCCCACCTCAGGCAGTCGCGGCGGCGTATTCTTTTTTGACCCAGTCGTAGCCCTTGGCCTCGAGTTCGAGGGCGAGGGATTTATCGCCGCTTTTCACGATGCGACCGTCGTACATGACGTGAACGAAATCGGGCACGATGTAGTTCAGCAGGCGCTGGTAGTGGGTGATGAGGAGGACGCCGAGGTTTTCGCCGCGGAGGGTGTTGACGCCTTCGGCGACGATGCGGAGGGCGTCGATGTCGAGGCCGGAATCGGTTTCGTCCATGAGCGAGAACTTGGGCTCGAGCATCGCCATCTGGAGGATTTCACAGCGTTTTTTCTCACCGCCGGAAAAGCCCTCGTTGACGGAGCGCGAGGTGAATTTGCGGTCGATCTTGAGCAAATCCATTTTGCTGTAGAGGCGTTTGTAATACGCGGTGGCGTCGAGTTCCTCGCCTTCGCCCATGCGGGCCTGCTGGGCGGCGCGGAGGAAATTCGCGATGGAGACGCCGGGGATCTCGCTCGGGTATTGGAAGGCAAGGAAGATGCCGGCGCGGGCGCGTTCGTCCGGCTCCAGCTCGAGGATGGACTTGCCCTCGATCAACACCTCGCCGGACGTAATCGTGTAGTCCGGGTGGCCGGCGATCGCTTTCGCGAGGGTGGATTTGCCGGTGCCGTTTGGCCCCATGATCGCGTGCACCTCGCCCTGCCGGATGGTGAGCGTGAGGCCTTTGACGATCTTCTTGTCGCCGATGGTGACGTGGAGGTTTTTGATTTCGAGCTGGCTCATGAAAAATTAGAGTTGGGAGAGGGAGAGAGGGTTAGCTGGCGGGGACGACTTTGCCGCGAAAGATGATCTCGACGGAGGAGGCCTCGTAATCCGCCGGGAGGACGCGTTTGACGTCGGCGAGGATTTCCGGAGTGAGATCGATGTCGTGGGTTTCGCCGGTCGCCTCGTCGTGGAAATGGGCGTGCGGCTTGAGGTTCGGGCAGTAACGCGTGGGGCCGCGCTCGAAGTTCACCGCGCGGATCAGGTTGCACTGCGCGAGCGTCTCAAGGCAGTTGTAGACCGTGGCGAGCGAGATCGACGGCATCTCCTGGCGCACACGCGCACAGACCTCGTCGGCCGTGGGATGGTCGCGTTTGGCGAGGAGAACATTGAAAACCACCTCGCGCTGGGGCGTGGAGCGCAACCCGCTGTCCGCCAGCTTGCGGGCGAGCACGTCGGAGCGAACGGTGGAGCTTTCTGAAATCATGAGCGGCGTTAACAAACTGGAATGGTACTAAGTTTCAACTACTATTTAGAACTATTCCAAGTTGGCCCGGATTCATCCCACTTTTTGTCATTCTGCGCGCAGCGAAGAACCCAGTCGCGCGCCCGCAGCCGAACATCGCACGGGATTCTTCACTTCGTTCAGAATGACACTCCGGGGATGGTTTTGCCTCGAAGGGTGATACATCCGGGGCAGCTGAAAGCCGCCGCCTTGTCTTCGGCCAACCACGCCCCGATTCGAGCGGGTGCTGGAGCGCCGTTGCTGGCTGGAGCGCTTAGAAAATTTCCCTGCCCGCTGTAGGAGCCTGCTTGCAGGCGATGCTGGACCTTCGCCCGCCGGTATCGCCTGCAAGCAGGCTCCTACATCCGACCCGCGGCGCGGCTACACTCTTTTCGAGCCGCTCGAGGTCGGATGGCGCAGCCCTTCCGGACGTCGATCAGAAGCGTTTCGCGAAAGTGACGTAACTCCCGAAGTCGTCGGCCGCGCGAGTGATGCCGAAAAGCGCCCCAACCTCGACGTAGAGACCGTTGTCAAACGTGCAACCGACGCCCGCGTTGAGCGTGGCGGCCGCGCTGGCGCCCGTTTCGGGACGAAGCTGGCGATAGATTTCGCCGAACACGCTCCAACGCGGCGTGAGCGTGCGGGTGAAATTCAACAAGCCGCTCGCCTCGAAATGGCGGCCGGCGGTGTCTGAGTTCGCCAGCCAGTCGGCGTAGAAAGCCGCGAGGGCCGACCACTTCTCGGAAAGCGCGTATTCGAGGGGCAGGGAGAAACCGAATTCGGAGCGATCCAATCGGCTCGGGCCATTTCCGGTCGGCAGGCGCAGATACGGCGCGATCGCGCAGGCGAGGGGACCGGCATCGTTGCCGAGAAGATTTTGTTTCAACCGCAGCGCGACGCAGCCGGCCCCGCTGAGATTCTCGTGCCGGCCGCTCTCTGGTTCGGAAATGCGCACGTGCTGCCAGGATTCGAAGGCGATGCCCCACTCGGTGTTCGTGGCGATGCCGCCGCGCAGGAGCGAGTAGCCGTAACTCCAGTTTTCGCTGTCGATATCGCCGAGGCATTTGGCGCCGCGGCAGGCGTAGGTCACCGGCGTGAGTTCGACGGCGAACCGGCCGGGTTCCACGGTATAAGCGGAATCTTCGTTGGCATACGGCCGTTCGGCCGTCGCCGAGGTGAGGGCGGCAAAACAGGCGATGAACGCTCCGATCGTGACACGCATGACCGGGGGCGAAGCGTGCGGATTTCGGCGAAAAGCTCTAGCGGCAACGTCACGCGCAGCTTGCGAAAGGCGGCGCAATTTGTGGCGGCCCGCCGGAGCTTCGCGTTTCCGTCCGCGGGAGCGAAAGGTCGACTCAAGCGCTCACGCGCCGTGCTCGGCGAGCCAGCGCTCGGCCTCGATCGCCGCCTGGCAGCCCATCCCCGCCGCCGTGATCGCCTGACGGTAAACGTGATCCGCGCAGTCGCCCGCGACGTACACGCCCGGGACTTTCGTTTTCACCTGTGAGTTTACGACTGGTTTGAAATAGCCGCCCTCGTCGACCTCGAGCACCTCGGCGAATGGCCCCGTGTTCGGCACATGACCGATCGCCACGAAGATACCTTTCACCGGGAGCACGGATTCGGCGCCGGTTTTGAGATTCTGCACGCGCAGGCCGCTGACGGAGCCCTGCGCCACGCCCTCGACCGCGAGGGGAATCGAATCCCACACGGGCACGATTTTTTCGTGCGTCGTCGCGCGGTCGGCCATGATTTTCGAGGCGCGCAGCGCGTCGCGACGATGGACGAGATAAACCTTGCTCGCGAAACGCGTGAGGAAGAGCGCCTCCTCGGCCGCGCTGTCGCCGCCGCCGATCACGGCGACTTCCATCTTCCGATAAAACGCGCCGTCGCAGGTCGCGCACGTCGTCACGCCCTTGCCGCCGTAGAGTTCTTTTTCGCCGGGGATGCCGGTCATGCGCGGCGAGGCGCCGGTCGCGATGATCACGGACTTGGCGAGGATCGTGCGGTCGCCGCAGATGAGCTTGCGCGGGTGCGAGTTGAAATCGACCGCGGTGACGAGCGCCTGCTCGAAACGCGTGCCGAACTTCGTGGCCTGCTCGCGCAGGTTCTGCATGAGCTGGTAGCCGTCGACGCCGTGCGGGAAGCCGGGAAAATTTTCCACTTCGCTCGTCGTCGTGAGCTGGCCGCCGGGCAGCGTACCCTCGAGCACGAGCGGATTGAGATTCGCCCGGCCGGTGTAGATCGCGGCGGTGAGACCTGCGCAACCGGTGCCGACAATGACGACGTTTTCGACGGAAGGAGTGGACATGCGAGTTTTAGTTCAGCCGCAACATACCACGGTTGGGAAGGGGAAAGTGGTAACGGATCGGCGAGGAACGACGCGGAACGCACCGGGGTTTGCCGGGTCTGGCGAAACGCCTCCCGAAAAACGCCTGCCGGAGATGGACAAGCCTTCGACCATTCTCGCCACTCAGGATGATGTGCGCCCGCCCGAAGCGGTCTGGTGCGCGCTGATGCCGGAGGAGCAGTGGGCGGTGTTGCAGCGGGGGACGGAAGCGATCCGCGCGACCGGCACTGATCTCGTGCTGGGCGGCGCGCTCGCGCTGGCGGCCTACACGGGACATTGGCGCAACACGAAGGACATCGACGTCATCGTCCGCGCGACGCATCGCGACCAGGTGATCGCGGCGCTGCAGCGCGCGGGCTTCGCGGATTATTTCGAGCGCGAAGCCTACGACCGCGCGTGGATTTTTCGCGGGTTCAAGGACGGCGTGCTGTTCGACGCGATCTGGGCGCTGCCGAACCGGCGCGTCACGATCGACGACGCGTGGTTCGAGCACGCGACGGTGGTTCGCTTGCGCGAGCGGAGCTTCGATGTCGCGCCGCCCGAAGAAATCGTGCGGGTGAAACTCTACGTGATGCAACGCGGCCGGTGCGACTGGGTCGACGTGCTCAACCTGCTCGCCGCCGCGGTCGAGCGACTCGACTGGGACCGGCTCGTCGCGCGCATGGGCCGCGATCTGCCGCTGCTGCACGCGGCGCTGGCGGTTTTCAACTGGATGTGCCCGGGCCGCGCGCGGGCGCTGCCGGAGTGGGTGCGGGAAAAATTCGCGCTGCCTGCGATCGAGGCCGATGACCTCGTGGCAATGGAGGAACGTCGCGTCGCGCTCTTCGACTGCCGGCCGTGGTTCGCGCTGCATCAGCCGGCGGATCGCGCGCTGGAGCGATAAGTTCGCCTGCCTATGCCTCTCGCGATAAAGAAAAAAATCCAACGGTGGAACCCGGCGTCCTCGCCGGGTTTTCAGGTGTGCGCAACGCAAACAGCCCGACGGGGACGTCGGGCTCCACCAGGAATAGCCGCATGCAAATCGGAGCGATGAATCATCCCAGCGAGCCGCTCGAGCGCGAGCTGGCGTGGATGGCGGAGCTGCGGCTCGATTTCATCGACCTCACGCTCGAACCGCCGGCGGCGGCGACCTGGCTGCTGCGACCCGCGGACGTGAAACGCCGGCTCGGCGAGCACCGACTCGGAGTCGTCGGGCACACGGCGTTTTACCTGCCGATCGCGTCGTCGTTCGAGAGCGTGCGGCGCGCGGCGATCGACGAGTTGAAGCGCGCAGCGGAATTTTTTGCGGAGATCGGCGCGAAGTGGATGAACGTGCACCCGGACGGGCATGCGCCCTTCGTCGACGAGCCGGCGATCGTGCGGCGCAACATCGACTCGCTGCGCGAGCTGGCGGAGTTTGCGCGTCCGCTCGGCGTGGGCGTGATGCTGGAAAACGTGCCCGGCCGGTTCAACAGCGTGACGCAGCTCGCGCCGATTTTCGACGCGGTGCCGACGCTCGGGCTGCACCTCGACATCGGTCACAGCAACCTCGCGGTTGCCCACAATACGGCAGGCGAACTGATCGCGCGGCTCGGCGCCCGGCTCGCGCACGTACACGTGCACGACAATCGCGGCGGTCACGCCGACCTGCACCTCGCGATCGGCATGGGCGACATCGATCTCGCGCGGCACCTGCGCGAACTGCGCGCGAGCGGTTATGACGGGACGATCACGCTCGAGGTGTTCGCGCGCGACCGGCATTTTCTCGCGTACAGTCGCGATCGGTTGCGCGAAATCTGGGACGCTGGGAGCTATTGAATCCCGTGTAACCGACTGACGCCGGCAAATCGCCCATTCGCCCCCCGCTTCCGTCGCGGGCCACGAGTGCGCGCCTATAGCCCTGCGCGGGAGCGCAGCGATATCGCCGCGATGGTCAGCCTGATAGGCGAACCTCAATAGAACGCATCTCCCGCGGACGCCTCGGAGAGGCGTCCCTACCGGTGCTGTTGCGCGGCCTCGGCGCGTCCGCGAAATGAGGTTCATCGACTGCGGATTTCGGGTGCGCTCTCGACAGCGTCACCGGCTCCCGCCACAACGCCCGGCGTGATCACGCATCGGCTGCACGTGCCCTCCGCGCCCGTCGCGTGGCATGTCGAGCATCTCTGGCTCGTGCGTGGCACGATCCCGGTGGCGTCGCGGCAAATGCTGCTCCCGGACGGCGCACTGGTGGTGATCTTCAATCTCGGCGAACCGCAGAAACTGTGCGACCGCGGCGATGTGCGACGGCGGGAGGTGTTTCACGCCAGCTGGGTTTCCGGCCAGCAGCCGCAGCCGATCGTGATCGAGCAGGCGGGGAGTTATCATTTGCTCGGGATTCGTTTCCGGCCGGCCGGCGCGGCCGCGTTGTTCCGCTTTTCGCTGGCGGAAGTGACCGGCCGCGTCGTCGAACTCGAGGACATTTGGGGCCGCGCGGCCGCGCGCTTGCGCGAGCAGTTGCACGCGGCGCCGGGCGATCGCGAGGCGTTGCGCTGCCTCGAAGGCTGGCTCGCGCGGCGGCTGCGCGATGCAGCGCCGCCGGATCGCCGCGTCGATTTCGCCGCGGAGCAGCTCCGGCGCGGCGGCGTGGGCGTGGGGCGGATCGCCGAGGTCGCCGGGATCAGCGCGAAGCATCTGGTGCATGAATTCACGCGGCGCGTGGGGCTGACGCCGAAACATTTCGGCCGCGTGCAACGCCTCCAGCGGACGATTCGGCACATCGGCTTCCGGCCCGCGGTGGAGTGGGCGGAGGTCGCGCTGGCAAACGGCTTCTACGACCAGTCGCACCTGAGCAACGAATTCCGCGCCCTCGCAGGAATTTCGCCCGCGGAATATCTCGCGCGCCGCTCGCCCTATCTCGGCTACCTCGGCGTCGCGTGAACGGGCCGGCCGCGGGCGGTAAGATTTTTCCAATACGTGCGCCGCGTTTTCGGGTACAGTGCGGGCGCGCCGAAAAATCGGCGCGACGCGTCCACCTTTATGAAGAAAAAATTGCTGCTCGTTTCACTGTTTGTCACCGGCCTCGTCACGCTGCGCGCGGCGGCGGCGGACGCGGGTGCGGCGTCGATTTACGCGCCGCTGGCGTCGTTTGTCGGCGGAACTTGGATGGCGAAACTGCCGCCGCAAAAAGACGCGCCGCCGATGCGCATCGAGATGCAGTTCGCGTGGAACTCCAACCGGCAGGGGGTGCGGTTCGACGCCACATGGTTCACGAACGACAAACCCGCGCCCTACACCAGTGGAATGTATGCTTGGGACACGGCGAAAAAAGCGTTCGTGATTTTCTACACCGACTCCAGCGGGAGCCTGACGGAAGGCACGGTGGCGGTCGCGGGCGACGTGCTCCTCCACGAGTTGACCATCACGGCGAAGGACGGCTCGGTCGAACGCGTGCGCGTGCGGCTGACCAAGCGCGGCGACGATATTTTCGACGACGAGATTTTTCGTCGCGAAGGCGAGGAGTGGAAGACGTTCGTCGAAGTCCGCTACGAGCGAAGGAAGTGACGCCGGCGGCGGTGGGTTGACGGCGGCGTTCGAGGCGCGCGGACGCGGCGTGCAAAAACCGCGCAGCCTTTTGTGCGGTTTTCGCGCCGGCGCCGGTTATCGGGTGAACATGCCTTCCGACGCCGAACTCCTGCGCCGCTACGTCGAGTAGCAGGCTGACCATCGCGGCAAAGTCCCTGCGCTCCCGCGCAGGGCTACGGGAGCACTCGTGACCCGCGGCGGAAGCAGTGGGACGAATGGGCGATTTGGCGGCGTCGGGCGGTTACGCGAGATTCAATCGGCGGAAGGGCGATCGGCGAGAGGGAGGCAGCGGTGGAAATTCGCGGATGAGCGCGCCATCGCAGCGCGTGATGCCTCGCTCGTCAGGAATGACGGAACGCGGCGGCGACCGGTGGAGAGTGAGTTTTTCGCTCAAGGTGACGGTGAATGAACCGATGTCTGGAGCGGCCTTTGCCTGACGCTACGGCGTACCCGCCGGCCGGGTCGCGCTCCGCGAGCGGCGCGGCGTCGGCGCCACCTTTCCCTCCCCTCTTTTTCCCGCCGAATCGAAATGAAACGCATCCAGACTCACCTCACTTTCCTCGGCATCGGCGCGATCGCGAGCCTGGGCGTGCTGGCGGGATTGCTGATTCGCGGCGCGCAGCGCGAGTATCGGGGGCTGGCGAATTTTCAGCAGACGACGCAGGTCTCGATCGCGGCCTACGACCTCGCGCGCGATCTCACGATCGAGCGGCAGCTCGCGTATCAGGCGTCGGCGTTTCTCGGCGAGGGCACGCCGGAGCAGATGGAGGAGCGCTACCGGGCGAGCGTCGAGACGAGCATGGCGGCGATGAGCCGGCTGCGCGGACTCGCGGAGGCGAACCGGAGCCGGTTTTCGCCGCGGTTCCGCGAGCGGCTCGAGGACGCGCTGGCCTCGGAGGAGCCGTTGAAAAATATCCGCGACCAGATTCTCGATCCGACGCGCTCGCAGGAGAAGACAGCGGCGGTGGCGTTGAAAACGCTCGCGTTGAAGGTCTACGATGGCGTGCTGTTCCGGCAGGCAAATTTTCTGCCGGTACTCGCGATCGAGGCGAACGATGCCGAACTCGTGCGCAAAATCACGGTGCAGGACAGCCTGGCGCGGCTGCAGCGCGACTTTTGGAAAATCAAGGGGCTTGTCGGTACCGTGCTGCGCGACAACAAGCTCGCGGAACTCGCCTCGGGGGAATTGAAGACGAAGCGGTTGAGCGCGGACGACCATGTGTCGCGGCTGCTCAATCTCGCGGATGGCGAGGTGGAGGCGGCGACCCGCGAGCTGCTGGCGAATCCGGATTACGTTTTCATCAATGAGGCGTCGAATCGCATTTTGGAAATGGGCGCATCGACGGCGGATTTTCACGGGATTTCCGCCTACGCGGACTACCAATCGGGGGCGTTCACGCGGGTGGAGCCGCAGTTTGAAAAACTCGGGAACGCCGTGATCGCGAGCATCAACACCTACACCCAGATGCGGCTGGAGGCGGCGCGGCGGCGGTTCGTGATCATCGCGGCCTTCGCGGGTCTCACGGTGATCGCGCTGGCGGCGTTCGTCGTTTACGCGGCGGCGAGCATCACGCGGCCGCTGCGGAAGTTGAGCACGGGGCTCGCGGAAGCGGCGGGACGGGGCCAGCGCTCGGCGCACGCGATCGCGGACTCGGCGACGAAGTTGAGCGAGGATGCGTGCAACGAGGCCGCGGCGATCGAGGAGATCACTTCGTCGGCGGACGGGCTCGCCCGGCAGAGCGCGACCAATTTCGAGCATGCGCAGAATCTGGCGCAGCTCGCTGCGAAGGCGGCGACGGCGACCGAGGCGGGTCGCCGCAATGTCGATACGCTGACCGACGCGATGGCGGGGATCGAGAAAACCAGCCAGGACATCGCGGCGATTTTGCGGACGATCGACGAGATCGCGTTTCAGACCAACATCCTGGCCTTGAACGCCGCGATCGAGGCGGCGCGCGCGGGTGAGGCGGGCGCGGGTTTCGCGGTGGTGGCGGACGAGGTGCGCACGCTGGCGGGACGCAGCGCGGCGGCGGCGCAGGAGACGCGGGCCAAGATCGAACTCGCGCTGCAGAGCAATGCGCAGGGCGCGGAGGTCGGCCGGCTGGTGCAGCAACGGTTCGTGGAAATCGCCACGCTCACGAGCGAATACGCGGGCAAGGCGTCGGAGATCGAGAAAGGGTCGGCGCAGAGTACGAGCGGCTTCGAGCAGGTGCGTGGCGCGATCCGCCAGTTGGAGGAGATCACGCGCCGCACGGCGGCGCGCGCGGAGGAAAACGCAGGCGCCTCGACCGAGATGACCGGCGAAATGGAAAGCGTTTTTCAATCGATCGCCTTGCTCGAGTCGATGGTATCGAAGTTGAACCAGACGTCCGCGATCGCGAAGGCGGCGGGAAAAAGGCCGGTGGCGGCGCCGGCGGCAGCGCGCCCGATCCGGTCGGGTGCGAAGCGGGTGCTCGCGACGGTGACGCGCGGATAAGCGCGGGATCGGTGCGGGGGGCGGGGCCGGTCGTCCGCGGCGGCTTTTAGATTTTTGTGCGGCCGATGCGGGCGCCGTGCTCGCCGTCGTGCTTGCCCGGAGTCGTCGCGTTGCTTTGTCATGCTGAGACTCCGAACCGACGCCAAGCCGTTGGGTGGCCTACGCCGATGAACGCTCAAATACCTGTCCTTCTGAGCGCAGCGAAGAATCCATTTGGAGATTCGAAGCCCGCAGCCGCAACGAAGCGCGCACTGGATTCTTCACTTCGTTCAGAATGACAAACCGGGTGAGGTTCATCAGCAGCGCAGCGAAGAATCCATTTGGAGATTCGCGCGCGCGTCGGGCCACGAAACGCGCACTGGATTCTTCACTTCGTTCAGAATGACAAACCGGGCGAGGTTCATCAGCAGCGCGGCGAAGGATCCATTTGGAGATTCGCACGCGCGTCGGGCCACGAAGCGCGCACTGGATTCTTCACTTCGTTCAGAATGACAAACCGGGCGAGGTTCATCAGCAGCGCGGAGAAGGATCCATTTGGAGATTCGAAGCGCGTAGCCGCAACGGAGCGTAAACTGGATTCTTCACTTCGTTCAGAATGACAACTGGAGGAAGGTTTGCCTCGAAGGACGATGCGTTCGGGCTGGGGGCGAGGTTCGATCTTCGCTTCGCGAGATCGCAAGGCAGGACAGGCTCCTGCATTCTTATGCCGGCTTTCGAACCAAGCCCGACGGGGACGTCGGGCTCCACCTTCACGAGGCCGATCAGGAGCCGGGGGCCGCGACTGCGGCAACGCGGCGGGTGACCGTGGCGCGGCTTTCGATCGACTGCGGAAAGGCGGCACGGGCGGCGGGCGCTTCGGTGTGATCGCGCGGGGCGATCGGCAGCTCC
Organism: Verrucomicrobiota bacterium; assembly: GCA_048498075.1. Lineage (GTDB taxonomy): Bacteria > Verrucomicrobiota > Verrucomicrobiia > Opitutales > Opitutaceae > Opitutus. The sequence goes on along the minus strand of JBEHYR010000009.1, from coordinate 97,406 downwards.
AGCGTGAACGTCGCCCCGGCCCCCAAGCCGGCACTGCGCGCCTGGAGCGAGCCGCCCATGTCGCGCGCGGCGAGCACGCTCGAGTGCAGACCGAAACCATGGCCGTGCGCGCGCGTGGTGAAGCCGTGGGAAAATATCTTCGTGAGGTTTTCCGCCGCGATGCCGACGCCGTTGTCGAGCACGAGGAGGCGGATGCGATCGGCGCCGGCGGCCTCGATGCGCAGGGTGATCTTTTTGCCTTCCGGCGGGGGCGCGTCCTCGCAGGCGTATTTCGCGTTGCGGATGAGATTGGTGAGAATCTGCAGCACCTTGCCCTTTTCGACGACGAGGCGCGGCACGGGCGAGAATTCGCGGACGACCTCGATTTCGTGGCGCGAGAGCGCGGACTCGTTCATCTGCAGCGCGTCGTCGAAGAGCGTGGCGGCCTCGAGCGTCTCGACGACGCCGGCGGTCGTGGCGTAACTCTGCTGCATCGCGACGATCTCCTTGATGTGGTCGATGTTCTTCTGCATCGACGCGATTTCGCCGGCGAGCCAGGCGCGGTGGGTGACGGCGTTTTCGGCGATCATCTTCAGCACTTCCGGGACAAGGCGGCCCTTCGGATGCTCGGTCAGGAAAGTGCCGAGATCGTCGACGTGCTCGTGAACGAGCGCGGAGAGGCGGACGAGCAGGTCGGTCTTCGATTGCTGCACGCCGTCGGCGAGGATGTTGGCGGAGACGTTGACGGAGTTCAGCACGTTGCCGACGTTGTGGAGCACGCCGGTCGCGACTTCGGCCATGCCGGCGACGCGCGAGGTGGCGACGAGGTTTTTATAGGTTTCGGCGAGCTGCTCCTCGGCTTGTTTGCGCTGGGTGATGTCCTCGAGGATGCCGATGTGCTGGACGATGCGGCCGTCGTCATCGCGGATGACGGCGACGGAAAGCGAGCCCCAGACGATGCGGCCGTCGGCGAGCACGAAGCGCTGTTCGAGCTGGTAGCTGTCGATCTCGCCCTGCTCGAGGAGTCGGGTAAATTCCATTTGCCGCGGATGGTCCTCGGGGTGCACGAGGTTGAACAAGTCGGCGCGGTCGAAGGGCGCGGTCGGATCCACGCTGAGGATACGGAGGAACGTGCGGTTAAAATGAAACGCGTCCTCGAGGTCGGCACGTTTCCAAGAGATGCCGACGGGGGCGTTTTCAAAAACGAGGCGGAAGAGCGATTCGCGGTGGGCGAGTTCGCGATTGGAGCGGGAGAGTTCGGCGGTGCGGTCCTGGACGCGTTTTTCCAGCTCGGCGTTCAAGACGCGGTAGCGCTCCTCGCTGGCGGAGAGCGCGGTGGATTTTTCGGCGGTCTCGACGAACTGACGCTCGAGTTCCCGATTTGTGGCATTGAGTTCGTGGGTGCGCGCGGCGACGAGATGTTCGAGGCGCTCGTTTTCACGGCGTTGCAGGAAGGACGAGAGCCAGGCGGCGAAAGCGACGAGCGCGGCGGCCGTGAGCACGTAGATCGTCCACGCGAGCGGTGTGCGGAACCACGGCGGCTTCACGCGGAAGGCCACGCGCGCTTCGGTCCCGGGCGGCGCGCCGGCGACGACGGGCCGGACATGGAAGACGTAGTCGCCCTCCTTCAGGCGGTTGAACGTGGCGGAGCCGACGATCCCGGTGGAAACCCAGCGGGTGCCGGCGCCCTCGAGCAGGACTTCGAACGTGACGGGAGAGGAAAACGGGTTCGCCGGCGCGGCGAAGCGGATCGCGAGCGAGTTGTCGGCCCAGGGGAGCGCGCCGAGGTCGGCGGCGGGGCGGGAGAGCTGGCGGCCGCTCGCGATCAATTCGACGGAGGTGATCAGGGCGCGGGGCGGCGTCGCCGGCGGGCTGGGCACGCGCAGATCGATGCGGACGAGGCGGCGGCTCGCGAAGAGCCAGGCGACGCCATCGTCTTCGACGGTGTAGCCGATCGGCGCGATGCCGATGCGCGGGAGCGGAATCGTCTGTTTGCCGCCGGGCACGTTGAGGTCGATGAGTTCCGGCGTGCGATCGTGCGTATACCAGAGACGGTTGAAGCGATCGACGACGGGGCGGCCGCCGGCTTCGAGCAGCAGGGGATAACGGTTGAGGATTTCCGCATCCGGCACGATGCGCCCCGAGGCATCGTCGTAGCGAAGGACGCGGCGACCGCGGTGGAAATAAGCGGTGCCGTCGAGCACGTAGGCTTCGATCCAGCCGCGGGGCAGCCCGTCTTCGGGCCCGAGGATCCGCAGCGTGGGCCGTTCGCCGCGCGGATCGAGGCGGGCGACGTGATTCATGCCGAGTTCAATCCAGCCGACGCCGGCGGCGTCGATCGTGGCGTTGAAATTATCGCTCAGCTCGGGCGCGGAGATCCGCGTGGCGACGTAGGTTCCGCCGCGTGGTTCGATGAAGCCGTATTCTCCGCGAGCGGCGAAGTAGATGCGACCGGGAGCGCCGCGGCCGACGCCGAGGCGCGCGTTGACGATGCCGGGGAGAACGAGTTTCCAGCCTTCGTCGGTGCGGAGGTGGATGCCGTTATCGCTCGCGCCGAAGAGCGCGCCGTCGTGCTCGCTGAGCGTGAAAAGATACCGGCCGGGCGGCGTGGCGTCGACGAAGTGATCGAGCCGGCGATTCGCGTCGTAAATGCCACGGAGCGCGCGGCCGTCGGCGAGCACCCAGAGTTCGCCCCGGTAGCGGCGGGGCTGGACATAAGTGAGCCCGCCCGGCAGCAGCGGGGCGAAGTCCGAGACAGGCGAGGGAAACTCGACGCGGGCGAGCCCGTCCTTGAGGAGCGCCCAGAGCACGCCGTTCGCGGCGTAGCGGAGGCGTTCGGGCCGCGCGAGCCGATGATCGAGCGCGCTGGAGAGCACCTGGACGGTGCGCCCGGAGGAATCGAAGAAGACGAGGCCAACCGTCTCGATGCCGGCCGCGTAAAAACCGTCCCCCGCGGTGGTGAGATCCGTGATACGGTGGGCGCTGCGCAGCAATCCGCCGGGTTGGCCGAATTCGTGAAACGAGGTGCCGTCGAAGAGCTTCAGGCCCGCGGCGACGGTGCCCACGAGAAACTGACCGGAACCAAACGGCAGCGCGCAGGTGGCGCTCTCGCTGACGAGCACCTCGGCGGAGCGCACGGGCGTGGTCGTGCCGTCCGGCGCGCGCACCATGATTTTGCCGGTCGAGTGATCGCTCAGGTAGGTGGTGCCGTGCAGTTCGTAAATCTGGTCGAACGTGGGGGTGTGGCCGGAGAGCACGGGCGTCTCGCCCGGTTTCCAGCTCACCACGATGTCGCCGTCGCCAAACCAAAGCCAGTTCCTGGAAAGCATCGAGACCTTCTCCGGGCGGCGGTTACCGAACGACGCGGGCAGGCGGGCCACGGTGGTGAGCAACCAGCGTGAGTCCTCGGCGAAATCGATGCGGGCGATCGCGCCGTTCACGCCGGTGTAGAGATTGCCCTCGGCATCGACCGCGATCTGCGGACTGATCGTCTCTTCGGTGCCGGCATGGAAAGCCTCCCAGCGCGCGCCGTCGCCGAGCGCGATTTCGCGTGGCGTCACGGTGACGACGCGTCCGTCGGGCAGCAGATGCAGATCGGTGGGCGGCGCGCTGACGCCGAGCGCCTCCGGGCCGAGCACGACGAAATTCGGTGCGCCGGTCTCGACGGTGCCGGGCGGCCCGGAAGGCATATCGATGGCGGCGAGGCGGGCGCCGAAGATAAGCGCGAGCGATCCCCAGGCGAGCGCGCGAAGGATTGATTTTCGGCGATGAGGTGGCGGCGGAAAGGAGATAACCTGACCGATCGGTTTAATGGGGCTTAAGATCGGTCCTTTTAGGGCGATCTTGAAGGCAGAAGGCGGGTTGTAGCGATGGTCCCGCCGTTTGGAGTTTTTTTAATCGGGCGGATCGCGGCAGGTCATTGGGCACTGCCTCGGGCGCGCGCCATCGGGCGACGCGCGAATGCGAGCAGTGGCGAATGCGAGCAGTGAGCGCTTGCAGTTCCAGGGCGGGCGCTCGACGGTGACGGCCCACCCATGCCCGGGACCGAGTCGAGTCAGCAGAAAATCTATGTGCACGAGCCCCTCTGGGATCCGGCGCGCTGGCTGCCGACCACGCGCGACGAAGTCGAGGCGCGCGGGTGGGCCGACGTGGATATCGTGCTGGTGAGCGGCGACGCGTATGTGGATCACCCGTCGTTCGGTTCAGCGGTGGTGGGACGGATCATGGAGCACGAGGGGTTTCGCGTGGCGATCCTGCCGCAGCCGAACTGGCGGGATGACTTGCGGGATTTCAAAAAATTCGGCGCGCCGAAATATTTCTTCGGAGTTACGGCGGGCTGCATGGACTCGATGGTGAACCGCTACACGGCGGCGAAGAAACTGCGCAGCGAGGACGCCTACACGCCGGGCGGCGAGCATGGGTTCCGGCCGGACTACGCGACGACGGTCTACGCGAAAATTCTGAAACAGCTCTATCCCGAGGTGCCCGTGCTGATCGGCGGGATCGAGGCCAGCCTGCGGCGCGTGACGCACTACGATTACTGGTCGGACACGGTGAAGCCGGGGATTCTCGAGGAGAGCGGCGCGGACCTGCTGGTCTACGGCATGGGCGAGCTGCCGCTGCGGGAGATTTTGCGCTTGATGAAGCGGGGCGTGCCGTTCGCGTCGTTAAAGACGATTCCGCAGACCGCCGTCATGCTGCCGGCGGGCGCGGCGGTGCCGAAGAACGCGAATTGGGACGATTTCGCGCTGCACGCGCACGAGGCGTGTTCGGCGGACCGCGCGTTGTATTCGGAAAATTTCAAGAACATCGAGACCGAGTCGAACCGGGTGAAAGCGCGGCGGCTCCTGCAACCGACGGGTGCGCGAATGCTCGTGGTGAATCCGCCGTATCCGACGATGAGCGAGGAGCAGATCGATCGGAGCTTCGACCTGCCCTACACGCGCTTGCCGCATCCGAAATATCGCAAGCGCGGGCCGATTCCCGCGTATGAGATGATCAAGCACTCGATCAACCTGCACCGCGGCTGCTTCGGCGGCTGCAGCTTCTGCACGATCTCGGCGCACCAGGGGAAGTTCGTCGCGAGCCGGAGCAAGGCATCGATCTTGCGCGAGGTGGAGCAGGTGAAACAGATGCCGGACTTCCGCGGGACGATCAGTGACCTCGGCGGGCCGTCGGCGAACATGTATAAGATGAAGGGCAAGGAGCCGTGGATCTGCGACGAGTGCATCCGCCCGAGCTGCATCTGGCCGGATGTCTGCCGAAATCTGGATACGGACCATTCGCCGCTGCTGGAAATCTACGAAGCAGTGCGCGAGACGCCGGGCGTGAAGCACGCATTCGTGACGAGCGGAATCCGCTACGATCTTTTCCTGCACGACAAGGGCGCGACGCCCGAGGTGAAGGCGAGCCACGAGAAATACATCGAGGAACTGGCGGCGCATCACGTGTCGGGACGGTTGAAAGTCGCGCCCGAGCACACGAGCGACCACGTGTTGCGGGTGATGCGGAAGCCGACGTTCAAGTTGTTTTACAAGTTCAAGGAAAAGTTCGATCGCGCGGCGGCGAAGGCGGGCAAGGCCCAGACGCAGATCATCCCGTATTTCATCAGCTCGCACCCGGGCTCGCGGCCCGAGGACATGGCGGAGCTGGCGCTCAAGACGAAGGATCTCGGCTTCCGGCTGGAGCAGGTGCAGGACTTCACGCCGACGCCGATGACCGTCGCGACGGAAATCTACGCGACGGGCGTGCACCCGTATGACGGCGCGCCGGTGAGCGTCGCGCGCACGCCGGAGGAGAAGCAGGAGCAGCGGAGCTTTTTCTTTTGGTACAAGCCGGAGATGAAATCCGCGCTGCGAAAGTCGATGCAGCGGCTCGGGCTGGGCGAGATGGCGCGGCGGTTGTTGGATGAAAAAAAGGAAACGACGGATGTGACGCCGCCGCCGCATATCACGCCGTGCGGGATGAATGTGCCGGGAAAACGGCTGGAAGCGGCGACGCGCGGAATGAAACGACCGGTGGCGGGAGAAAATGGAAAGCCGAGGAAGGAGACGGCGGTGGAGGAGCTGTTGCGCGAGGCGGGAGTGAAGTTGCCGGAGCGGAAAGGCGAGTAGGTGGAGCCCGACGTCCTCGTCGGGCTTTTGGGCGATGGGGCGTTTGGCCAGGGCAAATCCGACGGGGACGTCGGGTGCCACCTTGGAATTGATATATGGGAGGCCGTTCGTAGAGTCGGCGGCGTTCTATGAAAACCTCCACGCATCCCAATATCGTCCGGATCGACGAAAAGAAGCCGCACCAGCAACATTCGTGGGAGGTGAAGATCGTGCGGGCGAGCGGGACGTTCCGCCGTTCGTTTTCCGATTCGAAATACGAGGGAAAGGCGAAGGCCCTGACGGCGGCGATCGAGTGCCGCGACGAAGAGCTGAAAAAGTTACCGGCGCTCGACTCGTATGAACGCGCGATCCGCCCGAAGAAAACGAACAAGTCGGGGATCGTCGGAGTGCGGGCCGGCGAGAAAATCGCGAGGAGTGGGAAGAATGTATATCGCTATCCGGCCTGGATCGCGACGGGGACGCCGGTCGCCGGTGGCAAGTCGAAGACGAAGTATTTCGTGATCGCGGCGATCGGGAGCCACAAGGCCGCGAAGGAGATGGCGATCGCGCAGCGGGAGAAATGGGAAGAGGCGCTGAAGAAGAGTGTGGAGGGGGATGAGGGCGGCGAGGGGAGTGAGTAGAACAGACGAAACGCTGACACGTTGCGCTACGGACGGATAGCGGAACGCGTGAGCGTTTCGTCGAACGCTGCGCGGCACCCCACGTTCTCGAAAACTCATGCCCTACGATCCTGAGCAACACGCCGGACGTCTGCTCCGACTGCCGGATACATGTTATCGAGGGCGTTCGTTCGTGCACTGGACGATGGCGGTCGAGCGACGCGCGACGGGGTGGCTGGATGCGCGGTTGCACGCAGAACTACGCGAGGGGTTGTGCCATTCGCTCGGACGATATGAGCTTGTCTGCCCGGTTTATTGCCTGATGCCGGACCATGCGCATTTCCTGTGGCTCGGGACGAGTGACTCGAGTGAGCAGAAGCGCGGGGCGGCGCTGCTGCGCACCTGTTGGAATCGGGCGTTGCGGACCCAAGGACTGGAATTGCAGCGGCAGCCTTTCGATCACGTTTTACGCGAAGACGAACGGGAGCGCGGCGCTTTGCGGGCGGTCGCGCAATATATTCTGGAGAATCCGGTGCGCGCCGGATTGGTCGCGGCTTGGAGAGAATATCTCTGTCTCGGAGCATTGGTGCCGGGTTATCCGGATATGGACCCGCGTAGCGAGGATTTCTGGGAACGGTTTTGGCGGATCTACGAAAAGCTGGCCGAAGGCGAAAAGTGAGAGCGGCGGGGGGCGGGAGACGAAAGCCTCACGGCTTCCGCTACGGAGGAGGAGGAGCCCGCGGAGAGACGAAAGCCTCACGGCTTCCGCTACAGGGGCGGCGTGAGTGTAGCGGAACGCGTGAGCGTTTCGGAGCGACGATCGCAGGACGAAACGCTTACGCGTTCCGCTACCAGCCGAAATTCCGCTTGATGCGCAGCGGCTCGTAGAGATCGGTCGGTAACTCGAGGATGAAACGGCTCGGCGTCAGCATCATCCCGCCCGGGCCGGCGCGCGTCGCGACTTTCGGATACGAGAGATAGAGTTCGTTTTTCGCGCGCGTCACGGCGACGTAGAAGAGGCGGCGCTCTTCCTCGACGTCGCCGCTCTCGATCGAGCGGCGGCCGGGGAACTGGCCGTCGGCCAGGCCGATCACGAAGACGATGTCGTATTCGAGGCCCTTCGCCTGGTGCACTGTGGTGAGCTTGATCGCGTCGGCGTCGGGCTCGACGTGGCGGTCGCTCGTCTCGCCGTTGAGCAGGACGATTTGGGCGAGCAGGTCCTGCATCTCTTCGAAGCGCTGGGCGAAGCCGATCATCGCCTTCAACTCGTCGAGGCGATCGAGGTAATCGGCGAAGGCGCCTTTCAAATAATCGCCATACCAGCCTTCGATCGCGGTCGCGATCACGTCGGGCGGCTTGGCGGTCTGCATCGCTTCGGCGACCTGCTGAAGCGAGGCGCAGAAATTCGTCCAGTCGTCGCGCGCATCTTTCGCGACTTTGCTGCGGACGTCGTCGGTGTTCAGGACGTCGAGAAAATTTTTCTGCAGGAGCCGCGCATGCTCGAGGGCGGTGTCGTAGATTTTCTGCGCGCCTTTCTCGCCGATTTTCGGGAGAAGCACGGCGATGCGCTGCCAGGCCTGGTTGTCGGAAGGGTTGTAGACGAAGCGGAGCAGCGCGACGAGGTCGCGGACATGCTGGCGTTCGAAAAATTTCACGCCGCTCGTGATGTGATACGGCAGGCCGGCGCGGGAAAGCGCGAGCTGGACCTCGAGCGCGAGGAAGTGCGAGCGATACAGAATCGCGATCTGGTTGAGGGAAACGCCTTCGTCCTCCACGAGGGCGCGGATGCGTTTCAGGATGAAGTCGGCTTGCTCGCGGTCGTCCATCGTCTGGACGACGAAAGGTTTTTGGCCGTGGCCGCGGGCGGAGCGAAGTTCCTTCTCGAAGTGACGGCCTTTGGGCGCGGCGAGGAGGACGCCGTTGGCGAGGTTGAGGATTTCCGGTGTGGAGCGGTAGTTCGTCTCGATGCGGTGGATGATCGTGCCCGGGTGGCGTTCGGGGAACGTCATGATGTTTTCGAAATCGGCGCCGCGCCACGAGTAGATGCACTGGGCGTCGTCGCCGACGGCCATGACGCAGTGATGCGCGGCGAGGCGGTCGACGATCTGGGCCTGGAGGGTGTTGGTGTCCTGATACTCGTCGACGAGGACGTGACGGAAACGGTGGGCGAAATATTCGGCGACGCGCGGGGCTTTGACGAGGAGTTCGAGCCACAGCTCGAGGAGGTCGTCGTAGTCGACGACGTTTTGCTCGCGTTTCTTTTTCGCGTAGGCGGCGGCGAAGGCGGGGAAGCGGTGGCCGATCTCGTCGTATTGCGGGAAATTTCTTTTGACGGTGTCGGCGAGCGAGAGCTGGGTGTTGCGGGCGAGGGAAAGGACGTTGAAGAGCGGGCCGGGGCGCGGGTTGGTTTTGTCTTTGAAGAAGAGCTTGTCCTCGTGCTCGACGGTTTGCTTGAGGAGCGTTTCGGATTCGTCGGCGTCGAGGATCGTGAAATTTTTCGGCAGGCCGATTTCCTCGCCGTAGATGCGGAGGGCGCGGTGACCGAGCGAGTGAAACGTGCCGCCCCAGAAGCGCTGCGGCTCGACGCCGGTGAGATCCTGCACGCGGTGGAGCATCTCCTTCGCGGCCTTGTTGGTGAAGGTGAGCAGGAGGATTTCGCCGGGCTTCACGCTGCGCGAGAGCAAGTAGGCGACGCGGTAGGTGAGCGTGCGGGTTTTGCCGGAGCCGGCGCCGGCGAGCACGAGGAGCGGGCCGGGCTCGGCGGTGACGGCGGCGAACTGCTCGTCGTTGAGCTGCGCGCGGAAATCGATCGGCGGGATGCCGTCGGGAGCGCGAGGATCGAGGGAAATTTCCATTCGGGCCGGACATGGCCGCAAAGAAGCGCGGAAGGCGCAAAGAAAAAGTCCGACGGAAAGTTCGAGCGTGCAGCGGCGTGAATCGCGGCGCGGAACCGCCCGGCAAAGTGTCATCTATTAAATGACACTTTTGGGGCGTGCGGCGGGCGGTGGGACGTACTCGGGGCTGGCGGGCACGACGGCGAGGAGGGCGTGCAGATTTACGCGGGGCCGCCGGAGGTGGGCGAGAATCAGGCGCTGCGCGGATTTGCGCGGATGCGGCTGGCGAAGGGTGAGACGAAGACGGTCGCGATCACGGTGCCGGCGACGGCGCGGCGGCGGTGGCGGTGGAGTGCGGAGAAAGGCAGGTAGGAGATTCGTGCAGGTGGAGGGGAAATTCGAGCGGGGGCGTCGTCGGCGGATGGGCGGGGCGGGTGCGCGTGAGGTTGTGACGCGAGAGGAAGAAGGCCGCAGGGCTGCGAACGGGAGCAGTTGGCTGACTTTTTTCAAATGCGGGCGAGGGCGCCCGCGCTCCCACGGGATCAGGCAGCGTGGCGGAGGGTGAAGTGGGTGGGAGTCTCGGTGGCGAGGGTGAAGCCGAGGCGCTCGTAGAGACGGCGGGCGGCGGTGTTCACGCGAAGGACCTGGAGGCGGACGGGAAGGCGGAGCGCGCGGGCGGACTCGAGGACGGTGCGCACGACGGCGGAACCGAGCCCAAGGTTTTGATACGCGGGCGCGATCTGGATGTTGGCGAGAAAAAGCTCGCGCGATTCGCGTTCGACGTGGAGGAGACCGGCGTCGTGACCGTCGGCCACGATGACCTGGATGATGGTCGGCCGGAAGGAACGGCGGAAGAAATCCTCCTGCGCGGCGTCATCCCACGAGCCCCAGGTTTGCTCGACGTAGGGGCGCATGGTGTCGCGTTTCAGTGCCCAGAGCCACGCATAATCGGCGGCGGTGGCGGGTCGGAGCGTGAAAGATTCGAGAGGCCGGAGCGGAGCCATACCTTGAGGGGAGCGAACCAGATGATGGTGTTCGAAATGCGCGCCGGGCAACGTGACGAGTTGGCTGGACGAAGCGAGTCCGCGAGCGATTTGCCGATCGGCGCTGCGTTCGGGTGGGGGCGCGTTGCGCGGCGAGGCGTTTGAGCGGACAGCAACTCAGACGCCGGCCGATGGGTGGCATGCCGCCGGCTGCTCACCGTTCGGGTTTCGGGCTCGGCGTGATTTCAGGCCCGCAGCCAGCCGCGGAAGCCGCGGCCGGCGTAGTAGGATTCGGCGCCGTTGTGATACGTGAAGACGCGGCCGAAACGGCGGTCGCCGAAAATCGCGCCGCCGAGCGAGCGGATTTCGGGCGGTGTTTTCAGCCAGCTCGACGATTTCGTGTCGAACTCGCCCAGTTGCTGCAGTTCGCGATATTGCGCTTCGGTCAACAGCTCGATGCCGATGGCCGCGGCCAGATCCATGGCACTATTTTTCGGTTTGAACTTCTTCCGCGAATCCAGCGCCTCACGGTCGTAGCAGAAACTGGTGCGGCCTTCGGGACTTTGCGCGGCGCAGTCGAAGAAGACGTATTCGCCGGTTTTCTTATCTTGGCTGACGACATCCGGTTCGCCGCCGGTGGCCTCCATCTCGGCGAGCGAGCACAGTTTTTCGGGAGCGCTTTCGAGGCGTGATTTCACTTTGGCCCACTCGAGGCCGGCGTGGCGGCTCATGTTTTTCTCGAAGCGGGCTTTCAGTGTCGCGAGCAGTTCTTCGCGTTGTTCAGGCGACAGCGCTTTCTTTGGCTTGGCGTTTTTCATGGGGGATTTGGTGGAGGGGCGGGCTTTGGGACGATCGTTTCGAGACGAGCCGGCGAAGGAGAGGGCCTTTCCACATCCAAAGTCCCGAAAGGGCAATCACCGGAACGACGACCTGGCGAACTTTCGGAGCGTAGTTGGGCAGCTCTCTGAACGGGCTGTAAACATAACCGAGGATCAGAATGCCGAAGACGAGGTGAATCCAGCGAACGATCGAACGCTGGGCGACGTCAGGCAGGATGGTCGGTGGTGACGCGGCGGGAAAAATATCGCCGCTGCACCTCGATGACAGGCGAGCGGAAGCCATGCCGACGTTTTCGGCGAAATATTTCCGGTGAGTTCAACCGCGGACGGTCAGTGGACCGCTCGGAGAGCGGTCCCTACCGGCGCGGCCGCGGCCGACAAGCGGATGGCAAACGCACGCTGCACACTCGCGATTCGCCGCGAGGTGTGCACCGTGGCGCATTGAATCGACATGAATCGAAGCGCGCTCACTCCCCGGCTCCGTGAAGCCCTGCGACAGCTGGCCGCCGGACCGCAGGACATGCGCGACGAGGCGCTGCTCGAGCTGATCAACGACGACATGAAGAAGCTGCCCGTCGAGGATATCGCTTACATCCGCGACCGCGTGCGTTTCTCGTGCCCGCCGTGTCCGATGGTGCAGTCGGTGGTCCTGATGCTGAACGGTTTGATCGACGTGAAAAATTTTCAGCTCTGACCGATCTGTCGGCGGCTCACATGTGTTCCTCGTAAGTGATGTCGATCTTGGCGAGGAAGGCTTTCTTTTTGGCGGCGCCCTGGAAACGGATGCTGTGCGTGAGTTCGTCGTAGACCCAGCCGTTCTGCGGGTCGGGCGCAACTTCGACGCCGTCGACCAGCACGCGGAGGCTTTTCTTGTAGAGTGTCGCGCCGCCATCGACGGGCTCGAGCGCGACGGCCACGGTGTCGGCGATGCGGTCGCCGAGCGCGGCCAGCGGAGCGGAGAAATCGCTCTCGATGTTCAGCACGGTGCCGCCGGTGAGTTCGGCCGCGCGGCGATGGGAGATGTTACCCGGCGACACGACGGCGTGCATCTCGAGCTTCCCGCGCTTGTTGCCCTTGACGATGATGAAGGGGCGAAGCACCCAGTAGTTGATGTAGCCGTCGAGGGTCTGGCGCTTCTGGGGGTTGCGCGCGTTGTATTGCTGAAGCAGGTCGGGGAGCTTGCCGTTCTCGATCCATTCGGCGACGGGCGGGCCTTCCTTCTGGTCCTTCCACACGGCCATGCGCGTCTCCTCCTCGTCCATGAAAAACACCACGATGGTCGTGGCGTCGGGGCGGAGGAACGTGTGCTGTTTGTTGGAGTAACCGGCCACGAAATTATACACGGAGGTGAACGCGGTGCGGTTGCTGTCGCCGTTGGTCCCGACTTTCACGAGTTCGGCGAAAACGCCGTCGGGCGTCTTCGGCGTGACCCACGGCTGGGGCATCGCCGGCAGCGTCACCAGCATGCCGTTGCTCGCGACGTGCTTCGTGACCTGCTTCGGGCGGCCGCGGTTGTCGAGCACCGGGCGGCCGTCGGCGTCGAGCTGGACCGAGCGAACTTCCTTGAAATAATTCTGTTCGTCGGGCCGGCGGCCTGGCTCCGCGTTGACGAAATCGGTCGTGAGCACGGCGATGCGGTAGTCGAGATCGCGGGTATGGAAGAGCTGGCGGAAGCGGCTTAGGTTGGCGGCGATGCGGCTCTGGTGGGCCGCCATCGAGGGGGAATTGTTGATGACGAAAACGAGGTCGACCTCGCGGCTGCGCGAGCGATCGACCGCGATGTGTTTCAGATGACGGATCGGCTCGACGTTGACCGCCACGGTATTTTCCGCGCCGAGCTGCGGATTGTTTTCGTCGACGGTGTAGTAGGTGAAGTGGTCTTCGCCGATGAAGCCGGGATTTGGAGCGTAGGTGAGCTGGCCGGTGGCGCGGTCGAGCTTCGCGGTGCCGTTCGCCGGCTTCGCCTTGTCGTCGAGCACGTAGGCGATCTTCGGGTCGACGAGGCTGGCGCGATCGGCGGGCGACATGAAATCCTCGTGGCTGGGGATCTTTTGCGTGACGGGCGTATTCGGGCGCGTCGTGAGGGAAACGCCGCGCACGTGCAGCGAGCGTTCGCGGGCGGCGTCGACCTGGAGCTTGTCCAGGATCACGGGCGGAGGCGGTTTTACGGTGATGGCGACGGTGTTTTTAAAGATGAGCCCGGAGGTTTCGTTGCGGACGGTGTAGCTGAAGGAGTCGTCGCCTTCGTAGTCGCCGTGCGGCTGATACGCGAAATAGCCGAGGCGCGAGGTCTTGGTCTGGAAAAAGTCGGCCTCGTCGCCGCTACCGGCCAGGCCCACCCGGCCGTGCAGCGGCTCCGATGTGATGGTGTAGACCAGATCGGCGCGCGGATCGGTGCTGAGAATCTCCGGGGCGACCACGAGCTGCCCGGACGCGCCGGTGCCCTCGACGTCGATCTCCATCGGTGTCGTCGAGACGATCGCCTCCGCGTCGCCAGCGGCGGCGGCGGTCGGGGGAACGGGATCCGTCGTGGGGGCGGAGGTCTCGGCTGCGAAAGCCGGCGCGATCGCGAGCATGGGAGCCAGGCACAGGACGCGCAGCCAGGCGCGGGCGGTAATTTCGAGGTTCATAGGAATGAAGGGCATGCGGCGCATAAACTCTGATGCGTCACGCTCGCGCTGTCTAGGTTCCGCTCGGGTTGGCGGTGGCGGCGGGCCGGCGAGCGAGGGCGAGGTGACGCACGCGCAACGTTTGTGGCTGCGAGCGCCGGAGCGTTCGCCGGTGATTGCGGACCGTGGGTGCGGCCCGCCGCGGACTAAATCCTGGCCGCAAGGGGCGGGTCCAGGATTTCCAGTTTGCGCAGGAGCGTCGCCGGTCGCGCCGCCGGCATCGTCAAGCGACGCCCCGGCAAATTCGTCAAATCGGAAAACCGTGGGGTCGGGCGAGGCGGTCCCGCCCGGCCTGCGGCACACCTGGACAGTGCGCCGTATCTGGAAACCGACCTGGATAGAATTGTTTGACCGGCGTCAAAACGTGTAGTCGACGCTGGCCTTCACGTTGATCTCCGGACCGGGGACGATGACGTTCACGCTCCGCACGGAGTAGATATATTTTTTATTCAGCAGATTGTCGACGTTCAGGCCGAAACTCCAGTGGGCGTCATAGCGATACGAAGCGTTCAGATCGACGATCGTGCGTCCCGGGACATAGCCGAACCAGACCTGGTTGGCGTTATCGGTGATGGCGCGCTTGCCGAGGGAATTGGCGCCGAGGCTGACGCTGAGCTTGTCGAGCGGACCTTCCGTGAAGCGATAAAGCGCGATGAGGCTCCAGCTTTTTTCGGAAATATTGTCCACCGGGATCGAGCCGGTGACGATGGTATTCGTGTAAGGCTGGATAAACGTCGCGGCGGCCGGCCCGAGCACCGACTTGGCGTCGAAGAGCGAGAACGAGGCCATGAGATAGAGATTGCGATTCACCTGATAACTCAGGTCGCCGTCGAAGCCGCGGGAGATGACGCCGGGGATGAGGACGTTCGGGTTCAGCGGATCGAGAGGGGAAGACGGCACCGTGTTGTTCTGCTGCTGGACGTCGAAGTAGGAGATATTCGCGGTCACTTTCTTGTCGAGGAGGGTCGTCTTGATGCCGACCTCGGTCTGCTTGCCTGCCTTCGGAGGCAGCGGGCCGGAAACACCACCGCGCAACCCGACGCCGTTCAGGGCGAAGTTTTCGTTGTAACCGTAGAAAACGTTGAAGCCTTCGAACACTTTCACGACCGCGCCATACTGCTTGAGGTTTTTGTTGAGCACGAATTCGGCGGGGTTGTACACGCCGGTGAGTTTGTTGAGGGTCGAGGCCGAGGAGCGGCTGCGCGTCACGCCGTACGAGAGAATCAGCCGGTCTTTTAACAGCTTGAGATTTTCGAGTAAGTAAACGCGGGCCAGCGTGGAGGTGTTATCCGTCCAGCCTGTTTTGGTGTTGAAGTTCGCGGTGACGGTCGGGGTCGTCGGGTGAAACGGATCCCAGGGCGACGAACTGCCGGCGTAGGTGAAGGTGTAGTTGGGGTTGTCCCGCAGTTCGCTGCCGAGGAGTAAATTGTGATTTGCGGGACCGGTCTTGAAGTTGAAATTCAGATCGGCCTGGAGGTCGCGGTAGCGGTTGATCTGATCGTCGGCGGTCGTGGTGCGCGGATAGGCGCCGCCGGTGTAGGTCGTGGGGGAGGTCGCGTCGTTCCAGCGGCGGCCGCCGTCGTTCCAGGTATTGGCGAGCGACTCGAGGCGATCGGCGCGGTCGTAGGCGTTCATCGCCGAGATGCGGAGCGCAACGTATTCGTTCAAACGGCTCGTGAAGTTGGCCCAAACCCGCCGCACATGGTCGTGCCGCCAGTTGTACGGCGAGTCTTCCGAAGCGGAACGGGTGTAGGGCACGTCCCAGATTCGCAATGTGCGGGGATCGAGCTGGAGGCCGTTGTAAGAAGGCCACGTCGTTTGGACGTAGAGTCCCTTGAGTTCGATCTTGGTGTCCGCGCTGAATTGGTAGCTGAGCACCGGCATGAGGGTCAGGCGGTGCATGTAGGTGGCATCGTAGTAACCATCCGAATACTGCATCGCGCCCACCATCCGGTAGAGCAGCTTCTTGTTGCCGAACAGCGGGCCGGTGCTGTCGAGCGAGACGCGATTGGCGTCGTAGAGGCCGGTCTGCGCGCTGATGGTCGTCGATCGCGTCGAGAGGGGACTTTTGGTGATCTTATTGATCAGACCGCCAGGGGAACCATCGGCGGCGAGAAAGATGCTCGACGGTCCTTTGATGATTTCGAAGCGTTCGAATACGGCGGGATCGACGACCGAACCGGCGGTCGGCGCGAAACTGTCGGTGTAGTCGCCGTCGCCGGAGAAGCCGCGGATGGCGAGCCGGCCCGGCGTCCAGTTGAGCGCGCCGTTCTGGGCGCCGCCGGTGTAGTTCAACACGTCGGCCATGTTGAACGGATTCACGGCCTTCAGGAACGAGCTGTTGAGCACTTTCACCGATTGCGGGAGGTCGGCGATATCGACCGCGATGCGCGTTGAACTGAGGGAGGTTTTACCGACGTAGCCGGTATCTTTTTCAGCGCTGATTTCGAATTCCGGCAGAACCACCGGCTCGTCTTTGCCGATGTCGGGCTGCGGATCGTCGGATTGAGCAACGAGCGAAAGCGGCACGACCAGCGCCGCGAAAGCAGACAAGAACAGAGAGCGTGTTTGCATGGTGGGGGAAAATCTGTGCAAACGGCGCCACGCGGACACGGGGCGCCGTCAGGGGCCGGTGGAGGGGACGAATGGGGCGGGACGTCGAGCGGCGCTCACGGACAGTAATTTCGTGAAGTGGTGTCCCGCGAGTTCAGCAAAAAGCAGGACTACGAACATTTTCCCGCCGCAGCGCATTCCGGGGCTACGCAGGAACTCGCCCGTACTCGGGCCACAGCATTTCGAATAAAACCATCTCCGAAACCGGTAACCTATTGGGTTACCCTACGAATGACGGACCACGGCAAGTGGCGGACGTTGTTTCGTTTGAAATGCTCCAGATCGATCGGGGAGGGCGGTGTCGATGCAATCGGCATTGCGTTGCGCGAGCGAGCGGACGGGGGACTGGCGCGGCGGGCCGTTGCCGTTGGATCAGCTGACGGCGAAGATTTCGACGGGCTCGGTGCGGCCTTTAACGGCGACGGAGCCGAGGGGGCGAAAGGAGGGAGATCGGAGTTCGGAAATCGCAGTTGGGGTGGCGTGGAAGGAGGCGAGGGTGGCGGCGCTGGTGATGATGTTCGTGTGGTGAACGGGATCGCGGGTGAGCGACTGGAGTCGGGCGGCGACGTTGACGCCGTCGCCGATCACGGAGTAGTTGAGGCGGCGGTGGGAGCCGATGTTGCCGGCGATCACGCGGGCGGTGTTCACGCCGATGCCGAAGGAAAGCCGGGAGCTGAGAGCGGAGAGCTGAGAGCCGGACGCGGAGGGAGGAAAGCCGGACTCGGCGGCGAGTTCGGCGTTGAGGGCAAGGAGGGCGGACTCCATCGCGAGGGCGGCGGCGAGGGCGCGGGCGGGCGCGTCGGACTGCGCCAGCGGGGCGCCGAAGAGGGCCATGATGGCGTCGCCGATGAATTTATCGATGACGCCGCCGTGAGCTTCGATCGCGGCGCTCATGCGATCGAGGTAGCGGTTGAGCAGTGCGAGGAGTTCGCGCGGCGGGAGTTTTTCGCTGAGCGTCGTAAAACCGCGGAGGTCGGCGAAAAGGATCGTGACCTCGCGTTCTTCGCCGCCGAGCGCGGCGCCGTCGCGGAGAAGTTGGGCCGCGACTTCGGGCGAAACGTTTTTATCGAGGAGATCGCGGACGCGGTCGCGTTCGGCGAGGCCGGCGGTCATGTCGTTGAAGGCGGTGGCGAGCTGGCCGAGTTCGTCGGCGCGGCGGAGATCGAGGCGGCGCGTGTAGTCGCCGGCGGCGACGTGGCGGGTGTGGGCGGCGAGCGCGAGAACGGGCTGGCTGACACCGCGTGCGATCCAAAAAGCGGCCAGGACGGCGACGGCGAGGGCGGCGAGGGAGATGAGGACGAGTTTATTCTGGAGATCGCGCGCGGCGGCGAGTTCGGTGCTGAGCGGACGCTGCAGGACAATCTGGATACGATCCTCGCCGAGGAGATCCTGCGGTTTGAAGAGCGTCACGTAGTCGTCGTCGGCGAGGGCGATGGTTTTGAGGCGGTCGTCCGACGGACGCTGGCGGGCCACGGCGGCAACGACGGGCGCGTGGTTCGCCCCGGGCAGCGTGGTCGCGAGGAGCCGCGGCGGAGCGGTGGCGACGAAGCTGACGTCGATGCCGGTGGTGGCTTTGATTTTCGCGGCGAACTTCTGGTCCATGGGAAACGCGAGACCGAACCAGGCGACGATTTCGGGTTCGGGCGCGTAGAGCGGGACGACGACGAGGACGTGGAGTTCGTCGCGCAGATAGGAGAAGTCGCTCGCGTACCGCAGGTCGTTTTCCGCGGCGTGCCAGATGAGATGACGGAAAGGCTCGAGGTTTTCGTTGGCCATCGCCGGGTCGCTGTTCGCGATGAGGTGGCCGTCGGTGTCGATCAGGGCGATGACGGGCGCGCCGATGCGCTGGGTGTAGTTTTGGAGGGCGGAGCTGAGCGTGTTCGTGTCGGGCTGCTGCTGCTGGAGCACCTGGCGGATCGCGTAGTCGCCGGTCATCGTGCGCGCGGCGCGGGCGAGGTAATCGATTTGGAGGCGGACGGATTCGTCGTAGACGTGCGCGCCGATCTGGAGGTTGTCGCGGCTGTGCGCGAGCGCGTTGGAGAGGTTGGCGTGCGAGACGAAAAGATAATTCGCGGCGAGCGCGGCAGAGAGGAGGCCGAGCAGGAGAATCAGGAGACGGACGCTGAAGCGGCGGAGGCGAAAATGTTGGACGATGCGACCCACGGTTGCAGGCGAAGGACACGGAGTGCGGCCCGAACTTCAATAGCGAAGGAGCCGGCCGCGGGCGCCGGTGCCAGGCGGATCGCGGAGGGAGTTTTTGTATTGGCGATTGCCAGACGACGGGCGCTGTTTTGGCATCGGGCGATATGGAACTGGCTTTCGCTATAGCGTCGGAGCGCAGATGGCGCCGCAGGATCTTCGGACCGGGCGTGCTGCTCTTTATAAGTCTCGGCGCGACCGTGCTCGCGGCGACGAAATGGGGGCCGGTCGATCCGCGGGAGCTGGCGGATCCCAAGCCGCAGGTCGATCCGGAGGCGGGAGCGGAAATCCTGTTGCGCGAAGTGGAAATCAGGCACGAGGAGGTCGATTCCATCGTCTGGCGGTTCCACGTGCGCGCGAAGATCTACTCCGAGCGCGGGTTGGAGGAGTTCGCGAAGGTCGAGCTCGACTATGGCAACGGGACGACGATCGACGACGTCAAGGTGCGAACCATCAAGCCGGATGGCTCGATCATCGAGCTCGGCAAAAAAGACGTTTACGATCGGGAGCGGATCAAGTTCGGCGAGGCGCGCGTGAAGGTGAAGGCGTTTTCGCCAGCGGGCCTGGCGCCGGGGGCGATCGTCGAATACTTCTACACCGAAACGGTCGACAGCTGGAGCTGGTATGTGCCGATGAGTTTTCAAAGCGACCTGCCGGCGCGGCTGGTGCGATTCCGATTCCGGCCGATCTCGGCGAGCGATGTCTCGTATCCGGGTGCGACCCAGATGGTGGTGGGCGCGATGTTCATGAATTGCCCGGACCAGCCGCTGAAGACCGACAAGGAAGATTACTATGTTTTCGAAATGCGGAACGTGCCGGCGGCGAAGACGGAGCCGTTTCAGCCGCCGCTGCTCAACTGCCAGGCCGTGGCCGTGATCTACTACAGTTTCGAAGAGACCCTGCCGCCGAAGGAATACTGGGCGAAGATCGGGCGGGAACTCCACGCGCGCATGTTGAGTGAGACGAAGGCGACGAAGCTCGTCCGCGCCACGCTCGCGACGATCATCGGCCCGACGGACACGGAGGAGCAGAAGCTGCGCAAGCTCTACGACTATTGCCGCACGCGGCTGGTGAACCGCGCGAGCGCGGCGGCGAGCTTTACGCGGGAGCAACGGAAAAAATTAAGAGCGAACGAGACGGCCTCCGACACGCTGAAGGCGGGCAGCGGCACGCCGGAGGATTTGAACATGGCGTTTGTCGCCCTCGCGCGGGCGGCCGGTTTCGATGCGCGCACCGCGGGGTGCAACGACCGCTCGATTTTCCTCTTCAATCCACGCGTGACGCAGTCGTTCATGTTGAGCGACCTGGTTTGCGCCGTGCAGGTGGGCGGCCAGTGGCGGTTCTACGACCCGGGCAGCCTCTACCTGGCAGCGGGGACGCTCGCGCCGAAAAATACGGCGACCTCGGCGGTGATCGCGGCGCCGAAGGACGCGGCGCCGATGCCCGTGCCGCCGGCCTCCGCCGACAGTTCGGGACAGAAGCGCGTCGCGAATTTCCACCTGAGCGCGGACGGCACGCTCGAAGGGGACGTCACCATTTCGTTTTCCGGCGCCCGGGAGGTGGCGGCGAAAAATGAACTCGATTGGCGGACGCCGGGGGAGCGGGAGACCTATATTCGTGAGGAGATTCAGGCTACGCTGAAGGCGGCCGACGTCAGCGACATCAAGGTCGAGAATGCCGCCGATCCGCTGGCCCCGCTGAAAATCTCCTATCATCTCGCCGTGCCCGGTTACGCGGACCGGACGGGTTCGCGGCTGTTTTTCCAGCCGGCGGTTTTCCAAAAGAATGCGCCGAGCCTGCTGCCGGACGCAACGCGCCGGAAGACGCTGCTGTTCCATCCCGGCTATTCGGATTCGGACGAGATTCGCGTGGCGCTGCCGGACGGTTTCGAACTCGAGGAGGGCAGCTCGCCGGGTTCGGTGAATCTCGGCAGCATGGGGCGCTACGCGATAGAGATCGCCTACTACCGCAAGAGTCGGTCGGTGGACTATCGCCGCACCTTCGTGATGAACGACGTCTACGTGGAGGCGAAGTACTACGCGACCGTGCGGAAGGCGTTTGAAACCGTCCGCGAGCATGACGGCCATGTGCTCACGTTGAAGGAGGCGGGGGCGTCGCCGGTGACGGCGGAAGCGGGTAAACCGGGGGCGAAGATTCCGGCGGGGGAGAAACCGGTGGCCGAAAAGCCGTAGGCGCGCAGAAATTTTCCAACGCAGAATTTCACCGCCGATGCACTTTTGCCCTGCCTCCGGGACTCGTCCCATGGCCCTCGCCACCTGCGTCCGCGCGCTGTTTCTCGCCGGACTGATGCTGGCCGCGCACGCCGCCGCGGCGAAGCCGCCGGAGTGGCTCGTGAAGCTCGCCGCGAAACCGCCTGCCATGGAATACGGCGATGCGGATGACGTGGTGTTGCTCGACGAAGGCGTCTTCACCGTGGACAAGGACGGGGTGGTCACCTGTCGCACGCGTTACGCGATCCGGGTGTTGAGGAGAGAGGGCCGCAGTGCAGCGTCGGCGCGGGTGGGATATCTGTCGAGTTCGGAAAAGGTCGACGCGTTTCAGGCCTGGCTGATCCCGCCGAGCGGTGCGCCGATCGACTATGGCCGGAGACAGATCGTGGACACAGAGGTGTACGCGACCGCGCGGGAACTTTACGGCGAGGCGCGGCAGAAATTTATTTTCGCCGCGGAGGACGCCACGCCGGGAGCGGTCTTCGGCTATGAAGCGGTGACGATCGAGCGCTCCGCTTACGCGCAGAAGCAATGGTGGTTTCAACAAAAGGTGCCGGTGGAGTCGTCGTCGATCACGCTGGTCCTCCCGCCGGGCTGGCGGGTGCAGTCGCACACGTTCAATCATGCTCCGATCGAGCCGGTGGTGGCGGGTCCGCGGCAGACCTGGGAACTCCGCGCGCTTCCGGCCATCAAGGATGAGCCGCTCGGGCCGTCGCTCGACGCGATCAAACCTTCGCTCGCCCTCGATCTCCAGCCGCCCGCGGGAGCGAAGACGATGCAGCGACTGGTGTTCGCGTCGTGGGCGGAGGTGTCGGCGTATTTCTCGCCGTATTACGCGAGTGCGGCCACGGTCGATGCGACGACGAAGGCCCGCGCGGAGCAGCTGGTGGCGGGGGCGCCTTCGGGATGGGAACGCGTCGCGCGGATCTGTCGTTTCGCCCAGGCGGTGAATTACATTTCCATCAGCCTGAATGGGGGCCAAGGCGGCGGGATGATTCCGCGTCCGGCGAACCGCGTGCTCCAGTGCAATTACGGGGACTGCAAGGACAAGGCGACGCTGCTAGCGAGCCTGCTGCGCGCCGCGGGGATCGAGTCCTGGCCGCTGGTGGTGTTTTCGGGAGATGCGACGCACGTGCGGCCGGAGTGGGCCTCGCCGACCCAGTTCAACCACTGCATCCTCGCGATCAAGTTGGATGAAGCCCGCGATCTGCCGGGCGTGTTAAACCATCCGACGCTCGGACGTCTGTTGATTTTCGATCCGACCAACGAGGACACGCCGGCGGGCTGGCTGCCGGAAGAGGATCTCGGGGGCCTGGGATTGCTCCTTGACGGCGAGCGGGGCGAATTGCTGCGCCTCCCGGTGGGCCGCATGGAAGACAGCCGGCTGGAGCGCACGGTGACGGCGCGCCTGGAGGCGGACGGCGCGGTGACCGGAACCGTGCGCGAACAGTTCGCGGGCAACTCCTCGGCGGAGGCGAGAAGCGAACATCGGTCGGTTTCGGAAACGGATTATCGCAGTCGCATCATCGAGCGCTGGCTGAGCCGCAGCCTGCCCTCGGTGCACGTCGCCCGCGTGGCGGCGGAAGACGATTTCGCGGCGGCGAAATTCTCGCTGGCGACCGATTTCAGCTCGATCGGCTATGGCCGGCACATGCGCGACACGCTGCTGGTGTTCAAGCCGGCGCTGATCCCGAGCCACGAGCCGGTGGTGCTGAAAAAAGGAAAGCGCACCCAGCCGGTCGTGATTCGGCCCGAGTGGTTCACGGAGCACACGGAATTCGAACTGCCCGACGGCTTCAACGTGGACGAACTCAGCCCGGCGACCGACATGAAGTCTCCGTTTGGCCACTACAAGCAGAGCGCGGAGGTGCGCGATGGGCGGCTGCATCTGGAGCGCAGCCTGGAACTGACGGCGGCGACGCTGCCACCGGAGGACTACGACGTGGCGCGCGGATTTTTCGAAAAAATGCTCGCCGCGGAGCGAGCACCGGTGGTGCTGAAGCAGAAATAGCGGCCGCCGGCGCGGGGATGGAGCCAGTCCCCGGGTTTACGCGCTGGGTTATGGGCGCGAAAAATCACCGATAGCCTGCGGAGTCGCGATCGGGTGAACGGTGGATGCGGCGGTCGGGTTTCAACGCCAGGGTAAGGTCGAGCGACGGCGCGCCGGACGCCGGCAGCGCGATGTCCCGCACAAGGTTTTTCGCAAGACGCGGATGCCAGACTTCGACGCGATAGCGGCCGGGTGGCAATTGACGAAGAGCGGCGGCGCCGGTGGCGGGGGTGACGGCGAACCACGGCGTCTCGAGGACGACGATGTAAGCGAGCATCCAGTCGTGGATGTTGCAGCCGATCGTGACGACGCCAGGCCGATCGAAGAGCGTCACTTCGGCTTTGCCGGGATCGTAGAGCGGCAGGTCGAATTTTTTCGGCTTCGAGAGCGAATAAACGTGGTGCTGGACGGTGTCGCGGTTCGGGAAGCGAACTTCCGAACCGACGCGGATCGCGGTGACGAACGGCGAGAACTCCTGATCTTCCTGGGAGATTTCGGGCGGCTCGGCGGAGGCGGGCGGAGCGGGCGGAATCGAGGCATCGAGCGGTGTGAGCGAAACGACGGCGTTCGCGACGGGCTGGGACTTGGAGTCGACGAGATGGAATTCGACGGAAGCGGCGGGCGTGGGAAGTGCGGCGATCGCGGTGAGAAACGGCGCGAGGCAGAGAAGAGTGGCGCGAAATCGGCGGTCATAGACCGCCGCTACAAAAGAAGCGGACACGCGGTCAGAACTGATGGGCGAGGGTGGCGGAGACAAGGCGGTTCACGTAGTGGAGGGCGGACTTTTCGGTGAGCCGATATTCGGCGGCGAGGGCGAGGGAGGTGCGGTCGTCGAGGAGGCGCAGGAGCGACAGGCCGGCGGAGAGGGTGCGGGCGCGGAAGGAATAGGCGACCATCGGACGATCGAATGTGTCCTCGGGTTCGCGGACGCGCGCGAGGTTGACGAGGTCGGGGCGCGGCGGGGTGGCATAGGAGAGCGCGTCGCCGAAACGCAGGCGGGCGACGGCGCCGAGTTCCCAGGAGGCGGCGAGCGGGTGGGTGACGTTAAGGGAGGTTTCGGCGGCGGTGCGGTCGTAGAGGGCGCCCTTGGCATCGAAGCGCGAGAATTCCTGCGCGATGCGGAGGAGCGTGAGGTCGGTGAGGCGCTGGCGCCAAGCGACGGTGACGGCGCCCGCCAGACCGCGCCAGTCCTCGTCGCGGGCGAGCAGGGTGTCGACAGCGGCGGTGAGACTGAGGATGGGCGCGGAAGGCCCGAGGCCGAACTTGCGCTGGAGGGTGGCGGCGGGGCCGAGCGTGAGATGATTCAGCGCATCGAAGCGCGGGACGGAGTGAGCGTCGATGCGGCCGGAGAAGATCAGGGCGTCGCTGGGAGAGAGTCCGATGCGGTGCGACGAGGAGAGCGCGGCATCGAAGCCGAAGGCGCCGACGCGGTCGGAGGAGCGGTCGGCGTTGGAAAGGTTGTCGTTACAGGTCGCGGTGACCGTGAGGTTGGGCGCCCAGTCGCCGATGGCGCGGGCGAGCGGAGACGCGAGGACGACGAGGAGAAAAAGCGAAGCGCGAACGAGACTCACAGGAGCGGGCGGAGGATTTTCCAGACGTTGTCGGCGAGGATGGGCTCGGCGGCGGCGGTGGGATGGATGCGATCGGGCTGGTTGAGCGCGGGGTCACCGGCGACGCCGGCGAGGAGGAAGGGGATGAGCGCGGCGTGATTTTTTTCGGCGAGGTCGCGGAACACGGTGGCGAAGGATTTCGCGTAGTCGGGGCCCATGCTTTCGGGCATCATCATGCCGGCGACGACGAGTTTCGCGGCGGGATTTTTCGCGCGGACGCGGTCGAGGATGCCCTGGAGATTTTCGCGGGTGACGGCGGGATCGATGCCGCGGAGGCCGTCGTTGGCGCCGAGCGCGAGGACGAAGATGCCGACGGACTGACGAAGAATCCAATCGACGCGCCGCAGGCCGGCGGCGGAGGTTTCGCCGCTGAGGCCGGCGTTGACGACGTGGAAGGGGAGGCGGGCGGCGTCGATTTTTTTCTGAAGGAGCGCGGGGTAGGCCTCGGTCGCCGGGTCGTCGAGACCGTAGCCAGCAGTGAGGCTGTCGCCGAAAATAACGATGGTGTCGGTATTGGCGGCGTGAAGGGGAGCAGCCACGAAAAGCACGAACGAGAAGAAGAGGAGGAGAGGGATCCGCGAATGGCACGAAAGGACGGGAATGGCGCTGAGAATTCGGGGCGATTGGCGCAATTCGCGGGCGACGGTTCGGGCAAGAGACGAAAGGAAGGCGAGGCGATGAAAGTGCTCCGTCCGTCTCGTAGATAGTCCGTTCAACATCGCTGGCTTCCTTTTCGGGTGGTTCGTGTGTTTCGTGGTTTGGCAATGAGTGATCACACGATGCTGAAAGTCGAGCGGTTGACCAAAACGTATGCGACGGCGGCGGGGCCGCTCACGGTCTTGCACGAGGTGAGTTTCGAAATCGGAGCGGGCGCGAGCATGGCGATCGTGGGGCCGAGCGGGAGTGGGAAGACGACGTTGCTCGGCCTGTGTGCGGGGCTCGACCGGCCGACGACGGGCGACGTGCGGCTGGCGGGTGAATCGATCGGGCGGCTCGATGAGGATGCGCGCGCGCTCGTGCGCAACGCGCACGTGGGATTTGTTTTCCAGAATTTCCAACTGATCCCGACGTTGACGGCCCTGGAAAACGTGCTCGTGCCGCTGGAGCTGCGCGGCGAGGGGGGGGCGGAGACGGAGACAGAGGCGAAGGAGTTGCTCGGGCGGGTGGGTTTGGGCGAGCGGGGCGAGCACTATCCGGTGCAGCTTTCGGGCGGCGAGCAGCAGCGGGTGGCGCTGGCGCGGGCGTTCATGAACCGGCCGAAGATTTTATTTTGCGACGAGCCGACGGGGAATCTCGACGGCGACACGGCGCATGCGATGGTGGAATTGATCTTCGGGCTGAATCGCGAACGCGGCACGACGCTGGTGCTCGTGACGCACGATCTGGAACTGGCGAAACGATGCGGACGGATGATCCGCCTGCGAAGCGGCGCGGTGGCATGAAAAAATCCAAGCGCCAAGATCCAAGCTCCGAGGAATGGCCAAGACTGCAACCATCAGGGCTGGCGGCGGGGAATTGGAGTTTTTGGAGTGGTGATTCTCCGGAGCTTGGATCTTGGAACTTGGATCTTTTTTCACGGAGGAAATCAGAGTGAGATTTGTCTTTAAGATGGCGTGGCGGGATTCGCGGGCTTCGCGGCGGCGGCTCGTGCTCGTGTCGCTGTCGATCGTGCTCGGGATCGCGGCGCTCGTGGGGATCGCGTCGGTCGGCGATAATTTGCAGCGCACCGTCGAGCAGCAGACGAAATCGCTCCTCGGCGCGGATCTCACCGTGACGTCGCGACAGGAGTTCGCGGCGGACACGCTCGCGTATTTTCGGGGACTGGGCGGCGAGATCGCGACGGAGCAGTCGCTGCGTTCGATGGTCACGTTTCCCACGCGCGGCGGACAACGGCGGCTCGTGCTGGTGCGGGCGCTCGAGGGAAATTTTCCGTTTTACGGCGAGTTGGTGACGGAGCCGGCGGATGCGATGGCAAAGGTGCGGGGGAGCATGGAGGGGAAATTTTATGCGCTGCTGGAGGAGACGATCCTCGTGCAGTTCGGCGTGACGCCGGGCGACGAGGTGAAGATCGGAACGGCAACGTTCACGGTGGCGGGTGCGTTGAAAAAAATTCCGGGCGAATCGGCGGCGGTCGCGATGTTTTCGCCGCGGGTGTATGTGTCGATGGCGGGTCTGAAGGCGGCGGGGCTGCTCGGGCGGGATTCGTTCGCGAATCACCGGTTGCAACTGAAATTGCCGCCGGCGAGCAATCCCGAGCCGATCGCGAAGGAGGTGCGGGAGAAATTCAAGGGGCAGCGGCTCAGCGTCTCGACGGTGGAGGAGCGAAAGCGCGATCTCGGCGAGAACCTGAAGGACGTGTATTCGTTTTTGAGTTTGGTGGGATTCATCGCGCTGTTTCTCGGCGCGGTCGGCGTGGCGAGCGCGATGCACGTCTATATCCGACAGAAAATCGCGACGGTGGCGGTCTTGCGCTGCCTGGGCGCGAGCGCGCGCACGAGCTTCGCGATTTATCTGGTGCAGGGGTTTTGTCTCGGATTGATCGGCGCGGCGGTGGGCGCGGCGGCGGGGGTCGGCGTGCAGATGATTCTCCCTGCCGTGCTGAAAGATTTTCTCCCGTTTCAGGTGGAGCTATTTATTTCTTGGGGCGCGGTGGCGCGGGGCGCGACGGCGGGGCTCGTGATCTGCGTGTTGTTCGCACTGTTGCCGTTGCTGGCGGTGCGGCGGGTGTCGCCGCTGCTCGCGATTCGTTCGGCGCAGGGCGAGGCCACGCGACCGGATCCGTGGCGGAACTGGATTTTTGCGGGGATCGGAATCGCGGTGCTCGGGTTCGCGATTTTGCAGGCGGGGAACTGGAAAGTCGGCGCGGGGTTCACGGCGATGCTGGCGGCGGGTTTCGGCGTGCTGGCGGGCGTGGCGCGCATCGTGGTGTGGGCGGCGCGGCGATTCGGACCGCGGCGCACGCTGCCGTATGTCTGGCGGCAGGGACTCGCGAATCTGCATCGGCCGAACAATCGCACGGTGCTGCTGCTGCTGTCGCTCGGGCTCGGAGCGTTTTTGATGCTCACGCTCGTGCTGACACGCGCGACGCTGCTGGCGAAAATCGCGGGCGTGGGCAGCGGGGCGCGGCCGAACCTGATGTTCTTCGACGTGCAGGACGACCAGATCGACCGGCTGGCCGAACTCGCAAAAGCGAACGGCTCGCCGCTGATCGCGCAGGCGCCGATGATCACGATGCGGTTGGCGACGTTGAAGGGAAAATCCGTGGAGGAGCTGACGAAGGATGGTCACTCGACTCTGCCGACGTGGGCGCTGCGGCGGGAATACCGCTCGACGTATCGCGGGGCGCTGGGCGACACGGAGAAGATCGTGGCGGGGAAATTCACCGGCCACGCGGCGGCGGGCGAGGCGCGCGTGCCGGTGTCGGTCGAGGAAGGGCTGGCGAAGGATCTGCAGTTGAAACTCGGCGACGAGCTGACGTTCGACGTGCAGGGTGTGCCGATCGTGTGCCGGGTGACGAGTCTGCGACATGTGGAGTGGCAGCGGATGCAGCCGAATTTTTTCATCGTGTTTCCCGAGGGCGTGCTGGAGGCGGCGCCGAAGACGTTCATCGCGGCGGTGCGGGCCGCCTCGACGGCGGAATCGGCGAAGCTGCAGCAGATCGTGGGACGCGAGCTGCCGAGCGTGTCGACGATCGACTTGTCGCTGATCCTGCAGACCTTCGACGGAATTTTTTCGAAGGCGGCGTTCGTGATTTCGTTCATGGCGGGGTTCACGGTGCTGACGGGCGTGATCGTGCTGGCCGGGGCGATTCTCACGGGGCGGTTTCAAAGGATTCGGGAGACGGTGTTGTTGCGCACGCTCGGCGCGACGCAGCGGCAGCTGCGGCAAATTCAGTGCGTGGAATACGCGGTGCTCGGCGTGCTCGCCGCGACGACGGGCGCGATCCTCGCAGTGACGGCGAACGCGCTGCTGGCGAAATTCGTGTTCAAGGCGGAGATCGTATTCGCGCCGGGGATGCTGGCGATCTCGGTGGTGGGCGCGGTGGCGGTGACGCTGATCACGGGGCGGCTGGCGAATCGCGGGATCGCGACGCATCCGCCGCTGGAAGTCTTGCGGCAGGAAACGTAGTCGGTGACGGTGGCGCGCATGAAACACGCGCTCCTGGTCGTCGCTTTGTTATGCGTTGCGAAACTCGCCGCGGCGGCGGAGGCGGCGAAGCCGGTGTTTCGTTTCGGGTTGGTCGGGCTCGTGCACGATCACGCGCAGGGCTTCGTGGCGGACACGCTTGCGCGGCACGAGGTGGAACTGGTGGGCATCGCGGAGCCGAACCCGGAACTCGTGGCGCGCTATGCGGCGAAGTTCGGGCTGAAGCGGGAGATTTTTTTCGACAGCCTGGAGGCGATGCTGGACGCGACGAAGGTGACGGCGGTCGCGGTGTGCAGCAGCACGTTCGATCATCGGAAAATCGTGGAGGCGTGCGCGAAGCGCGGCGTGGACGTGATGATGGAGAAGCCGCTGGCGGTGAGCGTCGCGCATGCGCAGAAGATCGCGGCCGCGGCGAAGGCGGGCGGGATTCACGTGATCGTAAATTACGAGACGACGTGGTATCCGGCGACGCACGCGGCGGAGGCGATCGTGCGCGCCGGGGATGAGATCGGCGAGGTGAGAAAAATCGTGGTGCACGACGGGCATCAAGGGCCGAAGGAAATCGGGTGCTCGGCGGAATTTCTGGCGTGGTTGACCGATCCCGAGCTGAACGGCGGCGGAGCGTTGATGGACTTCGGCTGTTACGGCGCGGACTTGATGACGTGGCTGATGCACGGTGAGCGGCCGCTGGCGGTGACGGCGGTGACGCAGCGGATCAAGCCGGAGGTTTATCCGCGGGTCGACGACGAGGCGACGATCGTGCTGACGTATCCGAAAGCGCAGGGCATCATCCAGGCGTCGTGGAACTGGCCGTTCGGGCGAAAGGATCTGGAGATCTACGGACGCGTCGGGCAGATCGTCGCGCCGGGACGCGACGGGCTGCGCGTGCGCGCGGCGGATGGACGCGAGGTCGAGCGGCGGACGCCGGCGCTCGAAGGCGCGCAGGCGAATCCGCTGGCGTATTTTGCGGCGGTGGCGCGCGGCGAGTTGAAACCGGACGGGTTGTCGTCGCTCGAGACGAATTTGATCGTGACGGAAATCCTCGAGGCGGCGCGGGAATCGGCGCGGAGCGGGCGGCGGGTGGAACTGTCGCGGCCGGTGACGGGCGAGTGACGGGGGCGGGAGGATTTCGGGGCGCGGGAGGATTTCCACTTGTCACGGGGCGGCCGGCGAACGTCACTTTCGCCGCATGGGTCTCCATCGAGTCGTCAGCTTCCATTACACGTTGCGCGATCCTTCGGGGCGCGTGATCGACACTTCGGCGGGCGGCGAAGCGGTGACTTATCTGGAAGGCGCGGGGCAGATCATCGAAGGGCTCGACGAGCAATTGCGCGCGGCGAACGCGGGCGAGAAGCGCCGCGTGCAGGTGCCGGCGGCTAAGGCCTATGGCGAGCGCGATCCGGCGCAGGTGCAGCGCGTGAACCGCGGGCTGCTGCCGGTCGAGGGCGAGTTGAAGATCGGCGACACGTTCCAGGCGGGCGCCGACCGGCACGCGCCGGTGGTCACGGTGGTCGGCGTCGACGGAGCGGACGTGTTGCTCGACGCCAATCACCCGCTGGCGGGAGTCGATCTGACGTTCGACGTGGAAATCGTGACGGCGCGTGGCGCGACGGCGGAGGAAGTGCGGCACGGGCACGCGCACGGCGCGGGCGGAGAACCTTGTGTTTGAGCGGCGGGCGGTGGAATTTAACGGCATGCGAGTCCTCGGCATCGACATCGGCGGATCCTCGGTGAAAGGCGCCCCGGTGGAGCTGCGATCGGGGCGGCTGCTCGAGGAGCGTTATCGGATCGAGACCCGCGAGCCGCTGACGCCGGCAGAGATGGCGAGCTGCGTGGCCGAGATCGCCGGGCGGTTCAAATGGCGCGGGCGGATCGGGATCGGATTTCCCGGCGTGGTGCAGGGGCTGCGAACGATGACGGCGGCGAACATGCACAAAAAATTCGTCGGGTGCGACGCGGCGCGGCTGTTCGGCAAGGCGACGGGCTGCCCGGTGGCGCTGGTGAACGATGCGGACGCGGCGGGGCTGGCGGAAATGCGCTTCGGCGCGGGGAAGGGCGCGGCCGGCACGGTGTTGCTGGTGACGCTCGGCACGGGCGTGGGGACGGCGCTGTTTTACCGCGGGCGGCTGTATCCGAATACCGAACTCGGGCATTTGCCGTTGCGAGGAAAGTCGGCGGAGCGGTTCGTGTCGTCGGCGGCGCGGAAGCGACGGGGGTTGAGCTGGGCCAAATGGGGCGGCGAAGTCGGCGGGTATTTGCGGACGCTCGAAATGCTGTTGCGGCCGGAGCTGATCATCCTCGGCGGCGGGGTGAGCGCGAAGGGGGAGAAGTTTTTCAAGTTTCTGAAATGCGAGACGCCGGTGGTGCCGGCGGCGGGCTACAACGCCGCGGGAATCGTGGGCGCGGCGCTGTGGGCGGCGGAGCAAAAATGAGACGCGCAGAAAAAATTTCCCGGCCACGCGGCGGCATCCTGGTGGTCGGCCAGGGGCTGGCGGGCACGATGCTCGGCTGGGAACTCGAGCGCGCGGGGCTCGCGTTTTCCGTCGTCGATTCCGGCCATGCGACGGCGGCGTCGCGGGTGGCGGCGGGATTGATCAACCCGATCACGGGCCAGCGGATCGTGAAAGGCTGGCGCGTGGACACGCTGCTGCCGCTGGCGCGCGAGACGTATCGGGCGATCGAGAACGAATTGGGCGAGAGCCTCTGGCGCGAGATGCGCGTGCGGCGGCTGTATGTGAACGAGAACGAGCGTCGCGTGATGGCGGAAAAGCAGGCGCGGGGCGAACTCGCGGACTACGCGGGGGCGAACGACGGCGATGGTTTCTGGATCGAAGGCGCGGCGCGGGTGGATGTGGCGCGGCTGATCGAGGCGATGCGCGAACGCTGGCTGGACGCGGGACGACTCTGGGAGGAGCGGGTGGATTTCGCCCAGGCGCTCGACGAGCACGAACTAGTGATCGATTGCACGGGCGCGGGCGGCGGGCCGTTTGGGTTCGTGCCGTGGCAATTTTCCAAAGGCGAGTGCCTGACGCTCGCGATCGACGGATTGGCGCGCGACGTGGTGGTGAACCGCGGACATTGGCTGTTCCCGACGACGGCGGGCGCGGCGAAGGTCGGCGCGACGCACGTGCCGGCGCGCCGCGACACGGTGCTCACGATCGAGGCGCGGGTGGCGCTGGAGGCGAGCACGACGGCGATGAGCGCCCAGCCGTTCACGGTGAGCGGACAGGACGCGGGCGTGCGCGTTTATTTGCCGGACAAGAAACCGGCGGCAGGGCGACATCCGGAGAACGCGCGGTTGGGCGTGTTGAACGGGCTCGGCGGGAAAGGCACGCTGTTCGCGCCGGCGCTGGCGCGGCAATGGATCAGCCACCTGGTCGATGGAATTGCCTTCGACGGCGAGGTGGACGTGGCGCGGCTTTGGCGCCCGGCGCGCGTCCGGGCTTCGTCGCCGCCGGACGTTATCGGACGCTAAATGACGTCGGTTCGTCGCAGCGGACGAGTTATCACTTGAACCGGTCCGGTGGTGGCCGAAGAACCGGAGACGCATGAAGCAACGTTGGGCGAAGTTGGCCGTGATGGCTTTGGGCGTCGTGATGACCGGCGCGGTCCTGACGTTGGAGATGTTTTTCACCAGCCGCGCGATGATGGAGCACGCGGACCTGTTCGACATCGCGATCTCGCCGTTCGGGCGCGCGATCATGTGGGCGCTGCTGGCGCCGTTCCTTCTGCAGTTGCGGGGAAAAATGCCGCTCAACCGCGGCCGGTGGTGGGGCGGGGTGACGTTTCACCTGTTCATGGGGTTTCTGGTGATGGCGACGTTTTACCTCGGGCGGATGTGGAGCGCGTCGTTGCTGTTTTCTGAATACGAGTGGCCGGGCGGATTCTGGCGGACGGCCGCGCGGGGATTCTACGGTCACAACATGATCGACATGGCCTATTACTGGGGCGTGCTGGCGTTTGGGTATGGGTTCGAGCTCCAACGCAAATACAAGAGCGAGGAACTGCGCGCGTCGCAGCTGGAGACGCGGCTGATCGAGACGGAGTTGAAGGCGCTGCGGCAGCAGATGCACCCGCACTTCCTCTTCAACACGATGAACACGATCTCCGTGCTCGTGCGCGAGGGGCGGAACGACGATGCGGTGAATCTCATCGCGCGACTGAGCGCGCTGCTGCGCATGTCGCTCGACAACACCGGCGTGCCCGAGGTGACGCTGCAACAAGAGCTGAATTTTCTGACGCACTATGTGGACATCCAGCGGGCGCGATTCTCGGACCGGTTGACGGTGACAATGGACATCGCGCCGGAGGCGCTGCTGGCCCGCATTCCGAATTTATTGCTTCAGCCGCTCGTGGAGAACGCGATCATCCACGGCGTGGCGCCGAAGACGACACCGGGGCGGGTGGACGTCTCGGGTCGCGTCGACGGGGACAAACTGCGGCTCGAAGTCCGCGACGACGGGCCGGGAATCGCGGACGGCCGCACGCGGGCGAAAGAAGGCGTGGGCCTCGCGAACACGCGGGAGCGGCTCGCGAAAATCTACGGCTCGCGGTCCCAACTGCTCCTGCACAGTGAGGCAGGGCGGGGCGTTTCCGTGCAGATCGTGCTTCCTTTCCGCACCTAAAATGAACTCCGAATTCGGTCATCCTGCCGCCATCCGCACCATCATTGTCGACGACGAGCCGGCGGCGCGCCGCGGCGTCCGGCTGCTGCTCGAACCCGATCCGGCGATCGAGATCGTCGGCGAGGCTTCGGGTGGCGCGGAAGCGGTGGAACTGATCACGCGCACGCAGCCGGCGCTCGCGTTTCTCGACGTGCAGATGCCCGAGTGCGACGGCTTTCAGGCGCTGGCGCGACTGGGGCCGGCGCAGTCGCCGGTCGTGATTTTCGTCACCGCATACGACGAGCACGCGTTGCGGGCGTTCGAGGTGAATGCGGTCGATTACCTGTTGAAGCCGTATGACGACGCGCGATTCGCCGCAGCGCTGCAGCGCGGGAAGGATGCGGTGCGGCGGCGAAACGCGGAGGCGACGGACGTGCGGCTGAACCAGCTGCTCGAATACCTGCAGACGGCGAAATCCGCGCCGGCAGGAAATACGGATCGGATTCTCGTGAAATCGTCGGGGGAAATTTTCTTTTTGAAAGCCGACGAGATCGATTGGGTCGAGGCGGAGGGCGACTACATGAAGTTTCACGTCGCGGGAAAAACGCACCTGATGCGCGAGACGATGGCGCGGCTCGAGGCGCGGCTCGATTCGAAGAAATTCATCCGCATCCACCGTTCGACGATCGTGAACATCGACCGCATGCGGAAGCTCAGCCCGTCGTTTGCGGGCGAATATGCGGTGGTGCTGCAGGATGGCACGAAGCTGAAGCTCAGCCGCGGCTACCATGAGCGGATCGCGACGCTGTTGAAGCAATCGTTGTAGGGCGGCAGGTCGCGCGAATCCGACCGGCGGCTCGTGGGCCGCCGCGGCAGCGGGGCCCGGGGTGCGACGAAACGGCGGGACTTCGCGACGAAAAAATCCCGGGAACGGGAAGCGGTTGTCCGGAAGCGAGACGGCTTCCAAAGCCGCCCGGCGGGCAATGGGAGGCTCGTCCGAAGGAATCGGCTTCTGGTCGCAAAGCCGCGGGACTTCATCGCATTTCCGCAACGGCGGAGCTGAAGTTGCGGTTATGAGCGCGTGCTCCGTTTCGTTTTACGCCTTTGGATTTGCCTGCTGCTGCCGGTCGGTACGCGGGCGGCGAGTTCGCTCGAGCACGCGCGCACGGCCGCGGAAATGGTCGGCGCGGAAACCTGGTCGCGGGTGCTGAAGATCGAAAATACGCGGAAGCACGGCAGCTACCCGGCGACGGTTTACGCGCTGGTTTTCGAGTTTGGCGGGATTCTTTGGTTCTACACGGACACCGATGGGACGCAGAGTTTTTCGCTGTGTTTCGGCGGGCTCGCGGCGGAAAAGGCGGACTTCGCGCCGCTGCTGCGCGCGATCGAGCCAGGCTTTGCGCGATACGTCGTGGTGCCGGCGGACGCGACGAGGCCGGGAAGGCGAGCGCGGGAGGAACTGCCGAACGGCTGCTTCATCGAAAGCGTCGCTTCGCTGCGGCAGCGGGTGGCGCGCGGTGACCTGATCGTGCGGGCGCGGTTGTTGTCATTTTACGGAGAGGCGCGCGGCAAGCGGTTTGGGCACACCGTGCTGGCCTACGAGACGCCATCGGGGGCGTTTGTCGTGGATCCGCAGGCGGACGGCGCGCCGGTGCGCGTCAGCCGACAGTTGCCGGAAGAAGCGCGGGTGGTCGCGCAGGCCGCCCGGCCGGAGGTGAGGGTGACCTCGGCGCGGTGGGTGCCGACCGATATGCCCAAGCCGCCGCGACGGGTGGCAGCCAACGATCCGCAGCGGTCACGCGCGGCGGTGTTACGTTGATGCCGTAAGCGTCGTCGCAGAAAACTCACGATTTGTCGCGCCAGAGCCGCAGCAGGCCGCGCGCGCCGGAGATTTATTGGCCGCATTCAGGCGTGGGTCCGGCGTGGGCGGAAGGCGACTCGTCGCAATGCCGTTGAGACCCGGCGCGGCGCGGCGCGTGTATGACACAAAGAAACGACGGCCCGCCACCGGCGGGCGTTCGCTTCCGAAACACACCCTACACATGAAGAACAAAAAACAGTTCCGCGGCAGAAACCTCGCGTGGCTTCTCGGTCGGCTCGGAGGGGTTTTGATGACGGTCGCCTCCACTTACGCGCAGGAGACGGCGACGCCGGAGGATGAAACCGTCAAACTCACCGGGCTCGTCGTCACCGGTTCGAATCTTCCCTCCGCGGGCGAGACGCCGGTTGCGCCGGTCACCGTCATCGGTCCGGTCGAGATCGACAAATCCGGAGTCACCAACGATCTCCTCCAAGTCATTCGGAAAACCGCGCCCCAGTTCACGGGCAACGGAAATCTCGGCAGCGACAACGGCAACATCGCGAGCGGCTCGACCAATGGCGGCTCGGCGCTCGCGCTCCGCAATCTTCAAACTCTGGTGTTGGTCAACGGCCGTCGTCTCGCCGCGGCACCGGTCGCCGCCTCGGGTGGCGGGGTGTTTGTCGACGTGAACGCGATTCCGATCGGTGCGATCGCCCGCATCGAGATTCTCACCGACGGCGCGTCGGCGATCTATGGCACGGACGCCGTGGGCGGCGTGGTGAACATCATCCTGAAGTCCGACTATCACGGCGCCGAGCTGGGCGGCCGTTACGGCTGGACCACGAACGACGGCCGTTATCAGGAAAAATCCGCGGACGGCGTGTTCGGCGCGCAGCTCGGCGACAAAGGCCCGAGCCTCACGCTGTCTTACGAGTGGTCGAAAACCGATCCGCTCTACAATTATCAGCGGGCGTTCGCGACGCCGAGCTATGGCACGACGAATTTTCCCGGGCTGATCCAGCTCGGCGCGTTCGATGCGGACGGAAACTTCCTCGGCGACAACAATGCCTACTATCTGCTCGACCCGTCGCAGAGCGGCCCGAAGGCGGGTGCGACGCTGGCGGCGATGGGTTACACCCGCGGGCCGTTCGGCGCCAGCGAAGCCAATCGCATCTTCGATCTTTCGCGCTACGTCACGATGCTGATCGGAAACGAGAAGAAGATTTTCACGGCCGCGCTGGACCAGAAAATTTCCGACCGGCTCACGCTGTTCGGCGATCTCGTCTTTTCGAACACCGACACGGTCTCGCAGCTGAATGCGCAGGGGTTTGCCGTGCGTCTGCCCGCCAGCGATCCCAACAATGCCATCGGCCAGGACGTCAGCGTGCGCAACCGCTTCGTCGATCATCCGCGGCTTTACATTTCGAATACGGACTCGTTGCGCGGCATCGTCGGGTTGGAAGGCAAGCTGGGCGATCAGTGGTCGTGGGAATCGGCGATCGATTACAGCGAAGGCGTGCAGGACTTCGCGAACGCGAATCTGATCCGGACCGCGGCGCGGATCGCGGCGGTGGACTCCGGCGTGATCGAACTTTTCAATTACACCCAGCCCGCGGGCGCGACGGACAGCCTGTTCGGCGAGGCGCAGGGCAAATTCACGAGCAAGCTGCAATCGTGGGATCTGAAGTTCGTCGGCACGGATATCCTGCACGCGCCTGGCGGCGGTGTGAACGCCGCCGTGGGCATCGAAACCCGGCGGGAAACGCTCAAGGCGACGTCGGACATCGACAGCCAGTCGGCGACGTTCGCTTACGACCAGGGCACGACGATCGATCCGTTTGACCAAGGCCGGCACATCAGCTCGATCTTCGCCGAGGTCAATGTGCCGCTCTTCGGCTCCGAGAATCGCGTGGCCGGCATTCATTCGATGGACCTGACGGTCGCGGCGCGGCACGAGCGTTACAGCGACACATCGAATCCGACCGTGCCGAAAATCTCGCTGCGGTATCAACCGGTCGATGACACGCTGCTTTTCCGCGGCACCTTCTCGAAATCGTTCGCGGCGCCGACGATCTACCAGCTGAACGCGCCGACGGGCAGCGGCTTCACCGGCTCGCTCGCCGAGTTCGACAGCAGCCAGGCGTTCCAGGAAAGCACCGCGGTGAGCGGGCTCAAGCCGTCGCGCTCCACCAACGTCTCCGCGGGCGTGGTGTGGACGCCGAAGGATATGAACCTTTCGGTTTCGCTCGATTATTTCCACGTCGAGCAATCGGACACGGTCAGCAATCTCGGCGCGACGGGCGTCGTCGATCAGGTTTTCCACGACATCGAGGTCAACGGCTCGGCTTCGCGCTACGCGTCGCTGCTGCACGTCGGCAGCTTCACCGGACCGACGATCAGCGCGCCGGGCCAGATCTCGAGCATCGGCCTCGATAATCTTTACTTCGTCATTCCCGCCGCCAGCAACATCGGCACGCTGAAACTCAGGGGTTTCGACTTCCGGGTAAATTACAGCCTGCCGCTGCCGGGCAACGCGAAGCTGATGTGGGACAGCTCGACGAGCTACTACGAGCGCTACGACATTCAGGTGGCACCCGGCGCGCCGTTCACTCCCACGGCGGGCCTCGTCACCGGCCTGAACGGCACGATTCCGCGCTGGCGCAGCTACAACGTGCTGACCTACCAGCTCGCGCGGCTCACGGTCGACCTGGCGCACACGTTCTACTCGGCGACGCGGGACACGACTTTGCTCGCCGGCTACGATCCCGCCATCCCGGCGTATTCGACCTTCGACGGGAGCTTGTCCTACCGATTGAAGGGAAACCGCGCGTGGTTCCGCGGCGCGCAACTCACGGTCGGTGTAAACAATATCGGCAATCGCCTGCCGACGAAGTCCGCGACCTTCGACAGCTTGTCGAATGCGGACATCACGGAGTTCAATCCGGTCGGGCGGCTCTTCTACGTGTCGGCCAAGTACCGATTCTGAACGGTTCGAGTCGCCTCATTCGAGGCGGAGACGCGGCGCTGTGCGCCGCGTCTTTTTTTAAAAAAAACCGCGGCGAGAGCCGCGGTGGAAGAAACAGGGCGAAAAAGGTGAGCGCGACGCGCTCACCGTTCACGGCGCACACGTGGCGGGCGCGAAGAGGTCGACGAGCACCTGCCTCAATTCGGAGGGGAACACGGGTTTGTAGAGGATGCGGTCGACCTTGAGAGTGTGATACGTCTCGGTGACCGTCGGGCTCAGCTCCGAACAGAAGATCAAAATCTTGCCGTGATAGGGCAATGTGCGCAGGTGCGTGACGAGTTCGATGCCGTTGAGATGCGGCATGTGGTGATCCGTTATCACCAGGTCGTAAGCATCGGGCGTCGCGGAAACACGATCGAGAGCTTGCTGCCCGTCGCCGACACACTCGATCAAGTGACCTTCGCGGGTGAGGGCGATGCGTGCGACTTCGCGCAACTCGCGCATGTCGTCCGCGTAAAGGATGCGAAGCATTTTTTTCGGCTGTCCGTCGTCGGAAATCATCGTTGCGCCTTTCAGTAGGTTCGTTGGGCCGCGGGTTGAAGCTGGTTAAACCGACTTCGAAACACCCGCTCGGTTCTGCGAAAAATCTGCGAAAAACCCAGCGGCGTGCCATCGGGATTATTCCCGAAATTGACCACGGCGAGTCGGGGAAAAACTGAGCGAAAGTTCCGTCGATGTGGGGCTGCGGGGGCGCGACGGGGAACTCCATTGAGTAGCAAAGTCTACCGGGTGTTCCGCAGACCGAGTCGAAAAATGTATTGCTCATGGCGAACCGTCAGGCCGGACCGCGCACTAACGGGCGAGCTATGAAAACCCATCTCAAACTTTTCCTCGTCCTCGCGCTTGGCGCGGGTGGCGCGGGCACTCTTCTCACCAGCTGCGCGGGCACGTCGACGCGTCAGAGCACGGGCGAATATGTCGATGACGCTTCGATCACGACAAAAGTGAAAACGGCGTTCGTGCGCGATCCGGTCGTGAAGGCGCTGCAGGTCGACGTGACGACCTTTAAAGGCAATGTGCAGCTCAGCGGTTTCGTCGACACGGCGGAGCAGAAGTCGCGCGCGGCGCAACTCGCGGCGAGCGTGCCGGGCGTGCGGGACGTCGTGAACAACATCACGGTGAAATAGCCAGGCCGTTTCTGGCGTGGCAGGCGGGCGGGCGCCGGTTGGAATCCGGTCCCGCAGCTCCCGCAGTGGGCTACGGGCGGTTCGGGCGGATTTTGGGATTCTGTAGCCCTGCGCGGGAGCGCAGGAAGATGGCCGAACTCTGGGAGGAGTCTGCGCGAGCGGCGACGCAGGGGCAGGAGGTGAGCGCGGACGGCTCGGGAGAGCCGAGGCTGATTCCGGAGGGCTCGGAGAGCCGTCCCTACCTTTCCTTACCTGTCCCTGACGGTTGAAAACGGTTCTTGCGGGGACGACGGTCAGAACGCGTCGGTCACGATGTGCCACTCGCTGGTCGCCCCGTCGGGCGCGCGAGCGGTCAGCACGCTCACGCGGGAGAAATCGATTTCAGCGGACGATCCTTCGAGCGTCCGGCCGTCCACCAGCAACGCGCTTCCGCGCGGAAAAATTTCCCAGGTGGCCCGCGCCCGGTCCCGCGGCGCGCGGAGGCGGATGGTGCGGGACAATTGGTCAATGCGCGCGGGCGTCTTTTCGCCAGCGCGGGAAAATTGGACGACAAAGGGCGGCGGAATTTTCAAATTTTGTCCGGGCAGGAGATTGCCGGAGTCGATCACGCGAAAGCGTTCGCGAATGAAGTCGGGTGTGAACGTCGCTTCGAGTTCACGGTAATTCAAAATTCCCTCCCACGCGGCCACCGCGGCGGGCGAATTTTCCACGTAGACCACGTTGGCGCCGGCGTAGTCGCCGCAGTAGGCGCCGTATTCCTGGAGCGCGCGGGCGATGATTTTGCCGGAGTGCGAGAGTTTCGAGTGTTCGACGTCCCACGCGGGATCGAGCTGGATGCGGCCGCCCATCGGGATGCCGCGCGCGTTGGTGGTTGTCGGCAGCGTCACCTGGGCGGTGCTGGCGGGAGGCACGAAAAATTCGGTGCGACAGTGGTCGTAGGCGAAAACGAGCGCGTGGTTGATTCGGCCAGCCCGAAATTCCTCGAGCAACATGAGTCCGGCGATGAGCGGAAAACCGCTGGCACGGGCGCGATGCGAGTCGAATTCGCGGGCGCTCTCGAACCACGGCGGCGCCACGCCGGCGCCCGCGAGATCGGTGACGGCGCCGAGGCTGGTGAACCAACGACCGCTCGCGTCTTTTTGCGCGAGCCACATGCCCCACTCGAGGCCCTTGGCGCGATCGACGATGCAGAGATGGTTGTCGCTGTCGGCTTGGTAAGGGGGCGAGGCGACGGCGTCGGCCGGGATCGGAATACGCCGGGGAAAATCAAAGCCGCGGCCATAAATGCCCGGTCGCGAATCGCCGACGTCGTGGAGCGGGGTGTGGTCGGCGTCCACGAAATAGACGGGCACGGACCAGTCCTTGATGTTGACGAAGAGAGCGCCGCGCGACGCGAAGTCGTCGATCATGGCACGGGAATCGGAATCGGTGGGAGCGTTTGCGGCGATCGGCTGATTCCAAGGACTGTCGCCGGAGAACGGCCGCCAGCTCATGGGCAGGGCGTTTTTTTCCGCGAGCAGATCGATCGTGCGCGGTGCGCCTTGGGTGCGAAAGGCGAAGGTGGCGAGATTCAGGTTTCCGCCGCTGACGATGCGAATCGTCAGCACGCTCACGCCTTTCGGCAGGTTCATGGTGAATGCGTCGCGCGCGATGTTCCAGTGATGCCATTGTCGCCAGGGGATCGTCTCCGCCGGGTCGAAGGTGGACGTGAGCGCGAACGGCTCGCCGGCGGTACGGCCGTCGACGTCGACGCCGATCGTGCCGCCGCGCTGTGACGTGTAGAGCACGTCGGCCACGTAGGCGCCGGCGGAGGCGGTCTCGACGGTCAGTCGGAACCATTCGCCGGGTTCGTTCCAACCGACATAGAGCAAACCGAGGGGCGGGACGACCTGGTTGCACGGCGAGGCGAGATCGTTGAGCTGTTTCGTATAAGAGATGTCGATACCCTCGGCGCGGCGAAACTCGTTGAGATAGGAGCCGTCAACGGGATTCAGTTTTCCGCTGCCCTGATTTTCGGCTTCGGTGTCGTGGTAAGCGACGCCTTCGCCGCCGGCGTCGTAGTAGGCGCAGAAGACGGCGCCGGGAATTCGCTGGGGAGCCGGCGGGTGAACGCGGTCGCCGAAAGGCGCGGCGGCGGCGACGGAGATCAGGGCAAGAAGGGCGGGGATGACGCGAGCGAAGCGGAGTGCGCGCATGCCAGGCCCGACGCGTGGGCGGCGGAAAAGTCGCGCGCGCGAACCGGTGTCAGCGCGAGCAACGGCGCGTCGCCAGCGCGATCGGCAGGCCGACGCCGACCATGTGCGCGAGGATGGCCCACGGATCGAAGGGCGGCGGCCACGGTTTGCCGTGGTAGGCGGAGAGCGGCACGACGACCATGTTCATGAAAAAATAAACGGCGGCGCCGAAGAGCAGGCCGCTGATCACCGCGCGTTTTGTGAGGAAAGGAATCCAGCGGCTTGCCGCGAAGAAAAGGGCGGCGGCGCCGAGCGCGATAAAGAAGTGGCAGGCGAGCCCGAGCGCCGCGGTCGGGTAGCCGCCGGCGCGCGCGACGGTGCGGCCGAGCAGTCCGCCGGCGACGGATTGCAGCACGCCGATGGCCGTGGCGCCGTTGCGCAGGCCGTAGTAGACGATCGCGAAGGCGATGTCCCACGCACCGGCGATGCCACCGCCCCAGAGGATCGCTTTGCCGGCACGATGAAGGGTGATGGGTGCGGGCGAGGTGGACATGGGAAATAAAAAAGGGAACGCCGGGGGCGGGCGGGCGCGAACTTTGTAAGTCAACACCGATGCCGGCGCGAGCCCTTCGAGTGGGAAAAACGCGGGAGGAGTTGCGCGACGCTTGGCAACGGTCGCGCGCTGCGTTCCACTCGGCGGATGTTTACCCCGGTTACTGTGCGCCGCGTGGCGCTCTTGGTGGGGCTCGTGGCCGCCCTGCCTCTCGTCAACGCCGCGGCCGATCGCGAATGGAAAACGTATCTCGGCGACGCCGGGGCGTCGCACTATTCGACGCTCGGCCAGATCACGCCGGCGAACGCGTCGCAACTCGAAGTCGCGTGGACGTGGCACGCGGGCGATGCGCAAGGCACGACCCAGATCCAGTGCAACCCGCTCGTGATCGATGGCGTGCTCTACGCGACGACCGCGCAGATGAGCGTCGTCGCGCTCGACGCGGCGACCGGGAAAGAACTTTGGCGCTTCACGCCGGCGGAGGCGAACGGCGTGAATCGCGGGCTCTCGTTTTGGACCGAAGGCGGGGAGCGGCGGCTGTTTTTCGGCACGGGGCACTGGCTGCATGCGCTCGATCCGCGCACGGGAAAGTCGATCGAATCGTTCGGCGACAAGGGCCGCGTGGATTTGGAGAAGGGGCTCGGTCGCGACGTGACGGGACTCGCGATCCAGGCGAATACGCCGGGCGCGATTTTCCGCAATTTGATCATCATGGGCGCGCGGCTGGGCGAAGGGCCGGCGCCGGCGGCGCCGGGACATATTCGGGCTTACGACGTACGGACGGGCTCGCTGGTGTGGACGTTTCACACGATTCCGTTTCCGGGTGAGCCCGGCTACGAGACCTGGCCGGAGGATGCGTGGAAGCGCGTCGGCGGGGTGAACGTGTGGGCGGGTTTCACGGTCGACGAAGAACGCGGGCTGGTGTTCTGCCCGGTGGGCTCGGGCACGTTCGATTTCTGGGGCGGCGACCGGCAGGGCAACAATCTCTATGCGGACTGCCTGCTCGTGCTCGACGCGGCGACCGGGCAGCGGCGGTGGCATTTTCAATTCACGCATCACGATCTCTGGGACCGCGACCCGCCGGCGCCGCCGGTGCTCGTGACGGTGCACCGGGACGGAAAAGAAATCGCGGCGGTCGCGCAGACCACGAAGTCGGGTCTCGTGTTTGTGTTCAACCGCGAGACGGGCGAGCCGCTGTTTCCGATCGAGGAAATCGCGGTGCCGAGTTCGGACCTCGCGGGCGAGCAGGCGGCGGCGACGCAGCCGGTGCCGGTGAAGCCGGCGCCGTTTGCGCGGCAGCTGTTCACGGCGGAGGAAATCACGGACCGCACGCCGGAGGCGCACCGCGCGGTGCTCGAGCGATTCTCGCGGGTGCGGCCGCATGTGCGTTTCGCGCCGCCGAGCCGGGAAGGCACGATTATTTTTCCGGGCTTCGATGGCGGCGCGGAGTGGGGCGGCGCGGCGGTCGATCCGAGCGGCGTGCTCTATGTGAACAGCAACGAAATGCCGTGGATTCTCTCGATGATCGACGCGAGCGGCGCGACGTCGCTGGGCGAGCAGGTGTTCCTGCAGAACTGCACCGGGTGCCACGGCGCGAACCGGGCGGGGAATCCGGCCGCGAATATTCCGTCGCTGCTCACGGTGAAGCAGCGGCTTTCGCAAGCGCAGGCGTTCGAGGTGGTCACGAAAGGCCGCAACATGATGCCGCCGTGGGGATTTTTGACGCAAGTCCAGCGGGAGGCGGTCGTGGCGTTTATTTACGGCACGGAAAAATCGCGCGACGCGGAGCCCGAGCATGCGATGCCGGCGGCGGAGAAGAAGCCGGAGTGGCAGACGTATCTGCCGGATTTGAAGGAAGGTCGCCAGCCGCCGTTCACGCACACGGGTTATAATCGCTGGCTCGATCCGGATGGTTATCCGGCGGTGCGCCCGCCGTGGGGCACGTTGAACGCCATCGACCTGAACACGGGCGAGTATTTGTGGAAAGTGCCGCTGGGCGAATACGCGGAGCTGACGGCGCGCGGCGTGCCGCCGACGGGCACCGAAAATTACGGTGGCGCGATCGTGACGGCGGGCGGCGTGTTGTTCATCGGCGCGAGCAAGGACGAAAATTTCCGGGCGTTCGATCGGGCGACGGGCCGCGAGCTGTGGAAAACGAAACTGCCCGCGGCTGGGTACGCGACGCCGGCGACGTATGAGGTCGGCGGGCGGCAGTTCGTCGTGATCGCATGCGGCGGCGGAAAATTGGGCACGAAGACGGGGGATAGTTACGTGGCGTTCGCCTTGCCGAAGTAGAGCGTTGGCAACGGCGGTGGTGCGGAGCCCGAGTTTTTTGTTTCCGCGGGGATGATCCTGAAAAACGCGTTTGAAACGCGGAGCCCGCGAAGGACGCAGAGGAGAAAATCAAAACACGCTTCGCGCCGGATCTTCGCCGCGCGGGTGAATCTCTCCGGGATTCCAA
The DNA here is from genome assembly GCA_048498075.1 of Verrucomicrobiota bacterium. Taxonomy (GTDB): domain Bacteria; phylum Verrucomicrobiota; class Verrucomicrobiia; order Opitutales; family Opitutaceae; genus Opitutus. The sequence goes on along the minus strand of JBEHYR010000009.1, from coordinate 52,796 downwards.
GCTCGCTCTGGCTCGTCCGCGGCCTCCGCGCACCCCGCGTTTCAATCGCGGAATTTAAGTTCATACGTAATACGTATGATTCTATTGAGCATGGCGTGAAGAAGTGACGCGATCCCGGTAGGACGCGGACGCGTTCCGCGCCGCCACGTTCTCTGGTCAACGCGACAGCGAAGGGACTCGCCGCTCTACCGTCGGCGTCAGTTATTCGGGTGGTTCTCAAATAAAAGATGATATCTCAGCGGCCGGTGGAGGAGCATGCTTGCGGGCGATGCGGCAAGCGTTGGGCGCTCATCGCCTGCAAGCAGGCTCCTACAATCTGCAAGCAGGCTCCGGCATTTTCCGTTCGCTCGGTCCGCGGCGGTCGTTTCGGAAGCGGAAACGCGGCGCGACATTTGACGCGACTCATGCGTGAGTGGGCCGACGCATGCTCGATTCCCACCCTGATCTTCCATCCTGTGCCGGCTGCGGCACGTGTTGCCGGCTGCTGGTGGAACTACGCCCGGGCGATGACGTGCCGGAAGAGCTGATCGTCGAGCACGCCGGCGTGCGCTGCATGGAGCAAACGGGAAACGGAACGTGCGTGGCCCTCGATCCCGCGACGAAGCTTTGTACGATTTACGAGCGGCGTCCGCAGACCTGCCGCACTTTTGAGCGGGGGAGCAGTTTATGCCGCGGCGCGCTCACGCGCTACGACACGACAAAAGCCGGGCGAGCCTGAGCCCGCCCGGAGAGAGTGGACGCGCGCCGAGCGGGCCTGAGCCGCCGCTCGACGCACGGAATTGGTTTCGGCCCGGAAATCAGACCGTGCGCGGCTTCCGCAGAAGGACGCCGAGACCGATGATCGCGACGATGCCGCCGCTGACCATGTAGATCACGTGCTTGGGCTGACGCGCGCCGCCGTCGACGGCGTTGGCGACCTGGTTGCCGGCGGTCGACGCCGCGCCGACGACCGAATCTTTACGATTGAGGCCTTGGACGAACAGGAAAACGCCGAGGGCGATGAGGATGATGCCGAGGATATTTTTCATGGGAGTGTAAGAACAGGGAAACGACGGACCCGCGATGATCGGCGGCGTTCCCGAAGGCGCCCTGATGCGGGCACCGGGTAAAATCCTGCGCGGCGGCGGCTTGCCCAGAGGGAGAATGCGTGCACCCATGAGACGATGGAACGGAGGGCGCAGTTTGTGGAGGAGACGACGATAAGCGGTGAATTCGAGCGGCAGAAGGATGCGTTTCGGGAGTGCATCACGGAGGACGGGTCGACGCTGTTCGCACCGGCGGCGGGGCGGTATCATTTGTATGTCTCGCTGGCGTGCCCCTGGGCGCATCGGACGGTGATCGCGCGGAAACTCAAAGGTCTCGAGCACGTCGTCGGCCTCACGATCGCGGATCCGGTGCGGGACGAGCGCGGCTGGGCGTTTCGGGATGGCTCGGGTTTCGAGCACGATCCGATCAACGGGTTTCGGTTTTTGAGCGAGGCCTATCTGCGGACGCGGCCGGGTTATCGCGGACGGTTCACGGTGCCGGTATTGTGGGACCGGTTGACGAAGCAGATCGTGAATAATTCGGAGGACGATATCTGCCGGATGTTCGATGGCCCGCTGGCGGCATTGGGACATGGGACGGCGGAGCTTTTTCCGACGGAGATCGAGGCGGCGCACGTGGAATTGGCGATGGAGATTCACGATCACGTGAACGACGGCGTGTATCGCGCGGGCTTCGCGATCCACCAGCCGGCCTACGAGCAGGCGTGCCGCGAGGTGTTCGCGATGCTGGACCACTGCGAGGAGCGGCTGGCGATGCGGCGATTTCTCTTCGGCGCGAAGCCGGTCGAGGCGGACTGGCGGCTGTTCTGCACGCTGGTGCGGTTCGACGCGGTTTATTTCGGGCACTTCAAATGCAATCTGCGAAGGATCGTGGATTATCCGAATCTCCAGGGTTATCTGTGCGATCTTTATCAACAACCGGGCATCGCCGAGACGGTGAACCTCGATCACATCAAGCGGCACTACTACATGACGCACGGCGAAATCAACCCGACGCGGCTCGTGCCGCTCGGGCCGGTGCTGGATTTCGCGCGGGCGCACGGGCGGGAAAAGCTGGGCGCTTGAGCCGGCGCGCGATTGCACCGGCCGCGCGGACCGTCAGCTTGCGAGCATGGTGTTGATTCGAAAACCGCTGCTCACGGGCATGCGGACCGTGGCGGTCGTCGAGGCGGCAAAGGCGGCCGTGGTTTTGCTCGCGGGCCTGGGGCTGCTTGCCCTGGTGCACCGCGATGTGCAGGCGATCGCCGAGGCGTTTGTGCGGCACAGTCACCTCAATCCGGCGAGCAAATATCCGCGAATCTTCATCGACGCGGCGGACCGGGTGACGGATGCGCGGTTGTGGATGCTGGCGGGTTTCGCGGCGCTGTATGCGGCGGTGCGCGGGATCGAGGCGTACGGGCTGTGGCGGGAGCGGCGCTGGGCGGAGTGGTTCGCGCTGGCCTCGGGGGCGATCTATCTGCCGGTGGAAATTTACGAGGTCGTTCATCGCGTGACGTGGGTGAAAGTTTCCATTCTCATCATCAATGCGGCGATCGTCGCGGTCATGGCGTATGCGCTGAAGCACAGTGCGGCGCAGGACCGCGAGTTGGCGATGGGTGCGAAGGGAAATCCAGCGAAGCATTGAAACCATTTCGGTTTCCGTTCGTGTCTCATGGTGTCACGCGCCCGCCGGGCGCGGCCAAGTTCGCTTAAGCTTATCCACCCCGTTAATGAAAAATCTTTGGTGCTGGTTGCTGGCCTTGCTCGCGTTGGCTGAAATTTCGACTGCGGCCGAGCCGCGGACGATTCCGCTCTGGCCGGGAGCGGCGCCGGGCGAAACGGGGAAGCTCGGGCCCGAAGCCGACACGACGACCGCGAAGGACGACCCGATCGCGGGGCGGCGGTTGATCCGGCTGGGCAATGTGTCGACGCCGACGATCACGTTTTATGTGCCGGCCGCGGCGAAGAACACAGGCGCGGCGGTGCTCGTGTGTCCGGGCGGCGGTTATCACATCCTGGCGATGGACCTCGAGGGCACGGAGGTCTGCGCGTGGCTGAACTCGATCGGCGTGACGGCGGTGTTGTTGAAGTATCGGGTGCCGGCGCGCGAAGGCTTGCCGCCGCACGTGCCGCCCCTGCAGGACGCGCAGCGCGCGCTCGGGCTCGTGCGATCGAAGGCGGGCGAGTTCGGCATCGATCCGGCGCGGATCGGCGTACTGGGCTTTTCGGCGGGCGGGCATCTCTCGGCGGCGTTGAGCAGCAACTCGGCGGCGCGGAGCTATCCGGTCGTCGACGCGGCCGACCGGGTGAGCTGCCGGCCGGATTTCGTGGTGCTGATTTATCCCGGCGGGCTCGTGGCGAGCGAGAAGGACGTGACGATCGCGCCGAGCGTACAGCCGAGTGCGGCGACGCCGCCGACGTTCATCGCGATGGCGCAGGACGATCCGGTGCACGTCGAGCATGCGCTCTATTATTATGCGGCGCTGCAGAAGGCGAAGGTGTCGGCGGAACTGCACCTATATCCGAAGGGCGGACACGGTTATGGATTGCGGCGCACGGAGCTGCCGGTCACGACCTGGCCGGATCGCGTGGCGGATTGGATGAAGGCGGGCGGCTGGCTGCGCGCGAAGTGAGGACGACGTTTTTTGTTCTCCATGAAAATATCCCTGTTGGCGGTGTTGGGTGCGTCGATCCTGGCGAGTGGTGCGACGGCGAGTCGGGCTGAATCCGCGTCGCGGCCGACGGCGGAGGCGGCGCGTTCCCGGTTCGATATTCCGACGAGCGATGCGGGGCTGCCGGGCAGCGGGCCGCTGCGGGGGCGCTTCGAGTGGTTTCGGAAACTGTGGCGCGAGCGGCGCACGGCGTGGGCGGCGGACGTGGCGAAGGATCAAGGCGCGCTGGTCTTTCTCGGCGACTCGATCACGCAGGGCTGGGATGAAAAAGGACGGACGCTCGCGGGGTTTTTCCCCGAGGTGAAAGTAGCGAATCGCGGGATCAGCGGCGACACGACCCGGGGCGTGCTGATCCGACTGGACGAGGACGTGCTCGCGCTGCACCCGCGGGGCGTGGTGTTGCTGATCGGCACGAACGATCTCGACGAAGGGGCGGAGCCGTGGGTCGCGGCGTCGAACGTGCGTCTGATCGTCGAGGCGCTGCGGCGCGCGAACCCGACGATGCCGGTGGTGCTCTGCCAGGTGTTTCCCAGTTCGGAGGAAAAGAACCGGCCGGCGGGAAAAATTTTGCGAATCAATCAATTGTTCAAAGAAGTCGTGCGCGACGAGCCGCAGGTCACGCTGGTCGACACGTGGACGCTGTTCGCGAAGGCGGACGGCGACGCGAAACTCGAGGAGATGCCGGATCTGCTGCATCCGAACGACGGAGGCTATGCGAAGTGGACGGCCGCGCTGCGGCCGATTCTGGCGACACTGGGATTTATCGATACGCAGCCGGATGGGTTCACGCCGGAGCCGGGTTTCGTGAGCCTGTTCAACGGGCGCGATCTCACGGGCTGGGGTTTTCGGCCGAGCAGCGAACGCGATGTGGAGGCGGCACGAAAAAGCGCGCGCGATCCGGCGGGGCCGGCCTGGTCGATCGTGAAAACGCCGGTGGATTTCGCGGGCCAGGCGATGACGCCCGACGGGCGGTATGTGGCGTTAAACGGGCGGCTCGTGGTGAGGACGGTGCCGGAGTATCGGCGGATCGAGCAGTTGTGGACGACGCAGGAGTTTCCAAAAAACTTCGTGCTGAAGCTGGAGTTTCGCGCCGCGGCGAATGCGGACAGCGGCGTGTACGTGCGCGGGCCGCAGCTGCAGTGCCGGGACTACCTGCTGGCGGGGCCGTATAAGAAGCTCGAGCACTACCGGCCGCAGGAATGGAACGAACTCGTGATCACGGTGAAGGACGGCGCGGCCCACGGCACGTGCAACGGCGAGGTGCTCGAGGCGGCGATGCCGGTGCCGGCAACCGGGCCGATCGGGCTCGAGGGCGATCGCGGGCAGATGGAGTATCGACGGATTCGGTTGCAGGAGTTGCGATAGGCGGCGAAGCGCGGCGCCGCGCGGTCGCGCTCGCCGAGGTAGGAGCGTGCTTGCAGGCGACGCCGGTCAGCGAAGGTCCGGAATCGCCTGCAAGCAGGCTCCTACAGCCGAGCGGGAACCGGGCGGCCGTTTTTTGGAAACGCTAGGGCGAGGCGGCGGCGCCGCCCGGCGCCGAGGCGCGGGCGAGCGCTCGGGCGTCGAAGATGTAGACGGATTCGAACTCGCCCGGTTCGCCGGAATGGAAGACGACGGCAGTGCCATCCTGCATGCGCGCGAGCCAGCGGGGATCGAGTTTATAGACGCGGCGCTCGGTGCGTGAAACGCAGACGTAGCGCACGCCGAGCTTGGGCAGGAGAGCGACGTCGCCTTGTTCGTAGACGCGGCGAATCGCCGCGCCCCGGCCGTAACGCCGGTTTGGATTCGAATCGCCGTAGATGCCGGCGAGCGCGGGCTGGGCGGCGAGGGGCGAAACGAAATGCGAGTCGGTGTAGGCGGCGGTGAGGACAAAATCGGCCGGACCGGCGGCGTCGCGGAGCCATTTCGCCGCCGCGAGTTCGTGGCGGTGGAAAAAAAGGATGTTCCTTTCGGGGAAGAGAATGACCCGGCGGCAAAATGTCCACGTGGGCGCCGCGAGGGTGACGACGAGCAACGCGCCCCACAGGGCGTGGGAGAGCCGCCGGTGCCGACCCGCAAGCCACTGCGCGGCACCGAGCACGATGATGGGCGTGAGACCCAGATTGAGGAAAAGGACGAACTTGTTGCTGTCGCCCCACGAGTAGGCGTAGCGGTAAAAATTGATGACGAGGAAGAGCGCAGCGCAGACGACGAGGTACCAGCGCCAGTTTCGGGCGAAGGCGCGCAGCCGCAGCGCGCCCGGCGCGGCGCCGGCGGGCGTGGCGCGACTGCGCCAGAGCGCAAGGCCACCGAGCACGAGGCTCCAGCAGAAGAAGTCGCCGTTGACGAAAAACCAAAACACGACGCGGCGCAGGAGCGCAGGGACGGATTTGAATTCGTCGAGCGGCAGCGAAGCGGCCGCGTCCCAGCCCGAGTACCCGGGAGTCGGGGGCGGACCGAACAGGAGGAGATAAAAAATCTGGCAGAGGCCGATCACGAAGAACGGCAGCCAGCGGCGATATTGGCCAAAGAACCAGCGGCGTTCGAGGATCAGGCCGGCGAGGGCGGCGAGCGACGTGACGGCGAAACCGACGATGTGGGCGAGCGGGAGCAGACAGATGAGGGCGAAGGCGACGAGAAGGCGGATGCGGCGTCCGGCCGGCGCGATGGCGGCGGTCGCGGCGACCGGTTCGTCGTCGCTGAAGAGAAGGTGCAGAACGAGGAGCACCACGGGCATGGCGAAAAGCAGTCCGCGTTGCGGCTCGAAGAGGTTCGCGAGTTGGGATTCGAAATTGAAATACGGATAGCGGATGACGCCGATGAACGGGTGAGTGAGATCGAAGTAGGGCGGCTTGAACGCGGCGTAGTGGAGGAGGTTGACCAGAGCGGTGTTTAAAAAAAGGAAGATGAAGCCGGCGAGCATGACCCAACGGGCCGACAGTTTCAGCCAGCGCTCGAAGACCGCCCAGAGCGCGCCGACGAGCGCGGCGGCGCTGAGGAAATTCATCGTCCAGATCGCATGAAGCGGCGTCCAGCCGAGCCGGATGAGATGCGCGAGGGAGAAGTCCGCGAGGAAGTGATACTTCAGCGGGAACGGTGGCATATCGAGGTCCATCGGCGGGAAGCGCGGGGCCTCGAGAAACGCGTTGGCGATCGAGAGATGAAACGCGGTGTCGACGAAATTGAACACGACCCAGATCTGGCCGTCGTCGTCCTCGTCGACGCCGGAATAAAATCGCGCGAGCACGAAGACGGCGAACGCGAGAAACCACGGGTTCCAGTTTCGGGGGGAGAGGATGGCGTTCAGCCGGGCACGCCGGGAGGGAGGCGCCGCTGGGAGCGGGAGCGCCGGCGCACCGGGGCGAACGGAACGGGCGAAAAAAAAGACGGAGCCGGCGAGCATCGTCCATGCGCACGCCTGATAAACGACGCCCCACCCGAGGATCGCGTAGAGCAGAAAATCGCCCCAGGTGACGAGGAAGAACGTGAGGCCGAACGATAGCAGGTAGCCGGGCACGCCGCGGAACGACCGGAGCACGGCGATCCTCTCGCGGAGTTGGAAAGCAAGCAGACCGACAAATAGCAGGTGGGCGGCAGCGAAGACAGACATCGGGCGTCGAAGCGGGTGCGCCGACGATCCGATGATATTCCACGGGTGGCAATGCCGCACGTGGAGACTTCGACGAAAGCGGCCGCGTCGCGGGCTACTCGGTCGCGCTCGGCGCGGGAGAATCGACGAAGGCGTCGTGCATCGCGATTTGCAGCACGCGATCATCCACCCGGATGATGGCGTGATCGGTGTCGGGCTGATAACTCAGGACGGAGATTTCGGCGGCGGATTTTCCGACCGCGATCCAAAGGCTGCGGTGGTCGCGTCGGCGTGAAATGCTGAGGAGCGTGTCCTGGCCGAGCGAGGTGACACCGGCGAGTTCGTAGTCGCGGGTCGGCGTGGCCACCTGCGGGAAGGGTGCGGAGGCCGATGGGGCGGTGAACGGCGACGAGGTGGCCGCGAGGCCGGCGCGGCCGAGGGACGGGAGGGGCGAAACCGGAGGTGGAGGGGGAGCGAGCGGAGCGGTGGAGTTTTCCGCCGCGGGCGCGGTCGGCAAAAGGAGTGACGCGACGGCTTCAGCGGGGAGCCAGCGGTGCGAACGGAACACGAAGCCGGCAGCCGTGAAGCCGCCGAGAGCCAGCACGCCCAAGGCGACGCCGACGATGCGGGATGACGAACGGTGTGCGACGGGCCGGGCAGGACGAAAGCGCCGCGGCGGATAGACGACAGCGCTGCGAGCGGCCTGTTGTTGCTGCTGCGCCTTGTTCAACGCGTCGGCGATGAGGCTCATGCGCGCGAGAAAAGTTGGTGCGGGCGCGAGGCGCGCGGGAGCATTCCACGGGACATCCGCGCATGGACGGTTCGACGCGCGGCGGGTTCCCGGCAACCGGATCGGGGAAACCCCGAAATAAAATGAAACCACTGACGGGGCTTTGCGCGGAAGAGCAGCGGGCGAAGAGGCGCATCCGAGGAACGATGGCCGGCGGGAAATCGACGGTCCCGCTGCTCCCGCAGCGGGCCACCCGAGAGCAGTGGCGAGCGGGGCGCGGGAAACTCAAAACGTCACGACGGCCGTGACGGGGAAGTGATCGCTCGGATACTGCGCGCCTTCGTGGTAGGTCACGATTGCGGCGGCGCCGACCGCGGCGGGGTGGCGAGCGAGAATCCAATCGATGCGTTCGGATTTCGCGACGGGCGGCTCGTAGTTGTGAAAGGAATTGAGCGTTTCGTTTTCACGCCGGGGGGCGGCGGTCCAGGTGTCGGTCAGACCGGCGTCGCGGGTGAGGATTTCGTAGGCGCGGCTCGCGCCGGCGGCGCAGTTGAAATCGCCGACGAGCAGCAGGGGCGTGGCGGCATCGACGGCGGCGATGCGGGCGTGCAGGAGTTCGGCTGATTTCTGGCGGGCAGAGTCGCTGACGTTGTCGAGGTGGGTGTTGAAAACGTAGAACTCGCGGCGGGTGGCGCGGTCGCGCAGACGGACCCAACTCGCCATGCGGAGATAAGCGGCGCCCCAGGTGTTCGACGCGATGCGGTCGGGCGTGTCGGAGAGCCAGAAGTGATCGAAGGCGACCGGTTCAAAACGATCGCGGCGAAAAAAAATCGCGGTGAATTCGCCGCGGCTGCCGCCTTCGCGGCCGAGGCCGATCCAGTCGTAGTTGGGCAGATCGGCGGCGAGATCGCGGAGTTGCGGGTAGAGACCTTCCTGCGTGCCGATGACATCGGGCGACTCGCGTTCGATGAGATGGCGCATCACGGGACGGCGATCGGGCCAGGCGTTGGGCTGTTGGTCACTCGCGAAGCGGAGATTGAAGGTCATCACGCGGAGGGTGAGCGGCGCGGGCGGTGGCTCGGCGGCGAGGACGACGGCGGAGACGAAGATCAGAAAAAGAGCGGAGGCGGCGACGAGGGGCTTCATGGCATTTTGGTTTTTTTTGCGGGGGATTGAAAAAGGGGACGTTGCGGCGGCGAGCGGAGTCGCCGCCCTTACCGGTCGAGATCGCGGTGGACGCGGGTGGATTCGAGCATGGGGAGCAAGCTGGATTGGTTATAACATGACGCAAGAGGAGCGGCGAGGGGACGATGCGAACGGGCGCGAGGCGTGGCGCGGAGTTGCGATCTGGCGGTTTCGCGGCTGCGTTGGACGGAAATCAACCCGCATTCACGATGGAATACCGACAACTCGGCGGCTCAGGTCTCAAGGTTCCCGCGCTCACGCTCGGCACGGGCACGTTCGGCGGGAGCGATTTTTTCAAATCGTGGGGCAACAGCGGCGTGGCGGAGGCGACGCGGCTGGTGGACATCTGCCTCGAGGCGGGGCTCACGATGTTCGACTCGGCGGATGTCTATTCGGAGGGGCGCGCGGAAACGGTGCTCGGGCAGGCGATCAAGGGGCGGCGCGATCGCGTGCTGATCTCGACGAAGGCGACGTTTCGCGCGGGCGATGGGCCGAACGACGTGGGCTCTTCGCGGCATCATCTCGTGCGGGCGGTCGAGGAGAGTTTGCGGCGGCTGGGGACGGACTACATCGATCTGTATCAACTTCACGGGTTCGACGCGTTGACGCCGGTCGAGGAGACGCTGCGGACGCTGGACGGCCTGGTGCGCGCGGGGAAGATTCGCTATCTCGGCTGCTCGAACTTTTCCGGCTGGCATTTGATGAAGTCGCTGGCGGTCTCCGAGAAATACGGGCTCGAGCGCTACGTCGCGAACCAGGCGTATTATTCGCTCGTGGGGCGCGATTACGAGTGGGAGTTGATGCCGTTGGGCGTGGATCAAAAGGTCGGTTGCGTCGCGTGGAGTCCGCTCGGGTGGGGACGGCTCACGGGAAAACTGCGGCGTGGCCAACCGTTGCCGGCGACGACGCGATTGAACGACGCGGCCAATCTCGATGCGGGACCGCCGGTGGACAACGAGTTCGCGTTTCGCGTGGTGGAGGCGATCGACGCGGTGGCGAAGGAGACGGGAAAAAGCGTGCCGCAGATCGCGCTGAACTGGCTGCTGCAGCGGCCGACGGTGTCGACGGTGATCATCGGCGCGCGGAATGAAGCGCAGTTGAAAGACAATCTCGGCGCGGTCGGGTGGACCTTGACGAAGGAGCAGAGCGCGCGGCTCGATGCAGCGAGCGCGAGGACGCCGGCGTATCCGTATTGGCACCAGCGCGGATTCGCGGAGCGGAATCCGCCGCCGGTCGGGTGAACGGCGGAATCCGAACGACTATCCGGGAACGGTGTGGCGACGGCCGAGCACGGTGGATGGCGGGCCTGGGAGAATGTCATTTAATAGATGACATTCTCGGGGGAAGGGGGTCGCGGGTTACCTGGCGGGCGCCAAGTGGTCGCGGAGGAAATGATCGATGAAGGCGAGGTTCTCGGGGGTCGTGAAGGCGGGGCCGCCATGGGCGGAACCGTGCATGACTTTGAAGACGACGGGGAGACCGAGTTGCTCGTAGGCGCCGGCGAGTTCGTGCGCCTGGTTGATCGGCATCTGCGGATCGCGATCGCCGTGCTCGAGCAGCAGCGGCGGATCGCCCGCGTCGACGTGAAAGATGGGGCTCGCGAGTTTCGCGAGCGGCGCGATTGCCGGGGCATCGGGTTGTCCGCCGAGCAGGAGATCGAGGGCGGGCATTCGCACTTCGAGGCCGTGCGGCGTGGATTGCGCGAGGATCGTGGTGAGATCGCTGGCACCGTAGAGATCGACGATCGCCTGGACGGCGGAGGATTCGCGGGGGAAATCACCTTCGTCGCCCTCGAGTTCGGCGACGCCGGCGGTGACGCCAGCGAGGGCGGCGAGGTGCGCGCCGGCGGAGGAGCCGGCGAGGACGAACCGATTGGCGGGGAAACGATATTCGGCCGCGTGGGCGCGGAGGTAACGGATCGCGGCCTTGATGTCGTGGATCTGCGCGGGAAAACGCGCGACCGTGGAGAGGCGGTAATCGACGCTCGCGACGGCCCAGCCATGCGCGGTCAGGCCGCGGAGATCGACCCCGGTGCGCGAACCGGCGCGCCAGGCGCCGCCGTGGACCCAGATGATGAGGCCGGTGGGCGGCGTGGCGGCGTCGCCGGGGAGGTGGAGGTCGAGTTGGAGCCGCGTGCCGTCGACGGTGGCGAAGGTGAGGTCGCGGAGCGTGCGTTCGGCCCGGGCGGCGGTGAGGGGGAGGGCGAAGGCGAGAAGGCGGAGGAGACGAATGTTGAAGAGAGAGTGGCGAGGTTGCATGAGGGGCGCGGAAGCGGCGGGGTGCGGAGACCCCGCCCTACACAAATCACAGGCCGACTTCTTCGCGGACGAATTTCACGGCGGGGCTGCCGGCGGAAAGGACGAGGTCGTGATATTTTTTCAGGTTGAAGTCGGCGCCGAATTTTTTCTCGGCGGCGGCCCGCATGTCGTCGTGTTCGGCGGCGCCGACGAAATACGTGGCGAGCTGCGTGTAGGAGAGTTGCGCGCGCTGCCACTTCGCGACGGCTTCGCCTTCTTCTTGGAAACCGCGCTGCATCATGAGCGCGAGGCCTTCCTCCTTCGTCATGCCGGCCATGTGGATTTTTTGATCGAGGATCGCGTTGCAGACGACGCGGAGGCGCATCTTGAGCTGCTGGAGGTGCGTCTCGGGTCCGCCGAAGCCGGACTCGGCCATCACGCGTTCGGAGTAAACGGCCCAGCCTTCGATGAAGGAGCCGCTCTGGAAAATCGCGCGGACGAGCGTCGGCGCCTTGAACCGATTCGAGTGCCCGAGCTGGAGGAAATGGCCGGGCATCGCTTCGTGGACGATGAGGTCGCGGACCATGTAGTTGTTGTATTCGCGGAAGAAAGACTCCTTGCGGGCGGCGGGCCAGTCGGCGGGCGTGGGCTCGATGGCGACGAACGTTTTGCCGTTGGGTTCGAGCGCGCCGGGTGAATCGCAATAGGCGATACCGCGGCCGCGTTTGAACTCGGGGGTGACGATGAGCTGGATGGGCGTGCCGGGAAGCGTGACGAGGTCGTGCTCTTTCACGAAGTCGGTGGCGAGCTGGAGCGTGGTGCGGGCGTAGTCGACCACGGTGTCGTCGTTCGGATGCTGCTGCGCGAGGCGATCGAGGACGGCTTTGATGACGACGCGCTGGTCGGACTCTTTCGATTTGCCGGAATTCGGAAAATCGCGGCGGTAGAGCGGCAGCGCGGTTTGGTAGAGCGTGGTGGTGACGGTCGCGAGTTCGTGCTCGGCGCGGGCGAGGATTTCCTCGGGCGTGAGATCGGAGGCGAGGGTGTAGCGGAGATTTTTGCGGTAGAGATCGGCGCCGATGCGGAAGTCGCCGTGGGAGCGCGGGAGGAGATCTTTCTCCAACCAGGTTTTATAAGCGGTGAGCGCGGCGGCGGCTTTTTCCTGGAGCGGGGCCAGATCGGCGCGGAGCGCGGGGGCCTCGGCGAAGAGCGGGTCGAGACCGCTGCGGACGAGATCGATCGCGCCGGCGATCTGTTTGATCGCGGTCTGCGTGTAAATTTCGGGCGGGTTGACGAGGTTGGTTTTCGCCTGATCGATGACGGTGGGGAGGGCGGCGAGGCGTTTGGCGGCGTTGCGGAGGCGCTCGGCGGCGGGGGCGAACTCGCGGGCGGTGAGCAGATAAATGGAGTCGGCGAGGCTCGTGTTATAGGAGAGCGGATCCCAGCGGTAGGGTTTCAGTTCGCGGAGGAAGAAGAGCTGGGCCTCGAGGTTGAGCCGGAGGATTTGCGCGTCGACGCGGTTGGGGCCGGTGAGGTCGGCGGCGTCGATTTTCGCGAGCGTCTCGAGATGGCGCTGGAGCGTTTCCGCGGCGGTCGCGATGCCGGCGGGGCTGTAGTCGGTCAGGGTGGCGTCGAAACGATGATCGCCGAGCTGGGTGGCGGTCTCAGGATTGAGGCGAAGGTAGTCTTCGATGCAGGCGTTGGCGGTGGCTTCGAAGGCGCTGTTGGCGGCGGTCTTGGCAGAGAGCGAGAACGCGGTCGCGAGCGAAAGCAGGAGGAGAAGGGCGGGGTGCAGAAATTTCATGGAGTTATGACACTGCGCAGGAACCGGCGCGCCTCAAGTGAAGACGGATCGTGAGGCGCCGGCGCGGCGCGGAGAAGGTCAAAAATGCCTTCGCCGACGACGCGGAGAGGCAGCTTAAGCGCAGCGGTCAGAGACCGAGAGCGCGGGCGAGGGAAAGGAGATCGGGAAAAACTTTTTCGGCGCCGGCGGCGGTGAGTTGAGCGGCGTCGTGCGTGCCGGTGGTGACACACCAGGCGGGGAAGCCGGCATTCTGCGAGGTTTGCACGTCCCACGGGGAGTCGCCGACGAGGAGTGCACCGGCCGCGGCGCCGCCGATTTTATCGAGCGCGTATTTCGTGAACTCGAGCTGCGGTTTCAACCAAGGTGTGTCGGTCGCGCCGAAGACGCCGCGGAAGAGCGACGAGATTTTCAGGTGATGGCAGATCAGACGGGAAGAGGGGCCGTGCTTGTTCGTCAGCACGGCGAGGGTCGCGCCGCGGGCGTGGAGCGCTTCGAGGAGTTCGCGGGCGCCGGGGAGGAGGTCGACGTTTTCCAGCATGGTGGCGTCCCAGAACGGCTGGTAGATCGCGAGGGCCTTCGCCGTGAGGGCGGGGCCGACGAGGCGGCGCACGGCGAGTTCGACGCCGCCGCCGACGGCCGCACGGACCTGCTCCATCGTGGGCGGAGGCAGGCCGAGCTGCGTCATCGTATGGGTATGGGCGCGATGGATCGCGGCGAAGTGGTCGACGAGAGTGCCGTCGAGATCAAAGAGGAAGGTTGAAAACGGAAGCATGGAACGGAGCGGCGGTCATGGACCGTCGCGACAATTTTGAGCGCAAGGGAGGGAGGAGATTTGGTTTGAGAGCGGGGACTGTCACGTGGGAAGTGCGGCGGAAAGTGCGGCGAAAATGCTCTGCGCCGCGCCGGATTTCCGGAAAACACCACGCTCGTCGGTGGAGGCAGTTTCACGTATTACGTGAAACTACGTCTGAGCGACTCGAGGGGCGAGGGGGCGTGGCGGCGGGCTGGGTGGAGAGGGCGAAGGAGGCGTGTGGCACGCAATTGTTAGCCCGGCGAGGAGCGGCGTTGCGCTGGACAAAGGGCGGACCGCGCCGCACACAGCTGCACCCCCTGTGCGCGCGAATCCGCGTGCGCGTTTCCCCGAACATGACCCACGCGCCCGCTGCCGATCGCCTCAAGCTCAGCGAATACGTCGGCTACGCGCTCGGCGACACGGCCTCGAATTTCTTTTTTCAGACGTTCAACATCTTCCTCACCTACTACTACGTGGATGTGTGGGGCATTCCGGCGACGGCGCTGTTGTGGATGATGCCGATCGTGCGACTGATCGGCGCGCTCGACGATCCGATCATGGGGCTGGTCGCAGACCGCACGCGGACGCGGTGGGGAAAATTCCGGCCTTACCTGCTCTTCGGCGCGATCCCGTACGGCATCCTCGGCTATCTGATGTTCGCCGGGCCCGCGCTCGGGCCAGGCGGGAAAATCACTTACGCGTATGTGACCTACGCGCTGATGTTGATGAGCTACACGGTCATCAACGTCCCGTACTCGTCGCTGCTGGGCGTGATCAGCCCGTCGTCGCGCACACGCACGGCGGCCTCGAGCTTTCGCTTCGTCGGCGCGTTCAGCGGGGCGCTGCTGATCTCGCTGTTCGTGCGGCCGCTGGTGAAATATCTCGGCGCGGGCAGCGAGATGCGCGGCTTCCAGTTCACGATGCTGATCTTCGCCGCGGTGTCGGTGGCGATGTTCTGGATCACGTTTGCCTCGACGCATGAGCGCGTGACGCCGCCGCCCGGCCAGAAAACCAACGTGAAGGGCGAACTGCGCGAGCTGACCCGCAACTGGCCGTGGATCGTGCTGCTGGTCGCCTCGATCTTCTCCAACGCCTTCGCGGCGCTGCGGTCGGGCAGCACGTTATTCTATTTCAAATACACCGCGGGGGACGACGGTTCGCCGATCCTTTTCGGCCGGCTTGATCGCAGCACGGTTTTCCTGACGACGGGCGCGATCGGGCTCGTGCTCGGCACGGCGTGCCTCGGCTCCATCGCGCGCCGGGTGGACAAGAAATATTGCGCGGCGGCGCTCAGTGCGATCACCGGAGTTTGTTTTTTGGCGTTCTACTTCGTGCCGAAAGAGAATTTCGGCCTGCAGGTCGCGCTCAACGTCCTGGCCCAGCTTTGCGCGGGGCCGACCTCGGCCCTGACGTGGGCGCTTTACGGCGACGTCGCCGACTACGGCGAGTGGAAATTCGGCCGGCGCTCGACCGCGCTGGTGTACTCGGCGTCGCTGTTTGCGACCAAGTCGGGCATCCTGCTCGGCGGATATCTGCTGCCGCTGTTCCTCGCGCGCTTCGGTTTCGTGCGCAACGAGGCGCAGACGGCGAATTCGCTGCTGGGCATCGCGCTCGCTTTTTCGATCGCACCGGGAATTTTCGCGCTGCTCAAGGCAGGCGCACTCATGATCTATCCGCTGGATCAGAAGCGGGTCGACGTGATTGAACAGGAACTGGCCGCGCGCCGCGCCGCACTCGCAGAAGCGCAGGCCAAACCTGCATGACCATCCGCAATCCCATCCTTCCCGGCTTCAACCCGGACCCGTCGATCGTGCGCGTCGGCGACGACTACTACGTCGCCACCTCCACGTTCGAGTGGTTTCCCGGCGTGCAGATTCATCACTCGCGCGATCTCGTGCACTGGCGGTTGCTGACGCGTCCGCTCCGGCGCGCCAGCCAGTTGAACCTGCTGGGCGATCCGGATTCGTGCGGCGTGTGGGCGCCGTGCCTGACCTATGCCGACGGACTTTTCTGGCTGATCTACACCGACGTGAAACGCTACGGTCGCACGACGGTGGGCGGCGCGAGCGGCGCGTCGCTGCGCGATTTCCACAATTATCTGGTGACGTGTCCGACGATCGACGGCGAGTGGAGCGATCCGGTTTATCTGAACAGCAGCGGCTTCGATCCGTCGCTGTTTCACGACGACGACGGGCGGAAATATCTCGTCAACCAGCTGTGGGATCACCGGCCCGGGCGAAACCGTTTCGCGGGCATCGTGCTGCAGGAATATGCGCCGGCGGAACGCCGCTTAATCGGCGCCCGGGAAAATATTTTCACCGGCACGGCGCTCGGACTCACGGAGGCGCCGCATCTTTATAAGCGCGACGGCTGGTATTATCTGCTCACGGCGGAAGGCGGGACGGGCTGGGGGCACGCGGTGACGATGGCGCGTGCGCGCGGGCTCGACGGCCCCTACGAAATTTGCCCGGCCGGGCACATCCTGAGTTCGCGGGAGCGACCGGACGTAGCGCTGCAACGTGCGGGTCACGCCGATCTCGTCGAGACGCAGGCGGGCGAGACGTACCTGGTTTATCTGTGCGGCCGGCCGTTGCGGAACCGCGGGCGCTGCACGCTGGGGCGCGAGACGGCGATTCAGAAAATGATCTGGGACGCGGATGGCTGGTTGCGGACGACCGACGGCCGCGGACTGGCGCAAACGGAAGTCGAAGCACCGGCGCTGCCCGAGCATAAATTTCCGCCGCGGGCCGTCCGCGAGGATTTCGATGGGGCTCGCCTGCCGATCGAGTTTCAATGGCTGCGCTCGCCGTTGCCAGACGAGTTGTTCTCGCTCGCCGCGCGCCCTGGGCATTTGCGGTTGTACGGTCGCGAGACGATCGGGAGCCAGTTCAGGCAGGCGTTGGTCGCGAGACGGCAGCAAGCGCATGGTTGCAGTGCGACGACGTCGATGGAGTTCGAGCCGGAACATTTTCAGCAGGCGGCGGGGCTCGTGTGTTATTACAACAGCGCCAAATTTCACTATCTCCACGTCTCGCACGACGAGGTGCTCGGCAAACATCTGCGCGTGATGACCTGCACGCCGGATTCGCCGCAGACGGATGCGTTCACGCCACCGATCGCGATTCCGCGCGGAGTGCGGATGGAGTTGCGCGTCGAGATCGACGAGGAGCGGCTGCTCTTCGCGTATCGGATCGCGGACGGCGCTGCGGCGTGGCAGTGGCTGCCGCAGGTATTCGATGCGAGCATTCTCTCCGATGAGGCGACGGCGCCGGGAGCGCCGAACTTCACCGGGGCGTTTATTGGGGTGGCCGCTCAGGACACGTCGGGCGCGGGACGCGAGGCGGATTTCGACTGGTTCGAGTATCGTGAGCGGGCGTACCGGGCCGACCCGAAGTTGGGGACTTAGCGGGGAGGACGGGTGGTGGCGTCGAGCCGCCACGCGGAAAGCGGTGTCAAGCCACCGCACTCCATATTCCGGGAGCGGCGTGAAATTTGGTTGGCGGCGGGAGGTCTCGTCGGTGAAGTGGGTGCATGCCTGCCACTGGGGAAACACGCACCGCGCGCGCGACCGAGCGACTCGAGGGCGACGTGTTGGAGATTTCACTGGCAGGCGTCTGGCGAATCACGGAGGCGCGGCCATCGTGGCCGGCGCTGCTCGGTGAACGAAACCCGGCGCGCGTGCGGCTGCGGGTGGAGGAGGTGGAGCGTTGGGACAGTTCGCTGCTGCTGTTTCTTTTCGAAGTGCAGGAATGGTGTCGCGGCACCGGCGCCGGGTGCGACGCCGACGCGCTGCCGGAAAAAGTGCAGTCACTGCTCGCGCAATTTTCGGCGTCGCACGCGACGAGCGTGCCGTTCGATCGCTCGCAGAGTTTCCTGGCGACCGTGGGCGTGGCGACGATGAACGTGGCGGACCGCGTCGAGGAAATTTCGCAATTCGTGGGTGAGTGCGTGATCGGCGCGGTGCGGCTGGTGAAGCTGCCCCACAAGTTTCGCTGGCGGGATTGCGTGGATGAAATGCAGCACTGCGGCGCGATGGCGCTGCCGATCGTAAGCCTGATCGCATTTCTCGTCGGCGTGACGCTGGCCTACACCGGCGCGCTGGTGCTGCGGCAATACGGCGGCGACATTTACGTGGCGGATTTGATCGGGCTCGCGGTGGTGCGCGAGATGGGCGCGGTGATGACGGGCGTGGTGCTGGCGGGGCGGACCGGCGCGGCGTTTGCGGCGACGCTCGGCAACATGAAGGCGAACGAGGAGATCGACGCGCTGGAGACGCTCGGGATTTCGCCGGTGGATTTTTTGGTGCTCCCGCGGCTGGTGGCGTTGGGCGTGATGATGCCGCTGCTGGCGTTGTATGCGGATGCGCTCGGGATTCTCGGCGGCATGGCGGTGTCGCTCGGCGTGCTGTCGATTTCGCCGACGGCGTATTGGGTGGAGATGGGGACGATCGTGACATTGAGCGACGTGGCGACGGGCGTGATCAAGGCGATCAGCTTCGGGCTGATCGTGGGGTTGTCGGGCTGCCTGCGCGGCTTACAGGCGGAGCGCAGCGCGGCGGGCGTGGGGCGCGCGGCGACCTCGGCGGTGGTGACGGCGATTTTGCTGATCGTGGTGTTCGATGCGATTTTCGCGGTGGCGTTCAACGTGGTGGGATTGTGAGCACGCCATGACCGACGAGACCAACGGGATGGCGGCGACGACCGGAGAGGCCGCGGACGCACCGGCGATCGCGGTCGAGCACCTGAAGTGCGGCTACGAGGGGAAAACGATCTTGGCGGACGTGACGTTTCAGGTCCGGCGGGGGGAGATTTTTTTCGTGATCGGCGGGTCCGGCTGCGGGAAAAGCACGCTGCTGCGAAATCTCATCGGGATTCACACGCCGATGGCGGGGACGGTGGAGTTTTTCGGCGAGGCGTTTGCCGGCGCGCACACGAAGGGGCGGCGGGAATTGCTGAAGACGTTCGGCGTGCTCTATCAAGGCGGCGCGCTGTGGACCTCGCTGACGCTGCGGCAAAATGTCGAGCTGCCGCTCGAGGAATACACGACGCTCTCGCGCCGGGAGCGCGAAGAGATCGCGACGTTGAAACTCGCGCAGGTCGGGCTGAGCGGATCGGAGGATCTTTATCCGGCGGAGATCAGCGGCGGCATGAAGAAGCGCGCCGGGCTGGCGCGGGCGCTGGCGCTCGATCCGGCGATCTTGTTTCTCGATGAACCTTCGGCGGGCCTCGATCCGATCACGTCGCGAAGGCTCGACGATCTCGTGAAAGAAATCCGCGAGTTGCTCGGAACGACGATGGTCGTGGTGTCACATGAACTGGCGTCGATTTTCGGCATCGCGGACCGCGTGATCATGCTCGATCGCGACGAGCAGGGAATCGTGGCGGAGGGCAATCCGCGCGACCTCGTCACCGGCAGCGGCGATCCGCGCGTGCAGGAGTTTTTGCGCCGCGGCGATCTGCCGCCGGAGGCACCGCGATGAAAAAAGTGGGCTCGGGGATTGCCATGGCGTGGCGGCCGACCTGTCATGTTCAGACACAAACCAGGGCGGAGCCGTTGTGTAACTTGTGCCGATGACCTCACGAATGGAGAATACAGGAGCCTGCTGGCAGACGATTTCAGCGGGCGAATGCCTTTTATCGCCTGCCGGCAGGCTCCTACGTGAGTCAGGGCGAAGTCCAGGCGAGGAGGCTTCCGCGTGAAAACCAAGGTGGGTCCAGCGATTGTCGGCGCGTTCGTGATCGGGGCGTTCGTGCTCGGCGTGATCGGGCTGCTTGCGTTCGGCGGCGTGAGTTTTTTTTCGAAGCCCCAGCGGTTCGTCGTGTATTTCGACGAATCGGTACACGGACTCGATCTGGGCTCGCCGGTGAAGTTGAGCGGCGTGCGGGTCGGCCGCGTGGTCGATCTGAACGTGCGCTATGACAAGCCGAACAACCATTCGGTCGTCGGCGTGGTCTGCGAGCTGAACCGCAACATGATCACGGACAGCAAGGGCGCGCAGGTCGACGTGTCGAGCAAGGTGGAGCTGCAGAAGCTGGTCGACAGCGGGCTGCGCGCGAACCTCGACGTGCTCGGGCTGGCGACGGGGTTGCTGTTCGTCGAATTGGATTTCCGGCCGCCGGGCGACTACCCGCCGCCGGCCCTGCCGTTCACGCCGAAATACGTCGTGGTTCCGGCGGTGCCGTCGGCGATTTCGGAATTCCGGGCGAACCTCACGGAGATTTTGAACGACGTGAAAAAAATCGATTTCGCGGGAATTTCCGCGGAGTTCAAAGGCGTGCTCGTGGACGCGCGGAAGCAGCTCAACGCGCTCGACCTGAAGGCGACGATCGCCCAATGGCAGCGGACCGGCGCGCAATTCGAAGCGCTCGCGGCATCGCCGGAGATCAAGCAAAGCTTCACGAATCTGAACGCGGCGATCACCGATCTGCGCGGCTTGCTGGCGCACATCGACAGTCAGGTGGCGCCGACCGGCACCGAGCTGACGGCGACGCTCTCGCAGGCCAAGACGGCATTGGAGACGTTCAACGCGACGGCGGTGACGGCGCAGCGGTTCATCGCATCGCAGAGCGGCTTCGGCGACGAGGCGGCGATGACGCTGGAGCGGCTGAGGTCGGCGGCCGAGGCGGTGCAACGGCTGGCGGATTTTCTCGAGCGGAATCCGCAGGCGCTGATTTCGGGGAAGAAACGCTGAGGACGCCGCAGAGGAAAATTTATGAAACGTGAACCTGGCAGTTGTCAGTCTGAGCGCAGCGAAGAATCCACGACGACAATCGCAGGTGGGCGCGCGGTGAAATCGCCTGCAAGCAGGCTCCTACATTTTGAAATCCGGCGTTCATTGGCGGAGGCCGCCGACGGGCTGGCGGTGATTCGTCGGCTTGGAATGACGATGGCGGGGAAGGTGAGCGCGGGTGCGTTCGTGGCGCTTTCGGCGGCGCTGCTCGCGGGTTGCTCGGTGCTGCCGGAGACGCAGCCGGATTTGACGCGTTACTACGTGTTGACCTCGCCGCCGGCGCGGGCCGAAACGCCGGTGGAAACCGCGGCGCCGATCCGAGTGCTGCTCCGGCCGGTGGTCGCGGCGGAATTCCTGCGCAGCCAGATCATGCCCGTGCGCGTGGGGGACAACGAACTTCGCTTCGTCGACCAAGCGCGCTGGGCGG
The DNA here is from genome assembly GCA_048498075.1 of Verrucomicrobiota bacterium. GTDB lineage: Bacteria > Verrucomicrobiota > Verrucomicrobiia > Opitutales > Opitutaceae > Opitutus. The sequence continues at coordinate 31,625 of JBEHYR010000009.1, read as the reverse complement.
AGCCGATCGAGGCGGCGCTGACGCGCGTCCTCACGGAGCGGCTGGCGCAGGTGCCGGGCGTGAGGGTGTTCGACCGGCGAGGCGAGAGTCACGACTACGACGTATCCGTGCGTGTGAGCCATTGCGAAGGCGTGCTGCCGGCGGGCGTCGCGCGGCTGGCGGCGCACATCGAGATTTTTTCGGCGGACCTCAACCCCAAGCTGGTGGCCCAGGCAGATTTTTCCGTCGACGAGCCTGGCTGGAACGGAAAAGACCACGGCGATCTGGCGAAAAAATTGAGCGAAGCGGCGGAAGCGCTCGGCGCTCGCATCGGGGAAATGTTGATGACGAGGAACAAGTGAGACGGGGCATTTTCGAGGTTGAGCACGGCGGAATTGCTGGCACGAAACACGCTTAGCCAAAACGAAATGAAAACGCCTGAACCGGGATCGTTCGCGGTGTTGAATTTCTCGCTCGCGCGGGAAGACGATGGCCGGCCGACTCAGCGCACGGCGTCGTGCGGGACATTCATCGAGGTGGAGCGGGCGTTCGCGGTGGCGAAGCAAGAGGCGGAGCGCGAGCTGAAGTTGCGCCGGGCGAAATTGAAAGCGGAGGCGCAGGCCGGAGTGGCGAATGCGCCGGCGACGGTGATCGAATTGCTGGATACGGAGTGGGGCTACGATCTGCGGCAGGATTTCCTGGTGGTGTCGCGCTATTGGGTGCACGACCGGGCGCCGGCGGATTTTGCGGGGTGAGGGCCCGGCGGCGTTCGCCGCTCATTCTGAGACTCCGGACCAACGCCAAGCCGTTGGGTGGCATCCGCCGATGAACTCTCAAAGGCTGTCATTCTGAGCGCAGCGAAGAATCCATTTGGACTTCGCACGCGCGTCGTGCCGTGAAGCGCGCACTGGATTCTTCACTTCGTTCAGAATGACAAACCGGGCGGTTCATCAGCAGCGCAGCGAAGAATCCATTTGGACTTCGCACGCGCGTCGTGCCACGAAGCGCGTATTAGATTCTTCACTTCGTTCAGAATGACAAACCGGGCGGTTCATCAGCAGCGCAGCGAAGAATCCATCTGGACTTTCGCACGCGCGTTGTGCCACGAAGCGCGCACTGGATTCTTCACTTCGTTCAGAATGACAAACCGGGTGGTTCATCAGCAGCGCAGCGAAGAATCCATTTGGACTTTCGCACGCGCGTCGTGCCACGAAGCGCACACTGGATTCTTCACTTCGTTCAGAATGACAAATTGGGCGGTTCATCAGCAGCGCAGCGAAGAATCCATTTGGACTTTCGCATGCGTGTCGTGCCACGAAGCGCGCACTGGATTCTTCACTTCGTTCAGAATGACAAACCGGGTGAGGTTCATCAGCAGCGCCTGACGGCAGCGCGGAAGGGACGGGGGTTGCGCGGAGCGCGTTTATGTGCCGCCGGCAATTTGACCGCGCACGAAGAGCGGTGGGCATGGGCAGGTTGCCCGTGCTGCAATCGGCGGGGGCGGCGCAGCGAGCGGAGACGAGACGACTTACGTGGCCCGCGGGGCGGCGGGGTTCGGAGACCCCGTCCTACATCGGAAAAGGCGGTCGGAGACCGCGTCGTCGTTGTCGCGCTTATTTCAGCGCGGCGGCGATGCGGGCGAGGGCTTGCTCGACATTCGCACGGCTGTTGAAGGCGCTGATGCGGACGTGGCCTTCGCCGCATTTGCCGAAACCGGCGCCGGGCGTGCAGACGACCTGGGCTTGGTTGAGCAACAGATCGAAAAATTCCCACGAGTCGCGGCCGACGTTGACCCAGATGTAGGGCGCGTTGTCGCCGCCGATGCACGAGAAGCCGAGTTGGTTGACGGCGGTGCGGATGAGCGCGGCGTTCGCGAGATAGAAATCGGTGAGGGCGCGCGTCTGCTGTTTGCCGGCGTCGGTGTAGATCGCGGCGGCGGCTTTCTGGATGGGATAGGCGACGCCGTTGAACTTCGTGGTGTGGCGGCGATTCCAGAGGGCGTGGACGGAGTGCTCGGCGCCGGCGGCGTCCCAGGCTTTCAGCGATTTCGGAACGACGGTGAAGGCGCAGCGGGTGCCGGTGAAGCCGGCGATCTTCGAGTAGCTGCGGAACTCGATCGCCACGTCGCGGGCGCCTTCGATCTCATAGATGCTGTGCGGGATCTGCGGGTCGCGGATGTAGGATTCGTAGGCGGCGTCGAAGAGGATGATCGCCTTGTTCGCCTTGGCGTAGGCGACCCAGGCGGCGAGTTGGGCCTTCGTGGCGACGGCACCGGTCGGATTGTTGGGGAAACAGAGATAGATGAGGTCGGCCGGCGTCGACGGAATCGCGGGGATGTAGCCGTTGGCCGGCGTGCAATCGAGATAGGCGATGCCCTCGTAGCGGCCGTCGACGTTGGCGCCGGTGCGGCCGGCCATGACGTTGGTGTCGACGTAGACAGGATACACCGGATCGGGGATCGCGAGGCGGAGTTCGTTGGAAAAAATTTCCTGGATGTTGCCACAGTCGCACTTCGCGCCGTCGGACACGAAAATCTCGTCGGCCTCGACGGGTGCGCCGCGGGGGGCGAATTCGTTCGCGACGATCGCTTCGCGCAGGAAGGCGTAGCCCTGTTCGGGACCGTAGCCTTTGAACGTTTTGCGATCAGCCATCTCGTCGGTCGCGGCGTGGAGCGCCTGGACGCACGCGGGTGGGAGCGGCTCGGTGACGTCGCCGATGCCGAGGCGGATGACGGGCTTCGACGGGTGGGCGGCGACGAACGCGTTCACGCGCTTGGCGATGTCGCTGAAAAGGTAGGACGCCTTGAGTTTGGTGTAGTGCTGGTTGATGCGGATCATGGGGGAGGCGGAAAGTCGAGAGGTGAGAGTCGAGGGTTGAGAGTTGAGAGCGTGATCCACTCGCTGGCGCGCGTGGCTACATCGGGTGCGGCGAAAAACTTGAACAAACGTGCGCGGCGGGGTTTGTTCAAGTCTCGTTCGGCGTCACCCCGCTGCGCCTCATGCAAAAAATCGAAACTGTGTCGGAGATGCGGTCGCTGGCCGCGCAACTGAAGGTCCAAGGCAAGACGATCGCGCTCGTGGCGACGCAAGGCGCGCTGCATGCCGGGCAGGAGGCGCTCATCCGCGCGGCGGTGGGAAAGGCGGATGTGGTCGTGGTGTCGATCTTCGTGAACCCGCTGCAGTTTCCGCCGAGCGAACCGACGGCGCGCTACCCGCGGACGCTCGAGGCGGATCTGGCGTTGTGCGAGGCGTGCGGTGCGCACGTGGTGTTCGCGCCATCGGCGGAGGAAATTTATCCGCGGGGGTTTTCCACCTATGTGACGGAGGACGCGACGAGCCGGGCGCTGTGCGGGCCGTCGCGGCCGACGCATTTCCGCGGAGTGACGACGGTGATGGCGAAGTTGTTCAACATTATCCGGCCGGATTTCGCGTTGGTGGGACAGAAGACAGTGCAGCGGGCGGCGGTGATCCGAAAAATGGCGGCGGACCTGCACGTCGGCGTGGAAGTCGTCGTGGTGCCGACCGCGCGCGAAGCGGACGGGCTGGCGGCGGGCGTGCGGAATCGCGATTTCACCGCGAGCCAACGGCAGGAGGCGCTGGCGATTTATGCGGCGTTGACGCGGGCGAAGGAAATGGTGGACGCGGGCGTGCGGAATCCCGACCGGCTGATCGCGGAGGCGACCCACATCCTCGGGCAGCGCCGGCGCGTGCGGGTGATTTATGTGGCGATGGTGGATCGCGAGACGATGGAGACGGCGCGTGAGGTCACCCCGGGCCGCACGATGCTGGCGATCGCGGCGTGGGTCGACGAGGTGCGGTTGATCGACAACGTCGTGCTGTGAGGGCGCGGAAACGCACGCACACCGGCGCGCGGACGAGGCGGACGAGGCGGACGGGTCGGACAGGGCGGACGGGGTGGCGGCATTGAACGCGGGGGCGAGACCGCTCGACGCGGCGAACGAGCCGTTCGGCACGCGAGGCTTGCGGTGATGGGCCGTGTCATAAAGGTTGGGCGGATGCGTTCTCAAACTCTCGCGGTCCTGGCGGCCGCTCTTTGTCTCGCCACCGTCGGCCGGGCCGACATCGATCCGAAAAACTTCGATCTGTCGGCGAAGCCGCAGGACGACTTCGACCAGTTCGCCAACGGCGGGTGGAAAAAAGCGAATCCGGTGCCGGCGGCTTACAGTCGGTGGGGCGCGTTCAACGAAGTCGACGAGCACAACAAGCTCGCGCTGCATCGGATTCTCGAGGACGCGGCGAAGGCGGAGCATCCCAACGCGATCGCGAAGCAGGTGGGCGATTTTTACGCGAGCGGCATGAACGAGGCGGGAATCGATGCGGGCGGCATCGCGCCGCTGCAGCCGGAACTCGCGCGGATCGCGGCGGTGCAGACGGTGCCCGAGGTGCAGGCAGCGATCGCGCGCTTGCACCGGTTCAACATCACCGCGGGTTTTATTTTCACGTCGGAGCAGGATCCGAAGAACACGACGATGATGATTTCCGCCAACGGCCAGGCCGGGCTGGGCCTGCCGGATCGCGACTATTATCTGCGCGAGGACGAGAAATCGAAGGCGCTGCGCGAAAAGTATGTCGCGCACGTGGCGAAGATCCTCGAACTCGCGGGGGATTCGCCGGAAGCGGCGGCGAGCGGCGCGCAGGCGGTGATGAAAGTGGAGACGGAACTCGCGAAAGGCGCGAAGACGCGCGTGGCGCTGCGGGATCCGGTGGCGAATTATCACAAGATGCCGCAGGCGGATTTGCAGAAGCTCACGCCGCACTTCGACTGGGCGAGCTATTTTTCGGCGATCGGCGTGGCGGCACCCGGCGAGATCGACGTGGGCCAGCCGGAATATCTGCAGACCTTCGATGCCACGCTCGCGGCGCAGCCCGTGCCGGAGTGGCAGGCGTATCTGCGGTGGCACCTCCTGCACACGGCGGCGCCATATCTGAGTTCGGCATTTGTGAACGAGAATTTCGAGTTCTACGGCAGATCGCTGACGGGCGCGAAGGAACTGCGCGAACGCTGGAAACGCGTGCTCGACTCCGTGGACGCTTCGGTGGGCGAGGCGCTCGGGCAGCTTTACGTCGCGGAAAATTTTCCGCCGGAATCGAAGGCGCGGATGTTGAAACTCGTCGAGAATCTGCGCGAAGCGTTGCACGACCGGATCGAGACGCTCGAGTGGATGGACGCGCCGACGCGGGAAAAAGCGCTGGCGAAACTGGCGGCCTTCGGGGTGAAGATCGGTTATCCGGACAAATGGATCGACTACAGCAAACTGCAGGTCGACCGCGGCGCGTATGTGCTGAACGTGCTGCGGGCGCGCGAATTCAACGCGCAGCGCGAACTCGCGAAGATCGGCCAGCCGGTCGACCGCAGCGAGTGGGGCATGACGCCGCCGACGGTGAATGCGTATTATAATCCGACGATGAACGAAATCGTGTTTCCGGCGGGCATTTTGCAGCCGCCGTTCTTCGACGCGAAGGCGGACGATGCCGTGAACTACGGCGGCATCGGCGCGGTGATCGGCCACGAGATGACGCACGGTTTCGACGATCAGGGCCGGCAGTTCGCGGCGGACGGCAGCCTGACGGACTGGTGGACACCGGAGAGCGCGAAGCGCTTCACGGAGCGGGCGGCGGGGATCGTGAAACAATTTTCCGGTTACACGCCGATCGACGACCAGCACATCAACGGCGAGCTGACGCAGGGCGAAAACATCGCCGATCTCGGCGGATTGAAAATTGCGTTTGCGGCGATGCAAAAAGCGCTCGCGGGCCAGCCGAAGCAGGAGGTGGGCGGTTTCACGGCGGAGCAGCGGTTCTTCCTGAGCTGGGCGACGGTGTGGCACCAAAACATCCGGGACGAAGCCCTGCGGCTGCAGGTGAACACCGACCCGCATTCGCCGGCGAAATTCCGGGTGAACGGTCCGCTCTCGAATCTGGCGGAATTTTATCACGCGTTCGATGTGCCCGCCGGCGCACCGATGCGGCGTGCGGCCGAGGAGCGCGTGACGATCTGGTGATAGTGAAAAGCAGAACGGCTTGAATATGAGGCCGGCCGTGATGGCCGGCCTTTTTGTCGTTGCCCCGGTCAGGTGACCACCTGAAAAGATGCCGCGATGTCCAGCAAGTTTTCGGCGGCGCGCGAAGCGAACCGCTCTGTCGCGCGCTATTCCCGGTCTCGCCGCCGGCCAAGGATTACGGCGGCTCCGGCCGAACGCGCGGGTCCGCGCGTGAAGGGGTTTTGGTGGGGAATCGCGGTGTTCTTTGCCGTTTTCGCCGGCCGTGGCGCGGCGACGACGGTGGTGCCGCCGGAGTTTTCGACGCTGGTCAACGGTTCGGACTACATCGTGCGCGGGGTCACGAAATCGGTGACGGCGGAAAAGCGGGCGGGCGCGCACGGGGTGAAGATCGTGACGCGCGTCGAAATCGAGGTGACCGAGGTGATCGCGGGCACGCCGCCGACGCCGCTGGTTTTGGAACTGCTCGGCGGGCGGGTGGGCGACGAGGCGTTGAAGGTGGAGGGCATGCCGCAGTTCGCCGTGGGCGATGACGATATTCTCTTTGTCAGCGGAAACGGGCGAATCATCTGTCCGCTTTATGGGATGATGCACGGCCGCTATCCGGTCGTGAAGGATGCGGCGACGGGGCGGGAGTTGGTCACGCGGTTCGACGGCGAGATCCTGCACGATAGCCGCGAGGCGACGGGTTCGCCGGCGGACATCAAGGCGCTGCAATCGAACTCACGCGCGAGCGCGAGCGCGGAGGCACTTTCGCCCGCCGGTTTCGTCGCCGGGATCAAGGCCGCCCTCAAGGCGAGCAGCCATGAGAAGTAACTTTTGGCTCCGCGCGGCGGCGAGCGCCGTCGCGGCATTGTCCCTGGCCATTTCGGCGTGGGCTTACATTCCCTTCACGGACGCCAGCGAGGTTTACGTGGTGAAGTGGCAGACCAGCCCGATCACGATGTCGATCCACCTCGCCACGCCGGCGAGTTTGATCGATGGGACGAGTCAAACCAGCAGCGTGAAGGCGGCGATGCAGGCGTGGAATGCGCAGCTCGGGACAGTGCAAATCGTGGCGTCGGCGACCGTAGCCGGCACTCCGGCGAGCGGGAATCAGGTGAACGAAATCTGGATGGACAGCACGATGGACGGGGATGCGTTTCCGGCGGGCGTGCTGGCAATCACGCTGAGTTATTCGAGTGGAAACGCCCTCGCGGAGACCGACATCGTCTTCAACTCGGCTTACACGTGGAACTCCTACCGCGGAGTGCTGCGAAGTGGGATCGAAGACATCCGCCGGGTCGCGATTCACGAGATGGGCCACGCACTCGGCCTGGATCATCCGGACGACCATAGTCAATACGTGACGGCGATCATGAACAGCCACGAGAGCGACATCGATGCGCTGCAGAGCGACGACGTTGCCGGTGGGCAGAAACTTTACGGGGCGCCGGGTTTCCTGCCGTCGAACGATGCTTTCGCGAATGCCGGGGCAATCGTCCTCAACGGTGCGACGGCGGCGGTGAACGGGGCAAACATCGCCGCCACGCGTGAAGCCGGCGAGCCCAGCCATGCTGATTCCACCGGCAATCGGTCGGTGTGGTGGAAGTGGACTGCTCCGAGCTCGGGCAGCGCGACATGCGACACACTTGGCAGTAATTTCGATACCGTGCTCGCCATTTATACGGGTTCCAGTGTGGCGGCACTGACGGCCGTGGGGGCTAACGATGACTCGGAACCGGCAAGCGCGAATTCCAATCCTCTGCGCAAGCGGACGAGCACAGTGAACTTCGAGGCCGTTGGGGGAACGACCTATTTCATCGCCGTCGATGGCTGGGATAGCGCCAGCAGCAACACCGGCGGCTATACGGGCTCAATCGTGCTGACCCTTACGTTTACGCGGCCGTTTGCCCCGACGATTACTTCCCACCCTTCTTCGCAGAGCGTCGAGGCCGGCCAGATCGCGATTTTTAGTGTGACCGCGAACGGCAATCCTGCCCCGAGCTATCAGTGGCAGCGGCTGGCGACCGGAGGAACGTGGACGGATTTGAATGACGGCAATGGCTACTCCGGCGCCGGGAGCAGCACGTTAGCAGTGGTCACGACCTTGGTGATGGATGGAGAGCAGTATCGCTGCACGGCGCGAAACACGGCCGGTGTCGCGACGTCGGGCTCGGCGGTGCTGAACGTGAGGGCGCCGGTGATTCCACCGGCAATCACTGACCAGCCGAATAGTCAGACGGTGTATGCCGGTTCGTCTGCAGTGTTCACAGTATCGGTAGCCGGCACGTCGCCGTTAACGTTCCAATGGAAGAAAGGCGGCGAGCCGATTTCGGAAACTTCCAACGTCACGGGAACAAAGACGGGTACTCTCACCTTTCGGTCCGTTGCTCTGACGGATTTCGGGAGCTACACGGTTACGATTTCCAATGGCGGCGGGACGGTGACAAGTAGCCCGGTGATGCTCATCGTTAAAGCGATTCCGCCGCTCATTGTGATCCGGCCGCGAGGTCAGGTGGTCGCCACAGGCGCGACGATCACCCTCTCAAGCGCCGTCAGCAGTAGCGGCCAGGTTTACTATCATTGGATGAAAGATGGAGGTTGGGTCGACGATGGCGGGCGAATCTCCGGAGCGAATACGGCGACACTCACGATCAGTCCGGCGGAAGGTTCTGATGCCGGGAATTACGTCGTGGTGGTCTCCACGCAATTCCCGGTGTTTCCAAATGATCAGGCAGTGCTCAGTCCTCCGGCTCCCGTGATCGTGAGCGGCTCCTCCGGCGTGGTCGCGGTGGCCGCGGGCGCGGCTCATTGTCTATTCGTTAAACAGGACGGCACCCTTTGGGCGATGGGGCGCAATTCGTCGGGACAACTCGGCGACGGAAGCACCGTGGATCGTTTAAAACCGGTGCTGGTCGCGAGCGGCGTAACGGCCGTGGGAGCGGGCGCGAACCACTCCCTGTTCATCAAAAACGACGGGACGTTGTGGACCATGGGAACCAACCAATATGGGCAGCTGGGAGATGGCACCACCAGCGACCGCTCCACTCCAGTGCAAGTGGCTTCGAATGTTGTTGCCGCCTTCGGCGGTGATTACCACAGCCTGTTCCTCAAATCCGACAACACGCTTTGGGGGTGCGGCGGCAACTACGGGGGGCAATTGGGCGACGGCACGACGCAAAACCGGCTGACGGCGGTACAGGTGGCGAGCGACATTCTGACCGCAGCGTGTGGAGACGAGCACACGCTTTATGTTAAACGTGATGGGAGCCTGTGGGCTACCGGGCAGGACTACGACGGGCAGCTGGGCGATGGAAGTTCCAGTACGCGGTTAGTTGCGGTGCAGGTCGCCACAGGCGTAAGAGCCGTGGCAGGCGGCTGGGCGCACAGCCTGTTTCTGAAAAACGACGACTCTCTCTGGGGAATGGGGCGATCGGGCAGCGGCGAACTGGGAGTGGGCGGCACGCTGAACCAGCTCACCCCTGTCATATCTAATTATAATGTGAAATTACTTGGGTGCCGCACCACTGGAGCTGTCGCGGTGCAAACAGAGGGCGCAATCTGGCGGTTTGGCTGGGGAACTCGTGCGATTTCCGGCGCTCCGTTTCGCGTTGCGGCATTAGCGGTCGGCGAATCTTCCGTGTATTATCTCGACGGTAAGGGGACGCTTTTCGCCGGGGGCGGAAACAGCTATGGCCAACTAGGTGACGGCACGACGACGGATAGTTCTGGATTCGCCCTGACTGGCGGCCAGGCGACATCAGCCCGTCCCAAAATCCTCGTGTCGGTGCGCGACGAAATGCGCGCGCCCGGACAGGCCAATCCTGCATTCATTGCGACCTACAGTGGATTTTTGAACGGGGATTCGGAAAACGTGTTGGACGTTCGACCCACGATGAGCACCCCGGCTGATCAGTCCAGCCCAGCGGGCGCGTATCCGATCACGCTGGCCGGGGGCAAGGACGACGTCTACGATTTCGTCTTCGACAACGGTGTGCTCACCCTCGGAGCGCTGCCGACAGCACCTCAAATCACCAGCTCGGCCAGCACAACGTTCACTTCGGGGGTTGCCGGCAGTTTTTCCATCAAGGCAACGGGTTCTCCTTCGCCGATCTTTTCCGCTTCGGGTTTGCCGCCGTGGGCCAGTCTCGATGGGGTGACCGGTGCGCTCGTAGGCACCCCGCCAGATTCGGACGGCTCGCCGTTTTCGATCAGCATCACTGCTAGTAACGGCGTTTCACCGGCAGCAACGCAGACGGTGATCCTGACGGTGCAAGGCAAACCGACGCCCGAGGTCGTGCCTGGCTTCGCCAGTCAGCCGGTCGGCGTTTCCATCAGGCCAGGAGGATCGGCGGCGTTTTCTATCATAGTGTCGGGCACTCCCGCCCCAGCGCTACAATGGCAGGTGAGCACTGACAACGGGGCTTCTTGGACCAATTTACCCGAAGAAGGGATTTATTCCGGCGCATCGTCGACGACGCTCTCGATTTCAGGCGTTACGCTGGGAATGGACGGATATCGATATCGTTGCGCGGCCAACAACCGTGCTGGAAGTGTGACGTCGGCGCCCGCTACCTTGGTCGTGTCGTCGCAGGATTTCGCGGGAGCATATTTCGGATCACTCGATGGCACCCATGGATTGTGGGCGCTGAGAGTCGATACCGATCGAAGAGCGACGTTCCTGGCCTATCTTGCCCAGCGGGGAACAGCCATCGAGGTGCATCTTACGGTGAATGCTGATGGATCGTTTTCCGCCAACGGAACTGAAATCGCGGCGTCTGGCGTGTCGGTGGCCCACGCGATGATGGCCGGCGGTGATGCTCGGAAGATCCGAGGGGCGGTCGCCAGTGCTTTCAATCTCAACGGGCAGATCAGCAGTGGCTCGATCGCCGGGCAGATTTCCGGCATCGGCGAAAGCTTCACTGGGGATATGGATTCAAGCGGAGGACACGCGCCGGCGGGCTCGTATTCCGCAGCAGCCCTCAATAGCGACTCGGGCGCGTCTTATGCGATTGTGGCTGGGAGCGGCCAGGCACTCGTGGTGACGGTAGGGGCCGGGCGGGTAGATGCGGTGTTGGGCACCTTGAACAGCGATGGCCGGATGAGCGCGAACACGCTGACCGGGGCGCAGCTCACGCTGGCGATCGACGCGAGCAAGCAGTTACTTAATGTAAGCGTCGCCGCCGCTGGGAGCGCCACACCGGTGGTTTTTAGCGGCTTGGCAGACGGAACAACGTCGACGACGCGTGCTGTGAACATCTCGGCGCGGGCTTATTGCGGCACGAGCAACAAGGTGACGATCGGTGGGTTCGTGGTGAGCGGGAGCGTGACGAAGCGCGTGCTGGTGCGCGCGGTCGGGCCGTCGCTCACGGCGCAGGGAATCGGCGTGAGCGAGGCGCTGGCGGATCCGAGCGTGGAAGTGCACGACGCGGTCCATGGCAACTCGATCATCGCGACCAACGACAACTGGGGCGACAACGCCAACGCCGCGGCGATCACGAGCACCGCGGCGACCGTCGGTGCGACGGCCTTGTTGAACAGCGATTCGAAATCGTCGGGGCTGCTGCTCGATCTGAGCCCGGGCGTGTACAGCTTCGTGGTGAGGGGTGCGGCGACGAGTTCGGGGGTGGTGCTGCTGGAGGTCTACGACGCGGACGCGGCGGCGACGGGGACGAATTTTTCCAACATCTCGACCCGTGCCTATGCGACGACGGGCAACGGTGTGACGATCGGTGGGTTCGTGGTGAGCGGCAACGCGCCCAAGCGCGTGCTGTTGCGCGCCGTGGGGCCAACGTTGACGACACAGGGACTCGGGGGCGCGGAGGTGCTCGTCGATCCGCAGATCGAGTTGCACGACGCGAGCCACGGCAACGCGATCATCGCGACGAACGACGATTGGGGTACAAACGCCAACGCGGCCTCGATCACGACCGCGGGCGCGCGCATCGGGGCGACGCCACTCGATGCGAGTGACACAAAATCCGCGGCGCTGCTGCTCACGCTGCAGCCAGGCGTGTATTCGTTCGTCGCGAGTGGGAAAACGAACGCGCCTTCCGGCGTCGTGCTCGTGGAGGTTTATGATGCGGACTGAAGTTGCAGGGGGTTCGATGTCAGTCCGATCGGTTCGATTTACGGTCAGCCCTTCTTTACCCCGTTTTCCTCACGCCAGCTCATGTGCTTTCGCCGCTTTCTTCGCATCCTGATTTTGCTCTCGGGCGTTCTTTTCGCTCTCGCCCTGCAGGTTTCGGCCCAGACGGTTTCGTCCGTCGCAGTGGGGGGCAGCCACACGCTTTTCGTGAAGTCCGACGGAACCCTGTGGGCCATGGGCGACAACACTCACGGTCAGCTGGGCGATGGCTCGACGGTCAGCCGGAGTTATCCCGTGCGGGTGGCGACCGGCGTCGCCTCGGCGTCGGGCGGCGGCGCTCATACGTTGTACGTCAAGACGGACGGGACGTTGTGGGCGATGGGGCGGAATGACCGTGGACAGTTGGGTGATGGTACTACGACGGACCGAAACGTTCCGGTTCAAATCGCGAGCGGGGTGGCCGCCGTCTCGGCCGGAGCTTCGCATTCGATGTTTCGAAAAACCGACGGGACGTTATGGGCCACAGGCGCCAACAGCGGGCAACTCGGCGACGGGACGACGACGGACCGCAACGTACCGGTGCAGGTGGCGAGCGGCGTGACGGCTGTCTCGGCCGGCGGGACGCATACGCTGTTGGTCAAAACCGACGGAACGTTATGGGCGACGGGGAGCAATTCTCTGGGCCAACTCGGCGACGGGTCAAATTTTGACCGCCCCATGTGGGAGCAGGTGGCGACCGGGGTCGTTTCGGTCTCGGCCGGACCGAGCCACACGATGTTCATCAAAACGGATGGGACGCTGTGGGCGACGGGGGCCAATTATTACAGCCAGCTCGGCGATGGTTCCAACATGTCCTTTCGCAACACTCCGGTGCAGGTCGCGACCGGTGTGGCATCGGTCGCGGCGGGCGCCTATCATACGATGTTTGTCAGAGTGGGCGGGGCGCTTTGGGCCGTCGGCGGTAATTTCGATGGACAACTGGGCGATGGCACGACGACCGATCGGAAGACTTTTGTGCAGGTGACCGGGGGCGTGGCGTGGGTCGCGGCGGGCAATCTGTTCACCGTGTTTGTCCGGACCGACGGCAGCCTCTGGGCGACGGGAGGCAACGAGTCCGGCGAACTCGGCGAGGATCTCACGACGACCTCGCGCAGCTTCCCGGAGCAGGTGGCGGTGAATCGGTTTGTCGTCACCTCCAGTGGCGTGACGACGTTTACCGAAGGAAATAATGTGCTTTCGGCGCCCGTGGCGATCGATCCCGCTCTGACGCTTTCGGCGGGGAGGCCGACGCTGGCGAGCGGCACTGTGGCGTTGGCGGGAAACATCCGTTCCCCCGAGGATCTGCTCGGCTTCGTCAACGATGCGGCGACGATGGGAAATATCGCGAGCACCTTCGATGGCAGCACGGGTGTCCTCACGCTCACCTCGGCCGGCGCGGCGGCTACCGTCGGGCAGTGGCAGGCGGCATTGCGCGCGGTCACGTACACGGATCTCTCCGAGTCGCCCAATGCCACAACTCGCACGATCAGTTTTACCGTCAACGACGGGACGACGACAAGTAGTCCGGCGACCAAAAGCGTCGCAGTGGTCGCGGTGGACGACTCGCCCAGCGACATCGCGCTGTCGACCCATTCCGTGAGTAACACCGCCGGAGTCTACGCGGCGGTTGGCTCGCTCACTTCGAGCGACGTCGACAGCACGAGCTTCACCTATTCGCTGGTCAGCGGAGCCGGGGACTCGGACAACGCCGCCTTCAACATCTCCGGCTCGACGTTGCGCGCGACGGTTGCCAACGCGCTGGCGCCGGGCGACTATTCCGTTCGTATCCAGACGGCCAGTCCTGGCGGAGGCACTTTCGCCAAGGCCTTCAAGATCACCGTGACCGCCGATGGCCGGCCTCGAGTCGCGTCGGTCGCGGCGGGTTACCAGGCGACGATGTTTGTCGGCGTCGATGGGACGCTTTGGGGCGTGGGTTCGAACGGCTCCAGCCAGTTGGGCACGCCAGGTCTTTCCGCTGTGGCGACGCCGGTCATGGTGGCCACGGAGGTCGCCTCGGCGGTCGACGGTTCGACGCTTTTCCTCAAACGCGACGGCACGCTGTGGGGGATGGGCTACCCGCCCTTCAATCCCGTGCTGAGCGACGCGTCGCGGGATACCACCACGCCCGCGCCACTGCTGAGTGGCGTCGCGGCGGTGGCGGTGGGAGGTAGCTCGATCATGATCGTGAAGACGGATGGAACGCTGTGGACGGCCGGCAACAACCGCTATGGTCAGTTGGGCGATGGCTCCACGTTCGACCGATATGCTTTGCAGCAGATCGCCACCGGCGTGGCGTCGATCGCGGCCGGAGGCAGCCATGCGATGTTCGTGAAAACGGATGGGACGCTCTGGGCGATGGGCGCCAACTATTACGGCCAACTGGGTGACGGCACCACCACGGCGCGATCGACGCCGGTCCAGGTGGCGGCGGGGGTGCGCTCCGTGGCCGCAGGGGGCGACCACACCCTGTTGATCAAACTCGATGGGACACTCTGGGGAATGGGTAGCAACGGCAAGGGACAGTTGGGCGACGGAAGCACCACCGACCGAAGCGTCCCCGTGCAGATCGCGAGCGGGGTGGCGTCGGTGACTGCGGGCGCGACGCACACACTCTTCATCAAGGTCGACGGGACTCTATGGTCCACAGGCAACAATTCCGACGGGGAACTCGGCGACGGGACGACAATCAACCGCAGTACGCCGTCGCAGATCGCCACCGGAGTCGCCGTCGCATCGAGCGGAAGTAATTTTTCAGAGTACGTGACCACGACCGGGGAATTGTGGTCCACGGGCAGCGGTTACTCCGGTCAACTGGGCGACGGTATTTTGGGCGCCCGGAGTACGGCGATCAGGGTTTTCCAACCTTTGGTTTCGCGGGTGGCGCTGTCAGGTGGGAAAGCACTTTTCACGGAAGGAAAGAATACGTCGTCAATTCCCGTCGTGGTCGACCCAGGGCTCACACTGACGGCGTCGGCTTCGAATCCGGTCAGTGCGACGGTCGGACTCGTCGGCCTTTCGAATTCCGCGGAGCATCTCGGCTTCACGTCGGACTCGCGGGGAGCGACCGGAAATATCCAGGGGACTTACGATTTCGGCGCCGCCGTGCTTGTGCTTACTTCTTACGGGGACACGGCGACGACCGCCCAATGGCAGGCGGCGTTACGTTCGATTACCTATACCAACAGTTCCGAATCGCCGAACACCGCCGACCGCATCGTGAGCTTTGTGATTTACGACAGCTCATCCGAAACCACGGGAGTTTTTAAAAACGTCGCCGTCCAGGCCGTCGACGATGCACCGACGAACGTTTCGCTGTACGGGAACCTGGTTTACGAGACCGCGGGGCTCAACGCGATCGTGGGCAGGCTCAGCAGTTCGGATGTGGACAGCACGCAGTTCACGTACTCGCTGGTCGACGGCAGCGGGGCGACGGACAACGCCTTGTTCAATATCTCGGGCGATAGCCTCCGGGCGAATGATGCCGCCGCGCTTACGGTCGGAAACCATTCGGTGCGCGTCCAGACCGCCGATGGGAGCGGTGGCACCTACGCGCAGTCGTTCACCATTCAGGTCAAGTCGGGCAACTACACGGGCGTCTACTTCGGGACATTTAATCGGAGCAGCGGGGTTTGGGCGATGAAGATCAATGCCGACAACACCGGAAATTTCATCGCCTACCTGACGGATCGGAAAAGTGCGCTCGTCACTTCGGTGACCGTGAGTACGGCCGGATCCATCACGGCCTCGGGATACGAAATGGCCCCGACCCAGCCGGGAACGTTTCCCGTTTCGTTCCAATTTGGAAATGTGGCGATTAGCGAGGGACAAGTGTTCGGTTCCATGTATTCGCCATTCCCTGATTTCACTGGGGCGGTCGATCCGGCGGGGACGTCCGGCCTCGGCGGATTTTACATGGCTGCTGCGATCAATGCCTCCGGCGGAGCCACGTATGCGATCATCGGACCGAGCGGGCGGGCGCTGGTGGTGAGCGCCACGCCGGCGTTCGTCGACAGCATGGAGGCGACGATCGGCGCGGACGGACAGCTTGCCGGCGTGATGACCGCCGGCGGGACTTTGGCTTTGAGTATAAATGCCTCGACCGGAATCGTGACCGCCAGCGTCACTCCTGCGGGAAAGACGCAAGTCGTCCCATTCGCCGGACTGGCGGAAGGCGCGGTGTCGACCACGCGCCTCGTCAACATCTCTGCGCGGGCGTACTGTGGCACCGGGAATCAGGTTACGATCGGCGGGTTCGTGATTGCGGATGGCGCTACAAAACGAGTCCTGATTCGCGCCGTCGGTCCTTCGCTGTCGGCGCAGGGCGTGAGCGCCGCCGAGGTGCTGGCCGATCCGACCGTCGAGGTGCATGATGCGATCCACGGCAACTCCATCGTCGCGACGAACGACAACTGGGGCGACAATGCGAACGTGGCGGAGATCAATCGGGCGGCTGCGTCGGTTGGCGCGACGGCGTTGCTCGGCAGCGACACGCAATCGTCAGCGCTGCTACTCGATCTGGCTCCAGGAGTTTATAGTTTTGTGGTCGGTGGCAGGTCGGCGGCGTCCGGGATTGTCTTGCTCGAAGTCTACGACGCCGACTCGTCTGCGACTGGATCGAAATTCGTCAACATCTCGACCCGCGCCTATGCGACGACGGGCAACGGCGTGGCGATCGGCGGATTCGTGGTGAGGGGCAATGCGCCCAAGCGTCTGCTGTTGCGCGCGGTGGGGCCAACGTTGACGACGCAGGGACTCGGGGCCGCGGAGGTGCTCGCCGATCCGCAGATCGAGTTGCACGACGCACTCAACGGCAACGCGATCATCGCGACGAATGACGATTGGACCACAAATGCGAACGCCTTGGCGATCATGACGACGGGCGCACGGATCGGCGCCACGCCGTTTGACTTGTTGGACACCAGATCCGCCGCACTCCTCATCACGCTCCAACCGGGCGTGTATTCGTTTGTCGCGAGCGGGAAAAGTGCGGCACCGTCGGGCATCGTCCTCGTGGAGGTTTACGACGCGGACTGAAGTTGCCGGAGGATTTAAACAAAGCGGACCGCTTTGGGGAGAGGATCCGCGGCGGCGAGTCTTCTGGGCTACAGTTAGACCGGCAGGGCATGTCGCGTCTTTGAGCGGTCGTCGGAAAATGGTTTTGCCCGCGTTTTCCCGGCGGGTTCACCCCATGAAATTTTTTGCCAGAACCCTGCTCACCGTAGTCGCGTTAATTCCCGCGGTTTTGTCCGCCGAGACCCTGCCGCTCGCGGCGGGCAAAGCGAAATTCTTCGGCGGCATTCACAGTGCTTCGCAGGCGCCGAATTTCACCTCGTATTTCAACCAGGTCACGCCGGAGAACGCGGGCAAGTGGGGCAGCGTCGAGGCGACGCGCGATGTGATGAACTGGACCGATCTCGACGCAGCGTATGCGTTGGCGAAGGACCACGGCCTGCCGTTCAAGATGCACAATCTCATCTGGGGCAGCCAGCAGCCGGCGTGGATCGGGGGTTTGTCCGCGGTGGATCAGCTCGAGGAAATCAAGCAATGGTTCGCCGCGGTGGCGGCTCGCTATCCTGACCTCGATTTGATCGATGTCGTGAACGAGCCAATCCACAGCCCGCCGAACGGCTCCACGAGCGGCGGCACGACCTTCGCCAATTATGCCAACGCGCTCGGGGGCGATGGCGCGAGCGGCTGGGATTGGGTGCTCGCGGCTTTTCGACTGGCCCGGACAAATTTCCCGCACGCGAAACTGTTGATCAACGAATACAGCGTCACGAACGACAACGCTTCCGCGCAGCGTTATCTGCAGATCATCCAGCTGCTCCGGGCGGAAAACCTGATCGATGGCGTCGGCATCCAGGCGCACGCGTTCGAGACGCGCGTGCCGAACGCCACCACGCTGGCCAATCTCAACCTGATCGCGAGCGCTGGCGTACCCATTTACGTCTCCGAGTTCGATGTCGACGGGCCGACGGAGCAGACGCAGCTCGACGATTACCAGCGGATTTTTCCGGTGTTTTGGGAGCACCCGGCGGTCGTCGGCGTGACCCTCTGGGGTTATCGGCCGGGGCTTTGGCGCGATGCGCAGGGCGCGGCGCTCATTCGAGCGGACGGGAGCGAGAAGCCGGCGATGACCTGGCTGCGCAGTTACCTCGGGACGAACGAGGTGCCGGTCGTCGCGGCCGCGCAGAAATTTTATATCAGCGAAGCTGCGATGGCCGGCGCCAACGTCGGCACGGTGGAAGCCAGCGACGCGGATGGCCTGGGCACATTGCGCAACTGGCAGATCGCGGGCGGCACCGGCGCGGCGGCGTTGGCACTCAATGCCGTGACGGGACAACTGACCGTGGCCAATCCGGCGACGCTCAACGCGAGCGCTACGCCGACGCTGACCGTCATCGTCACCGTGAGCGATGGCCGCGATACGAGCGCGCCCGTGAGCGTGACGGTCAACGTGGGAGCGGCCTCCGCGACCCCGACCCGTCTGGTCAACATCTCCACACGCGCTTTCTGCAGTAGTGGCAATCGGGTGACAATCGGCGGATTCGTGATCAGCGGTAGTACGAGCAAACGGGTGTTAGTCCGCGCGGTGGGACCGTCGCTGGCGGCGCAGGGCATCGGTGCGGCCGAGGTGCTGGCCGATCCCGTGATCGAGGTGCACGATGCGCTTCACAACAACGATATCATCACCACCAATGACAATTGGGGGGACAACTCGAACGCGGCGGAAATCACCAGCACGTCGAGCACGATCGGGGCGGCGGCGCTCCTGGACAGCGACACGAAATCTTCGGCTGCGCTCCTGACGCTGGCTCCGGGCATTTACAGCTTTGTCGTCACGGGGAAGGGCAGCAGCTCCGGCGTGGTGCTGATCGAGGTCTACGATGCGGACCCCGCCCCGAATGGCGCCACCTTCAGCAACATCTCCAGTCGGGCGTATGCGACGACCGGCAACGGGGTGACCATCGGCGGTTTTGTCATCAGCGGCAGCACGCCGAAGCGCGTGTTGCTGCGCGGCTTCGGACCGACGCTCACGAAGCAGGGGTTGAGCGTGAGCGAAGTGCTGGCCGACCCGGTGATCGAGTTGCACGATGCGAATCACGGCAACGCGACGATCGCGACCAACGACGACTGGGCGACCAACGCGAACGCTTCGGCGATCGTGACGACGGGCGCCCGCCTCGGAGCCACCCCCTTCGATGGAACCGACGCGAAATCCTCCGCCCTGCTGATGACGCTGCCGCCGGGTGCGTATTCTTTCGTCGCGAGTGGGAAAAACGGCGCCTCAGGCATCGTGCTCGTCGAGGTTTACGACGCGGATTGACGGGGTGAGGGGAGGAGCGTTCGCTGGGTGCATCCCATGGGAATACGTTTGGTCGCTCTGCTGTCTCTCGTTGCAGTGGTCGCTCTCGGCGCCGCGGAAACGCCCGCGCCGCAAGAGCTGTCGGCGGTGTCGCGCACAGCCAAAACAATCGCGCTTTTCAACCGACGTGATTTGAGCGGCTGGTATTCGTTCCTGGAAAAATCCGGACGCGACCAGGATCCGCACGGGACCTTCAAGGTCGAGGACGGCGCGATTCACGTCGAGGGAAACGATTTCGGTTATCTCGCGACGAAGCAGTCGTTCGAAAATTTCCGGCTGAGGGTCGAATTCAAGTGGGGCACGCATCAGTATGCACCGCGCGCCACCGGCAAGCGCGACAGCGGTGTGCTCTACCATTTCGCCGAGGGAGAACCGGACAAAGTGTGGCCGAAGTCGATCGAGTGCCAGGTGCAGGAAACTGACTGCGGCGACATCTGGTGCGTCGGCGGCACGGAGGTGACGTCGCCGAACAAGTCGGCGATCGAGTGGAATCAGAAGCGGATTTACCGCACGGAGAATTTCGAGCGGCCGAACGACGAGTGGAACACGATCGAGATCGTCGCGCGCGGCGACACGGTCGAGCACTACGTGAATGGGCATCTCGTGAACCGGGGCACGAAGGCCAGCGTCCGGAGCGGAAAGATTTTGCTCCAGTCGGAAGGCGCGGAGATATTTTACCGGACGGTGGAGCTGACGCCGCTGGAGTAGGGTGGGCGTTGGAAGAGGAAGATTCCCGGTCGTAGGGCGGGCTTCAGCCCGCTTTTCGGAGCATCGATGTCGGAGCGAGGCGGGCTGAAGCCCGCCCTACTTTCCACTTCGCGGATTGAACCGGGCGTATGACACGGAATACTCCGCGCCCAACCAACCACCATGGCCTCTTCCCCTGCTCCCCGCGTCGAACCGTTCATCGCCCCTGAGACCGTGCTGCGCGAATTTACTTTCCGCTCGGTTGCGACCGGCGCGATCCTCGGGCTCATCTTCGGCGCTTCGTCGCTGTATTTGGTTCTCAAGGTCGGCATCACGGTGAGCGCGTCGATCCCGGTCGCCGTCATCTCGCTCGCGCTGTTTCGCGGGTTGTCGAAACTCGGCCTGCGCGACTCGACCATCCTGGAGCACAACATCACGCAGACGGCGGGCTCGGCGGGCGAATCGATCGCTTTCGGCATCGGCGTGACCATGCCGGCGGTGCTCATCCTCGGTTTCGATCTGGAACTGGTGAACGTGATGATCGTCGCCGTGATGGGCGGGCTGCTGGGAATTTTAATGATGATTCCGCTGCGGCGGGCGTTGATCGTGAAGGAGCACGGCGTGTTGAAGTATCCCGAGGGCACGGCCTGCGCGGCGGTGCTGCGGACGGGGGCGAACGACGAGGATCGCGCGGCGGCGTCGCCGGCGGCGAAAGAGGAAATGCGCGCCGCCGCAGCCGCGGGACTCGGGAAGGCGCCGGGCGCGCAGGCGATCTTCGGCGGGTTCGGCATCGGGCTGCTCTACACGACGTGCAATCTCGCGTTGAAGGGTTGGAAGGATGTCGCGGAAAAGGTTTTCAAGACGCCGTTCAAGGCGGGTTCGGTCAGCGTGGAAGTCTCGCCCGCGCTGCTCGGCGTCGGCTACATCGTGGGGCCGTACATCGGCGGACTCATGGCGGGTGGCGGCGTGCTGTCGTATTTGCTGCTGATCCCGTTGATCAAATTTTTCGGCGAAGGGCTCTCGGGTCCGCTCGCGCCGGGGACGATTCCGATTTCCGAAATGGGACCGGCGCAGATTCGCGGGGCTTACATCCTCTATATCGGGGCCGGCGCGGTGGCGGCGGGCGGGATCATCAGTCTGATCCAGGCACTGCCGACGATCTGGCACGGGATGAAGGAAGGCCTGCGCAACTTCAGCGACGCGCGCAAGGACGGCGCGGCGGCGGCCTCCGGCGAACGCACGGATCGCGATCTCTCGCTGAAGTTCGTGGGCATCGGGATCGTGGTGTTGATCGCGGCGATCATGCTGCTGCCGTCGCTGCACATGAATTTTCTCGGCGCGTTGTTGATCATCGCGTTCGGATTTTTGTTCGTGACGGTGTCGTCGCGGCTCACGGGTGAAATCGGTTCCTCGTCGAATCCGATCTCGGGCATGACGGTGGCGACGCTGTTGTTCACCTGCCTGATTTTTCTGCTTATCGGCTGGACGGGCGGCACCTACTACGTGACCGCGCTCTCGGTCGGCGCGATCGTGTGCATCGCGTCGTCGAACGGCGGCACGACCTCGCAGGATCTGAAGACCGGCCATCTGCTCGGGGCGACGCCGAAGTTCCAGCAGTACGCGATCCTCATCGGTGCGCTCGGCTCGGCGATTTTGCTGGGGCCGATTTTGCTGGTGTTGAACGACGCGAAGACGGTCTACGTGCCGGTGGCGGAAGTCGCCGCGGCGGGTCTGCAGACGGACGCGAGCGCGTTGAAGAAACACGAGAAACTCGTCGGCCCGCAGGCGCGCGACGACCAGGCGAGTTATCTCGTCTGGCAGAAAACCGACGACCAGGACGGACCCGCGGGACGTTATCTCGTGAACGATCAGGGCAAGGCGGTGTGGCTCGTCGATCCCGGAATCAACGGCACGCACGACACGCGGCCCGACGGTTCGCACGTGACGAAGTTCGATGCGCCGAAGGCGACGCTGATGTCGTACATCATCAAGGGCATCCTCGACCAAAAGCTGCCGTGGGCGCTGGTGCTGCTCGGCGTGATGATCGCGGTGATGCTGCAGATGTCGTTCGTGCCGGCGCTGGCGTTTGCGGTGGGCGTCTATCTGCCGTTGTCGTCGTCGTCGCCGATTTTCATCGGCGGAATGATTCGCTGGCTGGTGGATCGCAAACTGCGGCAAAACCCTGCGCACGCGAATCTCACGACGGAGGAATTCAACGCGGAGAGCGACAAGAGCCCGGGCGTGTTGCTGTCGTCGGGCTACATCGCAGGGGGAGCGATCGCGGGCATCGTCATCGCGATCATGCAGATGTTCTTTGATCGCACGGACGCTTCGATCACGACGTGGTCGACGGCGCACAATCCGTTTTTCGAAGGACCGTGGGCGGACGCGCTGACGCTGGTGCCGTTCGGAATTTTGTGCGTCGTCTTGTATCTGGTCGGGCGCGAGAAACTGCTTTCGCCGAAGAAGCGGTGAACTTGCGAAATCGCCTGGAGTGAATTGGAGGAGCCTGCTTGCAGGCGATGTTCGACGCGCGAAATCGCCTGCAAGCAGGCTCCTACAGGTCGATGCATGGCCCTGCACTTCCGTGCAGGGCGAGGCGCGGAGGGCGAGATTTACGGCGTGGTGGGCGGCGCTTCGGGCGGGAGTGGGCGCAGTTCGTCGCGCGTGAGCTGGCCGTCTTTATTCGTATCCAAGGCAAGAAGACTGGCGGAAGCGTTCGCGATCTCGCCGGCGCCGAGGTTGCCGTCGGCGTTGGCATCGAGCGCGAGGAGCAGCGGGTCGATGGGCCGGTGGCGCACGTTCGCGTCGTCGGGCGGCGGCGGGGCGTCGGGCGGCGGGGGCAGATCGGCGGGCGGCTTCGGACGAAGTTCGTCGCGGGTCAGGATGCCGTCGCCGTTGGCGTCGAGAGCGCGGAGGCTGGCGGGGGCGGCGGCGATTTCGGCGGCGGAGAGCACGTGGTCTTTGTTGGTGTCGAGCGCGCGGGCGATCGCGCTGCCGGGGCGGTGATGCGGCGGGTGTTTGGGTTCGCCCGGCGGACGCGCGTCACCGGCGGGCGGTTGCGGAGCGGCAGCAGCGAGGTGAACGCCGAGCGTGAATGCGACGGCGAGCAGGGCGAGGGGGGGGCCGATTTTCATGAGGAAAAGAGTCACCCTCACGATGCCGCGCCCGATCGGGCAACGAGTGAACAGCGGAGCGGTGACATGCCCAGTGTGACGTCGCGATTGTAAGCGGGCGGTGAGCGGGGAACGGAAAATTGTTACGCGCATGTAAAGTGCGCGGCCCGGCGAAGCAGGCGATCCCGCTGCTTCCGCAGCGGGCTACGACGGAAGTGTAGTCCAGCGAGCCGCGTCAACTGCGCGCGAGGCGGATTTCGGCGCGAAAGCCGCGGGGGCTGCGGTTGGAAAACCGCACGGTGCCGCCGCAGCCCGCGATACTGCTGCGGACAATGCTGAGGCCGAGGCCGACGCCGCCGCTTTCGCGGGTGCGGGCGGCTTCCGGTCGATAGAACGGCTCGCCAAGGCGCGCGAGCGCTTCGATGGGGACGCCCGGGCCGTCATCTTCGACCGCGATGCAAACGTGGTCGCCTTCGGGCGTGGCGCTCACGTGGATCGCGGCAGCATCGCCGGCGTAGCGGAGTGCGTTGCGCACCAGATTTTGGACGGCGCGCGTGAGCAGCGACGGGTCGGCGCGGGCCAGGAGCGTCGCCGGCACGTCGAGGTCGACGCGCTGGGTCGCGGCTTCGCGCGCGAGTATCTGGCCGAGCAACGGGGCGAGCGCGACAGGAGAAAGATCGGCGGCGCGCGGGCGGAGTCCGGCTTTGGTGAAGGCGAGCAGTTCGTGCACGAGTTCAGCCATCTGCTGAATCTCCTCGCGCACGTCAGCGATCTGCGTCGCGAGCGCGGGATCGGCCCGGGCCTCGAGGATTTCAACGGCGACCTGGAGGCGGCCGAGGGGCGAGCCGAGTTCGTGGGCGACGTCGCCGAGGAATTTTTTCTGATCGTTGACGAGAGTGTCGAGTCGTTGGGCCATCGCATCGACGGCCTCGCCGAGCTGGCCGATTTCGTCGCGCCGGCCAGTCGAGACGCGGGTGGCGAAGTCGCCGGCGGCGATTTTTTCGGTGGCCACGCCGAGGCGGCGAAGGCTGCGCGTGATGCTGCGAACAAACGGGAGCCAGAATAAAATCGAGACGGCGATCGCGGCGCCGGCCGTGAGGAGCCACGGTTTGACATCGAGCAAGCGCAGGAGCGCGTAAAATGACGGGGCGCGGGCGACGAGGCTCAACGGCTCGGTGCGCTCGCCGCGCGCGAGCGGCGGCAGGCGCACGATGAGCCACCACGCGGGCGGTTCGCCGGCATGGAGCAAATGGCGGCCGCGCGCGAGGGTGTCGGTGTCGGGCGATCTGGCGCGGCGAGAGGGCGGAGGCGGTGGCGGGTCGAAGCCCGGTGGCGGCGGATCGAGATCCGGAGGCGGTGGATCGTCACGAGGCGGCGGCGGCGCGGCGCGCGGGCCAGGGCGGCGGATTGGTTCGGAGTGGAGCTGCGCGAGGACTTCGGGGGGCAGTTTTATCGCTTCGCCGATGCGAATCGCGCCGGAGTTGTTCTGAACGATGACGAAGGGAACGACCTCGGAAAAGGGCATGCGGGCGAGGGCGGCGGTGGCTTGTTCGGGCGAAGCGCCCGCGAGGTCCGACGCGAGCAGAACGGCGGCGGCCTGGAGGCGTTCACCGGGAACGCCGCGCACGAGCGAATCCCAGCCGATCCCGCCGCGCCAGGCGAGAGCCGCGCCGCCGAGGCTCGCGAGCAGGAGGAGATTCAGGAGCAGCCAGACCGAGACCTTGAGCGAGAGCGGGAAGGTGACTTTCATGAGCGCGCGACGGAAGCGGCGACGGAGCAGCGTAGCAGGTGCGCGCGGAAAATCCCGAGCATTTACGCGGGCTTAACAAAATCGGCCGAGGGAAATGCAGTCGCGGGTGAGGACACTTCGCCCACACTTGGGCCTAAAAGCGCAGTTCAACCATGAAGACACCGAGGAACAGAGGCGCAGAGAAGCAGAGAGGAAAAATCGGAGCGATTTTGGGAAAATAGTTTCACCGGCAGGCGAGCTTCCGGGGCGGATCGGATTTTTTCGGACGCAGTTTCTCTGAGTACTTTGTGCCTCTATGTTCAATCCCGATTGGGCCGTTTAAGCGATGCTGCCTCAGAAGCGCGCGGTTTTTTCGAATGCGTGGCGGGCAATCGCCGGCAAGCAGGCTCCTCCATTCCTGACGCGGGCGGCGGCAGTTCTCTTCCAGCCGTTTCTTCGGCGCGTCCGGCTTACGTTTCGGGAGCGGCGAGCATGTAGCCGGCGGAGCGAAGCGTGCGGATGAAGCGCGGGTTCTTCGCGTCGTCGCCGAGTTTTTTGCGAAGGGAGGAAATGTGGACGTCGATCGAGCGATCGAAGACGTCGTAGTTGCGATCGCGAATTTCGTCGAGGAGCGCTTCCCGGGTCTTTACGCGTCCGCGGGCTTTCGCGAGGCTGGCGAGCAGGTCGAACTCGACGGGCGTGAGCGCGAGTGGCGCGGCGTCGAGCACGGCGGAGCGGGCGTCGAGATTGAGGCGAAGAGGGCCGACGAGGATTTCGAGAGGCGGAGGCTCGGCGGTGACGTTTGCCCCGGTCGCGGTGGCGGCGCTGCGACGCAGGACAGCGCGGAGGCGCGCGAGGAGTTCGCGAGTGGAAAAAGTTTTCGGAAGGTAATCGTCGGCGCCGACCTCGAGGCCGACGATCCGGTCGGTTTCGTCGCCGCGCGCGGTCAACATGAGAACGGGGACGGTGCTTTTCTGGCGGATGCGGCGGAGAACTTCGAAGCCGTCGAGGCCGGGAAGCATCACATCGAGGATGACGGCGTGCGGCGCGGTCGCGGCATCGCCGGTAGTCGCGCGCGTGAGGCCTTCAAGTCCGGTGTGGACGGCGGTGACGTCGAAGCCGAGCGGTTCCAGATAAGTGGCGACGAGGCGGCAGAGCTTGCGATCGTCGTCGATCATCAAGAGGCGGGTGCGGCCGAGAGTGGAGGGGGCGTCGGTGGACATCGTCGCGACGGCGAGATTTTAAGGAATCGACGATCGGGGCAATCCTGCGGTGCGAGAACGTTAAAGCGGCTCCGACTCGACGAACGAAACAGGCGAGGTTTTCGTCGTTCGCCGGCTGCAAGAGCACTTCGAAAATTTCTCTCTGGGATGTAGGAGCCTGCTCGCAGGCGATGCTGGATCTTCGTCCACCGAGATCGCCTGCGAGCAGGCGCCCAGATTCGATCCCCGGCACGGCTACACTGTTTTTAAACCGCTCGGGAGATCACGATCCAGCCTGCTGCCGCGCTGCTGGACGAGTCGGCGTTTTCCGACGGTGCCGTTACCGCGAGGATCTTCTCTTTTTCGAGAGCGGCGGCGGACGGTCCGTGAGATCGGGAATGCTAACGGGTGGCGGACGGATCGCCGGTGGGCGGCGGGGCGTGATCGGTGGAAGCCGGCGGGCCCAGCAACTCGGTGAGGATGGGGCGGAGGCCTTCGGCCCAAATTTCGTAGCCTTTGATCGAGGGATGCAATCCGTCGACCGTCATGCCCGGAAACAAGACGCCGCGCTCATCGGCGAATTTGGCGTTCACGTTCAGAAAGCGCACCGATTTGCCGTCGGCGAGGTGCGCGAGGCGGGCGTTGATTTGGTCGATCGCGGGGTTCGGGGCGCCCGCGTCGTTGCGCGGGAAAATCGCGGTGAGCACGATTTTCGCCGCCGGCGCCTTGGCCTGACAGAGTTCGAGCAGGGTTTTGATGCCGGCCGCGATGTCGGCGATCTTCGCGGCGTCGGCCGGACCTTTGCCGATATTATTGGTGCCCGCGAGCAGCACGATGACTTTGGGATTCACGCCATCGAGTTCGCCGTGCTCGACGCGCCAGAGGATGTTTTCGATGCGGTCGGCGCCCCAGCCGAAGTCGGCGGCATTCCAGCCGAAGAAATTTTTCCGCCAGTTTGCGAGGAAGTCGGGGTAATCGGTCGCGCCCCAGCGCCGCGTGATCGAGTCGCCGAGAAAATAGAGATCGATGCCGCCGTGGCGGGCTTTTTCCAGCAATTGCTCGTGAGCGCGCAGTGAGTTCGCATCGGTGCGCGCCGCCGGCACGGACGACGAAGCGCCGACGGCGCCCGGTGCGGCGAGGACGGTGGCGGCGAGGAAAAGGCCGAAGAGATGAGGGCGCAGTTTCATATAAGGTGGGCGGTCGGCGCGCTGCGGTGGAGGGACAAAGGGCCGGCGGCGAGCTTGTGGAAGGAGCGACGCCGTGCCGTCGAGCAGAAATTTTCTCAGACATCAGAGTGAACAAAAGGGAACGGGAAAAATGGTTTAGTCATATGTTAGAGCGGCAGCCCAATTGCGGACGATTTCTCGCCGCCGTCTCTAGCGCCTACCCGCGATTGCGGCCCGGCGATGCCTCACGGTCGCCTTCCCAATTAGACCACCGCAGCCCCGCGGATTTCACCCCAGCACGACCAAACTCCCTGATGAACACCAAGACTAAGCTAGCGTTAGCATTGCTCGTGGCTTCGGCCACGTGGCGAGGACTTCTCGCCCAAACGACAAACCCTCCACCGGCCAAACCGACTGCGACGGACGACGAGGTAATCCAGCTCTCTCCGTTCGAAGTCACGACGACCAAGGACAGGGGATACGCCGCCACCGAGACCCTTGCCGGCACCCGCATCCGCACGAATCTCGCGGACGTCGGCTCGGCGATCCAGGTCATCACGAAAGAATTCATGCAGGATGTCGGCGCGACCGACAGCGGCACTTTGCTCCAATACACGACGAACGCCGAGGTCGCCGGCACCCGCGGCACCTATGCCGGCCTGGGTAACGGCACCAGTGTGGACGAGATCGTGAACTTGCGTGCGCCGGCGAGCGCCCAGCGCGTGCGCGGCCTGGCCGCCGCCGACAACACCCGCGATTTCTTCGTCACCGACATTCCGTGGGACAGCTACAACGTCGATCGCATCGACATCCAGCGCGGCCCGAATTCCATCCTCTTCGGTCTCGGCAGCCCGGCGGGTATCGTCAACGCGTCGACTCGCAACGCGGAGTTCCGCAATCTCGGCAGCGTGGAGGCGCGCACCGGCTCCTATGGCACGTTCCGGACCAGCCTCGACGTCAACCAGGAGCTCATCGACAACATGCTCGCGATCCGGTTGGACGGCATGTGGAACAATCAGAAATACGAGCAGAAGCAGGCCTGGCAAAACGACAAGCGCTTCTCCGGCGCGATCCGCTTCGATCCGAAGCTCTTCAAGCGCGACGATTTTCATACCAGCATCAAAGCGAAGTTCGAGAATGGCGACATCACCGCGGATCGGCCGCGCCTCGTCCCCCCCAACGACAGCGTCACGCCCTGGTTCCGGCCGGTGGACGTGACCAGTTCGACCGGTGGCATGGGTAAGCAGACCGTGAATTACGGATACGACGTCGGAGCGAGCGAATCGACCTTCAATCCCTGGCTGGCGTCCATCGGCAACCGGCAGCAGCCCTATTGGTTCATCGATGGGACGTCGAACGAACTCTATCGGATCTACGGCGGGTTCGTGAACACCGGCCGGCGCACGACCGCGGGCGCGGTCGGCGGCCAAGGCGATGCTCTGCTCGGGCAGCGTGACTCGGACGAGTTCATGAAACTCGTCGGTTACGCCTCGTATGCGAACAACGCCAAACTTCCGGGTTATCAATACGGCCAATTCCGCAACATTTCGCTGACCGACCCGACCGTCTTCGATTTCTACCACAACCTGCTCGACGGCCCGACGGCTTCGCAGTTCGAAAAGTGGAACGCCTACAACATCGATCTCTCCCAGACGGGATGGGATGACCGCGTCGGCCTCGAGGTGACGTATGACCGCCAGAAATACAAGCGCGGCGGCCAGAATCTGATCACCGATCCGACGCTGAACATCGACGTCCTCAAAAACTTTCAGGATCTCACGGCCAACCCGAATGTCGGCCGGCCCTTCGTGGTCGGCGGCCCCGGCAGCGGCAATTCCTACGATAGCGACCGTAAGTTTACCCGCGCCTCGCTCTTCGGCGAACTGCGCGCGGCCGACTTTTTCAGCAACAGCTTCCTCGTGAAATTGCTCGGCAAGCATCGTTTCAACGGGGTTTACAGCGACGAGAAATACAGCACCGAAAACCGGAAGTGGCAGATGTTTGGAACCAGCCGGGAATGGGACGCTTATTGGAGCCACACCGATGGCAGCGGCACGGGCGTCTATGGCTCGAGCGCGCGGCCTCCGACCGGCGTGATTTACCTCGGCTCGTCCATCGCCAGCGGTGCCTCGGCGGCCGGTGCGAACATTCCCGGCATCACGGCGCCGGTCACGCTGCAGGACAGCAATGTGTATCATTTCTCGTCGACCTGGACGAATCCGGCGGGCGTCGGCTATAACGACCCGTGGACCGTCCCGGCCAGTTTGCAGCCGATGTTCGGTGCGACGGGCGGCCCGAACGGCGGCAACGCGACGGGTGCGCTTCCCTACACCGGCTATACTCAGGCCTCGAACCCCGCGAACTACGTGGGCTGGAATAATAACTTCCAGATGAATCTGCTCCGCTACAACGACGGACAGGATCTGAGTCTTCTGACCGGTGCGGCCAAGTCGCTGCGGGTCACGAAATCTTACGCGGGCTCCTGGCAGGGTTTCCTCTGGAACGACGCCATCGTGCCCACCCTCGGCTGGCGCTACGATGAAGTTAAAAGCAAAAACGTGACGGCCCTGCCGGTCGGCTCCAACCGCCAGATTCTGAATATCGCGCCGGGAGTCTACAAACTGCCGGATGTGTTCCCCGCCAACCAGATCTTCAAGGATCATTCGACGGCGGGTGGACTGGTCGTGCATTTGAACAAGCTGCTCGACGAGCACGACGTGCTGCCGTTCAACATCAGTCTTTCGTATAACAAATCGAACAACTTCCAGGTTACCGACCTGCGCGTGGACATTTACGGCCACCCGATCGCCAACCCGACCGGTTCCACGAAGGAGTACGGTGTTTTGTTGTCCACGAAAGATGGCAAATACAGTTTCCGCGCCGTCAAGTACGACACCAGCGTCGCCGGTGCGAGCACGCAGTTGGATCTCGGCGGCCTGGCCGGCGCGATCACGCAGGGCCTGAAATTCCGCAACGTTTTCCTCTATCGTCTTAACGGCTATACCTGGGACACGCGCGAACAGACGGATCTCTCGGTCGGCAAGCGCTATTGGTGGCACCCCGCCTACGTCAACTCCGCGGGCCGCCCGACGGCGAACACCGTGGGAAGCCCGGCGTCCGGTGTCACCGGCGCGACGTTGGAAACGGCCGCCCAAGCCGCCGCACATGGCGACGCCTCGATCCTCGCTTGGAACGAAATCCAAAAGACCCTCGACGCAAAAGGCTTCTTCTCCGCGTGGGGCTACACTCCGACGACGCTGTCTGCGCTCACCGATCGCACCACCTACGAAAAGACCCTCGGGCCGAACACCGAAGTCTCGACGGATGGAAGAACGGTTCCGGCTCAGAACAATGCGGCTCTCGTGCCCGTCACGGCGACGCTTCAGCCCTATGGCGCGATCACGCCTTCGGGTCTTTCCGTCACCGCCGATACGCGGTCGAGGGGCTACGAGTTCGAGTTCGTCGCCAATCCGCTGCCGAACTGGCGCGTGGCCGTCAACGCCTCCAAGACCGAGGCGGTCCGCACGAACGTCGGTGGCCCGGTGCTCGATGATCTGGTCGCCTATATGGACACGCAGATGGCTGGAGTGGCCGGTGACATGCGCCAGTTCAACGGCGATTATTCCGCCGGCAACGAAGTGCGCCAGAGTTATGCGAACTGGCGCGGCCAATACACCCTCCTGAAGCTTCAGGAAGGCTCCGCCGCTTCCGAACTCCGCAAGTGGCGCTACAACGTCATCACGAATTATTCGTTCACCCAGGATTTCCTCAAGGGTGTCGGCGTTGGCGCCAGCTACCGTTGGCAGGATAGGGTCGTGATCGGCTATCCCGTGATCCCCGGCACGAATGGCCAGGCGAGCTTCGACCTGACCAAGCCTTATTTCGGGCCGTCGGAAAACGCGCTCGATCTCTGGTTGAGCTACGAGCGGAAGATCACCAAGAAGGTCAATTGGAGAATTCAGCTCAACGTCTACAACGTCGGGAAGAACGACAAACTCATCCCGATCTCAGTCGAGCCCGATGGTCAGACCTGGGCGTCGGCTCGTATCGCCCCCGTTCAGGAATGGGTTCTGACGAACACGTTCATGTTCTAAGTTCTTGGTAGGACTTACGGTATCATCGGCCGGCCTCCGCAAGGAGGTCGGCTTTTTCGTGGGTGCGCCCGGCAGGGCGCACCTGCTGGACAGTGAACATGAACGAAAGAACATGTAAGTCTGTTGACCGCCCTGCAGAGGGAAGGTCTAGCCGAAGG
>JBEHYR010000008.1:0-148313 GCA_048498075.1 Verrucomicrobiota bacterium | reverse complement strand
CGAACCATCCCGTGATGATTTCCGCAAACGACCCCGCCGTGTATTGCATCCGCGCCGTCGGCTGCGCGTATCCGCAATCCCACGTCCCCGCCCGCGCGACCCCGTTATCCCGGACGCGCCCGCGCAGCACGAGCACCGCGATCGCCGCCACCACCGCCAGCGCCACGTGCCACGCCCCGAGCGCCGTCAACGGCGCCGGCGCCGCCGCGCCGGCCCACTCCGGCCGCCACGCCGCCGCCGCCGTCGCCACTCCGCGCCAGAATAAAACCGGCGCCAACCCGATCGCCCCGCACGCTGCCGCGAGCAAAATCATCGGCCCGCGCATCCACGCGCCACACTCGTGCGCCCGCTCCGCCACCTGCGAGCGCGGCAACCCGAGAAACACCACGCCGACCACTTTCACGAAACACGCCAGCGCCAGCGCCCCCGTCACGCCGAGCAGGATGGCCGCCGGCACCGCCGCCCATCCCGCCATCCCGCCGCCGCCCGCCGCGTCGAACAACCCGAGAAACACCAGCCACTCGCTCACGAATCCGTTGAGCGGCGGCAACCCCGAGATCGCCGCCGCGCCGAGCGCGAAACATCCCGCCGTCCACGGCATCGCGCGCCACAGTCCACCCAGCCGGCTCATCTCGCGCGTGCCCGTCGCGTGCAGCACCGAACCCGCACCGAGAAACAACAGCGGCTTGAACAGCCCGTGATTCCACACGTGCAACATCCCGCCCGCAAACGCCAGCAGCCCCCAAGTCGCGTTTCCACTGTTCACCGCCACCAGCGCGAACCCGAGCCCCATCAAAATAATCCCGATGTTCTCCACGCTGTGATAAGCCAGCAGCCGTTTCAGATCGTGCTGCCCGAGCGCGAACGCCACGCCCAGCACCGCGCTCACGACCCCGAGCACCGCCACCGTCCACGCCGCACTCACCGGCACCGGCAGCCAGCCGCTGAACCGCACCAACCCGTAAATTCCCAGCTTGATCGTCACGCCCGACAACACCGCCGACACGTGACTCGGCGCGTTCGCATGCGCCGACGGCAGCCAGATGTGCAGCGGAAACATGCCCGCCTTCAACCCGAACCCCACGAGCGCCAGCCAGAACAACGGCGCCAACTCCGCCCGCTCGCGCATCGCGCCGAGTTCCCAGCTCCCCGTCTTCCCCGCCAGCCACGCAAAAAACGCGAATAGACACACCATGCTCACGTGCGACGCCGCCAGGAAGAGCCACCCGGCCGCTCGCACCTCGCGTTTCTGCCGCTCCAGCGTGATCAGAAAATATGCCGCGACCGTGAAAATTTCCCACGCGATCAAAAAGTGCAGCCCGTTCGCCGACAGCAGCACGAACCCCATGCTGCCCAAAAACGCGCTCCACCACGCCCGCCCCGCTCGCGCCGACCGCGGATGTTTCTCATCCGCCCAATACTCCCGCGAATACGCGCTCGCCGCCCCGCCGACCACCGCGAGCAGCGCCAAAAAAAACGCGCTCACCCCATCGAGCCGCAGATGCAACGCCTCGCCGCCGACCAAAAATTCCGACCTCCACTCCCACCCGCCGCCCGTCCCGAGCACCGTCACCGCCGCCGCCAGAGCCGCCGCCGCGCCCGCGAGCGTGAATCCCAGCCACACCTTCGGCCACCGCCACGCCGAGATTCCTCCGACCACGCCGACCGCCGCGCCCATCGCCAAAATTCCTACGCTCATCGCCCATCCTCCGCGTTCGCATTCTCATCTTCGCGCAGAGTTATTCCGCGCATAGCTCCCCTCCGTTCCATTCGTCTCCATCGTAGCCCGCCGCGGGAGCGGCGGGACCGAATACATCCATCCGTCCCCTTCATCGCCCCGCCTCCTTCTCCACCACCGCTGCATCCGCCGCCGCCACCGCCGCGAAAATCTCCGCATCGCCCGCCCCCTCGATCACCAGCGTGCGCAGCGTCCCGCGCGTCATCGCCATGCTCAATTGCGCCAGCAACTCGAGATGCGCGCGCGGCGACGGAGCCACGAAAAAAATCAGCCGGTTCACCGGCACCGCATCCGGCGGCGGATCGCCGTCGAGCGTGATTCCATCGCGCAGCACCAGAATCGCCACGATCCCCGCATCGCGCCCAAGCGCCACGTGCGATTTCAAATGCGGCAGCGCCAGCCCGCCGCCGACCGGCGCCCAGGTCAATCCGCCCGACGCCCGCACGCGTTGACCGAGCATCGCCCGCACCGCCGAAGTCGCGCCCGGCAACGCCCCCACCACTTTCGCCAGAACCTCGCGCGCGTCCGCCGCCGCCACGTCGCGCCAAATTCCGCCCGCGCGCAGCCAGCGCTCCAGTCGCCCGCCGGCATTCGTGCCCGCGACCGCCGCCAGAAATCCCGCCTTCGCCGCCAGCCCGCGTTCCGCCGCCCACGCGACCACCTGCGCCCGGTCGAACAGCAGCCGGTTGCTATCGCGCACGCACGGCAGTCCTTCCACCCGCACCCAGCTCTCGACGACGCTTTCCGCGACGCCAAACGATTCCGCGAGCTGGATCACGTTGAGATACATGATCACGCCCGCGATCGCCGGCTATGTTCTGGCCTTTTCACTTTCGACTTTCGTCGCTGCGCGCGCCACTCGGCGCATTGAGCGCCTGTCCCGCGCGCTCCACCGCGACCGCCAAATCCTTCCGCGCCGTCTCGATCCGCTCCCGCTCGTCCGCGAGCGGATCCAGCGGCTCGGCCACCGGCGGCAGCCCCAGGACTACCCGCGCCCGCGCCAGCGCGGCATCGACATGCGGCGTCACGTTCTCGCGCCCGATTTTTTCCAGAAACCCCGCGTGCTCCATCACGAACATCGGCTGCGTGTGCGGCGCGCTCAGGATGAGATGTTTCCCTTTTTGCCGCAGCCGCTCGTAAAGATCCTCCAGCGCATTCAATCCCGTCGCATCGATCGCCATCACTTTTCTCATTCTTAAAATCAGCACGTCCGGCTCCGACTTCTCCCGCCGCAACGCGCTCTCCAGTTTGTCCGCCGCGCCAAAGAAAAACGCGCCGAACATCCGGTAAATCATCACCCGCTCGGGAATCTGTTTGCCCACCAGCGAATGATGCGAGCCTTCCGTCTCCGACGCCTCGTCGACCGCGGTGATCTGGCTGTTCTCGCTCACCCGCTTGATGAACAGGATCGCCGCCAGCACCATCCCGATCTCCACCGCCACCGTCAGGTCGACGATCACCGTCAGCCCGAACGCCGTCAGGAAAACGATCGCGTCGCTCCGCGGCCATTTCCGCAGCCGCGCGAAATTGTGCCACTCGCCCATGTTCAACGCCACGTTCACCAGCACCGCGCTCAACGTCGCCAGCGGGATGAATTTCGCCCACGGCGCCGCCGCGAGAATGACGATCAGCAGCGTGATCGCGTGAATGATCCCCGCGATCGGCGTGCGCCCGCCGCTCTTCACATTCGTCGCCGTCCGCGCGATCGCGCCGGTCGCCGCGATGCCGCCGAACAACGGACTCACGATGTTCGCGATGCCCTGCGCCATCAGCTCCTGGTTCGAATCGTGCCGGTCGTCGATCATGCCGTCCGACACCACGGCGCACAACAGCGACTCGATCGCCGCCAGCAGCGCGATCGTCGTCGCCGGTTGGATGAGATTGCGCAGGTTGTCCCACGCCAGCGTCGGAAAATGCAGCGCCGGCAACGCCTGCGGAATCCCGCCAAACCGGCTCCCGATCGTCTCCACCGGCAGTGCGAATACCGCCGCCACCACGGTCCCGAGCAACAGTGCCACGATCGATCCCGGCACCCGTCGCTGCCACGCCTTCGGCCAGAAAATGATGATCGCCAGCGATGTCGCCGCCAGCGCCAGCGTCGCCCACTGTGTCGTGCCCGCGTTTTCCGCCAGCACCCGCATCTTGTCGATGAACTCCGACGGCACCTTCGCCACCTGCAGTCCGAAGAAATCCTTGATCTGCGTGCTGAAGATCAACACCGCGATGCCCGACGTGAACCCCATCGTCACCGGATACGGGATGAACTTGATCATCGTCCCCATCCGCGCCGCCCCCATGATGAACAAAATCACGCCGGCCATGATGGTGCAGATCGCCAGATTCTCCGCGCCATACTTCATATAGATCCCGTAGAGGATCACGATGAACGCGCCCGTCGGCCCGCCGATGCAGACCCGCGTCCCGCCCACCGCGGAAATGATGAACCCCGCGATCACCGCCGTGAAAATACCCGCCTGCGGCGGCACCCCCGACGCGATCGCAAACGCCATCGCCAGCGGCAGCGCCACGATCCCGACCGTCAACCCGGCCGTGAGATCGGTGAAAAAGCGCGCCCGCGAATAATCCCGCAGGCATTCCACCAGCTTGGGCCGAAACGAAAAATACGACGAAGTACCTTGGCTCATTGCAGTCACCGATTCTGCACCCGCCCGCCCCGCCGCGCAAGAGTCGCGTCTTGCGATTCCCTACGCACCGCTTGCTTCGGCGCCTTTACCGCTGACGGCGCGGGGCGTTCACCGCCCAGTCGCCGCATCCACCTATTCCCGCCACGTAAACGCGTGGCACAACGCCACGCCTGCCGCGTCCGCCTCGTCCAGCGCCAGCGTGCGGCCATGCCCGAGCAGCGCCATCACCGTGCGCGCCATCTGCTCCTTGCTCGCGCGGCCCGCGCCGACCACCGCCTGCTTCACGCGCAGCGGCGGATATTCGAACACCGGCCGATCCTGCAACGCCGCCACTGCGATCACCGCGCCCCGCGCCGCGCCGAGGATCTGCGCCGTCCGGATATTCTGTACATAGATCGTCTGCTCCAGCGCCACATGCCGCACCTCCGTGCCGTCGAGAAAAGCCGCCACCGCGCGATGGATTTCCGCCAGCGCATACGGCATCGCATGCTTCGCCGGCACGCGCACCGTCTGGCAACGCAACAGCACCGGCTGGCGTCCCGGCGCGAACTCGATCAGCGCCAGCCCCGTTCCGCGCAACGACGGATCGACGCCGAGCACGCGCCCCGCAAACGCCGCCCGCTGCATCGAAATCACCGGCGCCGCGCCGCTCGCCGGCACGGCGCGCCCCTCGAGTTTCGCCTTCCACATGTCTCTGACGGTCATTCGTGCCATCTCACGTTTTTAAACGCGGAGAGCGCAAAGAACGCGAAGAAGAAAATTGGCCCTCTCCGCGCCGTTTGCCCTGCGACGGGGCGTGGTCGCACCAGTTCGTAGCGGAACGCGTGAGCGTTTCGTCCCGTGGAATCGCGCAGCCCAAAAAACGAGCGTGGTCGCATGACGTCGTAGCGGAACGCGTGAGCGTTTCGTCCCGTGCCATCCGCGGTTAGAGCATTTCAAATGAAACTATGTCCGCCACCTACCATCGTCCGCCATTCGTAGGGTAACCTAATAGGTTACCGTTTCAGTCTATAGTTTTATTTGAAATGCGGTTAACGTATTCTTCCGCGTTTGACCGCGACTCCGCCGCGCCGCGTTCTCCGCGTTTCAACTTCACCACAACAACTTCAACCCCGCCGCCGCGCTCAACCCCAGCGCCAGATTCTCGAACAACCGTTGATCCACCTTCACCAAAATTTTCCGTCCCGCCCACGCGCCCGCAAACACCGCCGGCGCCAGCCATAAATTGAACGCGAAACTCTGCGCGTTGATCAGCCCGAGGTTCACCATGAACGGCACCTTGAACAAATTCAGCAGCATGAAGAACACCGCGCCCGTCCCCACGAATTCCATTTTCGGCAGCCGCATCGCCAGCAGGTAAATCACCATCAGCGGCCCCGCCGCATTCGCGACCAGCGTGGTGAAGCCGGCGAGCACCCCGAAGATCGCCGCGAACCACCACCCATGCTCGCCCCTCTCTCCGACGCCAACCTTCCCTCGCCGCAGCACGTGCACCGCCAGCAGCACGAGCACGATTCCCCCGATCAACACCTTCGCCTGCCGGTCATCGATTCGCCCCAGCGCAAAAAATCCCAGCAGCACGCCCACCGCCGTCCACGGAAACAGCCGCCACAGAAACCGCCATTGCGTGTGCTGGCGATATGACGCCACCGCGACCAAATCTCCAAAACACAGCAGCGGCAGCA
This sequence comes from Verrucomicrobiota bacterium, assembly GCA_048498075.1. GTDB lineage: Bacteria > Verrucomicrobiota > Verrucomicrobiia > Opitutales > Opitutaceae > Opitutus. The sequence continues at coordinate 142,245 of JBEHYR010000008.1, read as the reverse complement.
CCACGCCCGTCGACTGTTTCGCCGGCAGGATCTGCGCGAAAATCACCACGAACAACATCCCGAGCCCCGCGATCCCCGTCTTCGACACGCCCACCAGCAGCGCACCCAGCACCGCCAACACCCACTGCAAGGGTTCGAGAGTCATAGCCGTGTGAACCACAAAGACCCAGAGACACGGAGAGCATAGGATCCAGCGGCTCTTCCTCTGCGTCTTCGTGCCTCTGTGGTGAATTTCATGATCTCTCTTCCGCGGGTTCGAACGTCCCAGCCTTCACCTCGAACACCTGCCATTCGCCGAGCTCCACATCCGGCAGACTCGTGCCCGTCGCGATCACCTGCGACTCCGCATCGATCGTCGCCCAGAATCTTTTCCTTCGCTGCGGATCGAGTTCTCCCAGCACGTCGTCCGCGAGCAGCACCGGTCGCACCCCGCTTTTTTCCTGCGACCACGCCGCCTGCGCCAGCCGCAGCGCGAGCACGAGCGAGCGCTGCTGCCCTTCCGACGCGAATGCTTTCGCCGCCGTTCCTCGCACCGAAAAAGAAAAATCGTCCCGATGCGGCCCGACGAGCGTCGTGCGAAACTGCGCGTCCCTTCCGCGTCCCGACTCGAGCCGCGCCAGCAGCGCCTCCGCCTCCGCCGCTTCGAAATTCGGCTCGTATCTCAGACCGCCCGCCTCGCCCGCTTCGTCGTCACACAATCGTGCATACGCCGCCTTCACCCGCGCCGCCACCTCCGCCATGCCCGCCGTGCGCGCCGCGATCAACGCCGCCGCCGCCGGCGCCATCACTTGTTCGAACGCCCCCAGTTCGCCCTCGCCGGCGCTGCCGCGCTTCAGCAGCGCATTCCGCCCGGCGAGCGCGCGCGAGTAGGTTTGCAGCGCGCGAAAATAACCCGCGTCCATCGACGCCAGCGTGAGATCGAGCCACCGCCGCCGCAGCGCCGGCGCGCCGCGCACCAGGTGCAGATCCTGCGAGGAAAACACCACCGTCGGGAACCGCCCCAGATAGTCGCCCAGCTTCGTGATGCGCGTCTGGTCGCACCACAGCTCCTTGCTGTCGCGGTGCAGTTTGATCGTCACCTTCGGCTCGCCGAGCTTTTCGTGTTCGAGTTCCCCGGCGATCGCCGCCGTCAGCTGCCCGTGCCCGATCAGCGACTTGTTTTCCGTCGTGCGAAACGACCGCAGCGCCGTCAGGAATCCCGCCGCCTCGAGCAGATTCGTTTTCCCCTGCCCGTTCGCTCCGACGAGAAACTGCTGCCGCCCGCGCAGCTCGAGCGCGGCGAGGCCCACGTTGCGAAAATGCCGGAGGGTGAGCTTGCGCAGCCGCATTGGGGAAAAGCTCCAAGATCTAAGCACCAAGCTCCAGAGAATTTCCAACCCTCAACTGGATTCTGAAAATTGAACTTTCTCTGGATCTTGGATCTTGGCGCTTGGATCTTGGCACCCGGCGCCCGGCGTGCGCCTTTCCGCCAAATTGTTTCTTGCGATCCCTCCGGCGCCCGCGTTCCTTCCGCGACTCATGAGCACCACCGTCCCCGCCAAGGAAAACGCCATCATCAAGACCAGCTACGGCGAGATGACCCTCGCCTTCTGGCCCGACGTCGCCCCGAAGACGGTCGAAAATTTCAAGAAACTCGCGAACGAGAAATTCTACGACGGCACCGCGTTTCACCGCATCATCAAGGGCTTCATGATCCAGGGCGGCTGCCCCAACACCCGCAAGGGCGAGTCCGGCATGCCCGGCACCGGCGGCCCCGGCTACAAGATCAAGGCCGAGTTCAACCCGAAGTCCCACGTCCGCGGCGTCATCTCGATGGCTCGCTCCGCGCACCCCGATTCCGCCGGCAGCCAGTTCTTCATCTGCCACGGCGACGCGAAATTCCTCGACCGCCAATACACCGCGTTCGGCGAACTCATCAAGGGCGACGACGTCCTCGAGCGCATCGCCACGGTCCCGACGCAGGGCAGCGGCGGCGAGAAGAGCACGCCCATCGATCGCATCGAGATCGAGAGCATTCGCATCGTCCCCGCGTGAGCGAGCGGCCGTGATTCGGTTCGCGGCACCTGCGACTCTCTCACCCTGACGCGCCGGCGCGTTTTTTTCCGACCGGCTGTGCGTTTATCCATTCGGCGGGTGTAAACCGGTGATGAACGACGATGCCGAACTCCTCCGCCGCTACGCGCGCGATCGTTCCGACGCCGCGTTCGCCGCACTCGTGCAGCGTCACACCGCCCTCGTCTACTCCGCTGCGCTCCGCCAGGTCGGCGGCGACCGCGCGCTCGCCCAGGACATTTCCCAAAGCGTCTTCATCGACCTCGCCCGCAAGGCCCACGCTCTCGCCGACCGCCCCCTGCTCGCGAGCTGGCTCTACACGAGCACCCGTTTCGCCGCCCTGAAAGCCCTCCGCGGCCGCCACCGCCGCCACCTCCGCGAACAGGAAGCCTACGCCATGCAAGCCCTCGAAAACGATTCCCTCAGCGCGGCCGATTGGGACAAACTCCGCCCGCTCCTCGACTCCGCCCTCTGCAATCTCGCCGAGCACGACCGCGCGCCGATCCTGCTGCGTTACTTCGAAGGCCAGCCCTATGCCGCGATGGGCCAGAAACTCGGCATCCCGGAAAACTCCGCCCGCATGCGGGCCGAACGCGCACTCGAAAAACTCCGCCTCGCCCTCTCCTCGCAGGGCATCACTTCCACCGCCGCCGCTCTCGGCCTCGCGCTCTCCACGCGAGCCGTCGCCGCGCCGCCCGCCGGCCTCGCCACCACGCTCGCCACGACCGCCCTCGCGAAATCCGCCGCGCTCGGCTCCGGCTTCGGCGTGGGTTTCCTCGCGAAACTTTCTCCGTTCAGCTCCCTCGACAAAGCCCCCGCCGGTTATGCCGCCTTCGCCACGCTCGGCGCCGCCAGCGTCGCAGGCTACGAAACTCGCGGCCACGGCACGTCGATGGCGTTCACCGTTTACGCCATCTGCTTCGGCGTCGGGCTGCTGTTCACTTTGGTCAGCGCGCTCACCGGCCACGTGTTCGGCGGACACGGCGAGGTCGGCCACGATTTCGACGCGCACCCGGACGTCGGCCACGCGCAAGGCCACGCCGAAGCCGGCGGCGGCGCGCACGACATGCCCGGCTTCGCCCCGCTCAGCCCGACGACCATCGCCACGTTCATCACCGCGTTCGGCGGCCTCGGCATGATCATGGAGCAGATCGCCGTCACCCGCAGCCCGTGGGTCAGCGCGCCCGCCGCCGCCCTCGGCGCCTTCGCCATCGCCGCGCTCGTCTTCGCGCTCTTCCGTATCCTTTTTCAGCGCACGCAGGCTTCCAGCGAAGGCCGCGTGCTCGACCTCATCGGCCACGAGGCCACCGTGATCACGCCGATTTTGCCCGGCGCCGTCGGCGAGATCGCCTACGTGCAATCCGGCACCCGCTACTCCGCGCCCGCCCGCAGCGACGACCTCGCCGCGCTGCCCAACGGCTTCACCGTAAAAATCGCCCGCGTCATCGGCACCCAGTTCTACGTCACCCGCCGCTGACATTTCTCGCCACGCGCCGTCGTTTCCGGCTCACTCCTTTGTTCGTTTAACTCCAGCCCCGCTATGAATCTGTTACCTCTCGCTCAACTCTCGGGCGGCGGCCTCGGCATCACTGCCGTCGCCGTCGTCGGGATCGTCATCGTCGTCTTCGTTTTCCTGATCGTGTGGGCCAGTCGCTACACCAAGGTCGGCCCGAACGAAGTCCTCATCGTCTCCGGCCGTCAGCACCGTGTCGCGACCGCCGACGGCCGCAGCGCCGTCCGCGGCTTCCGCATCGTGAAGGGCGGCGGCACGTTCATCATTCCCGTCGTCGAAAAAGCCGACGTCCTCTCGCTCGAGTTGCTCACGATCGACGTCCAGACGCCCGAGGTCTACACGAGCAAAGGCGTCCCCGTGAAAGTCGACGGCGTGGCCCAGATCAAAGTCAAAGGCGACGACGTCTCCATCGCCACCGCCGCCGAGCAGTTCCTCAGCAAGGCCACCGACGAAATTAAAAGCGTCGCGATGCAGACGCTCGAAGGCCACCTCCGCGCGATCCTCGGCACGATGACCGTCGAGGAAATTTATCAGAACCGCGACGCCTTCGCCTCGAAGGTCCAGGAAGTCGCCGCCGGCGACATGGCGAACATGGGCCTCACGATCGTGAGCTTCACGATCCGCGATATCCGCGACACGCAGGGTTACCTCGACGCCCTCGGCAAGCCCCGCATCGCCCAGGTCAAACGCGACGCCCAGATCGCCCAGGCCGAGGCCGACCGCGATGCCGCGATCCGCACCGCGCAGGCTTCCCAAGCCGGCCAGGAGGCGAAGTTCGCCGCCGACTCGAAGATCGCCGAAGCCCAGCGCGACTACCAGATGAACGTCGCCGACTACAACGCCGCCGTGAATCAGAAGAAGGCGCAGTCCGAACTCGCCTACGATCTCCAGAAATTCAAAACCAACCAGCTCGTCAAAGCCGAGGAAGTTCAGGTCAACATCATCGAGAAACAGAAACAGATCGAGCTGCAGGAACAGGAAATCCGCCGCAAGCAACGCGAACTCGAAGCCAACGTCCAGAAGCCCGCCGACGCCGAGCGCTACAAAGTCGAGACCCTCGCCACCGCGCGGAAATTCCAGCTCGAAACCGAAGCCGCCGGCGCCGCCTCCGCGCAAAAAGCGACCGGCTTCGCCCAAGCCGACGTCGTGAAAGCCACCGGTGCCGCCGAAGCCGACGCCAACCGCGCCCGCGGTCTCGCCGAGGCCGCCGTCATCGAGGCGCAGGGTCTCGCGACCGCCGAGGCGATGCGCAAGAAGGCCGAATCGTTCAAGGAATACAACCAGGCCGCGATCATCGAACTCATCGTCCGCGCGCTCCCCGAAATCGCCGGCCAGATTTCCGCCCCCCTCGCGAAGACGGAAAAGATGGTGATCATCAACGGCGGCTCCGGCCCCGGCGGCGGCGCGAGCAAACTCACCGGCGACGTGACGACGATCCTCAGCCAGCTCCCGCCTGTCCTCGAAGCGCTGACCGGCGTGAAGTTGGAGAAACTCATGGAGCAGGTCCCCGCGCTCAAAAACGCGATGGGAAAACCATCGGAGTAGCACCATTCACATCGCCATGGCGCGCCAGAGCGATTGGATCCAAATATTAAGAGCCTGACCATATGCACTGGAAAAACGTCGTCTCCGATCCCGACGAGCAAAAGGTCTTCATGGCGCTCGACGGTCCTAACTACACCTGGCGGACAGCGAGTGCGATTGCCCGACAAACCGACCTCTCCGAGAGCCGCGTCTGGCAAATCCTGTCCAAATACAACATGCAACTCACCCGTCTCTCTGAAGTGCCTTCAATCTCTGGCTCGGCCTTGGTTGGGCTCATGGAAAAGGTCGGCTGACGAAAATCGGACTAACGTTCGTTACCTCCTCGCGCCGGATCGCCTCGCCGATCCGGCGCTTTTCTTTTCCCGAATTCCCGCCGCTCCCGCGGTCGCCGCCGCGTCCCACTGTCCGCATCTCTTGCCCACGCTCTCGCAAGATTCGCGGCATTTTTTGACGTGGCAATTTCGCCTCCTTCGCGCTGACTTTCCTTTCCTCAATGAACATCCACGAGTATCAGGCGAAAGCGCTCTTCGAAAAATTCGGCGTGCCGGTCCCCGCGGGCGCCGCCGCCAAATCCACGGCCGAATTCGACGCCGCCCTCGGCCTGCTCCCCGAAGGGCCGACCATGGTGAAGTCGCAAATCCACGCCGGCGGACGCGGCAAGGGCACGTTCACCGACGGCTTCAAGGGCGGTGTTAAATTCTGCAAAACCAAGGCCGACGCCAAGCTCCTCGCCGGCAAAATGCTCGGCAACACCCTCGTCACGATCCAGACCGGCCCCGTCGGCCGCAAGGTCCAGACCGTCTACTTCACCGTCGCGAGCGACATCAAAAAGGAATACTACCTCGCGATCCTCCTCGATCGCGCCACCTCGCGCCCCGTCATCGTCGCCTCGACCGAGGGCGGCGTCGAAATCGAGAAAGTCGCCCACGAGACGCCCGAGAAGATCGTCAAAGTTTTCATCGACCCCGCCTACGGCCTCGCCGATTTCCAGGTCCGCCAGGTCATTTTCAGTCTCGGGCTCACCGGCGCCGAGGCGAAGAACGCCACCAAGCTCATCCGCAACCTCTACAAATTTTACTGGGAGTGCGATTGCGCGATGGTCGAGGTCAACCCCCTCATCACCACGCCGACCGGCGAAGTCCTCGCCCTCGACGCCAAAGTCTCCTTCGAGGACAACGCCCTCTTCCGCCACCCCGACCTCGTCGCCCTCCGCGACCTGAACGAGGAGGATCCGAAGGAAATCGAAGCCTCCCGCTCCTCGCTCAACTACATCGCGCTCGACGGCAGCATCGCCTGCCTCGTCAACGGCGCCGGCCTCGCGATGGCCACGATGGACATCATCAAGCACTGCGGCGGTGAACCGGCCAACTTCCTCGACGTCGGCGGCGGCGCCTCGAAGGATCAGGTCGTCGCCGCGTTCAAGATCATCCTCGGCGACGCCAACGTGAAGGGCATCCTCGTGAATATTTTCGGTGGCATCATGGACTGCAACGTGATCGCCAGCGGCATCGTCGAAGCCGTGAAGGAAGTCGGCCTCGAACTCCCGCTCGTCGTCCGGCTCGAGGGCAACAACGCCGTCATGGGGCGCCAGACCCTCGCCGACTCCGGCCTCCCCATCACCAGCGGCACCTCGATGGCCGACGCCGCGCAGAAGATCGTGAAACGGGTGGCGGCGTGAAACCAGTCCAGAGCTAAGAGCTGAGAGCCAAGAGCCCGATCAACAATCCGGATTTTCTGCTCTCAGCTCCAGACTCTCAGCTCTCAGCTCCCTTCCCCATGAGCATTCAGATCAAGGAACTCGCCTTCGTCTTCCACGCGGTCACCGACATTCCGCGCGCGCGTAAATTCTACGAAGAACTCCTCGGCCTGAAGATCGGCAAACAGATCGAATTTGCGCCCGGCCAGTGGTGGATCGAATACGACATCGCCGGCCAGGCCCTCGCCGTCTCGAACGCCATGCCCGGCGCACCCGCCGCCAGCCTCAATCTCGAAGTCGCCGACCTCGACGCCGCCCTCGCCACGGTCCGGGCCGCCGGCACGCCGATTGCCTTCGACGTCATGGAATTCCCGCCCTGCCGCATCTTCGGCATCAAAGATCCCGACGGCAACCAGATCGGCCTGCACCAACACAAAGTCGGCGGCTGACGCCGCCACGGAGTTGAGAGCTGAGAGTTGAGTGTTGAGAGACCAAACCCCCGACCTCCGAAGCTCCCGTCTCTCAACTCTCATCTCTCAACTCTCAACTTTTCCTCTCATGTCCATCCTCGTCACTCCCTCGACCAAGATCCTCGTCCAAGGCATCACCGGCGATTTCGGCGGCCGGCACGCCAAGCTCTCCCTCGACTACGGCTCCGGCATCGTCGCCGGCGTCACTCCGGGCAAGGGCGGTCAGATTTTTGAATACAGCACGCACCGCGTGCCGATCTTCAACACCGTCGCCGAGGCCAAAGCCGCCACGGGCGCCAGCGTCTCGGCGATCTTCGTCCCGCCGCCCTTCGCCGCCGATGCCATCCTCGAGTGTGTCGACGCCGAACTCGACCTCGCCGTCGCCATCACCGAGGGCATTCCCGTCCGCGACATGGTTCGCGTGAAGCGCGCCATGCAGGGCCGCCGCACCCGCCTCGTCGGCCCGAACTGCCCCGGAATCGTGACGCCCGGCCCCGGTCCGCAGTCGAAAGGCGGCTGCCGCATCGGCATCGCCCCTGGCTACATTCACCAGCAGGGCCACGTCGGCGTCGTCTCCCGCTCCGGCACGCTCACCTACGAAGCCGTTTATCAACTCACCGAGAAAAACATCGGCCAGACGACCTGCGTCGGCATCGGCGGCGATCCCGTCAACGGCACCTCGCACCTCGACGTCATCAAGCTCTTCAACGACGACCCCGAGACGCACGGCATCATCATGATCGGCGAAATCGGCGGCAACGCCGAAGTCGAGGCCGCACGCTGGATCAAGGCCAACTGCAAGAAGCCCGTCGCCGGTTTCATCGCCGGCGCGACCGCTCCCGCGGGTCGCCGCATGGGCCACGCCGGCGCGATCGTCGGCGGCCACGAGGACACCGCCGCCGCCAAGATCGCCGTCTTCAAGGAGTGCGGTATCGAAGTTGCCGTGACGCCCTCCGACATGGCCGACGCCCTCCTCCGCTCCGCCGCCGCCCGGGGCGTGAAGCTGACCTGATCTGGTAGCGGCGGTCTATGACCGCCGTGGAAACCCCGCGCATCCGGCTAGAACGGTTTAATTCGATAGCCGATGTAGGAGCCTGCTTGCAGGCGATCCGGCGTGCGCAGGTCCAAAATCGCCCGCAAGCAGGCTCCTCCACTCGATCCAAAACACGGCTACAGCTCGCTCTAACCGGCGCGCACCCAAGTCCGCGCCCGCGCGTCAATCCGCGCATGTCCCTTTCACCCCCGGCGCGAGGTTTTCTCCGCTTCGCGTTGCCGTTGCTCCTCGCCGGCCTGCCGCTTCGCGCCCACGAACCCGCCGCCGACATGCTCGCCGCGTCATCCGCGTTTCTCGGATCGCTTTCTCCCGATCAGGCTTCCAAAGCCACTTACAAGCTCACTGACCGCGAGCGCGAAAACTGGAACTTCATCCCGACGCCCCGCGCCGGCCTGCCCCTCGCGGCCATGAGCCCCGCCCAGCAGGATCTCGCGCTCGCCCTGCTTCGCACCGGCCTCAGCCACGCCGGAACGGCCCGCGCCGAGGCGATCATGGCGATGGAAAACGTGCTGAAGGAACTCGAGCACGGCAGCGGCCCGGTGCGAGATCCCACACGTTACTTCGTCACGATCTTCGGCTCCCCCGCGGCCAACGCTTCCTGGGGCTGGCGCTTCGAGGGGCATCACCTCTCGTTCAATTTCACCGTCGTCGACGGCGCGCACGTTTTCTTCACTCCGTCGTTCATCGGCAGCAATCCCGCCGAGGTGCGCTCCGGCCCGAAGCAGGGCTTGCGCGTCCTCGGCCAAGAAGAGGATCTCGGACTGGCGTTGGTGAATTCGCTCGACCCGGCTCAGCGCCGCGAGGCGACGCTGAGCGCGAGCGCGCCCGGCGAGATCGTTTCCGGCAACCGCCCGCGCCTCGATCCGCTGGCGCCCGCCGGCCTCCCCGCGGCCAAGATGACCGCGCCGCAGCGCGAACAGCTTCTCGCCCTCGTGCGTCTCTACCTCGGCCGCGAGCGCGCCGAACTCGCCGCAGCCTCGCTCGCTGAAATCGAAACCGCCGGCGTGGAGAAAATCCATTTCGCCTGGGCGGGCGTCACCGATCGCAGCGCGGGCCACTACTATCGCCTGCAAGGCCCGACCTTCCTCTGCGAATTCGACAACACGCAAAATAACGCGAACCACATCCACACCGTGTGGCGCGATTTCAAAAACGATTTCGGTCGCGACCCGCTCGCCGAGCACTATGCGCGGGAGCATGCCAGGTAACTGCCACTGTCTTCCCCGGCCGTTCACCCGCTTTGAAAAAAACTGCTCCGTCGCGGTCGCCTGCTCGGTGATCGCGCGCGAGACGGAGGCCCCGCTTCTGCGCCTTCGATCGACCGCCGCGCCCATCGTCTGCTCGCCCGTCCCGTTCCAGCCGTTCGCAAGCGAACGAACGCCCTTGGCCCGCCGGATTTAGCGAAAAATTAAAATAATGCTGGACAGCGCCACCTCGCCTTGCATGTTCGCCGTCGCATCAGGAACGAATCGACCTTAACCAGTCGATTCCGCCAACCGGGCCGGGAGCGGCCACGGTGGATCGAGGGAAACCTCGGATGTGCGCCTCTCGCAAGAGCGGCGAACCAAGAACGCTCCCGAAGGCGAAACCGATCTGATGCCCAGATCGGTTTTTTGTTTTCAATTCCTGGTGCGTGAAACCGTCAGTCTGATCCACACGCCCATGAATACCCTCGCCAAACTGCCCGGCCTCCGCGTCGACACTGAAAACCCCAACCATCACCTGTGGAATAACCACGGCACCTGGTTCCTGCACTACACCATCCATCCGACGCCGTTCACGAAGGAACGCATCCGCCGCTCGCTGGGCACGAAAGACGTGCGTGTCGCCCGCGACCGCCGCGACAGCTTCTTCGCCACGCTGGCAAACAAAGCCGCGCCCCGGAGCAACACCCCCTTGCGCAAAGACGCCGCCTGACCTGCGGTCTGGAATCGTTCTCTCTCCCCGAAGTCGCCCTCGCTCGAGCCCGATCTCCTCATCGGGCCGAGTGCCGGTCCGCCAGCCAACCCGACGCGGCCGTCGGGTGCCACCTTCGCTTCACGAGTCCACCCGTGCCTCGTTTGAAATCGGCGCCGCCGCCTACGGGATCCGCAACCGCTGCCCCGGCCGCAGCGCGTTCTCGCCCTTCAACACTTCGCGATTCGCGTCGTAAATGTCCTGCCAGCGGTTCGCCGTTCCGTAATAGCGCACGCTGATCCTCGTGAGCGAATCGCCCTCCGCCACCGTGTGCATGCGCGCCGGCTGCGCCGCCGGCGCCCCCGGGTCCGACGCCGCGACCGGACGCACCGGGCTCACATTCGCCGACGCCCCCGCCGCGCTGCCGTTGATGATGCGCGCCGCCGCCGCGATTTGATCCAGTGTCCCCTGTGCCTGCCGTAACCGCGCGCCGATCGCCGCGTTCTCCTGCTGCAATTGAGAAATCCGGTTGGCCCGGTCGCGATCGAGCGCCTGCACCGTCTCGTTCAGCCGCGCATTATCCGAGCGCAGGCTCGCGATATCGCGCTGCGCCGCCGCGAGCTGACTGGCGGTCGCCGTGAGGGTCGCCGCCCGCTGTTCTGCGTCCGCGCGCGCCTGCTCCGACTGCGCCAGCTTTCCGCTCTCCGACCGCAACGCCGCCACCTGCGCCGTCAAATCCGCCAGTTGCTTTTGCAACGTCGTCTTGTCCCCCGACAACTTCACGTTCGCATCGGTCAGCTCCGCCACGCTGGAGCTGTGCTGGTCCGCGGCTTTTTCCGCCTCGTCCAATTTCGTCCGCAGATCCGCGATCTCCGTCCGCAGGGTCGCCGCCGTCTCGTTCGCCCGGCCCAACCGCTCGTTGTCCGCACGCAGCGTCGCGACCTGCCCCGTCAGATCCCCCAGCTGAGCCTGCAGCTTCTCATTCGCGCCGCGCAACTCCGCCAGCTGCGACGCGCTTTGCGCGCTCGCCTGGTCGTTCGCCGCGAGCCGCGTCTGCAACGCCGCCAAATCCGTCTTCGCCTGCTCGCCCGCGCGGCCCGCCTGCGCGAGCTGCGCCTGCAGCGCCGCCTTGTCGGCTGCGAGCTTCTCGTTCAACCCCGTCAACTCCGCCACGGTCGAGCCCTGCTGATCCGCCGCCTTCTCCGTCTCCGCCAGCTTGGCCTGCCACGAGGCGATTTCCGCGCGCGCCTTTTCCGCTTCGCCGTTCGCCCGCTGCGCTGCCACGCGCGCCGCCTCGCTCGCCTGCTGCGCGTCGGACAACTTGCTGAACATGTCTTCAACCTGCGCGCGTAGATTCGCCCGCTCCTGCGTCCACGCCGCCGGCACTGCCGCCGCGCGCTTCGCCGCCGCCACCGCGTCCTCCGCGGCCTGCTTCGCCTGCGCGAGCTGCGCGTTCTCCGCCGACCGCTGCGCCTGATCCTGCTTCAACTTCGCGTTGTCACTCGTGAGCGCCGCCACTCTCGCGGTCAACTGATCGAGGTCCGCCTTGACCGCCGAGTCCTCCGTGTTTTTCGACGACAACAAGGCCCGGTTCGCGTCCGACAGCGCCCGGTTCGCCTCGCGCGCGCGCTCGAGCTGCCCCGCCATCGCCGTGATTTCCTGCGCCGCGTTCGTGCGGTCGTCCTCCGCTTGCGCCTCGAGCGAACGGATCCGGTTCTGCAGCGTCTGCATTTCCAATCGCATGGCCGCGCCATCCGGCGCCGCCTTCGCCGCCGCCGCCTGTGCCGCGAGCGCCGCCGCCGCGCTCTGTTTCGAAACTTCCAAATCCTTCTGCAGGCTCTCGTTCTTGTCCTTCAAATCCGCGATCGTCCGCCCCGCCTCGTCGAGCTGATCGTTCAACTTCGCCAGCGTGTCGTGATCGCCGCCCTCCGCCTTTTGCGCGTCCGCGAGTTTTGCGCGCAACTGCTCCAATTCCGTCGCCTGCGCCGCACTCGTTTCCGCCGCCTGCGCAAATTTCCGGCCCTCCGCCGTCAACTGCTCCACGCGACCCGACAACGCCCCGTTTTCCTGCCGCAATTTTTCCGCCGCACCTCGCGCGTCCGCGAGTTCCTGCTGCACCGCTTCGCCGCTGGCCGTCAAGCCGGCGAGCCGCTGATTTTCCGTCGTGAGCTGCGCATTCGCCGCCTCCAGCTGATCCGTCGATTTCCGCAGCGCCACCAAGGCCATCTGCGCCTGCGTCAACTGCTCCCGCACCGCCGCCAGCGCGTCGCGATCCGCCGCCGCGCCGGAAAGTTTTCCGTTCGCCTCCTCCAATTGCGCGCGCAACGCCGTCGCCTGCCGCGCGGCCTCGTCCCGCGCCGTCGCCACAGCCGCCGCCGCCTTCTGCGCCGCCGCCAGCTGGCTCGTCAGCGCCTCGGCCTCGCCCGTCTGCTGACTCTTCGCCGCTAGTTCACGCTTCGCCGCGTCGAGCTGACTCGTCAGCCCGGCAAGCCCATCCTTCGAACTCGCCTGCTCGCGCTTCGCCACCTCCAGCGCCGCCGTCAGCTCGCCCACTTTCGTCTCCGCCTGCGTCGCCGCCGCGTGCGCTTCGCTCAACCGTTTCGCCAAATCCGTTCCGTTCGCCGCATCTTTCTTCGCCGTCGCCAGCGCCGCCTGCGCCGCCGCCAAATCCTTCGTCAACCGCTCGACCTCCCCCGTCCGCTTCTCCGCCTCGCCGCTCGACGCCCGCTTCGCTTCTTCGAGCTGATGCCCGAGCTGCGCGACCGACTCCTTCGCTGCATCGCGTTCTCGCTGCATCGCCGCGAGCGCGCCTTGCGCCTCGGCCGCTTTCGTCGCTATCGCCTGCGTCGCGGCGAGCGATTTGTTCAGCTCCGCCACCTTCGTCTCCGCCTGCGTCGCCGCCGCCCGCGCTTCGCTCAACTGTTTCGCCAAGTCCGTTCCGTTCGCCGCGTCTTTCTTCGCCGTCGCCAGCGCCGCCTGCGCCGCCGCTAAATCCTTCTTCAAGCGCTCGACCTCCGCCGCGCGTTTCCCCGCTTCGCCATTCGAACCTCGCTTCGCCTCCTCGAACTGACGCGCCAGCAACGCCACCGATTCCTTCGCCGTGTCGCGTTCCCGCTGTATCGTCGCCAGCGCACTCAGCGCCGTGCTCGTTTTCGTTGCCGCCGCTTTCGCCTCGGCGAGCGATTTGCCCAGCTCCGCCACGTTCGTTTCCGCTTTCGCCGCCGCCGCCCGTGCGTCAGCCAGTTGCTTCGTCAGCGCCTGCTCGTTTTCGCCCCGCTTCTCGGCGTTCGCCACCGCGCTGCGAGCCGATTCCAAATCCTTCGTGAGTCGCTCGATCTCCGCGCGGCTCTTCGCCTCGCCCGCGTCGCGCGTGCGCTTCGCCTCGTCGAGTTCACGCCCGAGTTGCGCCACCGACTCCTTCGCTGCGTCGCGCTCCCGCTGCGCCGCCGCGAGCGCGCTCGCCTCGTTGCTCTTTTTGGCCGCGTTCGCCGTCGCGAGCTCCAGCGATTTTTGCAGCTCCGCCGTCTTCGACTCCGCATTGCCCGCCGCCACCCGCAGCGCGTTGAGCTGTACCGTCGCGGTCTTCTCCGCCGCCGCTGCCGCGCTCGCACGCGTTTCCGCGTCTGCTGCCGTGGACTTCGCCGCCGCCAGCTCTTTCCGCAACATCTCCAGCTCCGCCGTCGTCGCCGCGTTCGCCGGCGCGGCACTCGTCATCACGGGCGCAACCAATTTCTTCGCCTCCGCCAGCTCGCTGTTGAATTTCGCGGTCCGGATTCTCGACTCCGCCTGCAAGCTTTCCGCCTGTACGCGCAACTCCTCGGTTTCCCGCCGCGCCGCCACGAGTTGCTGCTGCGTCTCGGCCTGCTGGTTCTTGACGTCCGTGAGCGCGCTCTGCGCCTTCGCTTCGTCGCCGGATTTCGCCAGCGCCGCCTCACGCAGTTTCTGCTCCGCCGCCGCCAGCGCCGCCTTGAGTTTCTCCGCTTCCGTCGCGCTGTTCTGCAGCGCGGTGAGATCCGTCGCGCCGCTCGCCGCCGATTTCTGCAACCGCTCGTTGTCGCTCTTCAACGTCGCCAGTTCCGTCGTCGCCGCCGCGAGCTGCGCCTGCAGTTTCTCCGAGTCGACCGACGTGCCCGGCGCTTCCTTCAAACGCCGGTTTTCCGTCGCGAGTTGCTGGTTGATCGTGCGCTGCTCCTGTAACTCGCGGTTGAGCTGCGCCAGCGCGGGGTCCGCCTCGTTCGACGCCGGCGCGCTCGTGTCGCCGAGGTCGCTGAGCTTGCGCTGCGCATTCCGCAGCTGCCGGTAAAGATTGCTCATCTCCGCCGTCGAAGTTTTCACCTCGTCGTTCAACCGGTGATTGTCTTCCAGCAACGCGCGCATGCGTGACGCGTCGTCTTCGTTCGCCCCTCCCGCCGTGCGCGCGAGCGTACTCCGCGCGCTATCCGCCGCCTGACTCGCTGCCGCCGCGGCGTCTTTCACCTGCGATTGCAGCGACGAATTCTCCAGCGACAACCGCTGGTTCTCCGCTTGCAGGTCCGCCAGCTTCTGCGCCGCCGCCGCTGCCGTGTCCGCCGGTGTCACCGTCGGTTTTTTCTCCGCGGCTTTCCGCGCCGCCGTGAGCGCGGTTTTCAATTCCTCGATCTGCTTCTGCGCCGCCGCTTGTTGCCCGGTGAGCGTCGCGTTTTCCTGCGCGAGCTTCGCGGCCCGCTCGGCGGCATTCTTCGCCTCGCGATCGCCGCTCGCGCTCTTCGAGAGCCGCTGCTCGAGCGCCGCTTTCTCCGCGGCCAGCGACTGCGCCGTCTGCGTCAACCGTGCCTGTTCGTCGCGCGACGCCGCGAGATTCGCCTCCGCCGTCTTCAACCGCGCCGCCAGCGCCGTCAGCTCCGCGCTCGGCAGCGGATTCGCCGCGACCCTCGCCGGCGCCGCCGACGTGTGCGCGACCGGCGAAGCCGCGGTGACGATCGCCGCCGGCGCGCCGGAGATTCTCGCGCGCAACGTCGCGATCTGCTCCGTCGCCGCCGCCATCTGCGCGGGATTGAGCTTTTGCCCGACGAGATCGCGGCCCGTCGCCTTCGCGCCGTTTTCGACGGCGAGCGACAGCCACGCGTAAGCCTCCACCAAATTCGACGCCACGCCGCCGCGTCCTTCGGCGAGCAGGATGCCGTAGTTGTTCTGCGCCGCCGCGAAGCCCTGCTCCGCCGCCGTGCGATAAAGTTCCGCCGCGCCCTTCGGGTCCGCCGCCGAGCCGCGGCCCTCCTCGAGCATCAACGCCAGATTGTAGCGCGCCCGCGCATACCCCCGGCTCGCCGCTTCCCGATACCATTTCTGCGCCTGCTCTTCGTCCTTCGCCAGCCCGCGGCCGAGTTCATAAGCCAGCGCGAGGTTGTATTGCGCCTCCGTGACGCCGCGATCCGCCGCCTGGCGAAACCATAGCGCCGCCTCGAAGAAATCCTTCTTCGTGCCGAGGCCGTTCGCATACATGTTGCCGACGTTGAACTGCGCCGGCCCGAAGCCCTGCTCCGCCGCTTTCAAATAAAACCGAAACGCCGTCGCGATGTCCGCCGGAATGCCGCGACCGAGTTCCGCCATCATGCCGAGGTTGAACTGCGCCGGCGCATGGCCCCGCGCCGCTGCCTGCGTGTAGAACTTGATCGCCGCCGCGAAATCCTGCGGCACGCCCTGGCCGTTTGCATAGGCGTTGCCGAGCGCGTTGAGCGCGTCCGCATCGCCATCCTCCGCCCGCTGGCGCAACTGCGCGATTTCCGGGCCGTCCTGCGCCACCGCGACGCCGGACCCGAGCGCCAGCAGCGCGGCCCACAGCAGCGAACGCTGCTTGCTTGAGAGGAAAAATGACGAGGTCGAAGCGACGGTGCGGCGCACGAGGGAGTTTTAAGGAGAATTCCCTACGCTCCAGCAAGGCCGCGAGAAAAAAATCACGTTCTCTTCACACCGAAAAAGTACGGCGGGCTTCAGCCCGCTTCCAAACGCCGCCCTTCTCGGAATTCCGCGATCGCCGCACAGCCCGCGCCCGCTCCCACCTTCTCCCCTCGCGCCTCCGTTTCGCCTCGCGTCAACCCGCCACCCGCACCGGCAACAACGCCGCGTCCTGCATCCCGTGGATGATTTTCTTGTCCGGCGGGCAAAACGTCGCGAGCGCACCCGAGAGCTTCGCGCGTCCATCGACCACAAAATAATAAGGGCACAGCCGCAGCCGCCCCGCCTTCGCCGCCGTCACCACCGGACCCGTCGCCCCGTCGGCCCGTGGTCCCGCAGTCTCATAAAGGGGATGCTCCAGCCGCCGCGGCTTTCGATACGTCTGGAGAAGGTGGAGATTGGCAGGCGCCAGCTCGATCGCGCGCTCGACGCCCTGCTGCCACTCGTCGCGCGAGCAATCGCTGCCGAGCACCACGCTGCGCGCGCCCCACGCGGTCTCGTGGTAGCCGCTGATCTTCAAGATCAACTCGCGCTCTTTCTGCGACGCCCCCGCCAGTTCACGCCAGTCGTTCAACGCCCGCCCGCCGACGCGCGGTCCGTCGAGCACCGCGCCCGGCGGCAGCGGCGCCGGGTCTACGACCCAGGATTGCGGGATCAGCGCCCGCAGCAGCTTCAGCGCACGACCGCTCAGATTCTCCGCCCAAAAATCCTGCAGGAGGTGATGGTGAAACAGCGCCAGTGTGAGCTTCTCCTCTTGAAAAGGCCGCATCGGCGGCGCGATCGCCACCTCGTCCCCCGCCCACGCTTCGAAAATAAATTTCGCCGTCGTCACGTTCGACAAATCGAACAACTCGAAGAACCGGTAAATGACATCGACCTTCTCCGGGTTGCCGTCCGCGTCGATGCACAGCGACGACCCAAGCGGAAAAATATCCGACGGCTCCACGCAAAACACGCGTTTCCCCAGCAACTGCAGTTGCAGCGCGAGCCACTGCATCTCCGGCCGGTACGTCGCCGCCTCGTCGCTCACCGCCAGCACGATCAGGGGATTGTCGAGCTGCGGACGCAGCGCCGCGAGCGAAGCGTGGAAATTCAGAATCATCGCATCCCCCGCGCCGAGGATCGGATCTCCTGGGAGCGCGGGCGGCCCGCCCGCATTTCTTTCCAGAGCGGGCGAGCCGCCCGCGCCCCCGCGCCCATACAGCCGGTTCAGAAACGCCGTCAGCCCGATCCCTCCCGGCACCGAATCCAGTTCCGTCAACGCGAATCCCTCGTCCGTCAGCAGCAGATCCGGCCGCAGCACCGTCGGAAATTTCCCGCGGTTCCGCGGATCGCGCGCGTGCGCGATCAACTCCGCCGGCTTGCCGCGATCGAGATAGTCCGGCACCCAGGGCGCGAGCAGCGGCTTGTTGCGCAGCAGATTTTTCCCCGCCGCCGAGCGGAGATAGAGCGTCTCCAGCGCCTGGTGAAACTCGAGGCACGCCGCGCCGATCTCCTCCAATTCGCGCACCTGCGCCGTCGTCAGCGGCCACGCCGCCGGCGAAAGCCGCCACGATTTCGCCTCGAACAACGGCTGGCCGGCCAGGGCGGTTTGGATCGTTTCGTAGGCGAGACTCATCGGAATGCGGAGTGCGGAAGGCGGAATGTCCCGAACCGGACGCGAGACTGAACAATCCGCAATCCGAACTCCGCGATCCACCATGATATCACTCCTCCATCTGGATATCCTTGTTCCGATGCCGCGGCGAACCGGCGCGCAACCACGCGTTGATGAACCGGTCGAGGTCGCCGTCCAGCACGCCTTGCGTGTCGCTCGTGCTCACCCCCGTGCGCAGATCCTTCACCATTTGATAAGGCTGCAAAACGTAACTGCGAATCTGCGCGCCCCAGCCGATCTCGCCCTTCTCGCCGTAGAACTTGTCCATCTCCGCGCGCTGCTCGTCCTGCTTTTTTTCGTACAGCCGCGCCTTGAGCACGTTCATCGCCGCCGCCTTGTTCTTGATCTGCGAGCGTTCGTTTTGGCAGACGACCACGATGCCGCTCGGCAGATGCGTGATGCGGACCGCGGAGTCCGTCGTGTTGACGCCCTGCCCGCCCTTGCCCGACGAGCGATAGACATCGATGCGCAGGTCGTTCTCGTCCACCTCGACGTCGATCTCGTCCGTGATTTCCGCCACGACGTCCACCGCGCAAAACGACGTGTGCCGTCGCTTGTTCGAGTCGAACGGGCTGATGCGCACCAGCCGGTGCACGCCGCGCTCGGCCTTCGCGTAACCGTAGGCGTTTTCTCCCTTGATCAGGATCGTGGCCTTGCTGATGCCCGCGGTGTCGCCCGGCTGCACGTCCTGCAACTCCGTCGTGAATCCGCGCCGCTCCGCCCAACGCGAATACATGCGGAAAAGCATGTCCGCCCAGTCGTTCGACTCGGTGCCACCCGCGCCCGCCTGGATCGAGAAGATCGCATTGTTGCGATCGAACTGGCCGTTGAGGAACGACGAGATCTCCAGCGCATCGAGTTCCTCGCCGAGCGTGGCGGTGGTCGTGTCCAACTCCTTCTCGTAAGTTTCCACCTCGTCCGGCGACGCCGCCTCGACGAGTTCGACCATCACGCCGAGGTCATCGACCTTTTTCTGGAAAGCGGCGACCGGCAGAATCGTTTTCTTCAACGCGTTGAGCTTCGCGATGTGTTTTTGCGCGCGCTCGGTGTTATCCCAAAACGACGGCGCGCCCATCTCGGCTTCCCACGCCTCGATCTCTCTCAGTTTTTGGTCGACGTCAAAGAAACCTCCAGAGATGCCCGGCGCGCTTCTTGATGTTCTCGATGTGGTTGAAAGTCTCGGGTGCGATCATGACAAACGGCTATGGCCGCAAACTGCGGCGCGCGGCGCAAGAAGCAAATCCGGCGGAAAACGCAATCATCGCAGCGCCTGCGTTCGCGTGCGCGCTCGACCAGTTCCACCGCACGCCTAGCGTCGCTGGACCCCTTCAGGTGAAGACAAAAACATTCTTTCGCTGGACGATCCTCACGATCGCTCTCGGCCTCGCGGCGTTCGCCGATGTTTCCACCGATTTCGCGTGGAAGTTCACCGGTCCCTTGTGCCGCCCGCTCGGGCGGTTGTCCGATTTTCTCCCACCGCAACCCCGATCGGCCCAGTTTCCCCCTCGTGCCGGCATCCCGCTCCGCGGCTGGTTCATCCCCCGACGCCCATGCGAAACCGCAGTCGTCCTGCTCCGCGGCCACGGGAGCATCCGGCGACAAATGGCTTCGATCCACCGGCGTATGAGCGAATGATCAAAACATTCCCCGCCCCCATGCCTCCCTCTTCCTCACGCCTCGCGACTCGCACCCAGATCGAATTCTGGCGCGACGCGCGGTTGCCCATGATCGAGGGCCGGCGCACACTCGACTCCGCCGTTTGCTATCGCGCGCACACGCATCCCACGCTCTCCGTCGGCATCGTCGACCTCGGTGAAAGCTTGTTCGAACTCGGTTCCGTGCGCCGGCGCCTGCGCAGTGGCGATGTCGTCGTGATCGCACCGTCGCAGGTACACGCATGCAACCCACGCTTCGACCGCCGTTGGAGCTATCGGATGTTCTACTTCGACGCAGCTTGGTCACGCCTCGTCGTCGCCAGCCGCGTCGCTTCCGGGTGGCCGCAAGGCGTGATCCGCCACCCCCGCGCCCGCCTTGCCGTCGATGAAATGGAGAAACTCCTTCGCCGCGGCGGCCCGGCCGAAACCCGCCAGTCCGACCTTCGCAGCTGCCTCGCGCGTTTGTTCGACCTATGCCCCCACCGCACGGCACCCGATCTCCTTCCGCGCGAAAGCGACACGTTCCGCGCCGTGCGCGACTATCTCGACGCCCACTGCCTCGAGCCCGTGCCGCTCGTCCACCTCGCGCGCATGGCCGGACTCAGTCCGTTTCGCCTGATCCGCCGTTTTCGCACTCTCTTCGGGCTGACGCCCCACGCCTATCAGCTCGACCGTCGCGTCAATCACGCCCGGCGTCTCCTCCACGCCGGACACGCCCCGGCCGACGTCGCCTACGCAACCGGCTTTTCCGACCAGAGTCATTTCCAACGCGCCTTCAAGCCGCGCGTCGCCGCCACTCCCGCCGAATATCGACGTGGCGGGCAGCTCACCACGCGCCGCTCGCGATGAGGACCGCGAGCGCGAGCAGGCACGCGCCAGAAAGGCTTTCGATCTTTCGCTCGTGTCGCCGCACGGTTGCGAGCGCCGAGGTCGCGCGCAGGCAGACGACGAGCAACACGTCCCACACGAGCACCACCGCAAACATCCACGCGCCATAGAAGCCGCGCACGCCTGCCGGCGTCCGCGGGCTGACCACCAACGAAAAAAGCCCGAGATAAAAGAGTCCGTTTTTTGGGTTTAAAGCACCCGACAAAAAGCCGGCGAGCCAGCCCGCGCCGAAGCCGCGCGCGTCCGTACGCCGCGCCCCCACGGACACATCGCGCAGTGTCGCCGCGCTGCGCAGCAGGCACGCACCCAGCCAGCCGAGATACAGCGCGCCTAGCCAATGCATCGCCGCGTGCACCAGCGGCTGGCTCCGCAGCAGACTGAAGCCGGCGAGGGCGCACGCGATGTAGCCGGCGTTCGCCAGCGCGATCCCGACCGCCGCGCCCAGACTGTAGCGAACGCCGTGCCTCGCCATGCCACCCACCAGCAGAAAAAAATCCGGCCCCGGACTGAGCAGCGCCAGAAAATGAGCGCCAGCCAGCATGAAAAATTCACTCCACCGTGCATCCATTCGCGCAGTTTATCCGAGCCGCTACGCGCGGTATTGGACGAAATTGCGCGGCATCGGATTCGCCACCCGCTCCGGCCGTCCCCAGCATCCGGCATCTCTCCCTCGCTCGCCTAATCCGGCAGATAGATCCCGGGCCGCCCCGCCACCTCCACCCACGCCTTCGCGAGCGGCGCGTAGTCCAGCAGGTAAACTTTCGTGTTCACGAGCTGCTGCTGTGCACCGTCGTAAATCATCAAGCCGATCTTGTCCTTCACCGGCACGCGCAGGATGACGAGCGTGTTGATCGTTTCCACTTTGTAGCGATCCGCGAGCTGCCGTCCGCGCGCGGCCACGAAGCGAAGCTGCTCCGGCCGCGCTTCGATCGAATCGTTGATCAACAGCTTCTGCGCCTCGTCGCCCGGTTTGAACGACCACGAAATTTTCGTCGGCCCCAGCGGAACCTTCTCCGCCGCGGCGGCCTCGGCCGCTTTTTTCGCCGCGAGGTCCGCCGCCGTGGCGGCCGGCGGATTCCACGCGCGCTCGATCGCGGACCAGGACGGCCGGTGGGTCTTGCCCCACCAGCCCGCCAAACTCAGCCCGGCCAAAAACAAAATCCAGCTCGCCGCCGCGAGCGCCCAGACACCCGTGCACCGCGCCGGCGCCGGCACGCGTGCCGGCGGCGGCTGCAACACCGTGAGTTTCGCGATCTCGGCATTCACCTCGTCGAGCGCCTTTCGCACCGACGCGATCGAGCGCCCCGCGCGATACGCGCCGAGTTCTTCCCGGCAGCGCGCCACCCCATCGCGCCAGCTCCATCGCCGCGCCTCCGGCGCGAAATTTCGCACTATCCGCCGCACGTAAAACACCACGCCGATCCGCACCAGCGTGCCCAGCACGAGCGGCGCGCAAGCGACCGCGACCCACCGCGCGCCCGGCCACAGGATCAGCGCCGGCGGCGCCCACAGCAGCCACGCCGGAATCAGCCACCGCCACCGCGCAAACAGCCACGGCCCGCGCGTCAACGCCCGCGCGAGCTGCAGCCACGCGAGATTCGTCGCTTCCTCGTGCGCGGCGCTGCGCAGCCGCGCGAGTTCGCGCTCGGCCCACTGCACGTGCGTCAAAAATCCCCGCCGTTCCGCCTCTCCGCCGATCCACGCGAGCGCCGCGAGTTCCGGCCGGCCCGGCTGCGGCAGGTTGAAAAGTTTTTCCGCCGCCGACTCTGTCGAGCACGCGAACCGCTCGTGCAGCGTCCTCGCCGCCGCGCGCAATTCGGCGAGCGACCGCAGCGCCGTGCGCAACAGCCGCGCGCGCCCCGCCAGGTCGCGGTCCGTGAGCCAGCGATTCTGCCGCGCGAGCGTTTCCGCTCCGGCCGCCACGTGCGCGAACTCCGTCAACACCCGCGCCGCCGCCATATCGCAACGTTCGATCGGCAGCACGATCGGCCGCGCGGTGAACGCCTGCAACAGCGCGAGCCGGTCGATGTCGTCCGATTCTTCTCCGAAGGTTTTTTGAAAACTCTCCTCGTCGAAACGCCGCCCCCGCCACCCCAGACAGCCGTCGCCGGCGAGTTCGAGCAGCGCCACGGTCGCGATCGCCTCGCGCACGATCTCGCGCGGCAGCGCTTTCAGCGCGAAGACCGTCTCCAGTTTCCGCAGCTCGTCGAGCCGCGCCGCCAGCGCGTGATGCGCCGGCGAATCGATCAAAAAATTTCCCAGCGTCCCGGGCTTCTCGTGCGCCCAGATATTTTCCATCGCCTCGCCCCAGTGCTCTGCGGACCGCAGCAGCCCGGCCACTTCGCTGACCGCATAGGCGCGATCGTGCCAGCGAAACATCCGTTCGTTCCGCGGCAGCCGGTAGAGCTCGCGCACCGGTTCGCGTCGCAGCCAGCGCGCCACGCAGTCGCCGTCCCAACGCGCATCCCGGGCGCTCGTGAGCAGTCCGCGCAACAGCAACTCGAGGCGTTTGTCCATCGCCGGCATCGCCTCCACGGCGCCCGCGCGCATCGCTCCCGCATCGCGTTCGAGCAGCAGCGCCTCCGCGCGGGCCAGCAGTTCCGGAAACGGCGTCGCAACGTCCCGCTGCATGATGCGCCCGAGCACGTGCTCCCCGAGCACCACTTCCTGCACCACGCGCCCGAGTGACCACCAGTCCCATGCGCACAAACCCGGACCAGGCGAATGTTGAAACAACCCCGCCGCTTCCGGCGGCGCATTCAACGGATCGACCGGCATCGGCACGAGTTTGTCCCGCGCGAACTCCGTCACCGTTTCCAAACCGCCGAGCACGAACTCCAGCGCGCCCGCCGTCTCCTGCACGAAAATGTTTTTCGGCCGCACGCCGAAATGCACCAGCCCGTTTTCGTGCAGCGCGCCCAGCGCGTCCGCGACCGAGCGCACCAGCCGCTCGAGGGCGGACGGCTCGAGTTCGCGCCGCGCGCGCCAGGCATCGAGCGGCTCGCCGGGATTCGTCGCCTGCACTTCGAAGCGATGGCCGCCGCTCTCGTGGCTCGTCCACGCGCGCACCAGCGCCGGGTGCGAGATTTTTTCCAACGCCGCCCAGGCCTCGGCCCGTCGGCCCGCCGCGGTGCCGGACACCGCGCGGACGATCACTTCCTCCATCGTGTCGATGCGCACCGCGCTCCACGTGCGCGAGAGCGCCACATCGCCGAGCGCCGCGCGGACTTGATAACGTTCCAGCCAGATCGCGCCCGGCTGCGGCCATTCGCGCCGGTCGCTCGCCGTCGGCGCAGGCGGCGCCCGCAACGGAGCAATCTCCGAGTCGACGGCCGGCGCATCGGAGGCACCGGCTTCCGCGGGAATGGGTGGAGCGGCAGACATGCGCGCCCCTTCTTAGCGGCACAATCCGCCCCCCGCTTGAGCCCCGCTTCTCACCCCCCGACCGACCTGTTTGTCATCTAATGGATGACAAACATTCCGTCGGCGAACTTCACCCCGTCGCCTCCGCCTCCCGGCGGCGTTTTTTCCAATCCCAATATTTCGCGATCCAGATGCTGGTCTCGTAAAGGATGTAGAGCGGCACCGCCATCGCCACCTGCGTGACCACCTCCGGCGTCGTCAACAGCGCGCCGAGGACTAACGACAACACGATCACGTGCCGCCGATAGTGCGCGAGCTGTTGATGCGTGAGCACGCCGATTTTCACCAGCAGCAGCACCACGATGGGAAACTGAAATCCGATGCCCATGCCGACGATGAACTTCGTCACGAAGCCGATGTAAGCATCCGCGCGCCAGTCGAACGCCTCGAAACCCATCAGCTGCGAATACTCGACCGACGCCCGCAGCGCGATCGGCAGCAGCACGAAATACGTCAACGCCACGCCGCAGAAAAACAGCAGCGTGCCCCAGCCGAGCCACTGGAAGAAAATCTTTTTCTCCTTCACGCTGAGTGCGGGCAGGAAGAACTGGCCCATGAAAAAAATCCAGAACGGCGCCGCCACCACGATCGCGCCGTAGAGCCCCACGCGGAACGCCACGAAGAACGCCTCCGCCGGGCTCAGGTTGTGCAGGCGCACGCGCAACGTGCCGTTCTCGCCGCCGTTGGTCACCGGCAGCGCCTCGAGCGTCGCGACGTTTTGATCGCCGATTTTCGCCACGCCGATCCGATACGTCAGGTGCGGCGCCTCGCCCTCGGGCAGCGCGGGAAACTGCTCGCGCGTGACTTCATACGGACCGAGCTGCGTGCCGCCGATTTTGAACGTCACCGTCGGCTTCGGTTTTTGAAAGGCATCGATCCGCTGGAGTGGGTATTCGAGAATCTGCACGAGCTTGTCCGCGACCATCAGGCAGAGAATCAACGCGAGCCCGATCGCGACCGCCGACCGCAGCAGCGCCGAACGCAGATCGCGCAGGTGATCCCAGAACGATTTCTTGGGCCCGCCTTCCTCGGGCTCGGGTACGTAGGTCGCTTCGCTGCTCATGAACCGAAAAGACGGGCGGCAATTCGCTCCACCCGCAAATGGATTCTGAAGGTGGCGCCCGACGTCTTCGTCGGGCTGTTCGGGTTCCGGCACGCTTCAACCCGACGGGACGTCGGGTTCCACCTCACGCCCGCAATTTCCCCTCCGCCTTCTCGGCCAGAAACGCCTGATACGTCTTCGCCACGCCTTCGCGCAAGCCCGTCTTCGCCCGCCAGCCGAGCGTGGCGAGTCGCGAAACATTCATCAACTTCCGCGGCGTGCCGTCGGGCTTCGTCGCATCCCACACGATCTTGCCGGGAAAACTCGTCACCTCGGCGACCGTCTCGGTCAGCTCCTTGATCGTCACGTCCGTGCCCGTGCCGACGTTGATCCAGTCGGGCGGATTCTCGAGCTGCAGGAGAAACGCGCACGCGTCGGCGAGGTCGTCGACGTGGAGGAATTCACGGCGCGGCGAACCCGTGCCCCACGCGACGACTTCCGGGCGGCCGGCTTCCTTCGCCTCGTGGAATTTCCGGATCAGCGCCGGCAGCACGTGCGAATTCTGCAGGTTGTAGTTGTCGCCGGGCCCATAGAGATTCGTCGGCATCGCCGAGTGGAACAGCACGCCGTATTGCTTCCGGTAATATTGGCAGAGTTTCAGGCCGGCGATCTTTGCGATCGCATACGCTTCGTTCGTCGGCTCCAGCGCGCTCGTGAGGAGGCTCTCCTCGGGCATCGGCTGCGGCGCGAGTTTCGGGTAGATGCACGAGCTGCCGAGAAACAGCAGCCGTTTCACGCCGTGCCGATGCGCGGCGTTCACCGTGTTCGCCGCCACGATCATGTTGTCGTAAATGAAGTCGGCGGGATACGTGTTGTTCGCGTGAATGCCGCCGACCTTCGCGGCGGCGATGATCGCGACATCCGGTTTCTCGGCGGCGAAAAACGCATTCACGCCCGCCTGGTCGGTGAGTTCGAGTTCGCGGCGCGGGCGCGTCAGCAGCGACACGCCGCTTTCGCTCGCGAAGCGGCGCACGAGCGCGGAGCCCACCATGCCCTGATGCCCGGCAATGTAGAGTTTCATGCGATGTGGACCACGAAATGCACGAACGACACGAAAGAAAACTCAGTGCAGGTTTTTCGTGGGCTTCGGGTCTTCGTGGTGAAACGACTCAGGCCTTCGGCAGCGCCGCGATCTGCGCCTCGCGTTTCGCGAGTTCGAGATCCGACTCCACCATGATTTTCACGAGTTCCTTGAACCGCACTTTCGGCTGCCAGCCGAGCTGCCGATGCGCCTTCGCGGGGTCGCCGATCAGGAGTTCGACCTCCGCCGGACGCTCGTAGCGCTGGTCGTATTTCACATACTTCTGCCAGTCGAGGTCGAGCCGGCCGAAGGCTTCCTCGCAGAATTCCTTCACCGAATGCGTCTCGTTCGTCGCGACGACGTAGTCATCCGGTTTGTCCTGCTGCAGCATGAGCCACATCATCTCGACGTATTCCTTCGCGAAACCCCAGTCGCGCTGCGCATCGAGGTTGCCGAGGACGAGCGAGTCCTGGAGGCCGAGTTTGATGCGCGTGGCGGCGCGGGTGATCTTGCGCGTCACGAACGTCTCGCCGCGCCGCGGCGACTCGTGATTGAAAAGGATGCCGTTGCTCGCGTGCAACGCGTAGCTCTCGCGGTAGTTCACCGTCAGCCAGTACGCGTAGACCTTCGCGCAGCCATAGGGCGAACGCGGCCAGAACGGCGTCGTCTCCGTCTGCGGCACCTGCTGGACCTTGCCGAACATCTCCGATGACGACGCCTGGTAGTAACGCACTTTTTTCACCAGCCCCGCCTCGCGAATCGCCTCGAGGATGCGTTGGGCGCCGAGACCGTCGACGTCGCCCGTGTATTCAGGAACGTCGAACGACACGCGCACGTGCGATTGCGCGCCGAGGTTATAGACTTCGTCGGGCTGCAGCTCATAGAGCAGCTTCACCATCTGCACGGAATCCGCGAGATCGCCGAAGTGGAGAAACAGCTTCGTCCCATACGTCTTCGGATCGGTATAGAGATGATCGATCCGCGCGGTGTTGAAGGTCGAGGCGCGGCGGATCACGCCGTGTACTTCGTAGCCTTTTTCCAGGAGCAATTCCGCCAGGTAAGATCCGTCCTGGCCGGTGATGCCGGTGATGAGCGCTTTTTTCATGGAGTGGGAAGAGGGAGCAGGGATTCGATTGAACTCCGCCGAGTTCCGCCACCAGGAAAACTTTCCGGGCGGCAGGCGGACGAGGTCAGGGATTCCCTGAAACGTCTAGCAATTTTCGTATTTCCAATTGCGCGACTTGCCCGCGGCGATCCACGTCAGCGCGGTGGCGAGCCGCGTGCGTCGCGTCTCCTCGCGCTTCGCTTCCGCGATCCATTCGATGTAGTCCTTGCGCTTGCTGGGACTGAATTTCGCGAACGCCGCCGCCGCCGCTTTGTTTTTCTTCAACCCGTCCGCGAGGTCCGGCGGCACCACGAGCGTCGCGGGCTTCGTCTTCTTCGCCGGTCGTGGCCTCGCCGGCGCATTGGATTCGTTCAGCTTCGCCGCCTGCTTGATATAGCGGAGCATCACCGCGTCCTTCGGCAGGTCATCGAGCGTCGCGATACGGCCAAACGCGCCCATCGCCTCTTCCGTCCGGCCGCCCTCCCCGGCCACCACGGCGGTCATCCCCTGGTGCCAGAAGCCGAACGTGCAATGCGCCTTGAACGCCGCCATCCCGCACAGGAGTCCGCCCGCGTGAACGAACCACGGCATGCTCCACTTGATCGATTCCCCGGCTTCCGGGCACGCCTGGTGTACGAGCGCACGCAGGTGACGCAGGATCGGCTGCGCAAACGTCGCGGACTTTTCGATGTAGGCCTCGAAGCGCGGATCGCGAGCGGTTTTCATCCGGCCTCGCCTAGCAGCGAAACGCCGCCGTTGACGAGTCCGATTTCCGCCGGCCGGCGCCGTGCGCGGAAGGCTACTTCCGCGCGAGCGTGGCCCGCACCGGCGCTTCCGCCGCCGCGCTCAGCCGCTCGGACTCGTGGCGCTCGTCCATGCGCGCCTGCAATTGGCCCGCGCCTCGCCAGACGCCGACGGCCACCAGCGCGAAAAGGATCGCGACATACGGCCACGGCACGACCTTGTCGTGCGCTTCGAGTCCCAACTCACGGGTGTAGCTGCTGCGATGCATAGTCGCGCGGATTGAACGGCACGATTGGCCGCGAGTTTAGCGGAAATACAGCGAGCCGCGCGCTTTCCTTCCACTCGCAAACCGCCTGCCCCGCCCTGCTGCGACCGGCTGGCAGCTTGACGTCGCCGCGGCGGCCCGCGCAATCGGCTGCGTGAAAAACGTCCGCCTCGGCATCGTCGGCGTCGGCCTCATGGGCCAGGGCCATGCGGCCCATCTGCTCGCCGGCAAAATTTCCCGCGCCGAACTCACCGCGGTCTGCGATCTCGATCCGCGGCAGCTCCAAAAATTCCCCGACCGCCCGGCGCTGCGCACCTTCACTTCGCTCGAGGCGCTGCTCGCGGCGAAGGCGGTCGACGCGGTCCTCATCGCCACGCCGCACTACGCGCACACCACGGTCGGCCTCGCGGCGCTCGAAGCGGGCCTGCACGTGCTCGTGGAGAAACCCATCTCCGTTCATCGCGCCGACGCCGAGCGGTTGATCGCGGCGCACCGTGGATCGCCCCAGGTGTTCGCCGCGATGTTCAATCAGCGCACCGATCCGTTTTTTCGCGAGATTCGCCGGCTCGTGCGCGACGGGGGACTCGGCGCGGTCCAGCGCGTGCAGTGGACGATCACCAACTGGTTTCGCCCGCAAAGCTACTACGCCTCGGCGACCTGGCGCGCCACGTGGGCCGGCGAAGGCGGCGGCGTGCTGCTCAACCAGTGCCCGCACAACCTCGATCTTTACCAATGGATTTTCGGGCAGCCGCGGCGCGTCAGGGGATTCTGCGGCTTCGGCCGCTACCACGACATCGAGGTCGAGGACGACGTGACCGCGTATTTCGAACATGGCGACGGCGTGCACGGCACGTTCATCACCGCCACCGGCGAGGCGCCCGGCACGAACCGCCTCGAAGTCGCCGCGGAAAACGGCCGCCTCGTTTACGAAAACGATCGGCTCACCTGGCTGCGCAACGACACGCCCGCGAGCGCCTACAACCGCACCGCCACGGAATTTTTCGTCACCCCGCCCCACCGCGAGATCGTCCGATCGATCGCCGGGCACGGCGGGCAGCACGTCGAGGTGCTCCAGAATTTCGTCGACGCCATCCTCGACGGCGCGCCGCTGATCGCGCCCGCGGCCGAGGGCCTGCACTCCGTCGAACTCGCCAATGCCATCCTGCTCTCCGCGTGGACTGGCGCGCCGGTCGAACTTCCGCTCGATGGCGAACGCTACGCCCGCGCGCTCGCCGCACGAGTGGCCGCCTCGCCGCTCACCAGAAAAAATATTTCTCCGTCTTGAGGAGGAAGGTTTTCGACGGCGGCTCCAGCAACACCCGCCAGACCGTCGCATAGCGCGACCACGGTCCGCGGATTTCCGTGTCGTGGATCGTCTTCGCCGTGTAGCGCGGTCCGTGCGTCTTGCGCTGCAGGCGCTCCTGAAAAAGCGCATGCCCCTCCGGCGTGGAAAAGAACAACGCGCGTCGCTCGAAAAGATCCGTTGGCGCCTCCGATGGGGTCGTGCCGGCGACGCCCTTGGAAATCCGGTGCAGCCCGAGCACGTATTCGTGCCGCGAGAGTTCCATCACGGCTCGTTCGCACGCGCCGAAGTAGCTTTCCGCGGCGCCATGCCCGTAGGCGAACAGGTCGGGCTGGCTCGCGCGAAACGCGATCACGGTCACGCCGAAGCCGGTCGGGCTCGGCAGCACGAGCGCGTTGACCCCCGGCCAGTCCGTGGTCCGCACTTCGCCGTCGTGCAGCCCTTCCCACCACGCGAGCACGCTGGCCCGCTCGACCGCCTCGAGAATCGCGCGCTTGCGGACCTGCGAGTGAAACAGCCCGGGAAACGCCGCCATGCCGTTGGACGATTCGTCGAGGTGAAACCCGTACAGCTCGCGGTCGGGCGCACGCACCTTCGCGTGAAACGCCCAGCGCTCCATCGCCTCCGAGATCGCCATGTAGCGCGCGACCATCGGCACCCCGGAGGCTCCGGTGCCATCCGCATCGCTGTAGAGCGAGAATTTCCGCCGGTGCGGCGTCAGCCCTTCGGCGAGCCACACATTCGCCTGAAACATTTTCCGCCCGAAGACGGGAAACTCCCGCACGACGACGCGCGCCACCGGCCCGCCCTCGCTGTGGAGTACGTTGCGGTAGCGATAGGCGGCGAGGCTGAGCATGGGCGGAGCGCGAGTCGGAGGAAGGCGCGGACGCGCGTTACAGCGGCTCCGCGAAGGAGCACGGGTCCGTGCAGTTCCGGGCCGGAGAACCGTTTTTCAAATCGTCGCAACCCGAGACGATCGCCATCGGCGAATTGGACAGCGGATCGAGGTGAGCCGCGGCTTTGGCGAACCCTGCCGACAGCAGCAGGCTCGAGATCAAACCGAGAAAAAAGCGAAGGGAGTTTTTCATCAGCGCGAAACCCTTCGCCTCCGAGCCCGCCTGGCCCAGTCCTCAAACCGCGTGTTTTCGCGCGGCCGACTACGTATTTTTATGTAGCGGGCTACGCCGGTTTGGGACGTAATCCATGCTCCCTTGCCGAGTCTCCCAAGAGAATCCCGCCTCCACGGATTGCGGGGCGTGTTTTGCCTTCTCGTGCTGTTTGCCGGTCTCACGACGAAGACGGTCAGGAGCGAGGAAGGGCTGCCGATCATCCGCACTTACAGCGCAAAAGATACGGGGGCCGTCGCCGAATGTTGGACTACGACGCAGGACGAACGCGGCATGCTCTACTTCGGCACCGACGTGGTGGTCACCTTTGATGGCGATCACTGGCGCCAATACCCAGCCGGCGGGAGTCACACCATTCGAGGACTGGCGGTGGACGCGACCGGCCGGCTCTGGATCGGGGCGATCGGCGAGATCGGCTACTTCGACCGCCTGCCTTCCGGGGATCTTTCAAACTATCACTCGCTCGTGCCAAAACTGCCTTCGGATTTCCCGACCCTCGGGGATGTCTGGCACGTTTTCGTCACCAGTGACGGCATTGTTTTCATCACGGACAAGTCCGTGCTCGTTTGGAATGGGTCCGCGTTTCGCATTCATTCGCTGCCCGGAAGCCGTCGCTTGCCGGCGGTCCTGATTGATGGAAAAGTCTACGTCCATCACCTCACGAAAGGCTGGCACTCGCTTGAACCAGACGGCCTGCGGCCGTTCATTTCAGCGGACCGCCTCGATCACAAAGCCAGTCTCTTCCTGGCCCCAGTTCCAACCGGTTGGCTGGTCGCCGGCTCCGAATTCGTGGGCATAATTTCGGCGACAAAAATCACTCCCTACGGAGATGACGTGTCCCAGTTTCTCCGGCAAAGAACTCTCTCTGCTGCCTGTCTGCTTCCCAATGGCAATCTATGCCTCGGAACGCTCGAGGGCGGAATCGGCATCTTCGATGATCAAGGCCGGTCGAAGCAAATGCTCCGTCCTGCGAATGGGCTCACGACCGTCCGAATATTTTCGTTTTTCGTCGCACGCGACGGCGCGTTGTGGATCACAAGTCCGAGCGGCATTCAACGGCTGGAAACGGCCGCGGCCTCTTCTCGTTTCGATCAGCGTAACGGCCTCGCAGGCAAGCGATGCACCGGCTTCGGATTCGTCGACGACCAACTGTTCGTCGCCACCGACGACCGAGTCTCCCGCCTTTCAATCCAGGCTGCGCCCGCTGGAATTTTTACCGCCGCCTTCGACCTGACCTGTTCATCCATGCTTTCATCTGGAAACGATCTGTTCCTCGGCGCCTTCAACCGGCTCGAGCGCTGGCGCAACAACGAACGAATCGCCTTTTTTCCGGCGAACCGCAGCGTCTTGTCGATCGCACCGTCGATTCGTGTTCCGGGCAGGTTGTTCATCTCCGAAAACCTCGAATTGCGACGGCTCGATCCCTCCGGGAACACCTACACTGCCACCACGCTCGCCACGCTGCCGGACTTTCCCGAAACCGCCGTGGAAGACGATGCCGGCACCGTCTGGCTCGGGACGCAGTCGCGCGGCGTGCTCTCGCTCAAAGATGCGCCCGGCAGCCAACCGCGGGAACTCAAACCGGGTATTCCCCACGACGCAAAAAATCGCGGTGCGGTCGGTCGCGTCGGCGACGCGATCGCCCTCTGCACGCAACAGGGCATCGAGCTGCGTTTCGATCCGCGCGCCGACACCGCGGTGCCCGTCTCCGACGCCCCGACGTCCGGCCCGATCCATATGTCCAACCCCGATCCGCAAGGCCGCGCGTGGATCGTCTTCAACGGTCCCTTCGCCGACAGCCCTCAGGTTGGAATCGTCGGGCGTCTCTCCGTCGATGCATCGCATCAAGGCCATTGGGAGTCTTTCGCGATTCCCGGCCTCGCCCAGATCGACCGCGTCAACCGGCTCTTCGTCGATCCGCGCGGCGTGCTCTGGATCGGCGGCTACGATGGCCTGCTGCGCGTCGAGCCCGATAAATTAAAACCCGTCGCCCCACCCGCGCAGCCGCTGTTGATCGCGAGCGTCGCGGATGGCGGCGAACTTCGCTACGGCGACAACGCCGTCACCTTCGCCTTCGGTTCGGTCGAATTTGCGCAGCGCGAGTCGGTGCGTTTCCAGACGCGGCTCTCCGGCTCCGACGACGCCTGGTCCGCGCCGACCAACCGCGACCAACTCACTCTCGCCCGTCTGCGCGACGGCGACTATGCGCTCTCCCTCCGGGTCATCAACGACGCCGGCTTGACGAGCCCCGAGACGACGTGGCGCTTCACCATCCTCCCGCCCTGGTATCGCACGAAGTTCGCCTACGCCGGTTGGACGATTCTCGCGCTCGGCTCCGTCTTCGGTTTCGTCTCATGGCGCTCCGGTTACCTGCGGCGACAGAACGTCCGCCTCGAGGAACTCGTCGCGCGAAAGACCGCCGAACTCGAGAAGGCCAACGCCGCGAAATCCGAGTTTCTCGCGAACATGAGCCACGAGATTCGCAACCCGATCTCCGGGATCGTCGGCCTCTCCCTCGCGATGGAGGAAACCGCCCTCGACCTGCGCCAGAAATCGCTCACCGATTCCATCCGCAGTTGCGCCACGCTGCTCGCGACCCTCGTCGACGACGTCCTCGATTTCTCCAAAATCGAAGCCGGCAAGATCGAGCTGCGCGTCGCACCTTTCGAACTCCGCCCGACCCTCGCACAGTGCGCCGACATGGTGAAGGAGAGTCTCCGCGCCAGCGGCACGTCGCTCGCGCTCGACATCGCGCCCGAGGTGCCCGCGTGGGTCGCCGGCGACTCCTCGCGCGTGCAGCAGATCGTCCTGAACTATCTCACCAACGCCGTGAAATTCGGCGGCGCCCAGCCCGTCACGCTCGGCGCGACCGCCGCCGGTCGCGACCGTATCCGGTTTTTCGTGCGCGATCGCGGCCCGGGCCTGACAAAAGCCGACGCCGCTTCGCTCTTCACGAAATTCTCCCGCCTCAGCCGCGCGCAGGCGGAAAACATCCGCGGCACCGGCCTCGGTCTCGCCGTCTGCCGCCTGCTCGCGGAAAAAATGGACGGCCAGGTCGGCGTCGACTCGCAGCCCGGTGAAGGCTCGTGCTTCTGGGCCGAACTCCCGCTCGCGGCCACGGACCCGAACGCGCCCGCCACGCCGCTCTCGCCTCCGGTCTCCCCGCTGCGCGCGCTCATCGTCGAGGACATCGCGTATAACGCGACCGCGATGCAGGCGGTGCTGCGGAAATTCGGCATCGCCTCCGACGTCGCGTCCGACGGGCCCGCGGCCCTCGCGCAGCTCCAGCGCCAGTTCTACGACGTGGCCTTCATGGACTGGAATCTGCCGGGCATGATCGGCACCGAGGTCGTCGCGCGTTTTCGCGCCGTCGAGCCGCCGGACCGCCGCACGATCATCATCGCCACGACCGCCTACTCCGCCGATTTCAATCGCGAAGCCTGCCTCCAGGCCGGCATGGACGCCTTCATCGCGAAACCTTTCACGCCGGAGAAAATCTCGCTCGCGTTGCAGGATTTGCGCGGATCGTTGCGCGCGGCCGCCTCGATCGAAATTCGCCCCGTGCGCGAAATCGCGCCGCCGCTGCCCGGCCTCGATTTGGAAATGCTCCGCATCCTCGCCGACGACGCGACCGGCGGCCTGCGTCCGCAAATCGAACGCTATCTCGCTGCCGTCGACGCGGACCGGCTCGCGATCGCGGAGAGCATCGCTCGCGGCGACCCCAAGGACATCCATCGCTTCGCGCACCGGCTCGTCTCGCATGCGGGCATGATCGACTACGAGCCGCTCCGCCGTATCGCCGCCGATCTCCAGGCCCGCGCCGCCACCTCGGAACCCAACCGCCTCCTGCGGTTGCTGGACGACTACGACCGCGAGTTTTCCCAGCTCAGGAAAAGGCTGGCGTCGATTTGTCCCCCGGCGGCACCTGCGTGAACCCGTGCTCGATCGCGAACGCGATCAGCTTCGGCGTGCCCTTGATCTGGAGTTTGCGCAGCAAATTGCTGCGATGCGTCTGCACGGTGCGCGGCGAAAGTTTCGTCCGTTCGCCGATCTCCTCGTCGCTCAACCCCTGCCCGATCAGCGACAAAATCGCGCGCTCCCACTCGGAGAGCACCTTGGTGAACGAATTCGGATCGGCTCGTCGCGCGATCTTCGCGCGCTGAAACGTCTCCGAAAAATAAATGCGGCCCGCGCCGATCTCCTTCAACGCGTCGCGCAGCGTCGCGACCGTGTTGGAGGTTTTGTCGATGAACCCGTGCACGCCCGATTTCTCCACCCGGAACAGCGTGTAGTCGTCGCAGTGCGAGGAGAGCACCAGGACGCGCAGCCCCGGCATCTTCGCGAAAACCCGGTCGACCACGTTGAACCCATCCATGTCCGGCAGCGAAAGATCGAGAATCACCGCGTCCGGTTCGAGCCGCAGAATCAACTCCACCGCTTCGACACCCGACGCGGTCGCCCCGACGATTTCATGGCCGAACTGCGTGCTGCACACCTTTCGGATCACGTCCCGAAACATCAGATGGTCTTCGACGATGACGATTCTCACGCCGGACGGAATCAGCCGCCCGCCAGCGGCTCAAGCTCTCAAGGTTCATATCGCGCCACCGCCGCGTCGCATTTCAGGTGCAGAATGCAGGAGCCTGCTTGCAGGCGATTGCACCGCGCGAAAGTCGATCATCGCCTGCAAGCAGGCTCCTACCTTTCGAAGTCGGACGCGAGATCGGCGCGCAGTTGCTTGATCTGCGGCGATTCCTCCAGCAGCCGTGCCGCCGCGGCGCGCAGCCGGTCGATCGCCTCGCGCGGCAGATCGAAGCTCGTCGCGAGGCCGCTCAAATAGGCGCGCTCCTGCGGATCGGCCACGTCCTGAAACGTCAGCTCCACCGCGTAGAATTTCGTCGCCGTCGACACCGGCGCCGGCCGGCCTTGCAGCTCGGCGAATTTTTTCCTGACGTCCGCCGCCTGCCGCTTGGCTTCGAGTACGTCGGCCAGGTATTGCACCGTCTCGTCGGAGTAGTTGCCCATCGGCCCGTTCGCCACGACCGACAGCGCCTCGCGCAATCCGGGCGTCGCCGCGCTCTGGTCGATCCGGCTCACGTCGCCGGGCTTCGCATTCACCGT
The DNA here is from genome assembly GCA_048498075.1 of Verrucomicrobiota bacterium. Taxonomy (GTDB): domain Bacteria; phylum Verrucomicrobiota; class Verrucomicrobiia; order Opitutales; family Opitutaceae; genus Opitutus. Next base: position 106,677 of record JBEHYR010000008.1, on the reverse strand, counting down.
GATCGCGACGAGGTACTTGATCCGGCCGCCATTGAGATACGGATACAGACTCCAGGGGCGCTGCACCGACGTGCAGGCGATCTCGGTGGGCTCGAATGCAGGAGCCTGCTCGCAGGCGATCTCGGTGGTGGGCACGAATGTAGGAGCCTGCTTGCAGGCGATCCCGGTGGGGAGTTCGAATGTAGGAGCCTGCTTGCAGGCGATCCCCGCAGGCAAAGGTCCGGCATCGCCTGCAAGCAGGCTCCTACAGCGGCGATGGAAAACTTCGCAGCGCTCTACGCGTGACCGGCAACGCTTCATGACTCGATCGGCGGCGGCAGCGGCGACACGATGACCGGAACCGTCTTCGCGAAGACGAGCGGCAGCGGAGACACTGGGGAAGTGCCGGTCACGGTCACCCGCTGGAACGCGGGCGCATAGTCCTGCGCGCCGTCGAGCGTGAACCTGTGCGTGCCCGCGTTGATCTCCAAATCTTCGTTCGTCGGCCCCACCGGGCTTCCGCCTGAAAGCACCATTCGCGAGACGTTCACATATTGGTCAGGCATGACGCCGGCGAGGATGCCCGGCGCGTGCTCACGTGGGCGAGCCGCTTTGGCGGCAAACTTCCCGAAGTTTTCCTCGGCGGATTGCCGAGCGACGCAGCGCTTGCGGCTGCGCCATAATCCCTGCGCTCCCGCGCAGGGCTACTGCCGTAATCGTAGCCCGCTGCGGGAGCAGCGGGATCGCGCTCAGCGGACCACGCGGGCGCCGCCGCCCTTGATCTGCTTCTCGACTTCCTTGCGCGTCGCCATCGACGTGTCGCCGGGCGTCGTCGACGCCAGCGCGCCGTGGGCGGCGCCATACTCGACCGCCTTCTGCGCGTCGTTGAACTCCATGAAGCCGAACTGCACGCCGCTCGCGAACGAGTCGCCGCCGCCGACGCGGTCGAGGATCTCGAGTTCGGGATACTTGCGGCTCTCGTGGAATTTTCCGTCGTGCCAGAGGATCGCGGACCAGTCGTTCTTCGTCGCGGTAATCACGCGGCGGAGCGTCGTGGCGGCGACCTTGAAGTTCGGGAATTCCTTCACCGCGGTCTCGATCATCGCCTTGAACGCGTCGATCTCGATCGCGCTGATGTTGTGGTCGACGCCCTTCACCTCGAAGCCGAGCGAGGCGGTGAAGTCCTCCTCGTTGCCGATCATGACGTCGACGTACTTCGCGATCTCGCGGTTGACCTCCTGCGCCTTCTTCAGGCCGCCGATGGTTTTCCAGAGCGAGGGACGGTAATTGAGATCGTAGGACACCATCGTGCCGTGCTTGTTGGCGGCCTTCACGGCCTCGATCGTGAGCGCGGCGGTCGATTCGGAGAGCGCGGCGAAGATGCCGCCGGTGTGGAACCAGCGCGCGCCGAGCTTGCCGAAGATGTGGTCCCAATCGATGTCGCCGGGCTTGAGTTGCGAGGCGGCGGTGTTGCCGCGGTCGGGATTGCCGACGGCGCCGCGCACGCCGAAGCCGCGCTCGGTGAAGTTCAGGCCGTTGCGGACGGTGCGGCCGATGCCATCGTCTTCGCGCCACTTGATGAAGTCGGTGGCGACGCCGCCCTGCATGATGAAGTCCTCGACGAGGTGGCCGACTTCATTGTCGACGAAGGCGGTGACGACGGCGGTTTTGTAGCCGAAGCATTTGCGGAGGCCGCGCGACGTGTTGTATTCGCCGCCGCCTTCCCAAACTTTGAATTCGCGGGCGGTGCGAATGCGACCCTCACCGGGGTCGAGGCGAAGCATGACTTCGCCGAGCGAGATTTGGTCGAAAGCGACGGATTTGGCGGGTTTGACGGGGAGGCTCATGGGATGAGGAGGAGGAGGAGGAATAGTTGAGAGTTGAGAGATGAGAGTTGAGAGCCGGAAGGAGCTGAGTGTTCGGGCCGGCGTTGGTTGGCTCGGTCTCTCAACTCTCAACTGTGCTCGGCGATCGTCAGATCACCACCGTTTTGAACGACTCGAGCTGCCAGAGCGGCTGCTTCGACTCGGTGGCGAGTTCGTTGAAAGCGTCGACTTCGGCTTTGCTGAAGAGCAGGCCGCCGGCGGCCGCGGTGTGCTTGGCCCACGTCGCTTCGAGCTGGCCGGGAAGCATCGACTTCTCGTTACCGTGGCCGAGCACGTCGGCGATGACGGCCTTCACGTTGTCCGCCTGATTGCGGCCCTTCGAGAACGCGCCGCCGCTGATCGCGTCGGGGTGGATGACTTGGAAGAAGAACGCGCACGTGCCCTTCTCGCCCGCGGCGTCGGCGGCGGGCCAGCGGTTGCGAAGCGTCGGGAGCGAGCCGCCGATGAAGCCGCCCACGATTTCGTTGATGAGCGAGAGGCCGTAGCCTTTGTGCGCGCCGAAGGGCAGCAGCGACACGGCGAGATTCGGGTCGGTCGTCGGGTTGCCGTCCTTGTCGACCGCGGCCAGCGGCGGGAGGGATTTGCCCTCGCGCTTGAGCTGCTGCACACGGCCCATCGCGACGACGGACGTCGCCCAATCGATCACGATCGGGTAGCCGATGGCGCTCGTCGTCGGAAAACCCCACGAGTGCGGGTTCGTGCCGAGCGTGGGAAACTTGCCGCCAAACGGCACGACCTCGGCGAGCGCGGCGGTGCAGTTCGTGTAGGCGATGTAGCCCTTCCGCGCGGCGTCCATCACGTAGCCGCCGCCCCAGAGGTAGTGGAAGGCGTTGTCCACCGAAACGGTGCCGACGCCGTAGCGGTCGGCGAGCTTCATGGCCTCGGCCATCGCGCGGTAGGCGGTGGACTGCCCGAGTTTTTTGTTGGCGTTCCAGACTTTTGCGGCGGCGAAGCGCGAGGGCTTCTCCTCGATTTGCGCACCGGGCACGCAGCCCTTCGAGCCGGAGCCGAAGAGGTGGTCGAGGTGCAGCGCCTTGATGCCGTTGTGCGTGCGAATGCCGTGGCGGGTGGCCTCGGCGCAGAAGCGCGCGCCTTCGTCGGCTTCGTCGGCGTGGAAACCGCGGTGGCGGTAGGCGGCAGCGACGAGCGCGTTATGCTGGGACTCGGGGACGACGTAGAAAAGTTCGGGCATGGGACGGAAAGTTGAGAGTTGAGGGTTGAGAGTTGAGAGAAGGAACGGCGGAGGTTTCGAAGCCCGAGGTTGTCCGGGGCTCTCAACTCTCAGCTCTCAACTCTCAACTAGAAGGTCGTCAGACGACCTTCTTCACCGGCACCTCGGGATTGATCTGCGCGAGGGGTTTCTCGCCGTTCATCGCGAGGATGAGATTTTTCACCGAAGCCGTCGCCTGCCGGACGACGCTCTCATACGTGCGCGAGCCGACGTGCGGCGTGCAGACGACGTTCGGCAGCTTGAGCAGCGGGTGATTCGGCGCCGGCGGCTCGGAGTCGAGCACGTCGGTGCCGTAGCCGCCGACCTGACCGGACTTGAGCGCTTCGACCATGTCGGCGGTGTTGACGATCTCGCCGCGGGCGCAGTTGAGGATCAGCACGCCCTTTTTCATTTTGCCGAACGACTTCGCGCTGATCATGTCGCGCGTTTCGGGCGTGAGGTTCGTGTGGAGCGAGAGGTAGTCGGAGGCCGCGTAGACCTCGTCGAGGTTGGCGGCGCGCTTCACGTTGTTCGCGGCGGCGAACTTCTCGTCCCAGTAGATGTCGTGCGCGATCACGTTCATGCCGAAGGCGCGGGCGCGGAGGGCGACTTCCTTGCCGATGCGGCCGAGGCCGATGATGCCGATCGTCTTCTCGAGCAGTTCGTGGCCGGTCTTGCGCTTCCAGCCGTTGGCGCGGGTCGAGTCGGTGTGGTAGAGAAAATTCTTCTCGAGCGCGAGCAGGAGGAGAAACGTGTGCTCGGCGACGGTCGTGTGATTCACGCCGGGCGTGAACAGCAGCGGGAGACCGAACTCGGTGCACGACTTCACGTCGATCTTGTCGACGCCGATGCCGTATTTGGAAATCACCTTCAGACGGGGACGGGCTTTCTCGAGCACCTTCCGGGTGATCATGTCGTCGCCACAGATGTAGCCGTCGATGTCGCCGACGAGGGCCAGCGTGTCGGCTTCGTTGAGCGGGCCGCGGGCGCGGATGATTTCCCATCCGGTGCCGGCGAGCAGATCGTGATGACCGCCAGGGGTGTCCTGGAACGAGGTCGTGGTGAGGAGGATTCGAGTCATGGCAAAAGAAGATTTTGGGATTGCAGAGAAAAACAGGACGCCGGCGGAACGGAAACTGCGATTATGATCTCATTGAAGAGCAGCGGGGCGGCGCCGTCAGTCCAGCGGGGCGGCGCCGTCAGTCCCGCGGGCCGGCGTAGCCGATCAGACGCGAGAGTTCCGCGGCGGCGGCGCGGACCTTGGCGGCCATTTCCGGGATGCGGTCTTTCGGGAAACGCACGGTCGCGGCGGTGATGCCGATCGCCGCCGTCACCGCGCCGTCCGCATCGAACACGGGCGCGGCGAGGCAGCGCACGCCTTCGTTGAACTCGACGTTGTCGAGGCTGTAACCGCGCTTGAGGGTGAGCTCGATGTCGCGCTTCAACTCGGCGACGGTCGTCAGGGTTTCGCGGGTGCGGCGCGTGGGACGCGTATCCGCCACGATCTCGGCCAGCCGGTCGCGGTAGAGGTGGGCGAGAAAAATTTTCCCGGTCGACGAGCAGTGCAGCTCGGCGAGAAAGCCCGGCCGCGACGCGGCGCCGAGCGGATGCGGGCTGTCCTGCACGGCGACGATCAACGCCCGTTCGTCGCACGGCACGGCGAGGTGCGCGGTCTCGTCGGTTTCCGCCGTGAGTTTTTGCAGCAAAGGCTGCGCGAGTTCGCGAATCTCCGTGCCGGCGAGGGCGGCGGTTCCGAGCTGGATGAGGACGGGGCCGAGTTCGTAGCGGCCCTCGATTTTGCGCGCGAGGCCTTCGAGGTGAAGCGTGGCCATGATGCGCAGCGTCGTCGTCACCGGAATGTCGAGATTGCGCGCCAAATCGGCCGCCTTCAGGCCGTCGGGCTCCCGGCCGAGCGCTTTGAGGATGCGGCAAGCGTTGCGCAAATTCGGGATGACGTAACGCTCGTTGTCGGCGCTCGCGTGAGGGGGAAAAGACTTCGACGGCACAGGTGCCACGGATAACGCCCGCGTCGCATCGGCCAAGGCTAAACCGGAACCCACGGCAGCGAGCGGAACGGAGAGGCGGCGCGGCCTGTTTTCATTCATGGATACCACGTTTATTAGTGAACTCCCACCTCCTGAAGCAATCCGGGAGTCGCGTAGATCGTCAACAGCTTGGGCGCGGCCGCGGGTCACCCGCCCCACCCGCACGAAAGTTGTCCAATCGCCCGCAGAAGCCCCGCAAATCTCCCCAGGCGGTCAGCCACCGCCGGCGACTTCGCATCGGTCCCGTAGGAGCCTGCTTGCAGGCGATAAGGCGCGTGTGCCCACTGAAATCGCCTGCAAGCTTTTCATTCATCTTTCGTCTTAAAAAACGCCGTTGAACCACAAAGACACAAAGGCACAGAGAGGCGAACCAGAGAAACTTCGAAGAAAATGATTTTCTTCCGGAGGCGAGCTTCCCGACCAGATCAGTTTTTTCGGAAGCCGCTTTCCCGGTGCTCTCTGCGGCTCTGTGGTTCAATTCCAACCGCGCCTTTTAGGTTCATGCGTACGAGGTTTATCGATGAACTCCCGCCTCGCCCATCCCGGAGTCGCACCGAGCGTCAGCGGCCTCGGAAGCCCGCAAATCTCCCCAGGTCGTCAGCCACCGACGACGACTTCGCAATTGTCCCTGTAGGAGCCTGCTTGCAGGCGATAAGCGGCGTGCGCTCGCCGAAATCGCCTGCAACCAGGCTCCTACAGTTTGTCTCGCGAGTCATCGGTGCATGGCAACCAAGGGCCCAGCCGGTCCGGAAAGCTCAGAGCGAAAAGGTCACCGAGAAGATGAACTGGCGCGGGTCGACGATCCGGAAGACGTAGGGGGTGCCGTCGGGATTGACCGCGGCCGCCTGCAGCCGCCCGCCTTCGAAGATGTTGCGCACGTTCAACTGCAGCCGGACGCCGTATTTGGATTTTAATTTCAGGTTGTAGCCGGCCATGAAGTCGAAATAGGCGCGCGCTCGGTCGTAGTACGGCTTGTTCGCGTCGAACTCGCGAACGATGCCGTCCGGATCGGGCGCCGCGCCGCCGTAGCCGATGATCGCACGGTCCTCCCAGCGGATCGCTCCGCCGATGTCGGCGTCCTTCAGCCAGCGCTGGTCCGTGACGCCCTTCAGGCGAAAATTCGTGACGACGTTGAACTTCCATTCGCGGTTCTGCTGGATCGGCTTTCCCTGGGTCGCGACGGCGAGTTTCATCGGGGCGAGGAGGTTGGCGAGAAACCAGTTTTCCGGCGTGAGGTTCCCGACCTTGTAGTTGCCATTCCAATAAGGCGACCCGTCGAACGGACTCTTCGCGGCCTGCCACACGGGCAGGCGATCGGCGACGTACTGCTGCAATGCCGGAGACATGATGGCGTTCAGCGCGCGGGTCTGCGTGATGTTGCTGCGAATCGTCCAGTAGTCGGTCGGGTTCACGATGATCTCGATCTCCTTGCCGCGCGAGTAGGCGTTGGAGTTGTCGTTGTGCGTCTTGTTGCGATGGCTGTCGATGAACACGGGATCCACGCCCATCAGGTCCGGCGTGACCGCGTCGATCTGGTTGATCGTCCAGTCGGGGTGCAGCTTCTGCAGCTCGGTCTGATAAAAACCTTCGAGGTCGGGATCGCCGCCGGTCTGGTTGCCGTCGGCATCGAGACGAATCGCGCGCTGCACGATCGTGTTCACCGAGCTGGACCCGCGGCCGAAGTCGATCGTCTCGTATTGGCGGGCGCGGATCGAGAGGCGCGGCGAGCCGCTGGCATCGGAGAAGAAATCGAGATCGAAGCCGTAGTCCTTCGTGTTGGCGCGCGGATCGGGCAGCGGCTGGCCGTGAATGTCGTAGGCGAGCGAGCTGGGGTTGAAGCTGTTCGACTGGCTGTAATCGAGGCGAAGCCATTTGGCCACGCGGACGACGATGCCCGCGCTCGTGGTGTTGCCGGCGTTCTCGACCCAGTCGTATTGGCCAAACGAGTTCATCGGGCTGGTGTCGTAGAAGCCGTTGGTGGTCGCGCTGGGGTTGAGGGCCGAGTTGCCGTCGCGCGTGCGGTTGTAGTCGTGGCGCGCGCCGAAAAGCGGGATGATGCGGCCGTCCCAGAAACTCCCCTGCCAGACGCCGCCATAGGTGCTGAGCAGCCGGCGGTTCAGGCGGTTGGCGTAGTAATATTCGGTGAAGTCGACGGGCTCGTCGATCCACTGGCCGGTGACGCCGTTGTAGTAGTGCAGCGTGTAGGTGCCGGGGTCACCGTAGCCCTGCGGCGCATAGTCGACATTCTGGCCGTTGGCATCGCCGACGTAAATCCGCGGATACGCGCGGAACGACGCGCCGTTGCGGCTGAAGGTCGGCGCCTCCGGCGTCATCCACGCCTCCGTCGAGGACATCGTGTCCTTGAAGCCGAGGGAGCCGGCGTAGACGGAGCGATACTCGGCGTAACCGAGAAAATTCTGCTTCCCGAGCCACTTCAACCAGCCGGGCTCGTGCGAGAGGTCGAGCTGATAGGCGAGCATGCCGCGATAATTGTCGCTGTTGTTGCGCGACTTCTTGAACGCGGGCTCCGAGCCGCCGATGTAGGGGCGCAGGAAATAGGGATTGGGCGAACCGTCGACGAGCTTCTCGTTCACGTCGATGTAGACCTGCATCTTGCCGCCATCCGATTTGCCGAGAAAGGAGCGGCTGTTCGTGTTGATGCGCTCGTAGAGCCAGCCGGCCTGCAGCGCGAGGGTCTGCCGCGGCGTGTGCAGGATGGTCTGCTCGAGTTCGAGATTGCTCGTCTCCGCCTTGGTGCGGTCGGTGTTGGGCACCATGAGATTGATCGAGGACCAATCGTAGAAGGTCTTGTCGCTGACGCCGGGGGTCGTGAAGAGCGGATAGCGCGCGTTGTTGCGGAAATAATTCGTGGTGTTTTGCAGCAGCCGCGTGGTGCCGGAAATGTTTTGCGGGCCGTTGCCGGTGTTGTTCGGCAGGCGGTTGATCGTGTAGAGTTCGACCTTCCCGTTATCGATATACCAACTCGGCCGGCCGGTGAAACCGGTGTCGGTCGTCGCGAGGCCGACGGGGAATTTCGTGGCTTCGTCCGCGCTCGCGACCGGCCCGATGCTCGTGCCGTCGGCGAGGTGGACGGTCTGCGCGATCGGATCCCACGTGGGTCTGCCGCTCGCGATCCAGTCCGACCACATGTCGCGCGGCGTGGTGGAATTCGGGCGGTTGGCGAAATTCCGATACGACTCGAAGCTGCCGCGGATCGTCGTGTCGCGCCACGGCCGGGCGGTCACGGCGACCTCCAGGCGCCGCGTGAGATCCTGCGAGGGTTTCAGCTCGAAACGCTTGTCGTCGTAGAGCCCGAGCACGCGAATGCCCAGCTTGCCCGGGAGGACGGCCTGATTGACATCGAAGTTCGAGCGGAAGCTGCCGCGGTCGTCGGTGCGGAACGTCAGGCCGAACTTGTTGCCGGTGACGTTGGCCTTCGCGGCGATGATGTTGATGCCGCCGCCCGAACTCCCGAGGCCGAAGAGCGAGGAATTGGGGCCGCGCGAGATCTCGATCGCCTCGATGTTGTAGGTGTCGATCGGCAGCGAAGTGCGGTAAAGGCCGGTCGAAAAATTCGGCGCCGAAAGCCCGCGCATGCGGGTGGCGTTGCTCGGGTCCGACTCGATGTCGTCGCTGACGTTGCCGCGATCGACCGTGAAACTCGTCCACTGGTAAATGCCTTCGGTATTCGCCTCGTAGAGGAAGACGTCGTTGATGTCGGTCGCCGCGGTGTCGAGCAGTTGCTGTTTCGTCACGACCGAGAGCGATGCGGCGATGTCCTCGAGCTTCGTGTTGATGCGGGAACCGGAAAGCGTATTCGCGGCCTTGTAGCCGCGGTCGTCGGCGGCGTTCACTTCGAAGGGCGAGAGCACCACGACCTCGTCGCCACTCGATGCGGAGCGGGTGGACGAAGTCGAATCGGCGGTCTGGGCCCGAATCGGCGGCGGCGCGAAACCCACGGACGCCAGCAAGAGACAGGACAAGACGGAATAACGGAGGGATGGCAGTTTCATACGGGGGAAAGCCTGGCGACGAAAAATTCCGGGGGAGGTTCAGCCGGCCGCGGCGCGAACCGGGACCAGGGGGCAGAGCAAGTACTGTCAGCTGCGCGGGAACAAAGTTGGCCGCGGGCCACACGGTATCCAATCGATACGATTCGTTCCGTCTGAATCCGGGCGCCTCGCCGCCCTGCCGCCCTTTCTTCCTCGTCAGCTCACGCCCGCCCATGTCCCCCGAATTTCGCCCGACCGTTCGCAGCATCGCCCAGGCCCTCGGCCTTTCGCGCACCACCATCTCGGATGCCTTGCGCAGCCAGCCACGCGTAAATGCGCGGACGCGCGAACTCGTCTCCAACTATGCGCGCGAGGTCGGCTATCGCTTCAACCCGCTCGCGAGTTCGATCCTCAGCGAAGTGCGTCAAACGCGGCTCTCGTCGTTCCGCGGCGTGCTGGCCGCAGTCGGCCTCGACGAGCCGGCGCGGCCGCGTTTTCCGGGGCCGTATTGGGAAGAGTTGCGCCGCGGCGCCGGCGAGCGCGCGGAGCAGCTCGGCTTCAAGCTCGAACGCTTCCTCGTCGGTGCGCCCGGCGTGTCCGTCCACCGTTTGGATACGATTCTCCAGTCGCGCGGCATCCGGGGCGTCTTGATCATGCCGGCGTGGAGCCGGCCGGATTTCACGCAGCTCGACTGGAAAAAATACACCGGCGTCTACGCCGACTATCTCATCGACCAGCCGGCCCTTCATTCCGTCTGCCCCGATCACCCGCGCGCGATGGTCACCGCTCTCGACCAACTCAGCCGCCTCGGCTACCGGCGACCCGGCCTCGTGCTGGCCGAGCAGGAAAGCGTCCGCCTGCAACATCGCTGGGCCGCGGCCTTTCTCGCGCGCGTCACGCTCGATCGTGCTTTCGAAGTCGTCCGGCCGCTCGTCATCCCGCAACTCGGAGCCGGGCCGTTCAAGCGCTGGTTCAAGCAGCATCGACCCGACGTCGTCATCGGGCATCGCGCCGAGATCGTCTCCTGGATGAAGGACTGCGGCGCGCACGTTCCGAAAACCCACGGCTTTTGCTGTCTCAACGTCAGCATCAACGCCACACCCTGCGCCGGCATCGACCAGCAGCCCTATTTCATCGGCGTGCGTGGCATCGAAATCGTCATCAGCCAGCTGCATCGCAACGAATACGGCGTGCCCGATCTCCCCTGCAACACCGCCGTGCCCTCGCGCTGGATGGACGGCCCTACCCTGCCCTCGACGCCCAGTCACGCGCACATTCAGTCCGCGTGATCGTCAACGCGATCGGGCGCCGAGGCGTGCGAGGGCAGAAGTCCCATCGCGCGTATTCTCCACCCAGCCCCAAGCGGCCCTGCTGTGGAGTTTCACGTATTACGTGAAACTGTGCCTCATGGCAGGCGGTTAAATCCTTCTGCTCGCACCACCCATTTTCCGTCGCGCGGGAACCCCGGCGCTTCGCCCGCGGGCGCCCCATCCCACCCGCCCGCCATCAGGCCCACCGCCGCGAGCAGCGAAGCGTTCACCGGCAGATAAGCCGGACAACCATCGGGCTCCTTCGGCCGGCGCACGTGGCCGCTGTTCATGAACCGCGCCGCCGGCGTCGGGTTCGTGAGGATACGCACCGCCGTCTCCGCGTCACCGAGCCGCGTCGCCGTCATCGCGCCCTCTCCCAGCGCCCAGCTCACCCAGTGGTCGACGCCGTTGCGCCGGTTAACTTCGTCGAACGTCCGCCGCACCGTCTCCAGGTCGACGGTCGCCACCTGCGGCATGAACCCGAGGATCATCAGCATCGAGGTCGGCAGCGACCCTTTGCCCTCGTACAACGCGGGAAACGTCTCGATCTCCAGATACTTCCCCTCGCGCACCGGCAGCTTCGACAACCGGCCCATCACGTCGGTCCAATGCGGCTCCGGCGCGAGTCCGAGCCGGGTCCGCCACTGCTGCGCGACCTCGAGCCCATAATACCAATACGCCAGCTCGAACGTCGGATTCTGCGTGCGGTTCTCTCCGGCGCGCTCGCTCGAACTCTTGACCGGCGGACCCAGGACGTAGCGATTCGTCGCCGGGTCGAGCTGGGCGAACGACGCGAGAAAATTCGCCGACTCGAACACCACGTCCGCATATTTCTCGAGCGTCGCTCGCTCGGGTTTCGCGCGATAGACCAGTTCGCACAACGCGATCGGATTCGGCTGATTCCAAATGATGAAGGGATTGATCGAGCCCGGCGAAGGACGGCCGTCGAGCCCCGCCATCTTGGGCCAGCGCACGCCCGCGAACCCCTGCTCTGCAGCCACGGCCTTTCCGAGCGGCAGGATCTTTCGATACCACGCGAGCCCTTTCTCGATCAGCTCGGGATGACCCCACGCGTAAAAGTGCGCCGCGTGCCAGTAATACATCTCGCTGTTGTGTTTTCCGAACCAGGTGATGTTCGTGAGCCCGTCTTCCGATGGCGGAAAATTTCCCGCGTAGTTGACGCGCATGAGATAGCGCGAGAGCACCACGCGTCGCTCGAGCTCCGCCGCCCGCGGATCCGTGCTGCCCGCGAGATCCAACGCCGCGCCCTTCGTCCAATAATCCTTCCAGCCCGCCGCACTCGACGCCCGCGCCTTCGCAAAGGTCGGCGCATGCTCGCTCTCCTCCGCCGTCGGCGCGAACGCGCAGGTCAACGTCAGCGTGCCGCCGCCGTCGGTTCGCAGCCGGAAATCGTGTGGCGCCGCCTCGCGCAGCACCGACGGCTCTCCGGTGCGCAACGTCACGAAGTAGCGGCTGTCGTCCAGCGCGCGCTCGAGGCGGCGGAGGCGGCTCGTTTCGCTCACCACCGTCGTGCGATGCCGCTCCGGCTGGTCCCATACCAGCGGCGGTTTGTTGCGCGTGCCCGACTGATGGGAATAAGGAAAACGGATACGCACTTCGAGCGCACCCGTCGCCAGCAAGGGCGATTCGATCCGCACGCCCGCCACGCTGTGCTCCGCGGCCGCGACCGTTTCCACCGCCACCGGCCGGTTCGCAATTTTAAAGCGGCTGCTCACCACGCCCGTCCAGAGATCGAGCGTCTGCGCGATTTCGCTCACGTCCTCCGCGGCGAGCGCGTGCCCCTCGTAGACGAAACTCAACTGGCCGAGCGGAATCGGATGCGGGTTCTCGCGAAAATACGCGCCCGCCGGGCTGTTCTGCTTGCTCGGATAAAGAATCTTTCGCCCGTGAAATTCCTGCGGCGCCATCGCGTCCGCCAGCTTCAGCCCGGCCGGATTTGGAAACGAATGCCACGCCCACGTCGAAAGCGTTTCGAGCGGAATGCCTTCATCATGATAGAGCGACTCGAACGATTGCAGCCCCGTCGCATCGACGGTGAAGGCAAAGTCGCCGTTGCCGACGCTCAGCGGGCTTTCCGGGTCGAGCCGGTTGACGCGCACCGTGTGCCGTGCGACGACCGCCTCGCGATCGATCGGCGCGGCCACGACGGTCAGGCCGATCGAACCAGCCGCGAGGCAAAACAGAAATCGAAGGGTAAAAATTTTCATCGGGAGGTAGGAGCCTGCTTGCAGGCGATGATCGGTGTTGGCGTGGCGAAATCGCCTGCAAGCAGCTTTCTACCTCCGAAATCGTTTGAACGCGACGCGAGGGATCGAGTTTCGGACGGTCTGAGAGTGAGCGCCTCCGTTCAGAGTGGCTGCGGCATCCTGCCGCAGAGTAAGGTTCGGGATCGCGGCAGGACGCCGCAGCTCCCGTCTCGTTCGCTTTTTTTCGCAGTCATGCTCCGCGCGTTTGCCGTTTTGTCTCTCTTCGCCGCGACGACCTTCGCGCTTTTCGCCGCGGACCCGCCGGGCGCCTCGCATCTCACACCCAACCTCGCGGACAACCTCGACCGTCCGCTGCGCTACCGCCCCGACGGCGCCGACTTCGTGATCGAAAACGGCGCGGAGTTTTTCAATCGCCCGCTCTACGGCGGGAACACCGCGTTTCGGGTCGATGGCGGCGACCGGCCGGAGTTCGTGCTCTATCTTCCCGGCCGCGGCGGAAATCTTCGCTTCGCCATGCGCACGGCGTCGGGCACGAAGTGGCTGCACGCCGCCGCCCACATCGTCGCCCGCTACCGTCCCGGCGAGTTGCTCTACGAAATCCGCGACCCGCTGCTCGGGAACGGCACGACGCTCGAACTCGCCGTCCTCGCCTACTTTAATACCGAAGGCCTGATCGCCCGCGCCACGCTTCGACGCGACGCCGGCTCCGACTCCGCCACGCCAGCTGACGCTGCGCCACCGCAACTGGTCTGGGCCTACGGCGGCGTGAACGGCCAGCGCGGCCGGCGCGACGGCGACATCGGCACGGAGAACGTCCCGATCGGCGAGTGGTTCCAACTGCGCCCGGAATTTTGCCGCGCGAACACGTTCGAACTCACGTCCAACGGTTTCACGCTCCACGCCAAACCGGCGACCATCGCCTCGATCGCTTCGCGACCGACCCAGCTCACGCTCGCCGACGCCGCCGCGTGGTCCGACGCCGCCGCCCTGCTTTCTCAAAACGCTCGTCCCGACTCCGGCGCACCGACGGTCGTCGTCGGCCGCGTGCCGCTCGTCGCCGGCGAGCCGTTTTTTCTTTCGCTGCAACGCCTCCCCTCCGATGCGCTGCCCGCCGAGGATCTCGAGACGTATCGCGCAGTCACCGCCGATGGCGCCGCGAAAAGCGCCCCCGCGCCATCGTCGTCGCCCGCCCTCGCGCCGCTTTTCGCCGCGGGCGATTTGCCGCGCGTGTTGAGCGACGCCGAGCGCACCGCGCGCGAACTTCGCCAACGCGTCGAAGTCGACACGCCCGATCCGTTTCTCAACGCCGCCGTCGGCGCGCTGAACATCGCTGCCGACGCCGCGTGGGACGCACCCCAGCAGGCGATCATGCACGGCGCGATCGCCTGGCGCACGCGCTTGCTCGGCTGGCGCGGACCTTACGCGCTCGACGCGCTCGGCTGGCATGATCGCGCGCGCCGCCATTTCACCTACTGGGCCGGCCGCCAAAACACCCAGCCGATTCCCGATCGGCTCCCGCCCGCCGACGAATCCGCCAATCTCGCCCGCAACGAAGCCGGCCTCCACTCCAACGGCGACCTCTCGAACTCGCACTACGACATGAACCTCGTGGCGATCGACGCACTCTTCCGTCACCTGCAGTGGACCGGTGACCTCGCCTTCGCCGCCGAAATGTGGCCCGTGATCGAGCGGCATCTCGCGTGGGAACGCCGCCTCTTCCGCCGCGAATTCGGCCCGGAGAAACTTCCGCTCTACGAGGCTTACGCCGCGATCTGGGCGAGCGACGATCTCCAATACGGCGGCGGCGGCACCGCGCACGCCTCGGCGTACAATTACTATCACAACCAGCAGGCGGCGCGGCTCGCCCGGCTGCTCGGCCACGATCCCGCGCCATACGAACGCGAAGCCGGCCTCGTCGCCCGCGCCATGCGCGAACTGCTCTGGCTGCCGGAGCGCGGCAGCTTCGGCGAATTCAAAGACCTGCTCGGTCTCCAGCGCGTGCACCCGAGCGCCGCGCTGTGGACGTTTTACCACACGATGGATTCCGGTCTGCCGACGCCGCTCGAGGCGCTGCGGATGACGGGCGAGGTCGACCGCGAAATCCCGCACCTGCCGGTGCGCGGCCCCGGCGTGCCGGACGGACTCTACGTGGTGTCGACTTCCAACTGGATGCCGTATCGCTGGTCCATCAACAACGTCGTCCTGCCCGAGATCGTCCACACCGCGCTCGGTTTCTGGCAGGCTGGCCGACCCGACGAGGCGTGGACGATGACCAAAGGTGCGCTGCTGTCGGCGATGTTTCTCGGCATCTCGCCCGGCAACGTCGGCTCGATGTCGTATCTCGATGTCTATCGCCGCGAGTCGCAGCGCGATTTCGCCGACGGTTCCGGCGTGCTCTCGCGCGCGCTGATCGAAGGCTTGTTCGGCCTGCACCCCGACGCCCTTGCCGGCGAGCTGCGCGTCGCGCCCGGTTTTCCGACAGATTGGAACCGCGCGAGCCTGCGGCATCCCGACCTCTCGCTGCGTTTCGAACGCACCGGCGCGACCGATCACTATGTCATCACGCAACGCTTCGCGCGTCCCCAAGCGCTGCGCTTCCGCCTTCCCGCGCGCGCCGCGCGCGTCGCCTCGCTCGCCGTCAACGGCGACGCCGCCGACTGGCGCCTCGAGAAAAATTCCGCCGGCGTCCTCGAACTCGCAATCAACAGCCCGCCCGGTTTTCGCCACGAGGTGCTCGTCGAGTGGGCCGGCGAAGCTTTGACGACGGACTCGCTCGAAGGCGGAGCCCGACGTCCTCGTCGGGCTTGGTCGCCTTCGCCCGCGAGCCAGTCCGACGAGGACGTCGGACTCCACCTTCCGCGTCCCGCCGCGCTCGGGCTCGCACCCCTGTCCTTTCCCGCCGATGCGCGCTTCGAGTGCGTCGATCTTTCGTCTTCGTTCAACGATCGCATCACGCAGATTTTCAAAAACGAATACCGCTCGCCGCGCTCGCCCTTCGTGTCCCTCGCGTTGCCGAAGCAAGGCCTCGGCGGCTGGGCGGGCGGCGTGCACGACACCGCCGCCATCGACGACTCCGGCCTTCGCGCCGTCGCCGCGCAAAACGGCGGACGCCTCCTGCTCCCCGGCGGCATCCCGCTCGCGACGCCGGCCACACCCGCAGCCAAAAACATTCTCTTCACGTCGCAGTGGGACAACTACCCGCACGCCGCGACGGCGCCGCTCTCCGGCCACGCGCGCGCCGTCGTTCTCCTCGTCGCCGGTTCAACGAACCCCATGCAGAGCCGTTTTGAAAACGGCGAGATCGCGATCGCCTACGCCGACGGCACGACCGCGCGCCTCGCACTGGAGAATCCGACCAACTGGTGGCCGATCGAGCAGGATTATTTCATCGACGATTTCCAATTTCGCCGCCCCGAACCGCTGCCCATCCGCGTCGATCTCAAAACCGGACGCATCCGCGTGCTCGACCTCGCGACCTTTGAAGGCCGCGGCGGTGTGGTGCCCGGCGGCGCGGCGACCGTGCTGATGCTCCCACTCGACGGCACGCGCCCGCTGCGCTCGCTCACGGTCAGTGCCGTCGCCAACGAAGTCGTCATCGGTCTGATGGCTGCGACACTGGTGCGATGAATTTCCCGCATGTTTACCTGCCACTCCACGCCACCTTCGCCCCTGGACAACAATGTGACTGATCCTTCCGTAGACAGCCTTTTCACCGTCGTTACCAATTCACGGCTGGTCTTGCGCAAGCTTCCACGCTTCATGTGGTCGCGCTCGTTCCCCCTCCCCGCGTCGTCTCTCATGAACCTGTTGTTCTCCTCCCGTCTCCTCTCTTTCGTTCTCTGTTTTTCCGGCGCCGCGGTTTTTGCCGCCACCGACGCCGGCACACCGAAATTCGCCGAAGCCACGCCGCTCGCCTGGTCGCAGCGCCTCGCCGATTCCGAAATGAAGCGCCTCGGGCACGCGCTCGAGGCCGGCTCGCCGCATGGCCGCTGGGACTACGCGAACAGCGTGCTCGCGCTCTCCCTCGTGCGCCTCGGCGAACAGCTCCACCGGGAAGATTGCGTCGCGTTCGGCACCCGCGCGGTTGCGTCGCACGTCAACGCCGACGGCTCCATCAAAGGCTACAAACTCGACGACTATAACATCGATAACATCCCGCCCGGCCGAGTCCTCCTCGCCGCCCTCGAGCGCGGCGTGAAGAACGCCGCCTACGTCAAAGCCGTCCACACGCTCCGCGAGCAGATGGCCACGCACCCGCGCACGAGCGAAGGCGGTTTCTGGCACAAGCAGCGTTACCCGCATCAGATGTGGCTCGACGGCCTCTACATGGCCTCGCCGTTTCTCGCCCAGTATGCCGTGCAGTTTCACGAGCCCGCGCTGTTCGACGACGTCGCGAAGCAGATCGTCCTCATGGACCGCCACGCCTACGACCCGCAGACCGGTCTGTATTACCACGCCTGGGACGAAGCCCGTGCGCAGAGTTGGGCGAATCCGCAGACCGGCGTCTCGCCGAATTTCTGGAGCCGCGCCATCGGCTGGTATGGCATGGCGATCGTCGACAGCCTCGATTACCTGCCCGTCAACCAGCCGGAGATGGACCAACTCGTCCTCATCCTCGGCCGCGTCGCGGACGGCATCGTGAAGTGGCAGGATCCGCAGAGCGGCGCGTGGTGGCAGGTCACGAATCTCGGCGAGCGCAAGGGCAACTACCTCGAGGCCACCGGCTCCGCGATGTTCGTCTACACGCTCGCGAAAGCCGTGAACAAGGGCTACCTGCCCCGCGAAAAATACCTGCCCGCGATCCTCAAAGGCTACGAGGGCCTCATCCGCACTTTCATCAAGCAAAACACCGACGGCACGATCCGCCTCACCCAGTGCTGCTCGGTCGCCGGCCTCGGCTACAACAACTCCGCCGGCCGCCCGCGCGACGGCTCCTTCGACTACTACGTCAGCGAACCCATCGTCGATAACGACGCGAAGGGCACCGGCCCGTTCATCCTCGCCGGCATCGAAGTCGAAAAACTCCTCGGCTCACCCGCGTCCGCCGCCGCCCCGCTGCGCGTCACCGGCTGGAACGACCTCCCCACGCTCCTCGCGCGGATCAAAGCCCCCGAGTTTCCCGCGCACGATTTCCCGATCACCGACTTCGGCGCGAAGGCCGGCGCCGACGCCTCCGACGCGCTCGCGCAAGCCATCGCCGCGTGTCATGCCGCCGGCGGCGGCCGCGTGATCGTGCCCGCCGGCGAGTGGCTCACCGGCGCGGTCCGGCTGCTGAGCAACGTCGACCTCCACGTCGAAAAAGGCGCGACGCTGCGGTGGATTTTCGACCCCGCGAAATATCCGATCGTCCTCACCCGCTGGGAAGGCGTCGAGTGCATGAGCTTCTCCGCGCTCATCTACGCGTTCGAGCAGGAGAACATCGCCGTCACCGGTGAAGGCACGCTCGATGGCGGCGCCGACGAGACCACGTGGTGGTCATGGAACCGCAAGGGCGAGGAACCGAAAAAACAAAAAGCCGCGCGCGACCGCCTCAACGAGATGGGCGAAGCCGGCGTGCCCGTCGAACAGCGCGTCTTCGGTCCCGGCAGTTTTCTCCGCCCGAATTTCATCCAGCCTTATCGCTGCAAAAATATTCTCATCGAGGGCGTGACGATCATCCGCTCTCCGATGTGGGAAGTTCACCCGGTCCTCAGCTCGAACATCACGGTGCGCGGCCTCCAGATCCACACGCACGGTCCGAACAACGACGGCTGCGACCCCGAATCCTCGCGCGACATCCTCATCGAAAAATGCGTCTTCGACACGGGCGACGACTGCATCGCCATCAAATCCGGCCGTAACAACGACGGCCGTCGCCTCAACGTCCCCAGCGAAAACTTCGTGATTCGCGACTGCACGATGCAGGACGGCCACGGCGGTGTCGTGCTCGGCAGCGAGATTTCCGGCGGCGTGCGGAATATCTTCGTCGAGAACTGCACGATGGACAGCCCGAGCCTCGACCGCGCGCTGCGGTTCAAGAACAACGCCGTGCGCGGCGGCGTCCTCGAAAATGTTTTCATGCGCAACGTGAAGATCGGCCACGTCTCCGAAGCCGTGCTCACGATCGACTTTCTCTACGAGGAAGGCGCGAAAGGGCCGTTCCAGCCGATCGTCCGCCATGTCCGGATGGAGAACATCACCAGCTCCGGCAGCCCGCGCCTCTTCTACATCCGCGGTTTCGAGGGCGCGATCATCGACGATATCCGCATTGCGAATTCGACCTTCAACAACGTCACGCAGACCGATGTCGTGCAACACGCCGGCTCCATCGCCTTCGATCGCGTGACCATCAATCCCGCCAAGCTCACTCGCAGCCTCAATTCCCCCGCTGCGAAATAAGCTGGCCCCTGCTTTCGACAAAAAATCCTCCTCACCCCGAACGATGTCTCATTTCACCGCCTTGAACGAACGGATCGGTAAATATCGCTGGACGATCTGTGGCCTCGTCTTCGCCGCGACCACGATCAACTACCTCGATCGAAACGTGCTCGGCCTGTTGAAACCCGTCCTCGCCGAGCGCGGCGTGTTCGGCCCCGACAAGGCGGTGCAGGAGCTGAACTACTCGAACGTCGTCATCTGTTTCACCATCGCCTATGCGCTGGGCATGCTCGCGGCCGGCCGCGTGATCGACAAAGTCGGCACGAAATCCGGCTACGCCTACTCGCTGATCGGCTGGAGCGCCGCGGCGATCGGTCACGCCTTCGGCCACCACACGTGGAGTTTCGGCTTCTGGCGCGCGATGCTCGGCCTCAGCGAATCGGGCAACTTTCCCGCCGCGAACAAAACGATCGCGGAATGGTTTCCCAAGAAAGAGCGCGCCTTCGCGACCGGACTCTACAACTCCGGCGCCAATGTCGGAGCGATCGTCGCGCCGCTCTGCGTCCCGCAAATCGCCGCCGCGTGGGGCTGGGAGTGGGCGTTCATTCTCACCGGCGCGATCGGGCTGATCTGGCTCGCGTTCTGGTACCGCATGTACGATTCGCCCGCCGCGAAACTGCAGGGCGGGCAACTCACCCAGGCGGAATACGATTTCATTCACAGCGATCAGGACGAACACGCGAGCACGGCAGGCACGAAGATCTCGTGGCTGCGGCTGCTCCAGTTTCGCCAGACCTGGTCCTTTGCCGTCGGCAAATTCATGACCGATGGGATCTGGTGGTTTTTTCTGTTCTGGCTCCCGTCTTTCCTCGCCGGCGAAAACAGCCGCAAGACCGACGCCTATCTCGCCGCGCATCCCGGCTTCACCGGCGCCGCGGAAAACATTCCCGGCGTGATCAGCTGGCCGTTCGCGGTCGCGCTCATCTACACGGTGGCGACCGTCGGTTCCATCTTCGGCGGCTGGCTGCCGAAACGTTTCATGAATGGCGGCATGAACGCCAACAAGGCCCGCAAGCTCGCGATGTTCATCTTCGCCCTGCTGCCTCTCTCGGTCCTGCTCGCCTCCCGGCTCGGGCAAATCAACACGTGGCTCGCCGTCGCCACGATCGCGATCGCGTGTTCGGCGCACCAGGCATGGTCGGCGAATATTTTCACCACGGTCTCCGATATGTTTCCCAAACGGGCCGTGGCCTCCGTCACCGGCATCGGCGGCATGGCCGGAGCGCTGGGTGGCGTGCTGATTTCCCGCGTGGCCGGATTGCTGCTCGAGCACTTCACGGCCGCCGGCAAAGTCGAACTCGGCTACGGACTTCTCTTCGTCATCTGCGGCTCCGCCTATCTGGTCGCATGGGTGTTGATGCACCTGCTCGCGCCGCGCTTTAAACAAATCCAGTTGAGCGAAGCCTGAGCGGGGACGGTTCGGTCGAGAGTTGAGAGCTGAGAGGCGGTCATGAACTTTCTGTCACAGCCTCAGAGGTAGGGCGGGCATTCCGCTGCCCGCCGGAAAGTCTTTTGTCATTCGCGGCACTCACGGAGTGAGCGCCCTACCGGCCAAACCTTCGAACTGAAGTTCATGACCGCCTCTGAGGCTTGAACGCGAAAATTAAGGCGCGTTAAAAAAATGCCGGAGCCGAAAACCTGCCCGCGCTAATCTAAAGCGGTTTGAAAAAGAGTGCAGCCGCGCGGCGGCTCGAATGGAAATTTTCAAAGCGCGCTCGCCCAATTTCATTTTGTCATTCCGAGACTCCGAACCAACGCCAGCCGTTGGTGGCCTACGCCGATGAACTCTCAACTGCCTGTCATTCTGAGCGCAGCGAAGAATCCATTTGGACTTTCGCACGCGTGTCGTGCCACGAAGCGCGCACTGGATTCTTCACTTCGTTCAGAATGACAAACCGGGCGAGGTTTATCAGCGCCGGTAGGGACGCCTCTCCGAGGCGTCCGTGCGAGTCGAACGGCCGTGAATTCGCGACGTTTCCTGCGGGCAGCACACCCGCGTCGGCACGGCGCAAACCAACCTGTGGCGTGCCTCGCGAGCATCGCCCCTCTCCTGTCCTTCTGAGCGCAGCGAAGAATCCCTTTGGACTTTCGCACGCGGGTCGGGCTACGAAGCGCGCACTGGATTCTTCACTTCGTTCAGAATGACAAACCGGGCGGTTCATCGGCAGCGCAGCGAAAAATCCATCGCGACGTCCGTCTTCAACCGCGCCGTTAGGGTTTCAGTTCGGCCACGTCACGCTGGTTTTCCTCCGCATTCGTGTTCGTTCGTGTCCATTCGTGGTTACTCCCCCGCCTGGGTCCGGCTCGACGCGGACCCCGACCGTTCTCGATCTCACCGAACCGTCGCGCTCGCGACCGATTTTTATTGCGCAAGCGCCAGCTGCTCAACAATGCGCGCAACGCCGAATTCGTGCCGCTCTCTCGCTCACCTCATACGCATCTTCCCCTTCGCCGCACTCCGCGGTGATTTTTCCCCCGTTACCCATGCCCGTCTCCACACTGCCAGCTCCCCTCCTTAAATCGACGCGCCCCGGTTACTACCGCTGGGTGATCTGCGCGCTCCTGTTCGCCGCCACGACGATCAACTACGTCGATCGCAACTCGCTCAGCGTGCTCAAAACGATTCTCGAGCAAAAGCTGAATTGGAGCGAAGCGGACTACGGCTGGATTCAATTTGCCTTCACCGCCGCCTACGCCGCGTTCCCGACGATCCTCGGCCGCCTCGTCGATCGCTTCGGCGTCAAGGTCAGCCTCGCCGCGGCTTTGATCATGTGGTCGTCGATGTCGGTCACGCTCGGTCTCGTGCACACGGTGTTCGGTTTCGTCGTCGTTCGCTTCCTGCTGGGAGTCGCCGAGGCCGCGAATTTTCCCGCCTCGATCAAGGCGATCGCGATGTGGTTTCCCCAAAAAGAACGCGCGCTCGCGACCGGTCTTTTCAACTCCGGCACGAATCTCGGCGTGATGATTTCGTTCGGCACCGTCTGGCTCGCCGAAACCTTCGGCTGGCAGTGGGCGTTCGTGACGATCGGCCTCATGGGTTTCGCCTGGTTGATCTTCTGGAAATGGGGCTTCGATCGTCCGGAAAAAAGTGCGCGCCTCTCGGCCGCCGAACTCGACTACATTCGCGCCGACCAGCCTAAAGCCCAGGAAAGCCTGCGCCTGCCGTGGACCACGCTCCTGCGCTTCCGCCAGATCTGGCCGTTCCTCATCGCCAAGTTTCTCACCGATCCGGTCTGGTGGTTTTATCTCTACTGGCTTCCGTCGTATCTTTCGAAGGAGCGCGGCCGCGATCCGATGAACAGCGCGCTGCTCATCACGCTCATCTACACCGGCGCGAGCCTCGGCTCGATCGTCGGCGGCTGGTTCTCCGGCTTCCTCATCGGCCGCGGCTGGCGCGTCGGCGCCGCGCGCTACGGCGCGATGCTGCTGCCCGCGATCCTGATGCCGCTCTCCATCGTCGCGTATCACACCACCAGCTTCACGCTCTGCGTCGCGCTGATCAGCCTCGCCACCGCGTGCCACCAAGCCTGGTCGGCGAACGTGTTCACGTCCGCGACCGATCTTTTTCCCTCAAAGGTTTCCGGTTCCGTCGTCGGCCTCGGCGCCACGACCGGCGGGCTCGGCGGGATGTTCCTCACTCTGCTCGCCGCGATGTCCATCCAGTGGACCGGCAACCAAAAACTGATCTTCCTCTGGGCCGGCCTCATGCATCCGATCAGCCTGCTGGTTTACTGGCTGTGGCTGCGGTTCGATTTTACCACGGCCAATGTCGATTCGCCGCCCGATGCGACGCGCGCTCACCGGCCGCTGCTGACCGGCGGCGCCGTCCTCGCGGTGCTCGGCGCGGTCTTCTGCACGCTCATCGCCACTCACTGGGAAATCTGTGTGGGCGCCGCGAAACTCTCCGGAGCCGCGCAGGCCGCCACCGCCGCCGCCGGCGTCGTCCTCATCGGCCTCGCCCTCATCTATGCCGGCCTGCCAAAACGCCGGCCGGCCTCCGCCTAGAATCATTCGCCCGACGCGATTGTTCTTATCGAGAGCGGACCTCGGTCCGCTTCAGAGGCTGTCACGAACTTTCTGTCACAGCCTCAGAGGTAGGGCGGGCATTCCGCTGCCCGCCGGAAAGTCTTTTGTCATTCGCGGCGCTCACGAGGTGAGCGCCCTACCGGCCAAACCTTCGAACTGAAGTTCATGACCGCCTTCAGCGGAAAGGTGCCGTCGGAATTGACCGCAGATTTCGCGGATGTGCGCAGCTCGAGACCTTGGGCTGAAGTCCCCCGTTCGCTGGATCAACGCTCCGGAGAGCGCGTCGGCGACGATCAGGGATGAATTTTTTCTCGGCGGATATCTGCGTCGATCCGCGCGATCTGCGGCTCAACTGATTGCTCCGCCTAAAACGGTTTAACCCAAACGGCACCCGGTCTCGTCAGGAATGGAAGAGTGTCCCTGCTGCGATTCCGGCACCAGCTCTCATCGCTTCTCGCTCTCGACCGATTCCACCTTGCCGTTGCGGAATATCACGCGCTCCCGCGAACGCTCCCGCCGGCCGGGGACGTCGAGATAATAGGGATAACCCATCGCGTGCCAGCCGCGGTGATACCAGCCGCGATATAAAATCACCCCGGTGTCCGACTCATAGTCCACATACGACCAGATTTCGCTGCGGCCCTTCGCATCGAGTCGCTCGCGGACGCGGTCCGGATCGCCGAGCGCGAGCCGCACCATCTCCATATCGAAGCCGATTCCGACTTTGCCTGCGCGGATCATCTGCTGCTGCTCCGGCGTCAGCCGGTTGAACAATTCAGGCTGCTTCGCGATCCGCGTCTCCGGCGTCGAACAACCCGTCATCCCCACCGCGCCGCACACCAGGGCAAACAAGAGAATAAAAGTTTTCATGATTTTTCGAGGGACGCTCGCCCCAATTGAAAAGTTACCCGCCACCGACGTTCCGCAAGCCTGCCGAAAGAAACGAGGTGCCCTCCGCCGCGCCAGCGGCCTACCGTAACCATTCATTCACATTCATGAAAACCCTTCTGCTTTGGGACATCGATGGCACGCTCCTCCTCGCCGGTGGCGCCGGCGAACGCTCGCTCGTCGCCGCGCTCGCCGATGAATTCGGCATCGTCGGCACGCTCAGCGACATCGAACTCGCCGGCCGCACCGATCCGTGGATCGCCCGCCGCGTCCTGGCCAAGTTCAACCTGCCCGAAACTCCCGAGAACGTTTCCCGCTACCTCGAAGGTTATCTTCGCGCGCTTCCCCGGGAAATTCTCAATCCCCACAACCGCACCCTCCCCGGTGTGCGCGAACTGCTCTCCGCCCTCGCCCAGCGCGGGGACGTCGCCAACGGCCTCCTCACCGGCAATCTCCGCCGCGGCGCCGAAATCAAACTCGGCCACCACGAACTCTGGGCCCACTTCGCCTTCGGCGCCTTCGCCGACGACAGCGAAACCCGCAACGACCTCGGCCCCCATGCTCTCCGTCGCGCCACCGAGCACCACGGCGTCGAATTCGCCGCCGACCGCGTCTGGATCATCGGCGACACCCCGCACGACATCGCCTGCGGAAAAATCATCGGCGCCCGCACGATCGGCGTCGCCACCGGCCGCTTCACCGTCGACGACCTCCGCGCCTGCGCTCCCACCGCCGTCTTCGCAGATCTCGCCAACACCGCCGCCGTCCTCCGCGTGCTTGACCTGCTGTAGGGCGGAGTCTCCCGACCGCGCCGCGTCAACGTTCCTCCCCCAACTTCCCCTACTTTCGCAGCTCGATCGCGCTCACCCGCTCGCCCGCGAAAATCACCCGCATCATCTCCTCGTCGCGCCAGCCCGTGTCGCCCACCGTCACGCCGCCGCCCACCGCGCTATGCCGGCCGAAGCTCCCCAGGCCGACGCCAAACGAAAATTTCGGCCCCTTGTCGAAATACACCCACACCTCGGATTGCCCTTCCGCCGTCGTGCGCGTCGCCAGCCGGTCCGGTTCGCCCAGCGCCACGCGCACCATGTCCCGCGTGTAACCCACCGCAATTTTTCCCGCCCGCACATTCTGCTGCACGTCCGCGGGCCAAGAACTCACCAGCGATTCGTTCGCCTTCACGCGCGATTCCGGCGTCGCGCAGCCCGCCAGCCACACGACCGACGCCAACACGCTTGCAGTGAATAATTTTTTCATGACGAAGAAGCGGGGGATTTTTGTTTGCTGGAGTTCGCGCCGAACGGAATAAGGACACCCGCCCGCTTCCCGAGTTCAATCTCCGCCCTCTCCCCCGCACGCCGTCATGCCCTCGCCTAAAACCTTCTCCATCGCCATCGGCTCCGACCACGCCGGCTTCGCCTACAAGGGCGCCCTCGTCGCCGCGCTCCTCGCCG
Source organism: Verrucomicrobiota bacterium (assembly GCA_048498075.1). Classification (GTDB taxonomy): domain Bacteria; phylum Verrucomicrobiota; class Verrucomicrobiia; order Opitutales; family Opitutaceae; genus Opitutus. Next base: position 81,242 of record JBEHYR010000008.1, on the reverse strand, counting down.
ACGGCCACACCGTCCGCGACCTCGGCACCTACACGCCCGAGGCCTGCGACTACCCCGATTTCATCCGCCCCGTCGCCGAAGCCGTCGCGCGCGGCGAATTCCAACGCGGCATCGTCCTCGGCGGCTCCGGCAACGGCGAGGCCATCGTCGCCAACCGCGTCCGCGGCATCCGCTGCGGCCTGTGCTGGAACGAACAGGTCGCGATCTGGAACCGCTCGCACAACGACGCCAACGTCCTCTCCCTCGGCGAACGCACCGTCACCGAAGCCGAGGCGATCAAGATCACGCGCGTCTGGCTCGCCACCGAGTTCGAAGGCGGCCGCCACGCCCGCCGCATCGCGAAGATCGATCCGTAGCTCTCCGTCCGAGGCTCCTCCTCCCGTCGCGCGCTCGACCTGAGCGCGTTTCTCTCCCGTCACCACCGCCGCGCATCGCCGCGATCCATCGCCGTACGAGCCGATTTTCCTCTCGTGCCGCACCCACCGCCGCGCACCCACGAACGCATTGACTCCCCGCAGGCCGCTCCAAACAGTCGCCGCCGTGAACATCCCCGCCGCGCGCGAAAAGTTCAGAAAATATCTCACCCAGAAATCCCTGCGAGTCACGAATCAGCGGCTGGCGATTTTCGACGCGGCCGTCGCGCAAACCGAGCATTTCACCGCCGAGCAACTGCTCGACTACGCCCGCGCGATCGACGACTCGATTTCCCGCGCCACCGTTTACCGCACGCTGCCGATCATGGTCGAAAGCGGCGCCCTGCGCGAAGTCGACATCGGCACGGGAGAAAAATTTTACCATCCCGCCGGCGAGGACGGCAGCACGCAGGTCGCGCAGGTCGTCTGCCTCGATTGCGACAAAATCTTCGAGATCAGCGCGCCCTTCATGGGTTGGTATGGCAACACCGTCTCCTCGAAGCTCGGTCTGACGCCCGTCTCCCAGCGCCTCCAGGTCAGCGCACGTTGCGACACCCTTCGCCTCACCGGCACCTGCCCGCGCCGCTCCTGATCATGGCCCGCCAGCACGATCACGAGTTCGAGATTCGTTTCTACGAATCGATCCTGCGGCGCGATCGAAACTACACCGAAGTCATCGAATTGCTCGGCGGCCTCTACACGAAACACGGCCGCATCGCCGACGGCCTGAAAATGGACCGCCGCCTGGTCCGCCTCCTTCCGGCCAACGCGACCGCCCACTACAATCTCGCCTGCAGCCTCGCGCTCCTGAAGAAAAAAGCCGCCGCGCTCCGCGCCCTGCGCCAGGCGATCGAACTCGGCTACCGCGATTTCGACTGGATGCAGCAGGATCCCGATCTCGAAGGGCTCAAGCAAAACGCCGAGTTCCTCGCGCTCCTCGATCAGCTTAAACCCCAAAGCTGAGCAAGCCGCATCGTCCCGCCGTCTTTCCGGATGTAGGAGCCTGCTTGCAGGCGATGTTCGATTTGCGCCGGCCTGACTCGCCTGCAAGCCGCATCGCCCCGCCGCCTTTCCGAATGTAGGAGCCTGCTTGCAGGCGATCGTAGCGCCGCCTCCAGCCACCGGTCACAACTACGCCGGCAGGATGCCGGCGCTACTTCGCGGCCCCCGCCTGCAAGCAGGCTCCGACCTCCGACCGCCGCGTTCAGCGCCCGAACAACTGCTGCAGCACCATCTCCAAATCCCGCGCCGGCACCCACCGCCCGCGGCGCATCACCACGAGCGTCTTGCTCCGCTCCCGCCGTTCCAGCTCCGTGTTCACCTCGACCACCGTCGGCTCGTTCGCCGCTAGTCCCGCCGTCTGCGCATCCGACAGCGGCGTCCATTCGAACGGCACGCCCGTCCAGTTGAACTTGATTTCCCACCCGGCGACCAGCAACGGCGGCGCGCTTTTCACCAGCGCCGGATAACGCTGCACGAAATCCGGCGTCCGCCGCGTCGCGATCCGCACGCGCACCGCCATCGGCATCTGCGCGAAATATTCCTGAAACGTGTCCACCCGCCGCGTCCGCCAGTCGCGCAAAAAATCCAGCGGATCGATTCCCATCAGATTCATCCCGTTCCACACGCCGTGGTCGTTTGCGCTCCCGAATTTTTTCGCGTTATACCACGACTGAAAATCCCGCGTCACCATCACGCCGATTTCGAAATGCAGATGCGCCCGGTCGCGCGGAATCACATAGCCGCCCGAGCTGTGCCCCATCGTCGCGATCGCCTGCCCGCGCGCCACGCGATCGCCCGTGTGCAAGCCCGGCGCGATCCGCGCGAGGTGTGCGTAGAGCGTGTACACCGCCGGCGACGCCTCGGGATGTTCGAGTACGATGTAGCGCCCGTAACTGCTGTCGCCCGCGCTCGCGCTCACGTGCCGCACCACGCCGTCCATCGCCGCGAAAACCGCATCCGTCGGCTCGCCCCGCCGGTCGCGCGACACCGCGCGCAGATCCACGCCTTCGTGAAACTGCACGCCGCCGCTGCGCACCCCGCCGAATCCGCCCGACTCCGGATCGCCCGAACCCGCGTGTTGCAGAAATTCCGTCGCCGGCCGCCCTTCCGCCCACGCCGGATTCGGCGTCGGCCAAGTAAACTCGACGCGTTCATCCGCGAAAGTGCGGAGCGAAAAAGCAACCGTCACCAAGGCGAGCATCGCTCGCCATAGCCATTCACCGCGGCGCGTTCCCCGCTTCTCCGGAAAAATTTTAGGCTCTCCGCCGCCGAAGTCCCCTCTAGCAAGAGGGGTGCCCGACAGGGCGGGGTGTGTGGCTCGTCTCATGATTTTTTCGCCGCCGCCCGCTGCATCTCCTCCGCCGTCTTCCGCAAATTCGCCGCGAGTTCCTGCAACGCCGCGTCCGGTTTTTCCACAAACACCAGCACCGCCCCGTCCTCGAACGGCCGCTCGATCCGCCGCGCGCCCACCGCCTCGCCGTTCAACAAAAGCACCAGCCGCCGCCCCTGATTCGTCGTCGTCAGCCGATACAAATCCCGCGCCGCCGCCCCCGTGAGTTGAAACATCAGGCACTCGCCCAGCTCCACCCGCACGACCTCCACGTTCACCACGTCGAACTCCGTGATCACCGGTTTCGGCGACACCGCGATCTGCACCCCGCTCTGCGGCAGCGTCGCCAGCCCGCCCTGCCCCTCCGACGATTCCAGAAAAAACCGCGCCACCACCGGCGCGAAGTCGCGCTTCGCCGGCGTGCCGCACGCCACCAGCCCGATCATCGCAAAAAATCCGGCGACCCAGCGTGTCACGGCGCGATCTTCTCCACGCGCACGCTCCACTCCGCGCCGCAGGCGACGCCGTGTTCTTTCACAAAACTGCCTTGGTTCAACGCGAACGACACCGCCATGAGGCTGTTCAAATACAACAGCGGCTGTCCTTCCGGCACGTCGCCGAACGTCCGCGCATACGGCATCTCTCCCTCGTAAATTTTCTTTTTGCCCTGCGCGATCGTCACCCGGAACCGATCGCCGAACTTCGCCCCGAGCTGCGCGAACAACGCTTCGTCGAGATTCGTCCACACGTTGCCGAACTGGAAATCCAGATACGGAATCGTGCCGACGAGCGCGCCGCCCTCGCGCCGCGCTTTTTCATACGCCACTTCGACGACCTTCGCCGGCAGCAGCGGCCCGATCTCCTCGAACGTCGTCGCGCCCGCCGCGAGCTGCGCCCCCGTGTAGACGTAAACATCGCGCCCGTGAAACGTGTAGGATTTCTCCGAGCCCGCCCGCCGATGCTTCGTTTCGTCGATCTCGCGCACTGCCGCGATCCCGAGTTCCTCCGCGATCAGGGTCAGCGTGCCGTTGTCCGGGCTCACGAAAAAATGCCCGCTCTTCGTCTGCAAGACGACCGACTTCCGCTCGGTGCCGACGCCTGGATCGATCACCGACACGAACACCGTCCCCGCCGGCCAGAACGGCGCCGCCTGCTTCAGCCGATACGCCGCCTCCCACACGTCGTAGGGCGTGTTCTCATGGCTCAAATCGAAAATCGCCAGCTTCGGGCTCACGCCGAACGCCACGCCTTTCATCGCCGCCACCGCGCCGTCCTTCACGCCGAAATCCGTCTGGATCACGAGCGCGTGCTCCGCGCGCAGCCACGCTCCGAGCATCAGAAAAACAAAAACGAGTCTCTTCATTCCAGGAAAATTAACCGCACAGAACGCAGAGAACCCAAAGAAAAACCAGCCCGCTCTTTGCGCTCGCTGCGTTCTTGGTGGATTAAATTCATCCGTCCCCGGCGATCACGCCTTCGCCGCCGTCGCCTCGAACGCCGCCATCACTTCCGCCCCGACCGCGTCCGCCACCAACCGTCCGCGTTCCGTCAATCGCACCACGCTCGCCCCGCGCGTCGCCAGTCCTTCGTCGACCAGCCGCGCGAGCAATGCCTCCACCTCGCGCCACGGCGCGTCCGGCACGCGGGTTTTCCAGGCGCCGACCTCCACGCCCGCGTTCATTCGCAGCCCGAAAATCAGCGCATCCTCCGCCCGCAACTCCGGCGTCACCGCCACGCGATCCTCGGTCACGCGCTCGCCCCGCGCCACGTTCGCCAGCCATTGCTCCAGATCCGCCACGTTGGCCCCGCGCCGGCCCGCGTGCTGCGACGCCGCCGACGGCCCGAGCCCGATCCACTCGTGCATCCGCCACGTATTGAGATTGTGGAGGCACGCATGCCCCGGCCGGGCGAAGTTCGACACCTCGTATTGCGCGTAGCCCGCCGCGGCGAGTTGCGCCCACGTCGCCTCGTAGAGCCGCGCCTCGTGCTCGGGATCGAGCTTCACGCGCCCCTGCGAAAGCTTCACCCACAGCGCCGTGTCCTCCTCGAATGTCAGGCAATACGTCGACAGGTGATCCGGCGCGAGCGCCACCGCCTCGCGCACGTCCGCCGCCCACTCCTCCGCCGTCTGGCCCGGCAACGCGAACATCAGGTCGAGGTTAACGCTCCGAAAATCCGCCGCCCGCACGCGTTCATACGCCCGGTAAATCTGCTCGCGCGTATGCTGTCGCCCGAGTCCGTCCAGCAGCGCCGGCTGAAAACTCTGCGCGCCCATCGAGATGCGCGTCACGCCCGCATCGCGCAGCGCCGCGAGCCGCTCCGCCGTCACCGAGGCCGGCGCCATCTCCACCGTCCACTCCTCAGGCGCCCCGCCGCAGCGCACCCGGACCGTCTCCGCCAGCCGGCTCAAGTCCCGCGGCGCCAGCAACCCCGGCGTGCCGCCACCCCAGAACACCGTCGACACCGGTTGCGTCCACGCGACGAGTTCCGCTTCGCGTTCGACGCCTTGCAGGAAACTTTTCACGCCGTGCGCGGTCGGCTTCGTTTGATAGAACGCGCAGAAGTCACAAGTCGACGCGCAAAACGGCACGTGCACATACACGCCCAGAGGCGTCGCCGTCTCAGCTTTGGCTTGCTCTGTTGCGAGGTGACTCATTACTAACGCCACTTGATCCGCTCGATTTTCACGCCCAAAAGCCCAATGCATACCAACCGTATTTCTCCCGCGAGAAAATTCCTCTTTTGGCTCGGCGCCGCCGCCGCGCTTCTCCTCGTGGCGGGCTGCCAGGGCATCGTTCTCACCAACCTCACGCCGGCTTCGCTCCCCGAAAATCCATCGCAGATTTACACGATCACGCTGCGCGTCACGCCGAAGACGAACACGATCATCGGCAGCAGCATTTCCCCGCACATCGTCATCGACGGCCAGAACTTCGCGATGACCCGCAGTCCGCTCGGCGAAAATCTTTTCGAGTTCGACTACCAGTTGCCCGCCGGCCGCGAGGAACTCGCCTACTACTTCCTCGTCGACTACAAGACCGGGGGTAATGGCACGGAGACCGCCGGCCAGGCCTACACCGCCGTCACGACCGCGCACGTCGTCCACCGCTACGTGCTCTCGCTCGAGGTCAACCGCGGCCCCGTCGGCGCGCGCATCAGCGTGCTCGGCCGCGGCTTCACGCCGCAGGATGTCATCTATCTCGACAACAACCCGACCCGCACCGTCTTCGAATCGCCCAACGCCCTCTCGTTCTTCGTGCCCGCGCTCCCCGCCGGTCAGAATTATCGCGTGATGGTCGGCGGCGCCTCCGGCAATTCGCCCGTCGGTACCTTCCGCATCGATACGAGCAATCTCACCGTTACGCCGAGTTCGCTCACGTTGCGCACCGGCGAGCGCCAGCCGATCACCTTCACCATCCCGAACGCCGCGCCTCCCGGCGGCCTGCTGCTCGATCTCACCACCGACGTGCCCGAGAGCGTGATCATGCCCGAGGTGCTCGTTCCCCAGGGCCAGACCAGCGTCACCGTCACCGTCGAGGGCGGCAAGGCCGGCAGCGGCAGCCTCTTCCTGAAGGGTTACGGCTCCGGCGAAGTGAGCGTGCCCATCACTGTCAGCGCACGCTGATTCCAGCTTCCGGTCCGGGCGCCGACGTCCGGCCAGCCCAACGAAGAAGGCGGATCGTCGACCGATCCGCCTTCATCGTTTTTGTCGGGCCGCCGTCGCGCCGATCACGGATCCATCGTGCGGATCGATCCGTCCGCCTCGTAGAAAAGCTCCTGCACTTTCACGCACCGCTTGTGGGAAACACCGCCGGACAGCGACGAGTCGTGGTAATACAGCCACCAGCGTCCGCCATGCTCGACGATCGAGTGATGCGTCGTCCATCCCACGACGGGATTCAAAATCCGTCCGCGAAACACGAACGGCCCCAGCGGACTCGCCGACGTCGCATACACCAGCGTGTGCGTGTCACCGGTCGAGTAGGAGAAGTAGTAAATTCCCCGATACCGGTGCATCCACGGCCCCTCGAAATACCGCCGGCCCGTGTCGCCCGCCTTCAACGGCACTCCGGCCTCGTCGGTGATGACGACATCCTGGGGCGGAGCCGCAAACTCGAGCATGTTCGCCTTCAGTCGCGCCACCTTCGGCCGCAACGCCGGCGCCTCGTCGGGCGGCATCGCCGCATCTTTGATGAAACTGCCCGTCGCCCAGCATTGCAGTTGCCCGCCCCACACGCCGCCGAAGTACAGATAAAACTCGCCGGCCGCATCCGGGAAGGCGCAGGGGTCGATGCTGAAACTGCCCGCGATCGGTTGCGGGTGCGCCACGAACGGGCCTTCCGGCCGCGCCGACTCCGCCACGCCGATTCGAAAAATCCCCGCCTTGTCCCGCGCCGGAAAATAAAGGTAGTAACGCCCGTTCCGATACGCGGCGTCCGGCGCCCACAGCTGCCGCGATGCCCAGGGCACGTCCGCCAGATCCAGCGCGACCCCGTGGTCCACCGCCGGCGCCTCCGGATGCGCCTGCGACAACACCCGGTAGTCGGTCATCGCATAGTGATCGCCCTGATCGTTCTCCACCGCGTCCACGTCGAGATCGTGCGACGGATAGATGAAGATCTTCCCCTCGAACACGTGGGCGGAAGGATCGGCAGTGTAGAATTGCGAGACGAGTGGTTGGCGATTCATGGAAAAAATTCAGCGTTTGGCCGCATTTCAGCGCCTGGCCGCCCTTCTGGACACTGCCGTTTCGCGATACAATCCTCTCCGTGCTCCAACGATGGATTTCCCGCCCGGCCGGCCGCCGCCTCGCCCGCTGGATTCGTCAGGGCCATGCGAACGTCACGATCACCGGCCGGTGGTCGCTCGCTTCGAGCACGCCCTCGCCATCGTAAATTTTCGCCGCCCCGCCGCCCACCGCCGACGCGAGCGCCGGCGAAACCAGCACGTGATCCAACCGCGTATAGTTGTCCTCCTTCTTGAACGCATGCGTCCACGTCTCGCCGCGTGAATCCGCCGCGGGCAGCAGCCGCGCCACGGTGGTTTTCCCGCGCTCCATCAGTCGCGCCAGCGTCTTGCTCGCCCGATCGTCGTTGAAATCCCCCAGGATCGCGAACCGTTCCGTCGCCGGATTCGGAAACTCTGCGAGCACCGCGTCGCGAATCGCCACCGCCTCGCCGACGCGCCGCAACGCCGACCGTGGATCGTCCGGCCGCTCCGTGAAACGACTCTTCAAGTGCAAGGCGAACAGCGTCACCTCGCCGCCGGTCGTCGCGAAGCGCACTTCCAGCAGCCCGCGCTTCACTTTTTCTTTCGCACCGAAATACGAAAACTCCAGGGCCGCATGCCGCTTGACCGCCGCGATCGGCCGCCGCGAGAGCAGCGCCACATGCCGCTCCGCATCCTGGGCCTCGAGCAGCACCGCGTGAGGGTAGTCGAGGCCGTCGCGCTTCAAGTCGCGCTGCAACTCTTCCAGATAACCCGCCGTGCCCATTTCCTGCAGCACGAGCACGTCGGCGTCGATGCCGCGGATCACCGCTCGCAGCGCCTGCTTCTGCGTCTCCGGCTTCGGATAGTCCTTCCGATAACCTTCCTCTGTCATCCGGTCGGTCGCCACGTAATTTTCCACGTTGTAAGTCGCCACGACGAGCGTCTCCGCCTTGAGCAGTCCCATCCACAACCACAAAACCAACCCAAACCTTCCCGCGGCCGACGCGGAGCTCACGGATCGCCGCATCGGAATCTGGGTTGTATCCGCGTTCATCAGCGCCATCCGCGGCCGGTTCGTGGTTCCGTCGCGAGCGGCTTTCAGCTTGCCGTCGTCAGCGCCCGTTCGCGCTCGACCAGCGTCGGATGCGAATAATAAAACCCGCTGAACCACGGATGCGGCGTGAGGTTGCTCAAATTCTTCTGCGCCAGTTTCCGCAGCGCGCCGATCATCGGCCCAGCCCCGCCCATCGCCTCGCGCGCAAACGCATCCGCCTCATACTCGTGCTTCCGCGAGAGCAGGTTGGCGAGCGGGGAAAACCAAAACGTCACCACGCCGCTCAGGAGCCCGAACAACAAAAACGCCGGCGCCAGTTCTCCCGGCGGAAACCCGAACGCCACATCGAACCACGCGCTCCGCGCCAGCCACGCGATCACCGCGAATCCCGCCAGCATCGTCACCGCCCCGAGCGCCAGCATCTTCGGAATGTGCCCGCGCCGGTAGTGCCCGATTTCATGCGCGAGCACCGCCTCCAGTTCCTCCGGCGTGAGTTGCGCGACAAGCGTATCGAACAATACGATGCGCCGAAACCGCCCGAACCCCGTGAAGAACGCGTTCGAGTGCCCCGACCGCTTGCTCCCGTCCATCACCTCGATCGCCTTCGCCCGAAACCCCGTCCGCTCGCCCAGCGCGAACAATCGCGCCCGCAAATCGCCCTCGGGCAGCGGCGTGAGCTTGTTGAAGAGCGGCAGGATCAGCTTCGGATAGAGCACCAGCATCAAAATCTGAAAACCGAAAACCAGCGCGAAGCCCCACACCCACCACGCCTCGCCCGCCCAGCGCACGAGCGACAACAACGCCCAGAGCAGCGGAAACCCGATCGCCGCCATCAGCAGCAGGCCTTTGAGTTTGTCCGTCACCCACAGCTTCGGCGTGCCCTGATTGAATCCGAATTTCGCCTCCAGCCGGAAATGCTCCCACCAGTCGAACGGCAGCGACGGAATCGAAAGCAACACGCCCGCGATCAAGATGAACAACACCCGCGTCCACTCCGCCCCCGGCCCGCCCCAACTCACCACCCGCTCGAACAGCGCCGGCAGCACGCCGCCGAAAACAAACAGCGCCAGCACGAGCGTGTCGAAAATTCCGCTCACCACGCCGAAGCGCGATTTTTCCAACGTGTAGCTCACCGCTTTCGCATACGTCGCCCCGTCCATGATCGCTGCGACGCCCGCCGGCGGCTGCGCCGCGTGCCGCCGCACCTCCGCGCGATTCAGCGCCGACAGCACCAGTTCACCCAACAATCGCAGCACCAACAACGCGGCCGTGACCGCCAGGACGGAAACCATCGCGCCATTCGATTCACTTTTCCCCCGCACGCCATCGAAAAAGATCCAAGCAACCAAGATCCAGAGAAGCTCAACCCGTCGAAACTCCAATTTTGGCGATTGGTATTTGGATCTTCCCTGGAGCTTGGATCTTGGAGCTTGGATCTTGGATTCCCGGCGCCCGCGCGCCCGCGACGCGCGTCTTTTGATTGAAAAGCCTGACCCCCGCCGCATCTTTTGCCCGCGTGGAAGCCACTGACGCCAAACCCTCCTTCGAGTCCGCGCTCACCCAGCTCGAAACCATCGTCGAATCGATGGAATCCGGCGAGGTTCCCCTCGCCGAGCTGCTCGCGAAATTCGAGGAGGGCAACAAGCTCCTCAAGGTCTGCGAAGCCCGCCTGAAGGACGCCGAACTCAAGATCGAGCTGCTGAAAAAACAAAAAGACGGCGCCGCTTTCACCAAATTCGAAACCACCAGCGAGGCCTGAGCCCACGCCCCGCCTCGCTCTGCTGATGAACGCCCCTTCCGCCGCCTCCGCGCCGCGTCTGCTCCCGACGATCCAAAGTCCCGCCGACGTCAAAGCCCTCACGCCCGCCCAGCTTTCGCAGCTCGCCCAGGAAATCCGCGACGAACTCATCGCCGTCACCGCCAAAAACGGCGGCCACATCGGCCCGAATCTCGGCGTCGTCGAACTCACCCTCGCCCTTCACCGCGTCTTCGACACGCCCGCCGACCAGTTCGTCTTCGACGTCGCGCACCAGGGCTACGTCCACAAGCTCCTCACCGGCCGCGGCGGCGAATTTTTCAAAAAACTCCGCCAGACCGGCGGCGCGAGCGGCTTCCTCTACCGCGCCGAGAGCCCGCACGATTCGTTCGGCGCCGGCCACGCCGGCACCGCCCTCTCCGCCGCGCTCGGCATGGCCACCGCCCGCGATCTCCTCGGCACCGGCGAGCATGTCGTCGCGATCTGCGGCGATGCCGCGTTCACCTGCGGCATCACCGTCGAGGCGCTCAACAACGTCTGCTCCTCGACCAAACGCCTCATCGTCATCCTCAACGATAACGAGTGGTCCATCGCCAAGAACGTCGGCGCCATCTCCAGCTACCTCAACCGCCTCAGCACCAGCCCGACCTACAACAGACTTCACCACGACGTCGAAAAATTCTTCACGAGTTTCGCGACCGGCGTGGAGATGAACCGCGTTTACCAAAAGTGGAAACGCGAGACGAAAGACTTCTTCGTCGAGTCGTCGCTCTTCGAAAAATTCGGCCTCCGCTACCTCGGCCCCGTCGACGGCCACAACCTCGACGCGCTCACGAAAAACCTCCAGTTCGCGAAACACTGCGACGTGCCCGTGCTCATCCACGTGCTCACGAAAAAAGGCAAAGGCCTCGAGGCCGCCGTCGGTCATCCGGAAAAATTTCACGGCGCCGGCCCCTTCGACCCCGTCACCGGCGAAAGCAAAAAAACCGCCGCCGGCACGCCGCCGAATTATCAGGACGTCTTTGGTCAGGCGCTCACCCGCTTCGCGCAAGCCGACCCCGCCATCGTCGGCATCACCGGCGCGATGCCCGCCGGCACCGGCCTCTCGCACCTCGCGGCCGCGCTGCCCGGACAATTTTTCGACGTCGGCATCGCCGAGGAGCACGCGGTCCTCTTCGCCGCCGGCCTCGCCACGAAAGGCATCAAGCCCGTCGTCGCGATTTACTCCACCTTTCTCCAGCGCGCCTACGACCAGATCATTCACGACGTCGCGCTCCAGAATCTGCCCATCACGTTTTGCCTGGACCGCGCCGGCCTCTCCGCGAATGACGGCCCCACGCATCACGGCCTCTTCGACCTCGCCTATCTCCGCTGCGTCCCGAACGCCACGATCATGCAGCCGAAGGACGAGGACGAACTCGTCGACATGCTGCACACCGGCCTGCACCTCGGCTCGCCCGCCTTCATCCGCTACCCGCGCGGCGCCGGCCTCGGCGTGAAATTGAAATCCGCGCCCGCCGCCCTCCCCATCGGCCAGGCCGAAGTGCTGCGCCAGGGTTCCAACATCATGCTCTGGGCGCTCGGCCCGATGGTGGAGAACGCGCTGAAACTCGCCGCCCGCCTCGAAGCCGAGGAAAATCTGTCCGTCGGCGTCGTGAACGCCCGCTTCGTGAAACCCCTCGATCGCACGCTTCTCCTCAGCCACGCCGCGTGTATCCCCCTTCTCGTCACACTCGAGGATCACGTCGTCACCGGCGGCTTCGGGAGCGCCGTGATCGAAGTGCTCCAGGAGGCGAACTGCCCCACCGCCGTCGAGCGCATCGGCTGGCCCGACAAGTTCGTCGAGCACGGCAGCAGCGTGGACATCCTCCGCGCCGCCCACGGCCTCGCGCCCGACGACATCTACAAGCGCGTCCTCGACCGCTGGCGCAATCTCCACGCCGCCCACGTCGAAGCCGACGTGTGAATTCGATTCCGACCCAGCGGCGATCTGCGACCGCGTTCCGATCCTACGCCGCTGGCCGGCTAAAGAAGGCCATTGGCCGGTTTTGGTGCGGGCGGAGGGAGTCGAACCCTCGTTTCATGCTTGGGAAGCACACGTGATAGCCGTTATACTACGCCCGCGACGAACGCGCGGAAACAAAGAGACATTCGCCTCGACGGCAATCAAAAGAATGTGCCGCCCGGGACGCACGCCTACCGCTCCGCCGGCGGCGGTCCGTCCGACACCCGCGCGACGTCCGCTGCGTTCAAGCGGTAGACGAGCACGGTGAACGCTATCTGGTCGTCCGGTTCCCTCGCGCGCAAAAACGCCGCCAGCCGGGCGAAGCGGTATTCTTCGAAACTTCGCAGAATGTCCGCCCAATCCTCGTTCGTCCTCGCCCGGTACCCCTCGGTCCGCACCCCCGCATCGTCGCTCAGCAGCGGCTGCACCGCCGCGCGCAATTCCTGGTAAACCCGCTCGTGACGCTCGGACCACCGGCCGCGCGGCCCATCCACGCCGTCGAAGTGAACCGCCTCCAGCATCGTCGCACCGATCAAAAACGTGCCGGCCGACCACCGCAGCGCAGCCGGGCGCTTCAGGATCTCCACGAGCACCTGGTTCCCGCTGCGGACGCCGCGCATCACCTCGTACTCCGGAGCGTCGCGCCGAAACGCCGCCAGTTGCGCCGCCGCCGTTTCCGCCGGCAATCTCGTCCGCGTGAAATCCGGCGTCTCCCGCAAATGCAGCCCAAAAAACGAATACAGCGGCCGCGCGGCGACGCCATGGTAGGCGGGGCTCGCCGTCCCGAAATACGAAAGATAAACCGGCTCGCTCGACGGCTGCGCCGCGAGGTAACGCTGGACCGCGGGCAGATCCTGGCCCCAGTCGAGGGAGCTGTCGACGAGATGTCGATACGCCTGCCGCGGTGACACCAAGCCGTTGAAATAAGCGAGATAGTGCGGATGGCGCCACGCCGTCTCCGCCGCGAGCAGCGCCCCGATCACCCCGAGAGCGATCGCTCCGGCTCGCCGCGTCGCCCAGCGCGCCGCTCCGCCGCACAGCACGAACATCGCCGGATAAACCGGCAGCAGGTGCCGGTGGCCGATGTTCATCGAACTGCCGATCGCGATCGCCGCATACCCCGCTGCCAGCAGCCACAGCGGCGCGGTCCGCAGCAGTCCGCGGCCGATGCTTCTGGCGTCGCCGCCAACCACGACCGCCCCGATCGCGAGCGCCACGATGGCGAAAACCGGCAGCGGCGTCTTCACCGCGAACGCATACGGGAAAAAAGCGCGCCATCCGCCCGCCCGCACTTCTCCGTTCAGGAACGCCGCGCGCTGCTGCGACTGCCGCAGCACGTGCGCCACCCCGTAGATCCAGGCCTCGGGCATCCATTCGTGCCGTCGCAGGAATTCCAACACGCGCAGCGACGCCCTGCCCGGCGGTCGCGCCAGCACCGCTTCGACCGCCGCCCGCTGGGGCGCCTCGAGGAGATCCCGTTTCACCTCGGCGAAAGCCGCGACGCCCTCGTCGCTCCAGATGTCCAGAGCCGCGCCGTGCCGCCGGAAAACGGCCACCGTCGCGCTCGCCTGGTCCGCCCGCAGCTTCGCTTCGTGCAACACCACTCCCGGCGCGGGCTGCTCCAGCACGTGCTCCCACGGGAGCGGAAAATTCAACTCGTCACTCCCTCCGCCCGCCGTCGCCGCAAACCGAAAATCGTAGCCCGTCCACACGATCGCCATCGCCAGTCCCGCGACCACGGCCGCCGCCGCCATCAGCCAGCCCAAACGCCCCACGACGCTTTTGACTTCCCGCGGCCGGCTTTTTCCGCCCACCCACAGCGGCGTCGCCGATCCCAGGCTCAACCCGATCAGCACCGCCCCGAACGGCACGATCAACAAGGCGGACATTTTCGAGAGAAACAGCAACCCCACCGAGAGCCCGCAGAGCGCCACCCGGCCCCAACACACCCGCTCCGTGACCGCCCAAATCAGGCCGAGGCTCGTCGTCAGGAACAGCGCCGCCGCGACGTCCGAGGTGATCAACGGCCCGTTCGCCAGCATCGTCGGCGAGAGCGCATACAGGACCAGCGAGAGCAGCCCGCCCGTGCGGCCGAACAACCCCCGCGACCAGCCCCACACCACCAGCCCGAGCGCCAGCGCGAAGACCGCGCATGCCATTCGCGCGCGCCACGCCATCGCCCGTCCGTCGTATCCGAGCTGGTAAAACCATTCGTAGCCGACGCCCCAGCCGTCGCCCTGCCGCCAGGCGTCGCGTTCCACCGGCGGCAACGGAAACTTCGCCAGCGCGAGTCCGGCGAGCCACTGCGGCAGGACGCCGTTCTCCGCCTGCAGGCGAAAATCCCGGCGCTGCACGATCGCCGCCCCGCCCGCCGCGTGCGGCGACTCGTCGAAGGTCAGGCTGCTCTGCCGCACGCTGTCCGCCATCAGCGCCAGCATCAAGGCCAGCACGCACGCCACGATGGCCAGCTCCCCACCCCGCACCCGCCCGGCCCGCTGCGTGCTGGCATCGCTCACGGGCATCGCGCTGCGCCGATCCGTTTCACTGATACGACCGCCGCGCCTCCAGCGCGCTCTTCAGCGTCACCGAGTCCGCATACAGCACGCCGCCGCCGCTCGGCAGGCCGAAGCCGATGCGCGTCACCTTCACCTCGCGCCCCTGCGCGGCGAGCTGCTGCGTGAGATAGTGGCATGTCGCCTCGCCCTCGACGTCGTTCGACAGCGCCAAAATCAATTCCCCCACGGAGCCGCCCTCGATCCGCGCGAACAGCGCCGCGAAATTCAGCTGCTCCGGCCCGATGCCGTGCAGCGGCGAAAGTTTGCCGTGCAACACGTGATACACGCCGCGATACGCCCCACTCCGCTCGAGCGCGACGAGGTCCGGCACGTGTTCCACCACGCACACCACCGCCTGCTCGCGCCGCTCGTCCGCGCAGATCGCGCACAGCTCTCCCTCCGCCAGATTCCCGCAACGCGCGCACCGCCGCACCGTCCGCGCCGCTTCCTCCAACGCCGCCACCAGCGCCGGCAATCGCCCCGGCTGCTCCACGAGCAAATGCAACGCGATCCGCTCCGACGAACGATAACCCACGCCCGGCAGCTGCTTCAGTTGCTGCTGCAATTTTTCGAAGGCGGAGGACATGCCGAGCTGAGAATTATTGGTTGAGAGTTGAGAGAACTGAGGACTCCGACTCTCAACCCTCGACTCTCAACTACGAACTGCGGCGGCTACGCCGCTCACATGAACCCCGGCACCTGAAACGCCGACGTCACCTTCTGCATCTCCGCATCGTTGAATTCCTTCGCCTGCTTCGCCGCGTCCTGCACCGCCGCGAGCACCGTGTCCGACACGAGCTTCGCGTCCTCCTTCAAAAATTCGGGATCGAGCGCCAGCGACAAAAATTTCCCCGCGCCGTTGATCTTGATCTTGATCGCCCCGCCGCCCGCGGCGACGTCGATCTCCTTCGCCTCGAGCTGCGTTTGGAGCGCCTCGATGCCTCGCTGCATTTTCTGGGCTTGTTTGAGAAGTTTGCCTACGCCGGCCATGATTTGAAAACGGATTCAGGGTTGAGATCGTCGTCGCCCGCCTCGGGAGAGGCGGGACGAATAAGAAACGAGGTTCCGGGTTAACCGCTAAACCGCGTCCGCTGCCAACACATTTTCGTAGCCGCGACGAAAATCCGGGAAACGCGGATGCCAGCTCAGCATCGTTTTCGCCTTCGCGTTCGCGATCACCCGATCCGGTGTGACGCTTCGCCGCCCGCCGGCCGGCGCGCCGGTGAACTCCGGCATTTTCACGCCGAGGCGCTTGGCGAGCCACGCCACGACTTCGGTTTTCGCCGCCGCTCCGTCGTCCGCCACGTTGAAAATTCCGCCGCCGATCTCCGGCGCTGCGCCCAGCGCCGCCTCGATCGCCGCGCACACATCGTCGCGATGAATCAGATTCAACCGGTGCGCCCCGATGCCCGCGACCTCGCCGCCGCGCACTTGCTCGACAAGATGCACCCGCCGCGGCCCGTAAATCCCAGCGAGCCGTAGAACGAATCCACGCCCGCCCGCCGCGCGTTCTCCACCTGCCGCCTCCAGCAGGATCCTCTCCGCTTCCACCAAAATCTCCGCCCGCTCGCTCCCGCCTGTCGCCGCGCGCTCGTCGACGACGACGCCTCCATCCTGCGGATAAACCGACGTGCTGCTCGTATAAACCATCGTGCCCACCCGCCCCGCTTTTCGCGCCCAAGCCACCACCGATCTCATGCCCTCGACATAACTCCGCCGATATCCGTCCACCCCTCCGCCTCCCGAACTCACCGTGTTTACCACCCACTCCGCTCCGCCCGCGATCGCCGCGTGCCAGCTCTCGCCAGCCAGATCCGCGACGACGACTTCCACCCCGCCGCTGCGCAGCTCCGCCGCCGTCGCCGCATTGCGCGTCAACGCCGTCACCCGCACGCCGCGCGCGATCGCCTGCCGCGCCAGTTCGCCGCCGACGTAACCGCAGCCAAAAACCACCAACCGCTTTCCTGCTCCGTTTTCCACGCCGCCAGTCATTCACACCCGCGGCGATTTATCGAGGCGGCGTAAAGCGCTGTCGTGCGTTTGAAGCGCCCCCTCGTCCCGCCCCTCCCCCGCGTGCGCCCCCGATCTCCGTAGCCCTGCGCGGGAGCGCAGGGATTCCCCGCGACGCTCGCCTCAAAAAAGGGGTGGGCTTCCACCCGCATCGATGTTTTCGTTACACCATGCCCACGGTGCTCGCGGTCCTGGCGAATGGTTTCGAGGAGATTGAAGCGGTCGCACCCATCGATCTCCTGCGCCGCGCCGGCGCCGAGGTCACCGTCGCCGCCCTCGAAGCCGGCATCCACGTCACCGGTCGCAACGCCCTCACGCTGCACGCCGACACTTCCCTCGCCGCCGTGGAGATGCAGGCGTTCGATTGCGTTTTCCTTTCCGGCGGCCCGGGCACGCGACTCCTTCGCGCCGATCCCCGCGTCCGCGCGCTCGTCCAGCGCCAGCACGCCGCCGATCGCTGGCTCGCCGCGATCTGCGCCGCGCCCACCGTGCTCCATGACGCCGGCCTCCTCCAAGGCCGCCGCTACACCGCGCACGATTCCGTCGCCGCCGAATTGCCCGATCTCCTCCGCGACGAGCGCACCGTCGCCGACGGGCGCATTCTGACCTCGCGTGGCGCGGGCACCGCATTGGAGTTTGGGCTGTTGCTGGTCGAAAAACTTTTCGACGCCGCGAAAGCCCGCGAAATCGCCTCCTCCATTTGCTGGTGAACACCCGGTCTGTCAGCGAGATCGGATCGCTCCAGCGTTTAAGTTGACGTCTCCGCTCTGGGGTTTACCCCCTAGCATTGCTCAGATGCGTTCCCCTCCGCCCGCCTCATGGCCGGTCGCTTCGCCGCCGGAAGCGACGGGGCGAAGCTTTCTCCAGCCAGGACAACGGACCACGGGACAAAGCGACAACCCAACCCCATGAGAGACTATTCCAAAATCGAAGCTTGGAAGCTGGCCGACGACTTCACCGTCGCCATCTACGGCGCGACTCGCATCTTTCCCAGGGAAGAACTTTACGGGATGACGAGCCAGATTCGCCGCTCGGCCTGTTCTGTGCCCGCCAACATTGTCGAAGGTTCGGCGCGGGAGAGTAAGAAAGACTATCTTCATTTTCTCTACATCGCCCGCGGTTCTTTGGCGGAAACGCAGTATTTCGTTCATCTCGCTCTCCGCCTGGGCTACTTGGCCGAGCCCGAAGCCGCGGCGCTGATCGCTCAAAGCCGACGGACTTTCGCCTGCTTGCACGGCCTGATCCAAGCCGTCGAAAAAGAAGTCGGGAAACTCGGCAAGATCGTCGCCGCCATCACGAGTTTGCTCGTGCTTGGATTTGTCCGCCTTTCCACCGGGAGTCCCACCGTCCTTTAGCCTCAGGGTCTTCCGGTCCCTTAGTCCCTTTGTCCATTAGTCCTTTAGTCCCTTCATGTGCGGCATAGCCGGCTTTGTTGACCTCAACACCCCCGGGGATGTCCGCGCCGACGCCGTCGCCCGGATGTGTGCGCGCATGGTTCATCGTGGCCCTGACGACGCCGGCCTCGTTTCTCGCGGCGTCGCCACCCTCGGCATGCACCGCCTCGCGATCTTCGATCCCGCCAACGGCCACCAGCCCATGGCCACGCCCGACGGCCGTTTCCACATCGTCTTCAACGGCGCGATCTACAACTTCCGCGCGATCCGCGACGAACTCGTCCGCGCCGGCTTCGCGTTCCGGACCGAATGCGACACCGAGGTCCTCCTCGTGGCCTACGCCCACTGGGGCGAGCGCTGCCTGCCGCGGCTGCGCGGGATGTTCTCCTTCGCCGTCTGGGACACTTCCGAAGAGACGCTTTTTCTCGCCCGCGATCCCTTCGGCATCAAGCCGCTCTACTACCGTCACGACGGCCCGCAACTCGTCTTCGCCTCGGAACTCAACGCGCTCCTCGGCGCCGGCGTTTTTTCCGCGCAGATCGATGCCCTGTCCGTCGCCGATTACCTCGGCTGGTTCGCCGTGCCCGCACCGCGCACGATCTATCGCGGCATCTTCAGCCTGCGGCCCGGCGAGTGCGCGACGTTCCGCGGGGGCCAGCTCGACACCCGCGCCAGCTGGAGTTTCCGCGCCGTCCCGCACGACGCGCGGGTCTGTCGCACGCGCGAGGAATTCGAGTCCGAGTTGCGCGCCCGCCTCGAGGATTCCATTCAGGCGCACGTCCTGGCCGACGTGCCGGTGGGCGCGTTTCTCTCCGGCGGACTCGACTCCGCCGTCGTCGTCGGCCTCATGTCGCGCGCCACGAGCAGCTGCCTGAAAACGTTTTCGATCGGTTTCGCCGAGCGCGGCTTCGACGAGTCCACCGCCGCACAAGCCACCGCCCGCCACTTCGGCACCGAACACCAGACGCGCATCCTCACCGGCAGCGAAGTCGCGCGTGATCTGCCCTCGCTCCTCGCCGCCTTCGATCAGCCGACCGGCGACGGCATCAACACCTTCTACGTCAGCCAGAC
Organism: Verrucomicrobiota bacterium; assembly: GCA_048498075.1. Classification (GTDB taxonomy): domain Bacteria; phylum Verrucomicrobiota; class Verrucomicrobiia; order Opitutales; family Opitutaceae; genus Opitutus. The sequence goes on along the minus strand of JBEHYR010000008.1, from coordinate 61,942 downwards.
TGCGCGCGCCGGCGGCGTCACCGTCGCGCTCTCCGGCCTCGGCGGCGACGAACTGCTCGGCGGGTATCCGTCTTTCCGTGATATCCCGAAAATGGCCCGCGTGCTCCCGTTCTGGCGCGCGCTGCCGTCGTTTCTGCGGCGCCAGATCCTCGCCAATCTCCGTCGCCGCGGCACCCGTTACCACAAACTCGCCGACCTTCTCGAGCACGCGCGCAACGTCCACGAGCTGAATTCCCTCCAGCGCCGCGTCTTCGCCGAATCCCAGCGCCACGAACTGCTGCACCCCTCCGTCCTCGAAGCCATGCGCGGCCAGACCCCGCATCATCCCGAACTCGCCGCGCTCTCCGCCGATGTCGTCGCCGCCGGCCTGTTCGAAACCATCAGCGCGTGGGAACTCAGAACCTACATGGCCGACGTGCTGCTGCGCGACAGCGATGTCATGAGCATGCGCCACTCGCTCGAGCTGCGCGTACCCTTCGTCGATCGCCCGCTCGTCGAATGGCTCTGGCGCCAGCCGTCCCGCTTCAAGGCCGATCCGGTCCAGCCGAAATCCGCCCTCGCTCGCGCGGTGCGCGACCTGCTCCCGCCCGGCCTCGCCGAGCGGCAGAAACGCGGTTTCAGCCTCCCCTTCGCGCCGTGGATGCGCAGCGAGCTGAAACCGTTTCTCGATGAGACCTTCAGCACCGCCAGCGTGGAGCGCAGCGGACTTTTCGCCCGCGGCCCCGTCCAGCGTTTCTGGCGCGATTTCCTCGCGAGCGACGACCCGCGTCAGTGGTCGCGCGCGTGGAGCCTCGCCGTGCTCGTCGACTTCGCGAACCGCCGCCCCGCCGTCACCCCGCTGCAGCCGCGTCCCTGGCCGCTCGCCCTCGCCGAGCGCGCCGTGCCCGCCGCGCACATCGTCGCCTCGCGTTCGCCCCGTGACACCGGCCAGGCGAAACGCCGCACGCTTCTGCTCGCGCCGGAAATATTCGCGTCCGAAGGAGGCATTCCGCGCATCCTCCAGATTTACCTCAAGGCCCTCTGCGATCTCGCCGGCCCCACCGACAGCGTCCGGCTCCTCGCGCTCAACGACCACATGGTCGACTCCCGCGACCTGCGCCGAAATTCCAACCAGCGCCTCAGCGAGTGGCGCGTCTGCGGTCGCAACAAACTCCGCTTCATCCGCGCCGCCATCGAGCTCAGCCGCGGCTGCGATCGCCTCGTCTGCGGCCACGTCGGTCAACTCCCGGTCGCGCTCGCGGCCAAGGCCGTCAACCGCCACCTCCGCTACTACCTCGTCGCCCACGGCATCGAGGTCTGGCGGCCGTTCACGCGCACCGAAATCATGGCGCTGCGCGGCGCCGAGCGGATTTTCTGCGTCAGCGATTTCACGCGCCGCGAACTGCTTCGCCACTGCCCGCTGCCCGAGGGCCGCGCCGTCGTCCTCCACAACGCCCTCGATCCCTATTTCAAAATCGCGCCCGGCCAGCCGCGCGCCGGCGGCCCGCCCGTCATCCTCGTCGTCACGCGCCTCACCCGCGCCGACCGCTACAAAGGCGTCGATCACATGATCGAGGCGCTGCCCGCGATTCGCGCGCGCCTCCCCGCCGCCGTGCTCCGCATCGTCGGCCGCGGCGACGACCTCGTTTATCTTCAAGGCGTGCGCGACAAACTCGGCCTCCGCGGCGCCGTCGAGTTTCTCGGCTACGTCGACGACCGCCGCATGGCCGCCGAACTCCGCTCGTGCACCCTCTTCGCGCTCCCGAGCAAGAAAGAAGGCTTCGGCCTCGTCTTCCTCGAAGCGATGGCCAACGGCCGCCCGTGCCTCGGCGCCCGCGCGGGCGGCGTGCCCGAGGTCATCACGCCCGAGACGGGCGTGCTCATCGAATTCGGCGACGTCCCCGCGATCGCCGCCGCGTGCGTCGCCGCGCTCACCCGCGAGTGGAGCGAGACCGCGATCCTCGACCGCGCCCGCGCATTTTCGTATTCGCCCTTCAAGGATCGCCTCGCCTCACTCCTGGACACGCCCGCTCGCCCGTCTTCTCCGATGTAGGAGCCTGCTTGCCGGCGATCCCCCCAAGCTTCCGTGAACCCGAAATTGAAACTCCGCGTGCGCCACTCCGGCGTGTTGCGCCTGAAATTTTTCAAGGACGTCCCCGACGGCAATCTCTTCATTGCCGAAGCCGGCCGCGAGGTGCCGTTTCCGATCAAACGGATTTATTTCATCAACTCGCTCGCGAACCCCGCCGCCGTCCGCGGCAAGCACGCCCATCGCCGGCTCCGCCAGGCGATCTTCTGCCTCAGCGGCTCCTTCACCCTGCACTTGGACGACGGCCGCGCGCAGCAGCGTATCCTTTTAAACGATCCCTCAACCGGCCTGCTCCTCGGGCCGATGCTCTGGCATACGATGTCCGGCTTCTCCTACGATTGCGTGATCCTCGTCCTCGCCAGCGATCGCTTCCGCGAATCCGACTACCTCCGCGATTACGCCGAGTTCCTCCGCCTCGTGTAGGGCGGGGTCGCCGAACCCCGCCGCGCAAACCCCAAACGCATGACAGGAAACCACCCCGCCTCTCCGGAGCCGCCCGAACTCGTGCTCGAGGCCGGTCGCGCCGACACCTACTATTGGCGCGACCTCTGGCGCTACCGCGAGTTGCTCGGTTTTCTGGCCTGGCGCGATGTGAAGGTCCGCTACGCGCAAGCCGCTCTGGGAGCCGGCTGGGCGTTGATCCAGCCCATCGTCACCACCGTCATCTTCACTTTCGTTTTCGGCCGGCTCGCGAATCTCCCCGCCGGCGGCGTCCCCTATCCGCTGCTCGTGCTCTCCGGCATGCTGCCGTGGCAATTGTTCTCCAATGCGCTGAACGGCGCCAGCAACAGCGTGGTGAGCAATTCGCACCTGATTTCGAAAGTCTATTTCCCGCGCCTCGTCGTGCCGCTGTCCTCCCTCGCCGTCGCGCTCGTCGATTTCGTGATCGTCTTCGCGCTCTTCCTCGCGACGTCGCTCTGGTTCGGCCTCGTCCCGGACTGGCACTGGCTCTTCCTTCCCTGCTGTGTCGTGTTCGCGCTGCTCCTCGCCTTCGGCGCCGGTCTCTGGCTGACGAGCCTCACGGTCAAGTATCGGGATTTTCGATTCATCGTCCCGTTTCTCCTCCAGGTCGGCATGTTCGCCTCGCCTGTCGGCTTCCGCACCGACAACCATCCCAACCTCCGCATGCTCCTCGCGGTCAATCCGCTCACCGGCGTGATCGACGCCTTTCGCTGGTGCCTGCTGAACGGCAACCAGCTCATCGATCCGTATGCGACCGCCGGTTCCATCGGCTTCGCCGCCGTCTTTCTCGTCGCCGGCATTCACTACTTCCGCCGCACCGAGCGCCAGTTCGCCGACATCATATGAGCGCGATCGTCGTCGAACAGCTTTCGAAGCGCTACGTCATCGGCCACCGACGCGCCGCCGATACGCTCCGCGACAGCGTGAGTCAGGGCGTGCGCGGACTCTGGTCGCGCGTCCGCGGCGTCTCGCACGCGCCCGACGAGGAGTTCTGGGCGCTGCGCGACGTGTCTTTCGCCATCGCCCCGGGCGAGGTCGTCGGGGTCATCGGTCGCAACGGCGCCGGCAAATCGACGCTCCTGAAAATCCTCTCGCGTATCACCGAACCCACCACGGGCCGCGTCCGCCTCCGCGGTCGCATCGCCAGCCTGCTCGAGGTCGGCACCGGCTTCCACCCGGAACTCACCGGCCGCGAAAACATTTTCCTCAACGGCGCGATCCTCGGCATGTCGCGCGAGGAGATCCGCCGCAAGTTCGACGAGATCGTCGCGTTCGCCGAGATCGAGCGTTTCCTCGACACGCCGGTGAAACGTTACTCGAGCGGCATGTACGTGCGGCTCGCCTTCGCCGTCGCCGCGCATCTCGAGCCCGAGATCCTGATCGTCGACGAGGTCCTCGCCGTCGGCGACGCCGCCTTCCAGAAAAAATGCCTCGGCAAGATGCGCAGCGTCTCGCAGAGCGAAGGCCGCACGGTCCTCTTCGTCAGCCACAACCTCCCGTCGGTGCGCCAGCTTTGCACCCGCACGGTCCTGCTCAACAAGGGCCAGTTGCTCCTCTCCGGCGACACGTCCTCGGTTCTCGCGCGCTATTCCAAGTCGATCGAGGATCTCGGCACGCTCGCCGTGCCGGCGCCGACGCCCGACCTGTTGAATCGCGCGTATGTCAGCGCCCTCGCGATCGAGAATCTCGCCGGCCGGCCCTTCGCCTTTGCCCACGTCGGCGAACCCTGGCAGGTGCGGGTCCGCGTCATCGTCGCCCGGCCGATCGCCGGTTTTGTTTGTGCCGTCGGCCTGGTGACGAGCGAGGGCGTGGGTGTGCAGACCGTCTGGAGCTCGCCCCAGGATCTCGCCCCCGGCGAATACGAGTTTCTCTACACCCAGGATCAGGTTGCACTCGCCGCCGACAGCTACCGCGTCGTGATCGGCCTCAGCGAACGCGATCAAAGCTTCCAGCAGTTCGAAGCCGCGCGGCTCGAAATCAGCGGCGAGAACCCGAGGATCTACTGTGCCGCCGCCTCGGGCTACGGCCTGGTCCTGAATTCAATGGCCACCAAAATCCAGCGCCTCGCCTAACGTGGAGCCGTCCTTCCACCCCTCCCAGCCCGCGGCGGAACACACCGTCCTTTTCGACTGGGATCTCTCGAAATTCGATCGCCTCATCGAGAACTGCGCCGAGGACGATTCCATCGCCCTCGCGCTCGCCCGCTTGCCTCGTCGCGGGCGAATCCTCGAAGCCGGTTGCGGTCCGGGCCATGTCGTGGCTTACCTGCGGGCGGCCGGTTTCGACATCGAGGGCGTCGAACTCAACGCCGCGATCGTAGGCGCCATGGCCAAGCTTCGGCCCGAACTCCCGCTCCGCGTCGGCGACGTCGGCCGTCTGGATGTCCCCGACGGCCATTATCGCGGCCTGTTGTCCTTCGGCGTCATCGAGCATTTCAAACGCCAGCCGGCCGAGGCCCTCGCCGAACACCATCGGGTGCTGGCGCCCGGCGGCATCGCGATCGTCTCCGTGCCCTGCCTCAACCTGGTCCGCCGCATCAAACGCGCCTGGTTCTTCGGCACCGTTCCGCTTCGCCCGAGCCTCAATCCCGTGCTCCGTCGGCTCGCCCGCCGCTCTCCAGCCCGACTCAACCGCCGCGGCGCCGACGGGTTTTGCTACGAGGTGAATCCTCTGCGCGGCGAGTTCTTCGAATACTGGCTGACGCCACTCGAATTCGAAACCGCCGTCCGCGCCGCCGGCTTCTCGGTCCTCGACAGCAAACCCACCCACCACGCCGTCGGTCTCTGGGGTGAGTTCGGCGAATGGGCGGTGCGCAACGAGCGCCGTCGCTTCCGCCCCACCGCCGCCGGTCGCATGCTGCACACCGTCTTCGGCCGGGAAAGTTTTGTGCACAATCACATGCACACGATCGTCGCGCGCAAGGAATCGTCCCCATGATCGTCTCCTGGCTCAATGGCGGCCTCGGCAACCAGATGTTTCAATACGCCGCCGGGCTCGCCCTCGCCCACCAGCGCCGCACCGTCCTGAAACTCGACGTGTCCTGGTTTAAGGAATACGCCGAATACGAGGCCCACAACATCTACGGCCTCCACTGCTTCAACATCCTCGAGCAGTTCGCCACCACCGACGAGATCGCGCAGTTCAACGGCCGCTCGCTGAGTTTCGCCGAGCGCCGGATGATGACGCTCGCCCGCCGGTTTCGCCTCCACGATTTCGTCCGGCGGCACACCCCGCAGGGCCGGTTTCATCCGGGCAGGTTCAACTACTACCCGGAGTTCCACCAGCTGCCCGATCAAACGCTGATCTCCGGCTGGTGGCAGTCGGAAAAATTCTTCTCCCCGGCCGCCGACCTCCTGCGCCTGCATTTCACTTTTCGCTATCCCGCCCAGCCCGCCGTCACCGCGATGGCGGACCGGATTCGCTCCGGCCCGTCCGCCGCCGTGCACTTCCGCCGCGGCGACTACACGCGCAACGCCACCTTCACGCAGAAGATCGGCGTCATCGGCCCCGCCTACTACGACCGCGCGATCCGCCTCCTGCGCGAACGCAGCCCCGAAGCCACGCTCTATATTTTTTCCGACGACATCGAAGCGATCGCCCGCGAATACCAGCCGCCCGGCCCGCACGAGTTCGTGCGCTGCGTCGCCCACTGGCATCCGTGGGACAAGATCCGCCTCATGTCGCTGTGCGAACACATCGCCATCGCGAACAGCACCTTCTCCTGGTGGGCCGCCTGGCTCAACCCTTCGCCGGCCAAACTCGTGATCGCGCCCGATCCCTGGTTCTCGAACAGCGTGCACGACTCGAGCGACGTCGTGCCCTCCACCTGGACCCGCCTTCCCGTCAATCCATGAGCTTCATCGCCTCGTTGAAAAATCTGCTCCGCCCGAGCTGGCATGCCCTGAAAAGCCGGCTCAATCCGCCCAAACGCTGGCCAAGCGAAACTTCCAAATGCCGCGCCCGGCTCGCGCCGTATTGCACCGGTGACGGCGCCGACCTCGGCTTCGGCGGCGATCCGATCGCGCCGTCCGCCCTCCGCATCGACCTGCCGAACCAATACGGCACCGTCGGCGAATTCCCCGCCCAGCTCCGCGGCGACGCGTCGCAACTCGTCTGGTTTCGCGACGGCGTGCTCGACTACATTTTCTCGTCGCATCTCCTCGAGGATTTTCACGACACCGAGGGCGTGCTCCGCGAATGGTTGCGGGTGCTGAAGCCCGGCGGCCGGTTGATCATCTTCTGCCCCGACGAGCAGCGCTTCCGCGCCCACTGCAATCGCACCGGCCAGCCCTACAACCCTCACCACGTGCACGCCCATTTCTCCCTCGATCGCGTCAAACAGCTCCTCACCCGCATCGGCGGGACGCGCCTCGTTTACGAAAATCCCGACGTCGATCTCTACTCCTGGGATCTCGTCGTGGAAAAAGTCTCCGCCTCCGCATGAACTTCGCCGAACGCCTCCGCTCCCTGCGTCACCACGTCCGCATGGTGTGGCCGCGCTACCGGCTCGCGACCGGCGATTATCGCACCGGCCTCGGCCGCTCCGCCTGGCTCCTCCACGGCCTCGTCCGCAGCCTCGCCCCCGAGGTCGTCGTCGAAACCGGTTCCGCCCGCGGCTGGTCCGCGTGCCACATCGGCCTCGCGCTGCGCGAAAACGTCCGCGGCAAACTCTACGCGATCGATCCGCACTCGACGACTGGGTGGAACGACAGCGGCGGTCACGACGCCAGCCTCCCCGCTTTCCGCCGGCATGTTTCGGCGATGGGTCTCGACGATTATGTCGAGGTCGTTCGCACCGATTCCCGCACCGCCGCGCAGGGTTGGAGCCGACCGATCGATCTCATCTTCATCGACGGCGATCATTCCTACGAAGGCGTGAAAGCCGACTGGGATCTGTTTTCGCCTTTTCTCACGCCTTCTGGCCTCGCCGTGTTTCATGACACCACGTGGGAACTCCATCGCGACGACGATCCGCGTTATCGCGACGACATGGGCGTGCCGCGCTTCGTCGACGAACTCCGCCGCCAGGGTTATCCCGTGATCACGATCGATCGCGATTGCGGCCTGAGCCTGGTGCAACGCCCCGTCGGCGGCGTGCCGCTGCTCCCCGCCACCGCGCTCGCCGCCCGCCCCTGATTCTCCGCTGAATCCGCTCTATCATCTCCGCGGCCTCGCTCGCTGGCTGACGCTTGTGCGGCGCCATGGCCGCCCGGACCGGCTGTTTTATTTTTTTGGCGGCATCGGCGATCAGCTGCTGTGCAGCGCGGTCGCTCGCGAAATGCAGCGGCGTCAGCCGCGCAAGCTCTGGTTTTTCACGCAGGTGCCCGAGTTGTTTCAGGGTAACAGCGATGTTCGCGTCGCCCTGCCCCTCGATCTGAGTCTCGTGCCGTGGGCCCGCCTCGCCGGAGCGCGCCCGCAGCAACTTTTTTATCAGGAAAACCTTTCCGCCGAGGGCCGCGACGCCGATCTCCACGAGCCGAGCATCGCCGCGCTCTGCCGGCGTGCCGGGCTCACGGGCGAAGTGTCGCTGCGGCCGTATCTGCCGCAAATTCCGTGCCCCCCGCGCCCGCTCCGCTTCCGCCCGCGCATCGCGATGCACTCGAGCTGCCTCACCGCCCGCTATCCGATCGCGAACAAACAATGGCCGGTCGAGCGCCTGCAAACCGTCGCCCGCGAACTCGGCGCGTTTGCCGACCTCGTGCAGCTCGGCAGCCCGCAAGACCCCGCGCTGCCCGGCGCCATCGATCGCCGCGGCATCGCGCTGCTCGACGCCGCGCGCGAACTCGCCGGCTGCGACCTCTTCGTCGGCATGGTCGGTTTTTTGATGCACCTCGCGCGCGCCGTCGAGTGCCCCGCCGTCATCGTCTACGGCGGACGCGAGCCGCCGGAAATCACCGGCTACGCCTGCAACACGAATCTCGCCAGCCGCCCGCCCTGCGCGCCGTGCTGGTATTACAGCCGCTGCGATTACGACCGCCGCTGCCTCACCGCGATTGAAACCAGCGTCGTCGTCGACGCGGTCCGCGAAAAACTCGCCGCGCCGCTCCCGCGTCCCCTTCCCGCGCTCCGTTTCGCACTCAACGCTTCCTGACCGACCATGCGCGTCGCCTTCATCTCCACGATTCTCAGCTACCCTTGGGGCGGCGCGGACACGCTGTGGACCCGCGCCGCCGAGGCGGCCTCCGCTCGCGGCGACACGCTCTTCATTTCGATCGCGCCGTCCACTGCAGCCCATCCACGCATCTCCGCGCTGCGGGCCGCCGGCGCGGAGATGCTACTGCGTCACCCGCCGCAATATCCCGGCCTCTTCGAACGCATCCGCCGCAAATGCGGCCTCACTCCCGAGCTCGAGGCCGCGCTCAATCGTGCCCTCGCGCGCTTCCGGCCCGACCTCGTGATCTTCAGTCAGGGCGGCACCTACGACCTGCTCATGCACCCGCGTCTCGTCGCGTGGCTCCACGCCACGCGCACGCCGTATCGCGCGATCGCGAATTTTCAGGTCGAGCACCCTTCGCTCAACCCCGCCGAACTCGCCGCCGCGCGCCACGCTCTCGCGGGCGCCGAAGCCGTCTACTTTGTTTCCACGCGCAATCTCGCCGTCACCCGCCGCCACCTGCTGCACCCGTTGCCCAACGCGCAGGTGATCCGGAATCCCCTGCGCTGGCGACCTGCCGATACTCCGCCCTGGCCCGGCGATGGCCCCGCGCGGCTCGCCACCGTCTCGCGGCTCGACGACGGCAAGGGCATCCACCTGCTCCTCCACGCACTCGCCGCACTCGGCGCCGACGCCCCACCGTGGCAACTCACGATCCACGGCCACGGTCCCGCCGAAAATTCCCTGCGCGACATCATCACGCATCTCGGCCTCCAGGATCGCGCCCGCCTCGGCGGCCACGTCGCCGGTCTCGCCGCGATCTGGCGCGATCACGAGCTGATGTGCTCGCCCGCGATCGACGACGGCGTGCCGATGACGATTCCCGAAGCGATGCTCTGCGAACGTCCCGTGCTCGCCACTTGCGTGGGCGGCGCCGAGGACTGGCTGCGCGACGGCGACACCGGATTTCTCTGTTCCGCTCCCACGGTGCCGTTGCTCGCCGCCACCCTCCAGCGCGCCTTCGCGTCGCGCGCGCACTGGCGCACGATGGGGCAAGCCGCCGCCGCTGCCGCGAAACAGCGCGACCGCCCCGACGATTTCAACCTGCTGCTCGCATGACGCTTCGCACCTGGCTCACTCTCCTGCGCCGCCGCTCGCTGCTCTTGCGAGGCGCGCAGGGCCTTCGTTCCCCGCGGTTGCTCGAAGCGATGATCGACTGCCGCCGCGGTTACGGGCTCAACGGCCCCGGCCGGATTTCCATCGGCGCCCAAGCCTGGCTCGAGCGCGGCGTCGTGCTCCACGCCTATGGCGGTGGCATCGACATCGGCGCGGACGTCGTACTCGGTCCCTACGTCGTGATCTATGGCCATGGCGGCGTCGTGATCGGCGACGCCGCGTTGATCTCGATGCACTCCCGCATCCTCTCGTCGAATCACGCCGTTCCGCCCGCCGGCACCGACATCCGCTCCCAATCCGACATTCTCCTCCCGACGCGCATCGGCCGCGATGTCTGGCTCGGCGCGGGCGTGACCGTGCTCGGCGGCGTGACGATCGGCGACGGCTGCGTCGTCGGCGCCGGCGCGGTCGTCACCGGCGATCTCCCCGCCAACAGTATCGCGCTTGGCGTGCCCGCGCAGGTGGTTCGCTCGCGCTCAGCCTGATCCGCGCGCTCCGATGACAGCCGCCGCTTCTTCCGTGATCGTCGGCATCGGCGGCCTCCTCGGCCATGACGCCAACGCGGCCCTCCTCGTCGACGGCAGGGTGCTCAGCGCGTCGCAGGAAGAACGTCACTCGCGCCGCAAGCACGATGGCGCCTTTCCCCGGCTCGCGCTCGCCGACTGCCTCGCCGCCGCCGGCCTCCGTTCGTCCGATGTCACCGATGTCGTCTTCGCGGAGAAACCGCTGCAGAGCCACCTCTTCAACCTTTCCGGCCGGCCGGGCAACGCCTTCACCCGCGCCCTCGGCCGGCTCCTCCCCGAGTGCACCGCCGGCTACTACACGGGCCCCGCTCGCGCCCTTTTTCCGCACGCGAAATTTCATTTCGCCTGGCATCACCTCACTCACGTCGCCGGCGGCTTTCACACCTCGCCCTTCGAGCGCGCGGCCTTCCTCTGTGTCGATGGCAAGGGCGAGGACTACAGCGCGAGCCTGGGCGTGATCGATGCGACGCACCTCGAACTCCGCGCCGAACAGGCCTACGAGAACGGCCTCGGCATGTTCTACACGCTCGTGACGATGTATCTCGGTTTCCATTCGTTCGGCTCCGAATACAAGGTCATGGGCCTCGCGCCCTACGGCCGGCCGCGCTTCGTCGAGAAACTTTCCCGGCTCTTCGCCACCGACGACCGCGGCGGCCTTCGCCTGAACCAGCCGGTGCAGTTCCAGTGGAAATCCATGCTCGCCGCGCTGCCCGCGATCGCCGCGGCCACCGGCGTTCCCGCGCGCCAGTCCGGCGACCCGCTCACCGGCGAGCACATCGACATCGCCACCTCCCTCCAGCAGATCTTCGAGGACGAGGTTTTCAAAATGGCCCGCCATGTCCGCACCGAGACCGGCGAGGACAACCTCGTCTTCTGCGGTGGCTGCGCCCAAAACTGCGTCACCGCCGGGAAACTACGCGCCGCGAAAATTTTCCGCCGCGTTTTCAATTCCCCCGTCGGCGGCGACATGGGCTCCGGCCTCGGCGCCGCCCTCCTCCTCGCCCGCCAACACCGCGCCGGCCCGCCGCTCAAAATCGCGCACCGCGGTTTCTATCTCGGCAGCGAGCCCGGCCCGATTCCCGCCGCCGCGCAGGCCTGGCGCGTCCCGGTCGAAGGCGATTTCGACGACTTCGTCGCCGCGCATCTGGCCGACGGAAAAATCGTCGCGTGGGTCCGCGGTCGGATGGAGCTGGGCGCGCGCGCCCTCGGTGCCCGCTCGATCCTCGCTGATGCTCGACAGCCCGGCATGCAGTCGCGCCTGAATCTCGCCGTGAAATTTCGCGAATCCTTCCGGCCCTTCGCCCCGCTCGTGCTCGCGGAAGATTGCGCCGCGTGGTTCGACACCGACGAACCCAGCGACTTCATGCAATACACCGCGAATCTCGTCCCTGCGCGCCGCGTGCCGCAGCCGGCGCACTTCGCCTCGCTCCGCGCGCAGCTCGACTTTCCCCGCTGCGAAATTCCCAGCGTCGTGCACGTCGATTACTCCGCCCGCCTCCAGACCATCCGCCGCGAAATCCACCCCGACATGCATCGCCTCCTCACGGCCTTCAAACGCCAGACCGGCGTCCCCATCCTCATCAACACGTCGTTCAACGTTTCCGGCCAGCCCATCGTCCGCACCGCCGTCGAAGCGTGGGAGTGCTTTCTCAACACCGACATCGATCTGCTCGTGCTGGACGACCAGCTCTTCCGCAATCCCTTGCAAAGGACGCGCGAGGAGAAACTCGCCTGGTTGCAGCAGTTCGCGAAGTCCGCCTGACGCGCGGCTCGCCCACTCCGTGATTTTTTCCGAACCGTCCCTGCATCTCGCCTCGAGGCTCCACCTTCCCGCCGGCGAATCCTTCCGCGGCCTGTATGCCCTGCTGCCGTGGTGGCTCCTGTTCAGTATGGGCACTTTTGTTACAGGCATGGTGCTCTGCGGCCTGCTGCGGCGCTGGCCTCTGCCCCCGTGGCGTTGGACCGGGCGGGCGGCGGCGAACGGGCGCGATGCCTTCGCGGTCGGGCTTTTCTGCGCCACCGCGCTGGCCGGCTTCGACGGTCCGGGATTCATCCACGGTTTTTTTCGCCAGGATGATTTTTCGTTTCTTCAAGTCACGCGCGAGGTGCCGGGCCTCGTGAACCAGATGCTGGTCTTGCACAACGACCACGGCTACCCGCTGTTTCGTGGCGAATTCTGGGCGCTCACGAAGCTCGCCGGAATCGACGCGGACACCTCGACGCTGGTCGCGTGGTTCAACGGTTTCGACTTCCTGTGCTGCCTGAGCCTGCTCGCTGCGGGCTGCTGGCTCTTGCACGAGTTCGGTGTCTCTCTCGCCGGCCTGTTCGCTTTTCCGCTGCTGCTTCTGCTCTGGCCGGGCTGGGGTGAATTCACGACGGGTTACTATACTCTGTGCGCTTACGTGCAGGTCGTCGCCGTCGGTCTCGCGAGTGCCGCGGCGCTCGTCCGCGGTCGGCGGCACCGATCGAGCGGGTGGCTCGGCGTCAGTCTCCTGCTGACGGCCGTCGCCGCCAGTCTCGACACGTCCGGGCTCGCGGTCTTTCCGATGGTCGCCGCGATTGGCCTCGGGCTGATGAATCGGCCGGGGGCGATCTCGAGAACCCGACCGTATTGGCTGGGATTCGGGCTGCTGCTCCTGCTGTGCGCCGCGTTCTACTTCGCCCTTGGCCATCACACCTACTCCCCGCGTGAACTCGTCCAAAATCCGCGGGGGATGGCGCTCACTCCCGATGCGATCACATCCGGCCTGCGCTCCCACCCGGGCGCGGCCACGCTGCGGGTGGTCACCTTGCCCGGCGCGGTGGCCCTCGCATTTTTCGCCCCGACTTTCCTTCCCCTGGCCCTGGTTTCGCGCACCCCTCCCACCGCCCTGCTCGCCGCGATCCAGATTTTCGAGATAGCCGCCACGGCCGTCGCTCTCGTCCTCGTTTGGCGGATATGGCGGCGGCTGCCCGCGCCCGACCGTCTGCCCGCAGGCGCCCTGTTCCTCAATATTCTGGCCGGAACCCTGCTGGTCGTTCTGGCGCGCAGCGACTACGCCGCCCACGTTCCGGTGCCGCTCTGGCACGCCAAATATCTCCTGATTCCAATCACCTGGTTCACTCTGGCCATTGTGCTCGTGGTCGACCGTTCGCGCATCCGCTCAACGGCGGCCGCGATGCCGCGAAGCGTGGCCGTGTTTGGCCTGCTCGGGATTGTCTGGATGACGGTTTCCTATCGGGAATTCGAGCGCGCGATGGTGCCCCACCCTCTGGCCTATACCGGCCGCGGTCGCTGGGGGAATGTCCAAAACGCCATTGCTCGGGCCGAAAGCTACCGGGCCGTATCCCGTGATCTCGCCGAAATCGCCCGGCAGCAGAACACGGGTCGTGTCGCTCTGCCTCCCTGGGAAAACTGGTCGGCCTCGTTTTACCGACGCCACGGACTGTTGGAATGGGGCGGCGACCACACGACCCGTGGCGTCACCCACCTATTCTGGGACTTCCTCGCCGCCGCCCCGAACCTGCGCCTCTCCGGCGAATACCAAGCCGCGAACCTCTTCCCGCCGGAATCCCAGGTCTTTCTCTCGCAGTTCGACTGGCTCGCCGGCGCCTTCCCTGCGACTCCAGCCTCCGGCCCCGGCGCGCGCCTCCGCTAACCTCGCGCCTCCGGATCCGTCGATCGCCATGAAAATCCAATTTCTCCGCAAAACCGCTCTTCGCCTGCTCATCGCCTTTCTTCGCGGCTGCACCCGGGCCGCTCCCGCCGGCTGGCGCCGCAGTTCACGCCCGACGCACCTTCGCGGCGCCTGAACGTATCCGCTCGTGAACGACAACAATCCCGTCACCGATTTTCTTCGTCCGCGTCTGGCTGCGCTCCCGGCCGGCGCCCGCGTCCTCGATGTCGGCGGTTGGTTCAAGCCGCTCGTCCGCGCGACGCATGTCGTCGATATCATGCCTTACCAGACGCGCCGCGGCCGCTTGCAGCTCACGCCTCTGCCGGGCGAAAACTTTCGCGCCGACACCTGGTTCCACGCCGATTTTCTCGCGCCGACCCTGCGGCTGCCATTCCCCGACGAGTTTTTCGACTTCGCCTACTGCGGTCAGACCGTCGAGGATCTCACCGACCCGGAGCCACTCCTGCGCGAGATGGACCGCGTCGCCCGGGCCGGCGTGATCGAATCCCCCTCCCGCCTCGTCGAGCAGACCACCGGAATCCGCGATCGGATCGTCTCGTTCGCCGGCCACCCTCACCATCACTGGATTCTCGATGTGCTGCCGGAGCGGCTTGAACTCTGCTCGAAAAGCCCCCTGACCTCGCTCCCGTCTCGCGCGTGGGCGATCCCGCTCGTGAGCTTTGAACGGCGCGTCGCGCATGCCTCGGATGTGCATGACTGCCACTTCGCGTGGACCGACCGCCTCTCCTGGAGCATCGTCCCGCCCGAAGAAGCGCGACGGCGCGCGATCGCATTTCGCGCTTCCGTCGCCGTCCGACCCTCCGAATTTTTTCGCGATCCCGTGATTCGCCACCTGCGCGGCCTGAAGTCTCGCCTGTTGCGCCGCCATCGGGACGACCCCACCGCGTGGTTCAAGGAAATGCTCCGCCTCAGCGAGCCGTTTCAAAAACCCGCCTCTCCCGCATGACCCCTCAGGTCAGCGTCGTGCTCCCCACGCACAATCCCCACCGCGGCCGGCTCGCGCGCACGCTTGCCGCGCTTGCCGCCCAAACCCTGCCGCCTTCACCAGGCGAGATTCTCGTGGTCGACAACGCCTCCTCCCCCGCGCTCGACCCCGCTGAAATCCGTGTTCTCGTCCCTCGGAATTTCCGCCTCGTCCACGAGCCACAGCTCGGCCTCACGACCGCCCGCCGTCGCGGTTTCACCGAAGCGCGCGGCGAGTTCATCGTTCTGGTCGACGACGACAACGTCCTCGCGCCCGACTACCTCGCGCGTGTCCTCGAAATTTTTGCCCACGACCCACATCTCGGCGCCATCGGCGGAAAGAGCTTGCCGGAATTCGAGGCGGCGCCGCCCGCCTGGGTCCGCGAATTCGACGGACAGCTCGCCTGTCGCGATCTCGGCGATACCGTCCAAATCTGCCACTCGATTCGCGACGCCCGCACCGGCCGCCACGAATATCCGCTCTGCGCCCCGCTTGGCGCCGGCATGGCGCTCCGCCGCTCGGCCCTCACGACCTGGCTCGACGAGCCGGCCTCCGCCCACGTCTCCGATCGCCGCGGCGGCGAGCTGACTTCGGGGGGCGATAACGACATCGCCCTCACCCTCGCGCGCCACGGCTGGGCTCTCGGCTATTTTCCGAAACTCGTCCTCACGCACCTCATTCCCGCGGCGAGAATTCAACGCGATTACCTCGCCCGGCTCAACCGCGGCATCGCCAAATCCTGGATGCAGGTGCTCGCCAAACACGACGCCAACCCCTGGCCGCCCATCGCGCCGGCGACCGTGCGCCTGCGCCAGCTCAAGGCGTGGTTCACCCACCGCGCCTGGAGCAGTCCCGCCGCCTACGTCCGGTGGCAGGGAGCGTGCGGACATTTCGAAGGTCGCGCCGCTCTTATCGATCGATGAAAAATTTTCTCCGCCGCTATCTCCGCCGCGCCGGCTTCGATCTCGTGCGCTTCCGGCCGCGCGATCCGCTCGCCGACGGTTTTCCCGATCTCAGTCCCGCCGAACGGAGCATTCTCGCGCGCGTGGCCCCGTTCACCATGACGAGCACGGAGCGCCTCGCCGCGTTGCTCGGCGCCGTGCGGCACGTGCACGAAAACCACCTTCCCGGCGACTACGTCGAGTGCGGCGTCTGGCGCGGCGGCAGCTCGATGGCGGCGGCGCTCATGCTGCTCCATCTGGGCGACACCACCCGACACCTCCATCTCTACGACACCTACGAAGGTATGTCCCAGCCCACCAGTCTGGATCGCGATCTCGCCGGAAATGCGGCCGACCAGCTCTTGCGGCAGGAAGCTCCCCAAGCCGGCATTTGGTGCTACGCGAGCCTCGACGACGTGCGTCGAAATCTGCTCGCCACCGGCTATCCGGCCGACCGGATTCACTTTCATGTCGGCAAGGTGGAAGACACGATTCCCGCCGCGGCGCCGTCCCGGATCGCGGTGCTCCGCCTCGATACCGATTGGTATGAGTCCACCCGACACGAGTTGCAGCACCTCTACCCGCGCCTCAACTCCGGCGGCCTCCTGCTCATCGATGACTACGGCCACTGGCAGGGCGCCCGGCGGGCCACGGATGAATTCCGCTCCACTCTCCCCCAGCCGCTTTTTCTTCACCGCATCGACTACACCGGCCGCCTCGCCGTAAAATCCTGAGACGCCCCATGAGCTTCCTTCGCTCCAACCTTGCTCCCCGGCTCCGCCTGCTGCGCACCGCTCTGACCCGCCGTTTCATCTACGCCGACCTCGTGTCCGCGGCGCGTGAATACGGCATCGACTACCTGGACGTGCGCGGGGACACCGGCCCCATCGATCTGGCCTGCCGGATCTTCGGACCGGCTCTGGAAACCGCGCCGGACTTCGCCCGCCTCATCGAGCCGCCGGAGAAATTCACGCCGCCCGGCTCGCCGGCGCTCTTCAACTCCGAACCGTCCGTCGCGCGTTTCCTTGGCCAGCTCGCCTTTCATCGCCGCGCCACGCGCGTCATCGAGCTCGGCTGCTTCGTCGGCTGGACCACGGCCCATCTCGCGTGCGCCCTCGCCGCCCGCGGCGCCGGGCAGATCCATGCGCTCGACCTCGATCCGGGCTGCCTCGACACCATGCAGGCCAACCTCCGTCGTCATCACTGGGACTCCGCCGTCACCCCCGTGTGCGGCCGCTCCCTCGACGCCGCAGTCCTCCGCGTCTTGCCGGCGCAGGCGGATGTCATTTTCCTGGATACGTCGCACGCCTACCCGGAGACGCGCGACGAAATCCTCGCCTATATCCCCCGGCTCGCTCCGGGCGGCTGCCTGGTGATGCACGACAGCGTCAGCGCTTCCGGCGTCCGCCGCTCGCTCCTCGAACTCCCGGCCCACCTCCGCATCCACACCTTCGCCACGGAACGCAGCAACGGTGTCACCGTGCTCTTCCGCGACTGATCCCATGCTCCCCTCGGTTATCGACGCCCGCACCCCGCCCTGGCCGGCGCAAAGTCTGCCCCGCGCCGGCGTCGCCTACGTGGCCACGACTCGCCGCTACGTCGACGAAGCGCGGGATGCCGCCGCCCAGCTGCGCCTCACCAACCCGCAGCTCCCGATCTGCCTCATCACCGACCAGCCGGACTACACTCCGGTTTTCTGGGACGACCTCGTGCTCGTCGATCACGCCGCCCGCGGTTTTCGCGACAAGATCCTCATGGGCCTCTGCCCCTACGAACGCTTTCTCTATCTCGACACCGACACCTTCGTGCTCGGCGACCTCTCCCCGGTTTTCACCCTGCTGGAGCATTTCGATTTCGCCGGTCACCAACTTTTCGAGGGCAACGATTGCCCGCTGCCCCAAGTCTCTTCGGCTTTCAACGAGTTCAACGGCGGCGTGCTCGGTTTCCGCCGGGGACCGGCGCTCGACGGATTTTTTTCCCGCTGGCTCGCCCGCTTCGACGAATTCTACGCCCTCAACCGCGACGGCCACTATCACTACTCCAACGCCAGCGATCAAAAAAGCCTGCGCCTCACCGTCTACGAATCCTCGCTTCGCGTCGCGGTGCTGAAACCCGAATATAATTTCACGCCGCATCACGTCGACTTCGCGTGCGAACCGGTCCGCATTCTTCATGGCCGCGGGCGCGCCCAGCTCGAACAGCTCGCGCGCCGCCTGAATGCCCACCTCGGCAATCGCGCTTACGTCCCGCGGCTCGACGCGATCGTCGCCGACGATCCACCTTCGGCCGAACTCCGCCGGCTGTGTTGGATGAGCCTGCTCCAGCTCCTGCGCCGGGCCGGCCGCCGCGTGACTCCGCTCGGGCTGCGCGACCGCCTGCGCGCGAGCGCGCTCGTGCGTTCGCTTTTCCTCCGCAACCGTTTCACCGCACCCGCGAAATCTCCCGACCCCAAGTGGCACGCTCCGCGTTCATGACGGCGCCCAACCCACTCCGCCGCGCCGGCCTCGGCCGCCTCGCCTACCGGCTCTATCACCAGCCCGTCGGCGCCGTCCGCCGGATGTGGCGCGCCGGCGGCCCCATCGAGCAATGGCGGACGGAGCGTGGCCGTCGTGCCATGGAAGCCGCCGCCGATCGGCTGCCGCCTCTCCCGGCCCCGACCGCCGATGCGCCCGCCGTTCATCTGCTCACCGGCGCCCGCCTCTGGTATCAAACCGTATTCTTCCTGCACTCGCTCCACGGTCATCAGCCGGTTCGGCCGATCGTTCACGACGACGGCCAGCTCGATCCGACGACGGTCGCCCGGCTGCGCCGCGCTGTCCCGTTTGCGACCATTGTCAGCGAAGATGAAGCCGAGGAGCGGCTCGACCGCGTCCTGCCCGTTCAGCGTTATCCCTCGCTCCGCGGCCGGCGACGTGAACTCGTGCTCTTTCGCAAAATCCTCGATGTGCACGCGGGCGCCACCGGCTGGCGGATGTTTTTCGATTCCGACATGCTCGTCTTTCGCCGGCCCGATCTCCTGATCGATTGGCTGCGGTCGCCCGCGAAATGCGTGCACATGACCGACGTCACGCGCGCCTACGGCTACGAGCTGCCGGTGCTCGAGGCTCTCGCCGGCCGCCCCGTTCCCGATCTCGTCAACACCGGCATTCTCGGCCTCCGCAGCGAAACTATCGATTGGGATCGCATGGAATATTGGTGTCGCACCCTCATCGAGCGCCACGGCACGCACTACTACCAGGAGCAGGCGCTCGTTGCCCTGCATCTCGCGGGGCAACCGCATGTCGCGATGCCGCGCGCCGACTACGTCGTTTTCCCCGACCAAGCCGAAGCGTGCCGGCCTCGCGCCGCCCTCCACCACTACGTCGCCGATTCCAAACGCTGGTATTTTCAACGCTGCTGGCGCACCGCGTCGTCCGCATGAGCGAGCCTCTCGTCAGCGTCCTCATCCCCTGCTACAACGCCGCGCCGTGGCTCGCCGCCACGCTCGAATCCGCCCTCGGCCAGACTTGGCGCCGTCGCGAGATCATCGTGGTCGACGACGGCTCGCGCGACGCGTCGCTCGCGATCGCCCGTGGGTTTGCCGATCGCGGTGTCGTCGTCCACGCCCAGCCCAACCGCGGCGCCGCCGCCGCGCGCAACACCGCCCTCGGTCTCGCCCGCGGCGACCTTATCCAGTTTCTCGATGCGGACGATCTTCTCGCCCCCGACAAACTCGCACATCAGGTCGCCGCGCTCGCGACCGCCGACCCCGCCACCCTCGCCGCCGGCTCCTGGGGCCGCTTCCAGGGCGATCCGGCGAGCGCCGTCTTCAACGCCGAGGCCGTCTATCAGGCACGCACCGGCATCGAGTTCCTTCAACTGCACTATGAAACCGGCAGCATGATGCAGCCCGGCGCCTGGCTCGCCTCGCGGCCGTTGCTCGACCGCGCGGGCCCTTGGGACGAATCGCTGTCGCTCAACGACGACGGCGAATACTTCTCGCGCGTGATGCTCGCCGCCCGTCGCCTGCTCTTCGTCCCGGCAGCGCGCGTCTACTATCGCTCCAGCGCGGGCCCGAGCCTCAGTGCGCGCGTCGACACGCCCGCCCTTGAATCTCTTTTCCGTTCGGTCGAACTCACCACGAATCACCTCCTCGCCGCCGACGCGTCGCCCCGCACGCGCCACGCCTGCGCGTACGCGTGGCTGGTCGTTGCCCTCGAGACTTCGCGTCGGTTGCCCGCCCGTTCGCACGAGGCTGAGCGTCGCTCCCGCCAGCTCGGCGGCAGCCATCGGCGGCTGCCCGGCGGTCGCGGATTCCAGTGGGTGGCGCGCGTCCTGGGCTGGCGCGCGGCGGCCCGGCTGTTTTTACGATGACCCCATCCTTCGAGGAACTCACGTCGGCCTACCAAAATACCACCGATCACAACGACGACCTGCATCGCCGGCTGACCGAAGCCGCGTGGGCCGATCCGCTCCTCGCACGGCATCGCCGGCACATCGAGCAACATCGACTCGGCTTCGGCGACGCCGCCTTTCACCCGATGTGGGCGGGTTTGCTCGAGGCGGCCCACCGCCGTTTCGGCGCTGTCCGCGCGCTCGAGATCGGCGTCTTCAAGGGCCAGGTCATCTCGTTGTGGTCGCTCCTCTCCCGCGAGCGCCGCTGGCCAATCCGCATTTCCGCGATCTCGCCACTCGCCGGCCAGCCGCTGCCGCCCTCCCGATTTTGGACGCGCATCCGTTACCGGCTCGACCCGCGGTTCCGCGAGCGCGTCGACAACGGCGACTTCTATCCCGCCGAGGACTACGCGGCCATCATCGAAAAATTGTTCGCCGATTTCGGCCTCGATTTCGGCGCCGTCGACCTGCACCGCGGTTACTCCACCGATCCGAAGCTGCTCGCCGCGCTCGCCGGCGAAACCTGGCACATCATCTATGTCGACGGCGATCACACCCTCGCCGGAGCGACCCACGATTTCGCCATGTTCGGCCCGAAAGTCGTGCCCGGTGGTTGGCTCGTCGCCGACGATGCCGGCGCCGATCTGCCCGGCACCGCTTTCTGGAAAGGCCACGCCAGCGTCAGCGAAGCCACGCGCCTGCTGCCGGGGCTCGGTTTCAAAAACGTCCTCAACGTGGGCCACAATCGCATCTTCGAACGGATCCCCTGACATGGCCCGCGTCCGTATTTTTCTTCCGACCTGCCGCCGGCCGCAGCTCCTGCGGCGCGCGCTCGCGAGCCTGCAGGCTCAGACCGAGCGCGACTGGGTTTGCGAGGTGCATAACGACGCGCCCGACGACGACGCCCCGCGCGCCCAGCTGGCCGCGCTCGGCGACTCGCGTTTCGTGCTGCACCAGCATCCGCGGAATCTCGGCGGCGTCGCTTCGTTCAACCTGTTCTTCCGCGCCACGGCCGAGCCTTTTTATTCCCTGCACGAGGATGACAACGCCTGGGAGCCTGCGTTTCTCGAAACCATGCTCGCCACTGCCCGCCGCTTTCCTGCAGCCACGGTGTTCTGGAGCAACATGCGCATCTGGCAGGAAGAGCCCGACGGCACGCTCCGCGACACCGGCCGGGCGATCTGGCCCGACGAGCCCGCCGACGCCGCGCCCCGCGCCATGGCTTGGGGCCACCCGCGGCAGATCTTCGGTTCACTCCACTCCAACGGCGCGATGCTCGTGCGCTCCCGGCCCGGTGAATCTTTCCCCACTCCGCCGGTGCCTTTCAGTGTCGTCGAAGTATTTCGCGAACGGATGTTCCCTTATCCGCTCGTATTCGTGCCGCAGATTCTCGCGCACTTTTCGCTCACCCAAAAATCCGCCCGGCCCACCGACCCTGCCGACTGGGCGTTCGCTCAGACTCTGATGGTGGCAACCTTTCTCAAACACGCCCGCTACGACGACGACGCCCTCCGCGGCCTGTGGTCGCGCGCCCGCGCCGCCGTCCCGCCGCAGACCAACGTCCTCCTGCTCGCGTCGTTCGCTGAACCCACCTGCGGTTTCCTGCGTCGGTTTGCCTCCGGCGGCGATTGGTGGCGATTCCTGCGCAGCACCGTCCGCCGACCGGGTTTGCTCGTTCACGTTCTCCGCTCGCGGCAGCATCACGCGGACTGGTGGGCTTCGCTCGATCGCGCCACCGCCGCGCGCTTCGCCGAACATCGCGCGCTCGAATCGGCTCTCGCCGCCCCCGCCCCGCCGGCATGAAAATTTTGGTCTCCCACCCGAGTGTCGCGCCGTTCGTGCAGCAGGCGGCGCGTGCCTTCGACGAAGCCGGCTGGCTCGACCGCTTCGTCACCACGCTGCGTCACGATCCTTCCAGCGCCCGCCAACGCCTCGCCTGTGGCGCGGCCCGCCTCGTCGGCTTCGACCTCGCGCGCCAGCTCGCCCGCCGCCGCATCACCGAGCTGCCCGCGGAACGCGTCGAAAGCCTGCCGTGGGGCGAACTGCTCCGCCTCCTCGTCGGGCGCCTGGACCGCAGCGGTCGCATCACCGACCTCGTCTGGTCGCGCACCGAGCCTGCGTTCGATCGCGCCGTCGCCCGCCGGCTCACACCCGGGCACGATCTCGTCTACGGTTTCGAATACGCGTCGCTCGCCTCCTTCACCCGCGCCCACGCGCTCGGCATCCGCACCTGTTACGACGTGCCCGCGCCCGAGCCGCGTTTCGTCCAATCCATCCTCGATGCGGAGGTGGCACGTTTTCCCGTGCTGCAAACGGCCTATCACCAGTACACGGCCAAACGCGAAGCGACGCGCATCGCGCGCCGTCGCGCCGAGTGGGCCGCAGCCGACACTGTCATCGTCGCTTCCACCTTCACCCGCGACAGCTTCGCCCGCGCCGGGCTCGACACCACCAAGCTCCGCATCGTCCCCTACGGCGCTCCGCCGCCCGTGAGCGAAATCGAAGCCGCCGGCGGCGGCTCCACGCGCGGGCCGCTGCAACTGCTCTGGGCGGGCACCTTCAGCGTGCGCAAGGGCGCTCACTATTTGCTCGACGCCTGGCGCCGCCACGACCTCGGCCGCGTCGCGCAGCTCCGCGTGTTCGGCGCCGTCACCTTGCCCGGCGAACTTGTGCAACCCCTCCCGGCCGGCATCACGTTCGGCGGTTCGATTCCGCGCAGCGAACTGATGGCGCACTACCAATCGAGCGACGCCCTGATCTTCCCCACGTTGTGCGACGGCTTCGGCATGGTCGTGACCGAAGCCTGGTCGCGTGGCCTGCCGGTGCTCACCACGCCGTCCGCCGGCGCCGCCGACCTCCTGCGCGAACACGAGAACGGCCTCCTTTTCCCCGCCCGCGATCCCGATGCGATCGCCGCCACGATTCTCCGTTGCAGCGACCAGCGAGGCGAGTTGCGCGCGATGCGCGGCGCGGCGCGCGCCACCGCGGCACGTTGGCAATGGTCCGACTACCGCGCTGCTCTTCGCACCAGCGTTGGATCGCCCGTCCCATGATGCGAACCTGCCAAATTCCCGTCGTCCCCATCCGAATTCGTCGCTGTTTCGGATCGAGCTAAACGCATGCCCACCTCCGGTCCTTCGCTCTGTCTCATCACCCCCGGGCAACTGGCCTCGACGCCGCGCTTGGTTAAAAACGCCGATGCTCTCGCGTCTGCGGGATACCGCGTGCACGTGGTCGCCGGAAAACATTTCGCTCCCGCGGAACCGCTCGAGGCCGCCATTTTGGCCGGCGCACGTTGGTCATGCGCGCGCGTGTCTTTTCATCACGGGTTCGCCGGTGCCGCCCGCCGACTGCTCCGGCAACTCGCGCGCCGGCGTTTGCTGCGTCATCCTCTCGCCGTCCGCCTCGCGGCGCGCGCCCAACACGCCGGCACGCACGCGCTGGCCGCCGCCGCAGCGCAGATCCCGGCCGCGCTTTATTTCGGACATGGTGGCGTCGCCGGCCTCGCCGCCGGCGCGTTTGCATCGCAGCGCCGCCGGACGCGCTACGCGTTCGACGTCGAGGACTGGCACGAAGAGGAAAGCGATTTCGTCCTGCACGATCCCGCCGAGCGCACCGCCGTCCGCAATTTGCTGCGCTCGCTGCTCCCGGGCACGGCGTTCGTGACGTGTGCCGCGCCACTGATCGGCGACGCGTTGACCCGTGCCTACGCCGTCAATCCGGTCTGCCTGCTCAACGTGTTCCCCCTCGCCGAGGCTCCCGTTTCGCCCTCCGACGCGCCGCCGCCGACCTCGGAGCAACCCGCCGTGCTCTACTGGTTTTCGCAGACCGTCGGAAGCGGCCGCGGCCTGGAGGGCATGCTCGCCGTTCTGGGCCGGATGCAGACGCCCGCGACGCTGCATCTCCGTGGCTTTGTCAGTTCGGAATATCGCGCCGAACTCACCACGCGCGCCCAAAACCTCAGCGTCCGCCCGCCCGTTTTTCTGCCGCCAGCTCCGGCAGCGCAGATGGCGCGACTGGCCGCCGGTGCACACCTGGGACTTTCGTTGGAGGAATCCGCGCCTCCGAATCGCGATCTCTGCCTGACCAACAAGATTTTCACCTATCTGCTCGCCGGCCTCCCCGTCGGCCTCACTCCCACCCGCGCGCAGCAGGCGCTCGCCCCGGAACTCGGCCTCGCCGCCGTTCCGCTCGATCTTGCGGCGCCAGGCGAATCCGCCGCCCGTCTCGATGCGTGGCTGACCTCGCCGGCACGCGCTCGCGCGGCCGAAACGGCGGCGCGCCTCGCCCGTGAGCGGTTCAACTGGGACGGCGAGCAACACCACCTGCTCACCGTGGTCGCCCGCCACTTGCTCGCGTAGGTTTCTCTCGCTCGTCGGCCGATCCGCCCTCGCCTCGCACCAACCCATTTTCCAACTTCCGATCCATCGATGATTTTCTCGTCGCTTTTTCCCGCGTCCCTGAAGGAGCGCCTGCGCCGGCGGGCGGGCGCCGTCACGATGAGCGGCCGACTCGAAAATCTCCGTCGTGCCGGTTTTCGCCCCCGCCGGATCATCGATGCCGGCGCCTTTCGGGGCGACTGGGCGCGGATGGCCGCGCGAATTTTTCCGGAGGCCTCGTTGCTGCTGATCGAACCCCAACCGCATCTCCAATCGACGATCGCCGCCTGCTGCGCGTCATTGCCCTCGGCTCGTTTTCGCTCCGCCCTGCTCGGCCGCACCTCGGGAACGGCCTGTTTTCTCATCGACGAAACCAACAGCCGGATCGTCGCCAGCCCCACCGGCTGGGCGCCCGACAAACTCGCGACGCTTCCGATCGAGCCCCTATCAAAAATCGCCGGCGCCGAGGGCTTCGCCGACTGCGATTTCCTCAAGCTCGACCTGCAAGGGCACGAACTGGAGGCGCTCGCCGGAGCCGGCTCACTCTTTGGCCAGACCGAAATCATCCAGATCGAAGCCTCCTGGCTTCCGATCGGCCCCGTTCCGCTCGCCCCCGAGATCGTGGCGACCATGGTTGGAGCCGGCTACCGCTTGTATGACGTTATGGGATTCAACTACCGCCCGCTCGACGGAGCCCTCTGGCAGACGGACTTTCTCTTCGTCCGCGCCGACTCTGCCCTGCTCGCCCGCCAGCAGGACTGGTCGTAGCTTCGCGTCTTCGCTCAGGATCGCGACATCGACCACGCGAAGCGCACCGCCGCACCGGAACTCGCCTCCCGTGGATCGACGCCGTCGCCCATGATGCCCCTCTTTTCTCCGCCCCGCCTGGAAAAAATCGCCCGAACGACGGTCGTCATCGCCGCGGTTTTCACCGTGGTGTTTTTCCTTTTTTCCGCCTTCCACGCGCGCAATCTCGACTGGAACGCCGCCCGGCTCGCCACGACCGAAGCCGCTGTTCGCGGACTCCCGCTTTACGCCCCGCCGGACTCCGGCGTGCTGGTCGGTGAGATCTACCTGCCGCTCTCGGCGCTCGCGTTTGCGCCCGCGGTCGCAGTCACCGACATCTCGGCGAAGCTCGTCGCCGGCAGCCTCCTCGCGCTCCTCTATTTCTTCGCGCCTTTCGTCCTCTTCGCCCGCGCGATCGTTCGCCACGGCCATGCGCCGGCGTGGGCCGTGCTCGGTGCCGTCGCCGCCGCCGCACTGTATGCCGGCTTCGATCCCGCACTGCGCTACGGAGCGGTGATGATCCATGCCGAAGCGCCGGCCGCCGGGCTGGCGTGTCTCGCGATCGTGCTGGCGGCCGCACCTCAGCGCAATCGCGCCGGCCTGTTCGCCGCCGGCGTCGCCGCAGTGGCGGCCGGCCTGTGCAAGCAGACGTGGTTCGCCGTGTTTCCCCTTCTCGCGATTCTCGCCGCCCGGCGCGATGGACGGCGCGCCGCCTGGCCCTTGATCGGCGGCGGCGCTGCCACGACGATCGTTTTCGGCCTCGGCGTCACCGCGTTCGGGGATTGGCGAAATCTTTATTACAACACCGTGGTGATCCCCGCCGGACACCCGTGGCAGACGTCGGGCTGGACGTTCGTTTTTGGCGCGCCCGCGACCCACCAGTCGTGGCCGGAGCGACTCGAGGCCCTCATGCTGGCCTTCATCCCGCTGGCCGCGCGCGTCTGGCCGTTCGCCGCGATCGCCTGCTGGGCCATCCTCCGGGGCGGCCGGCCGGCCGGCGGCAACGACCCGCTGGCACGGCGCGTGGCATGGTATTCGGGCTGGCTCGCGCTCGTCCAGATCCCCATCTCGCTGGCCGGGCTGGTCAAGGTCGGTGGCGATGTGAATACCGTGATGCCCTTTCTGGCGCCGGCGTTGCTCTGCGCGACCGCCTTGCTGTTTTGGCTCTTCGAACGGTTCGCCGACGACGTGTCGGCCCCCGACGTCAGCGCCGCACTCGTGGCGCTTCTGGTGGTCCTGATGGTTTGCAACGCGCCGCGCCTGGGCTTCCTCCTCCGCACG
The DNA here is from genome assembly GCA_048498075.1 of Verrucomicrobiota bacterium. Taxonomy (GTDB): domain Bacteria; phylum Verrucomicrobiota; class Verrucomicrobiia; order Opitutales; family Opitutaceae; genus Opitutus. The sequence continues at coordinate 35,216 of JBEHYR010000008.1, read as the reverse complement.
GCCGTGCAGACCGACGATCCCCACCGGCGGATCATCGCCTATCTGCGGGAACATCCAGGCGAGGTCTACCTCCCGTGGAATCCGCTGGTCACCTGGACCGCCGAGCATCGGCGGGATCATTTCGAATCGGGCGTTTTCGAACGTGTGGTCAGCGGGCGGATACCGTCGCGCGCCCAATACCTCGCCTGCCTTCCACCGCGGCTGCATTTTCTCGCCCTGCGGCGCACGCAGACTCCCTCCTGCCGCGAAATGTATCTGCACTATCTTCCCGCCGCCGTCGAGGTCGCCTCCCCGCCCGGCCTGGAAGATTGGAAATTTTACGCGCTGCCTCCCTCGGCGCCCTAGCCGTCAGCGCTTTCAATCTAAATCGAGAAACCATGCGCGTCCTCCTCGTCTGCGACCCCATTCTGCCCGTTCCACCCACCGGGTACGGCGGCATCGAGCGGATCGTGGACTCGCTGGCGGGCGAATACCGCGCGCGCGGCCACGAAGTCGGACTGGTCGCTCATCCCGCTTCCACCTGCTCCGTCGACGCCTTTTTCCCCTGGCCGGGCCGTGACGTGCGCGGGCGTCGCGATACCCTGCGCAACGCTCTCGCGCTCCGCGCCGCCGCGCGCGCCTTCCGCGCGGATGTGGTCCACAATTTTGCCCGGCTGATCTATCTGCTTCCGCTTCTCCTCCTCGATCGCCGCCAGCCGAAACTGATGTCGTATCAACGTCACACCGGTCCGCGTCAGATTCGCTGGGCGCGCCGACTCGGCGGTGCGTCGCTGCGTTTTACGGGTTGCAGCGAGTTCATTTGCGGCATGGGCCGGCCGGCCGGCGGCGACTGGAGCGCGGTGCCGAATTTCGTCGATCCCGCCAAAATCGATTTCGTGCCGCGCGTGCCCCGCGATGCGCCCCTCGTGTTTTTGAGCCGGGTCGAATCGATCAAGGGCCCCGATCTCGCGATCGCGATCGCCCGCCGGGCCGGCCGCCGCCTTTTGCTTGCGGGCAATCGCCCCGCCGGCGGCCATGAGGCGCGGTTCTTCGACGAAAAAGTTGCCCCCCACCTCGGACGCGACGGCATCGAGTGGGTCGGCGAGGTCGGTGATGCGCGCAAAAACGAACTCCTCGGCGGCGCCGCCGCGATGCTCGTGCCGATTCAGTGGGACGAGCCCTTCGGCATCGTGTTCGCCGAGTCCCTCGCCGCCGGCACGCCCGTGCTCACCTGCGCCCGCGGCGCACTGCCCGAGATCGTCGCACCCGGCCGCACGGGATTTTTCCTTCGCGGCGAGGAGGACGGTGCCGATTTTGTTTCACGCCTCGGCGAACTCGACCGCGCCGCCTGTCGCACCGCGGCCGAACAGCGCTTCAGCCTCGGCGTGTGTGCGCAACGCTACCTCGAACTCTACGCGCGCAGGATCGCCGCCGCTTGATCGCCTCGCTCAAGAACCTGGCGCGCCGTTCCCTGGCTTCGGTTTTCGCCGCTGCCCTCGTCGGGCGCAGCCGGCCCTACGAGCCGCAGCCCGGAGCCATGGTGGTCGTCGCGCCGCATCCCGACGACGAGACGCTCGGCTGCGGCGGCCTGATCGCCTTGCACGCCAGCCGCGGCGATCCGGTGCGCATCGTTTTTCTAACCGATGGTGAAGCGTCGCATGGCGGACATCCCGTGCTGACTCGCGAGGCCTTGGGCGCGCAGCGTCGTCACGAAGCGCTCTCCGCCCTCGCCGTGTTGGGCGATGCCTCGTCGATCGCTGTCGATTTTTTCGGTGCACCCGACGGTCAACTGGACCGGCTCGCTCCCCCGCTGGCTGCCGAAGTGGTCGCCCGACTCGCCGCGATCATTCGCTCCGCCACGCCCGTTTTCGTGTTCGCGCCCTACGCCCACGGCGGAAGCACGGAGCACACCGCCGCCTGCGCGCTCGCCGCCCGCGCCTGCGCCGACGCCGGCGGCGCCACGCTTTTGGAATATCCGATCTGGGCTTGGTGGAACGCCTGGCGCCTGCGTCCCCGGCTCGCCGCCGACGCCGAGAATCTGCGCCTGCGCATCCGCCCGTGGCTCGAGCGCAAACGCCGCGCCCTCGCCTGCCATCGCACGCAAACCGAACCGACGCCGCCCTAGCGTGAACCGGCGCTGCCGGGTGCCATCGTCGGCGCGTGCCTGGGCGCGCATGAATTTTTCTTCGTTCGCCGCGTCGCGCCCGGCGCCGGCGATTTTGGCCTTTCCGGGCGCGGTCTCTGACGAAAGCATGCCCCGTGTGCCACTCACCTTCGCCCGCCTGAAAGACCGGCTGCTGCAGAAATTCGTCCGCGATCCCGCGGGCTACGGGCGCCCGATTCCGAAAACGGCGCTCGACGCCGAGTATCGCTCCGGCAGCTGGAATCACTTTTTCTCGTTCGACGAGCTGCCCCGCAACCTCGTGCTCGCCGGCGCCGTGCACCATTTTTTTCCCACTCCCGCCGTGCTCGACATCGGTTGCGGCAGCGGCCGGCTCGCGAGCGTGTTTCAACGCTATCCGTGGTCTCGTTACGTCGCGACCGATGTTTCCACCGAAGGCCTCGCCCAGGCGCGTGCCCTCGGCCTGCCGCGCGTCGAATGGTGCGAGGGCAACTATGAAACCTGGCGCCCTGCCGGCCAGTTCGACGCGATCATCTTCAACGAATGCATCGGCTACGCGTCCGACCCGGCCGCCACGCTCGAGGCGTTCGCGCCGAGCCTCCGGCCGGGCGGAATGTTCTTTCTCTCCCATTTCCGCTTCGGCGCTTACGCCGCGCAGTGGCGGCGGATGGAGCGCGTCTGCGAGACTCTCCACGCCACCGCCATCCTCAGTTCCACCGATCGGATTTGGGACATCAAAATCCTTCGTCCGCGCCGGTCACCGGCATGAAGCGCGTCCTGATCGTCAGCCCGCACTTTCCGCCGGTCAACGCGCCGGACATGCAACGCGTGCGCCTCGCGCTCCCTTATCTCCGCGCCTATGGGTGGGAGCCGACCGTGCTCGCCATCGATCCGTCCTCGGTCGAAGGCGCCGTGATCGAATCGCTTCTCGAGGAGACTTACCCGCGCGACATTCGGATCGTGCGCGTGCGCGGTCTCTCCTCGAAGCTCACCCGCTGGGCCGGCGTCGGTAATTTGTGGTGGCGTTGCGGGCGCGCCTTCACCCGCGCCGGCGACGAGTTGCTGCTGCGGGAAAAATTCGACCTGATTTTTTTCAGCACGACTCAGTTCAGGGCCTTCGGCCTCGGCCCCCGCTGGTTGAAAAAATTCGGCGTGCCCTACGTCCTCGATTACCAGGATCCGTGGATCAACTCCTACTACGCCAGGACCCGGACGCGCCCGCCGGGCGGCCGGATCAAGTTCGCCCTGAGCCAGTGGCAGGCCCGCCGCATCGAACCCGCTGCCCTCCGCCACGCCGCCGGGATCATCGCCGTCTCGAACGCCTACGGACCGGACCTCGCCCAACTCTATCCGTGGTTCGACGCCCGCCACGTGCAACTCCTCCCCTTCGGCGCCTCGCCCGCGGATTTCGAGGCCGCCTCGAAGTACGAGCCGCCCCGTCCGCTCGTCGATTTCAACGACGGCTGCTTCCACCATGTCTACACCGGACGGTGCGGTCCCGACATGTCGTTCGCGATGCTCGTCCTGCTGCGCGCCTTCAAACTCTATCTGAAATCGCACCCGGCCGAGGCGTCGCGCACCCGGTTTCATTTCATCGGCACCGACTACGCCCCGCCGCCGCTCGGTCGCGAATGGGCGATGCCCATCGCGCGGACGGAGGGCGTCGATGATTTCGTCTCCGAACATCGTTACCGCGTGCCGTATTTCGAAGCGTTGCACTACCTCCGCCACGCTCACGCCCTCGTCGCCGTCGGGTCGAACGATCCCACCTACGCCGCGTCCAAGATCTTCCCCTACATCCTCGCCCGTCGTCCGATGCTGCTGATCTACCATCGACACAGCCTCGTGCTCGAGTTCGCGCGCCGCGCCTCCGTCGGCAGCCGCTTCAGCTTCAGCGGCCCCGGCGACATCGATCGCCTCGCGGCGGAAGTCCATCGCGACTGGTTCGCCGGCGCGGCGCGACACCACTACGCCGGCTTCAACGAGGAGGCGTTCCGGCCCTTCACCGCGGAAGCCACCACCGGGGAACTCGCCGCCGTCTTCCACCGCGCCGCCGGCCCGGCCCCCTCCGTCCCCCCGGCATGAGAGAGACGCCTTCCGTTCCCACGCGGCTCGACCGCTACACGACCATGGGCGAACTGTCCTTGAACGTCCGCCGGATTTTCAAGCGCACGATGTTCCCGGCCTCCGCCGTGCTCGCCGCCTGCGCGTTGTTTCTCGCCGCCACCCACAGCCCGGGCGCACTCGCTTTCGCGATGATGGCGGCCGGGGCGTTGCTCGCGCTCCATGTATGGGCCGACAGCGGCCTCGGCGTGCCGTTGATGCCCATGCTGGTCGTGCAGCAACTCGTGGTAAACGCCGCGCCCATTCTCAGCCGCCACGAAGTCGTGACGTATTACCCCGCCGCATACGTGACATCGGCCGGGCTCGAGGTCTTTGCGTTCTGCCTCGCGCTCGCCGGCGCCTGGCGCTTGGGCATGAACGTCTTTTCGCCGGCCTCCCCTCTCGCCTCCGCTCTGGTCGGCGTCGATCGCGGCGGCATCGCCGGGCTCTCGCGCCTCGGCTTCGGCCTGGCCGGGAGCGCGACGGCCTTTCTGGCGCTGCAAAGCCTGAATCTCATTTCCTTTCTCTTCGAGATTCTGCCCGCCGGCAGTTACCCGATCATCGGCGCCGTCACCGCCGTCGCGAGCGGCTGTGGGTTCTTCCTCCTCGCGATGATTCTCGGCTCGGGCGAGATGCGCCGCGGCACGCAGATCGCCTTCTGGTCGCTCATGGCGGCCAACTGCCTCATCAGCGCCTCCAGCCTCCTGCTTTCCTCCGCCTTCGGCGTGATCGCCGCGATCGTCATCGGCCTCTTTTGGAGCAGCGGCCGCATCCCGTGGAAGTTCATCGCCCTGACGATGACCCTCATCTCGTTTCTGAACGTCGGCAAATATGGCATGCGCGACCACTACTGGCGGTCCCTCGATGAAGACCAAAATAGACTCACCGTCACGTTCGCGACCATGCCCAACTTCTACTCGGAGTGGGCCCAATCCTCCTTCAACTCCCTCACCGCCGAAGCAGTCGACCCGCACCTCCTCGCGGACCCCCGAGCCAAAAAGGTGGCCGACCAGGGTCTTTTCCAACGGCTGAACAACCTCCAGAATCTCCTCTACGTCATCGATGCGATGGAGCAGAGCCACATCCCGCCGCTGGAAGGCGAGACTTACATCATCATTCCTCCTTTGCTCATTCCGCGCCTGTTCTGGCCCGACAAGCCGCGCTCTCACGAGGGACAGATCATCCTCAACGTCCACTTCGGCCGGCAGTTGCTCGAGTCGACCTTCACGACCTACGTCGCCTGGGGCCTGCTCGCCGAAGCCTACGGCAACTTCGGTCCGATCAAGGGCGTGCTCCTGATCGGAGCCGTCCTTGGTTTCTTCTTCGCGTGGGCGGAGAATTTCACCACGCGCAAGCCGCTGCTTTCGACCGAGGGCTTCGTCGCGTTCGTCGTCTTCCTGGGTCTCGCCAACTCCTATGAAATGGTCGCCAGCGTCATGGTCACCACCATCTTTCAGTCGGTCGCTCCCGTGATCATCGCCTGCTCGCCCTTCGTGCGCCGCAAGGTCGTCGTGCGTCCCACCGCGTGAACTGCCGCCCGCCGCTGTCCCCCTCGCGGCCACGCCTCGCCGTGGTGCTGTCGCATCCCACCCAATACTACAGCCCGTGGTTTCAATGGCTGCGCGCGCACACCGCGCTCGAGTTTCGCGTCTTCTACCTCTGGGAATTCGGCGTGCGCGCCACGCGCGACCCCCAATTTCACACGACGTTCGCCTGGGACGTCGACCTGCTCTCCGGCTACGAACACGAGTTCGTGCCCAACACCGCCCGCGCGCCCACCTCGATGCGTTTCGGCGGACTCTGGAACCCCCGACTCCCCGCGCGCCTCCGCGCCTGGCGCCCCGATGCCGTCCTGCTTTTCGGCTACGCCTACGCCACCCACCAGCTCCTGATCGGCTGGGCGCGGCTGCACCGCGTGCCGCTCCTCTTCCGCGGCGACTCGCACCTGATCGGCCGGCGCACGCCGCCGCTCCGCACGCGCCTCCTCCTCCGATTCCTTTACGCGCAGTTTTCCGCCGTCACCTATGTCGGCCTCGCGAACCGCGATTATTTCCGCGCCCTCGGCGTGCCCGAGCGAAAACTTTTCTTCGCCCCCCACGCCGTCAACGCCGCGCTCTTCGACCCGTCCTGCCCCTCCTCGCGCGAAGCCGCCGCCGCCCTCCGCGCGCAACTCGGCCTCGCGCCCGCCACGAAAGTCGTCCTCTACGCCGGCAAATTCGCCGCCGCCAAACAGCCGCGCGAACTCCTCGACGCCTTCCTCTCGCTCCGTCGCGCGGACGCCGCGCTCGTCTTCGTCGGCGACGGCGGGGAAAAATCCGCGCTCCTCGCCGCCGCCGCCGCCGCGCCCACCGGGCGTATCCATTTTCTCCCCTTCGCCAACCAGACCGAAATGCCCGCGCGCTACCGGCTCGCGCACGTCTTCGTCCTGCCCTCGCGCGGCGAATACGAGACCTGGGGTCTCGCCGTCAACGAGGCCATGCACCTCGGCGTGCCCTGCCTCGTGAGCGACCGCGTCGGCTGCCAGCGCGATCTCGTCACCGACGGCGAAACCGGCTGGGTTTTCCGCGCCACCGATCCCGCCGATCTCCGCGCGCACCTCGCCTCCGCGCTCGACGCCGACCTCGCCGAATTCCGACCCCGCGTCGCCGCCCGCATCGCCGGCTACACCTACGCCCAAACCTCCGCCGGCCTGCTCCGCGCGCTCGATGCGATTTCCCCGCCCCGCGCCGCCCGATGAAAATCACCATCGTCATGGGCTTCTTCCTGCCGATGCCGCCCGCCGCCGGCGGCGCGACGGAAAAATCCTGGGATGGCCTCGCCCGCGAATTCGCCGCCCGCGGTCATGACGTCACCGTGATTTCCCGCCGCTGGAAAAACTGGCCCGACGACGAGCGCGTCGACGGCGTGCGTCACCTGCGCCTGCGCGGCTACGATCACACCGCGAATCTCGCGCGCAATCTCTGGCGCGATTTTCTCTGGAGCCGGCGCGTCGGACGCGCGCTGCCGCCCGCCGACATCGCCATCGTCAACTGCGTCGCGCTGCCTGTCTGGTTCGCCCGCCTCCGCCGCCGCGCGGGCCGGCTCGTCGTCATGCCGGGCCGCATCCCGAAAGGCCAGTTTCGCCTCTACCGCCGCATCGACCGCGTCCTCGCCGTGAGCAGCATCGTGCGCGACGCGCTCCTCGCCGAGAATCCCCGCCTCGCTCCCGTCACGAAAATTTTCGGGTATCCGATTTCCTGGCGCGAACTCTCGCCGGCCCGCGCCACCGCCGCGCGCTCCGACTCCGCCGTGAGCACGATCGCCTTTGTCGGCCGCCTCCATCGCGAGAAGGGCCTCGATCTCTTTGCCGACGCACTCCTCGCGCTCGCCGCTCGTCGCGATTTGCCGCCGTGGCGCGTGCTGCTGTGCGGTCCCTCCGCTGTGACCCACGGCGGCTCCGGCCCCGACTACGCCGCCGCCCTCGCGAAAAAACTCACCGCCGCCATCTCCGCCGAACGCATCTCCGTCCTGCCCCCCGTGTTCGATCGTGCCGCGCTCGCCACGCTCTACGGCTCGATCGACGTATTCTGTTACCCGAGCCTGGCGGTCCGCGGCGAAACGTTCGGCGTCGCCGTGGCCGAAGCGATGGCCGCCGGCGCGGTGCCCGTCGTTTCGCAGCTCGCGTGTTTCACCGACTTTGTCCGCTCCGGCGAAAACGGCGTCATCTTCGACCACACCGCTTCCGATGCCGCCGCTCAACTCGCGGAAGCGCTCGCCGCCCTTCTCCTCTCGCCCTCGCGTCGCGCGGCGCTCGCCGCCGCCGCGCGCGCCGATACGCAACGCTACGATTTCGGCGAGTTCGCCACGCGGCTGCTGGCGGACTTTTCGACGTTGAAGTGATCTCGCCTCCGCGAAATCCTGAGCGCAGATGAGCGACGAATCGCCCTACCTCGGCCGGAATTGTGTCACGCCTGACCCGCGCTCCGAGGTGCTGCTCCGCTGGTGCTGGGCGCTCGTGCAGGCCACGATCTTCCGCTGGAGTCCCCGGCCTTTTCATGCGTTGCGTGCGTGGCTGCTCCGGCTCTTCGGCGCCGATATTCCCGCGCCGTCGCAGGTCGTCGTGTTTCCCACCGCCCGCATCGCCTACCCGTGGCGCTTGCGGCTCGAGCCGCGCTCGATGGTCGGCCGTCACGTCACGCTCTACAACCTCGGCCCCATCACGCTCCGCCGCGGCGCCAATCTCAGCCAGCACTGCCACCTCTGCGCCGGCACGCACGACTTCAACCAGTGGTCGATGCCGCTCGTCACCGCGCCGATCGTCATCGGCGAAAACGCCTGGCTCGGCGCCGATGTCTTCGTCGGCCCGGGCGTGACGATCGGAGAACTCGCGGTCGTCGGCGCGCGCTCCGTCGTCGTGCACGATCTCCCCGCCCGCAAAATCTGCGTCGGCCAGCCGTGCCGGCCGATCCGGGACCGCCACGACCCGCGATGAGCGCGTTCGAATGAAGATCGCCCAGATCGTTCCCAGTCTCGAAGCGCGCTACGGCGGCCCCAGTGTCTCGGTGCCCGCGCTGTCCGCCGGTCTCGCCGCGCTGGGCCACGCCGTCAACTTGCTCGCCACCGCGCCGACGCCGGCGCCCGTCGCGCCACCTTCGCGCGAGGGCGTGCAGGCGGAAATTTTTCCGTGCAGCTGGCCGCCCGCGGTTTGTTTCTCATCCGCGCTTCGCGATCGCCTGCGGCAGCTCGATGCCGAGATTTTTCACAGCCACGGTCTCTGGCTCCGCCCGCTGTACTACGCCGACCAAGCCGCGCGCCGTCGCCGCGCGCCTCATGTGATTTCGCCGCGCGGCATGATGAGCGGCTGGGCCTGGCGGCACCGCGCCTGGCGAAAAAAACTCGTGCGCCACTTCATCCATCCCGGCGCCTTCGAGCACGCCGCCGGCTGGCACGCCACCAGCGCCGAGGAGGCGGACGACATCCGCGCGCTTGGCTTCAAACAGCCCGTCTGTGTCGCCCCGAACGGCACGTCCGCGCCCACGGACCAGGCCCTCGCCGACGCCGGTGCTTATTGGCGCGACACCTGCCCCGATGTCACGCGCCGGCCCACCGCGGTGTTCTATTCGCGTTTCCATCGCAAGAAACGCGTCCTCGAGTTGATCGACCTGTGGCTCGAGCGCGCCCCCGCCGACTGGCTGCTCCTCATGGTCGGCCTGCCCGACGACTACACGTCGTCGCAACTCGAGACCTACATCATGCGCTCTTCCGGCGCCGGGCGCATCCACGTCTTCGAAGGCGACGATCGCCTCCCGCCCTATGCCGTCGGTTCGATTTTTCTCCTTCCCTCGCAAAGCGAAAATTTCGGCCTCGCGATCGCCGATGCGATGGCGCACGGCCTGCCCGTCCTCGTGACCGACACCACGCCCTGGACCGCCGTCGATACCAACGGCGCCGGCTGGTGCGTGTCGTGGGAAAACTTTCCCGCCGCCCTGCTCTCCGCTCTGGCCGAGGGCCCGGCGGCGCTCGCGGCGCGCGGCGCGCTCGCGCGGAGCTACGTGCTGAAAAATTTCTCGTGGGAGCAATCCGCCCGGACTCTCGCGGATTTCTATCGCGAACTCCGCGGTGCCCCGGCGTCGAAATGAACTTCGCGCAAAAACTTCCCCGCGGCGTCAGCGCCCGGCCGGCCGGTCACCAGCGGCCGCTCGGCGTGCTCGAACTCGTTACGCTCCTGCACGTCGGCACGCTCGTGCTCTTCGCCGCCTGGGCGTTCGGCGGCAACGCGATTTGGGTCCGCGATCTCCTCACGTGGTGGGGCAGCCTCGGCGCGCTCATCACCCTCACGGCGATCCAGAATCCCGAGGCGCGGAAACAGGGTCTCCTCCGCCCTCTGCGCTGGCTCTGGCCGCTCGGGCTCTTCAACGTGCTCGTATTCGTCAGCGTGTTTCACCCCACTTTTCGCGAAGTGACCGACGGCCTTCGCACGCTCTACGTAGAAAGCCTCGCGAAACCCTCCCCGTGGCCGAGCACCGCCCGCCCCGCGCTCTCGCTGCAAACGCTGTGGTTTTTCGACGCCATTTATCTTTCCTGTTTCAACCTCGCTCTCGTGGTCCGTCAGCGCCGCGCGCTGCGAAACCTGCTGTTGGTCGTCGCCGCCAACGCCATGGCGCTCGCGATCTTCGGCACCGTGCAAAAATTGATGGGCGCGAACGGCCTCTTCTTCGGCGCGGTGAAATCTCCGCAGGTTCACTTCTTCGCCTCGTTTATCTATCACAACCATTGGGGCGCGTTCACGATTCTGATGACGTCCATCTCGCTCGGGCTCGTGTTTCACTACGCCCGGCGAAACACGGCGCGCGACTTCCTCCATTCGCCCGCGTTTGCCGGCATCGTCGCGATCGTGCTGCTCGCCGCGTCCATCCCGCTCAGCACCTCGCGCTCGTGTACCACGATGGTGGCCGTGCTGCTCCTCGGCGCCTTCGTGCACTGGCTGTTCCGGCTGATCCGCCGGCGCCGCGCCTTTCGGGAATCGATCGTGCTGCCCCTCGGCGGCGCCGTCGCCGTGCTCCTCGGTGCGGCCGCCCTCGCCTACAACCTCGCCGCGTCGGTCATCGCGACGCGCATTGCCGCCACGCGTGCCCAAATCGCCGAGATGCAGCAGCTCGGCGAGGTGATTCCCCGCCAGATTCTTTATCGCGACACCTGGAACATGGCCCGTGAAAAAATCTGGTTCGGCTGGGGCATGGGTTCCTATCCCACGGTGTTCATGACCCGGAACAGTCGCAAAAATTCCCCGGTCGACGGCCTGCCCATCTATTTTCACGACGCTCATTCCGACTGGCTGCAATCCGCCTCCGAGGTCGGTCTCGTCGGCACCGCCCTGCTCGGTCTCTGCGCGCTCGTGCCGCTCTGGCATCGCCGGCGCGTCGTCGGCCAGAGCCCACTCTCGATCTATCTCCTCGCGGGCTGCGCCCTCATCGTGCTCTACGCGTGGCTGGAATTTCCGTTCGGCAACCGCGCCGTCATCGCCGCGTGGTGGCTCTGTTTTTTTTGCGCGATTCACTACGGGCGCCTCGACGGCGGCGGCGACGCGGCGACGTGATCCATGTTTTCCGTCCTGATCCTCACGCTGAACGAAGAGCGTGACCTGCCGCTCTGCCTCGCGTCCGTGCGCGCATGCGCCGACGTCGTCGTCCTCGATTCCGGCTCCACGGATCGCACGCTCGAAATCGCCCGCGCCGCCGGCGCCCGCGTGTTCACACGACCGTTCGACGACTTCGCCGGCCAGCGCAACTACGGCCAAGGCTCGATCGCCTTTCGCCATCCCTGGGTTTTTCACCTCGACGCCGATGAACAACTCACCCCCGCGCTCGCCGCGGCGTGCCACGCCGCGAGCGCGCGCGAGGACGTCGACGGATTTCTCGTCGCGCCAAAGATGATTTTTCACGGCCGCTGGATTCCGCATTGCACAGACTATCCCGCTTATCAGGCGCGCTTCGTCCGGGCGCCGGAGTTTCGTTTCATCCAGGTCGGCCACGGGCAGCGCGAGGCGCCCGGCATGCGCCTCGACCGGCTGCCGGAAAATTACCTGCACGATTTGTCGAGCGGCGGCGACGAGGAGTGGCTCGCGCGCCACCGCCGCTACGCGCGGGCCGAGGCCGCACAACACGTCGCCGCAACGAAAAATATTCCCTGGCGCGAACTCTTCGCCACCGCCCCCTTGCGCCGCCGCCGCGCGCTCAAGCAGTTCAGCTACGCGCTCCCCGCCCGCCCGACGCTGCGTTTCATTTACCAATACGTCCTCCGTGGCGGGTTTCTCGACGGTCGGCCGGGCCTGCACTACTGCCGGCTGCTCGCCCGCTACGAACAATTCTCGGTCGAGGAAATCCGCCAGCTCCGGCAGGCGCGCTCACGATGACCCGGCCGCGCGTCGTTTTTATCAACCGCTTTTACTGGCCGGAGGAACCGGCGACAGCGCAGTTGCTCACCGACCTCGCCGCCGCGCTCGCCGCCCGCGGCCACGCGGTCGCGGTCGTCGCCAGCCGACCGGCGACGGCCGGCGTGCCGCGGCGCGAGGTGCGCGCCGGCGTCGCGATCGAGCGCGTGCGCACGACGCGTTGGGGCCGGCGCAATCTCGCCGGCCGCGCCTGCGATTTCGCCACGTTCTATCTCGCCGCGCTCTGGCGGCTCCTGCGCCTCGTTCGCCGCGGGGACGTGGTGGTCGCGCTCACCGATCCGCCCCTCATCGGCGTGATCGCGTGGCTCGCCGCGTGCCTCCGCGGCGCCATGCTCGTGCATTGGGTTCAGGATATTTATCCGGAGATCGCGATCCAGGTCACCGGCCACCGCTGGCCCGCGATTTTCCGGCCGCTGCGAAATTTTGCCTGGCGCCGCGCCGCCCTCTGTCTCGTGCCCGGCGCCGACATGGCGCAAACGCTCCTCGCCTCCGGCCTCGCGCCCGCGCGCATCCTCGTCTCGCCCAACTGGGCGCCCGCCGGCGTCGCCGCGCCACCCGACGACGCCGTCAACGCTCTGCGCCAGGCGTGGGGCCTCACCGGTAAATTCGTCGCGGCCTACTCCGGCAATCTCGGCCGCGTGCACGATCTCGCCCCGCTCCTCGAGGTCGCCGCGGCCCTGCACGCCGAGCCCGAATTCGTTTTTCTTTTCGTCGGCCACGGCGCGCGCCGCGACGCGCTCGAGCGCGCCGCCCGTGCGCGCGGCCTGACCAATGTTCATTTTCGTCCGCCGCAACCGCGCGAGCACCTCGCCGCGTCACTGGCGGTCGGTGAGGTGCACTTCGTCACGTTGCTGCCCGGCGCAGAACGGTTCGTTTTTCCCAGCAAACTCTATGGCGTCGCTCAGGTAGGCCGGCCCGTAATTTTCGTCGGCGCAAAAAAAAGCGAACTCGCCGCGCTGCTGGAAGCGCACGGCTTCGGCGCCGCGTTCACGCGTGACGATGCGCCAGCGATCGCCGCGTTCCTGCGGCAACTGCGCGATGAGCCGGCTCACGCCGAGGCGATGCGCGCGCGGGCGCGCGCGTTCGGCGGGCCCGGTTTTTCCGACGCGGTCGTCGTATGGGATCGGTTGATGCGGGACGAGCTTGCGGCGCGTCCCGAGTCGCTGTAGCGCCTTCCCGTTCATGACGCCAGCGCGCAAGGCCGTCCTCCTTCTTCTCTTTCTCGACCTGCTGTCCGTCTTGGTGGTGTTCAACACGGTCAGCTTTCTCCGTGGCATTGCCAATGAAGGGCACCTCGTGCTCCTCCCGCTCCTCGGCCCGCAGATCGCCCTGGTTTTCGCGATCTACCTGATCGACGGCTACAACTCGCGGACCGACATGATCAGCCTCGACTACACGAGCCTGCACACGATCGCGTTGATCAACGCTGCGCTGGTGATGCTGCTGCTGACGTTTGCTGTCATCCCCAGCGGCTACGAACTGCAGTCCAGCCGCGTGGTGATCGCGCTGAGCTACCTGGTCCTCGCGCCACTGACGCTGAGCTACCGCCGTCTCGTTTATCAGCACTCGGCGCAAATGCGCGGTACCCGCAGCCTCGTCTTCGTCGGGGATGAGGCGAGCTGCCGCGGCTTTCACGAGGATTGCGAACGCGCCGGCACCTCGCAGCCCGTCATCTATTCGGTCGTCGGCCAGCGATCGCGTGCGCCTTGGTCGCCCGGCAGCGCCTTGTGGCTGCGGCCCTTCGCCGAGGTTCTCGACGACATTCACCACGGCCGGCTCGAGGTCGAGGCGATCATCCTGCGCGAGTCGAACCGCGAACTGCAGCCCGGAATGTCGCAGAAGTTGCTGGAACTCTATTTCAGCGGCGTGCCGACCTACACGCTGGAACTTTTCCACGAGGTCTACTGGCGAAAAATTCCCCTCTACCGGCTCAACCAAACCTGGCTTTTCCAGGAGGGTTTCCAGATCGCGCGCGAGCCGGTGTTCGAGCGGATGAAGCGCGCCACCGACGTTCTCTTCGCACTCGTCGGGCTGACGCTCGCCGCGCCGTTGCTCCTGCTCGGCGGGCTCGCCGTCTGGCTCGAGGATCGCGGGCCGGTTTTGTTTGCGCAAAATCGCGTGGGCAAAAATCGCGTCCTGTTTCGCGTTTACAAGCTCCGCAGCATGCACCCGAGCCCGGGCGGCGATCTCTATACCCGGCCCGACGACCACCGCATCACGCGCGTGGGCCGTTTCCTTCGCGCCACCCGCATCGACGAACTGCCCCAACTCTGGAACGTCCTTCGCGGCGACATGAGCCTCATCGGCCCGCGGGCCGAATGGGACCGGCTCGTGGAGAACTACGAGCGCGAAATCCCCTGCTATTATTTTCGCCACCTCGTGAAGCCCGGCATCACCGGCTGGGCGCAGGTGAACTATCCCTACGGCGCCAACCTCGAGGACACGTTGCGGAAACTCGAATACGACCTCTTCTACATCCGCCACTTCTCCTTTCTCATCGATGCCTCCATCGTGATGAAGACGATCCACGTGATGCTCTTCGGCAAGGGCCGATGATGCGGTCGTGACCGCGTCGCCCGCCGCCCATCGCTGCGCAAGCGTCGACCGTCTCTTCGTCCATGAAAACCTACGATTTCCTCGTCCTCGGCGGCGGCAGCGCCGGCTTCAACGCCGCCCGCGTCGCGGTGGCCCTCGGCCTGAAAACCGCCGTCGTCGATGGCGCCGCCGAACTCGGCGGACTCTGCATTCTGCGCGGCTGCATGCCATCGAAGACGCTCCTCTACATGGCCGACGCCCTGCACCTCGCGCAACGCGGCGAGTCGTTCGGCCTGAAGATCCGCTCCGCTCGCCCGGACATGAAAGCCATGCAGGCGCGGAAGAAAAAAATCGTCGCCGATTTCGCCCGGTACCGCGTCGACGCCCTCACGTCCGGAAAATTCGATCTCATTCGCGCTCACGCCCGCTTCATCGACGCGCACACCGTCGCGCTCTCGAACGGCAAAAAGCTGCGCGCCAGGTTCATCCTCATCGGCACCGGCTCATCCGTCAGCGTTCCCCCCGTACCCGGCCTCGCCGATACACCCTTTTGGACGAGCGACGACGTCCTCGATCTCGATTTCGTGCCCAAGAGCGTGCTCGTGCTCGGCGGCGGCATCGTCGCCTGCGAACTCACGCAGTTCCTCCGCCGTATCGGCTCGCGCGTGACGCTGATTCAGCGCAGCCCCAACATCCTCCGCGATCACTCCGCCGACGCCTCCACCGTCGTGCAGCGCGCGCTCGTCGATGAAGGCGTCGAGCTTTTCGCCGGCACCGTCATCCAGCGCGTGTTCCGCGACCGTCATGGTGTCGCCGTGGAGTTCATTCACGACGGCAAACGTCTGATTCGCCGCGCCGGCCATCTCTTCAACGCCCTCGGCCGCGAGCCGAACGTCGCCGCGCTCGACCTCGCCGCCGCTGGCGTGAAGACCCAGCCCACCGGGCACATCGCGACGAACCGCTGGCAGCAAACCTCCGCGCCCCACATTTACGCCGCCGGCGATTGCGCCGGCCCGGCGGAGATCGTCCACATCGCGATCCAGCAGGGCGAACTCGCCGCGCGCCACGCCGCTGGAATAAAAAAACTGAAGCCCATCGACTACTCGCTTCTCCTCAACGTCGTCTTCACCGACCCGCAACTCGCGACCATCGGCCAGCTCGAGCGCGATCTCGCCGCGCGCGGCGCCGCGTATCTGGTCGCATCCTATCCGTTCAACGACCACGGCAAGTCCATCCTCATGGACGCTCACTACGGCTACGTGAAAGTGATGGCCGAGCCGAGACGCGGCCGAATCCTCGGCGCGGAAATCGTCGGCAAGGACGCCGGCGAACTCATCCATCTTTTCAGCGGCCCGCTCACGCTGCGCGCCACCGTCTTCGATCTGCTCCGCGCACCGTGGTATCACCCCACGCTCGCCGAGATCGTCACCTATCCGCTCGAAGAGCTGGCGGAAAAAATCAGCGGCGGTTAACCGCTCGCGATCGCGAGGAGATCGCGCAAGTCCACGCGGCGCTCGTAGAGCGCCTTGCCCACGATCACGCCGTCCAGATTGGCGTGACCCTGCGCCAGCTTTGCCAATGCGATCACGTCCTCGCGCCGGCTCACGCCGCCGCTGGCGATCACGTTGCACCGGACCGCTTCCAGCATCGCGGTCTGCGCCGCGAGATTCGGCCCGGTGAGCATGCCGTCGGTGCCGATGTCCGTATAGATGAGCGTCGCGACGCCGAGCGCATCCATCCGCCGCGCGAGCGCGAGCGCGCCGACTCCGGTCGTGTCGACCCAGCCCTTCACCGCCACGCGCCCATCCTTCGCGTCGATGCCCACGGCGATTTTTTTGCCGAACGCCTGCACCAGTTCCCCGACGAACGCCTCGCTCTCCGCTGCGCGCGTACCGATCACGACGCGGCTCACGCCCGCGCCGAGCGCCCGCTCGACCGCCGCCCGCGTGCGCAGCCCGCCGCCGAGTTCGACGCGCAGCCCCGTCGCCACGATCGCCTGCACCGCCGCGAGATTCTGCGGCTCGCCGGCAAACGCGCCGTCGAGATCGACCACATGCACCCACGCGCTCCCCGCCGCACGAAAGTCCACGGCGATCGCCGCCGGATTTTCGGCGTAAATGGTTTCCTGGTCCGCGCGGCCCTGCGTGAGTCTCACACAGCGGCCTCCCTTGATGTCGATGGCGGGATAAATCGTCATTCGCAAAAACGCTTTGCGCCTCCCTTCGAAGGCGCGAGACTAAAACCATGCCGACCTATCAAGTCCCCGGTTTTCTCACCGACCTGCTGCACGCCCGCTCGCCCTCCGGCTATGAGTCCGAGGCGCAAGCCGTCTTCGATCGCCACGTGAAACCCGCCGCCGATGTCTACGCGAACGACGCGCTCGGCAATCGTATCGCCACTTTGAATCCGAAGGGCGATCCCGTGCTGATGCTGGCCGGCCATATGGACGAACTCGGGCTGATCATCACGTTCGTCAACAAGGACGGTTTTATTTATTTCGACACCATCGGCGGCCATGATCGCACGGTCATTTCCGGCCGACGCGTCCTCATCCAAACCGCGAACGGCCTCGTGAAAGGCGTCACCGGCAAACGCGCGATTCACCTGATGGACGACGCGGACCGCAAGAAGGTCCCCGAGATTCACGAGATCTGGATCGACATCGGCGCCCGCTCGAAAAAGGAAGCGCTCGAGCGTGTCGCGATCGGCGACGTCGCGACCTACGATCACGAACTCGACCTGATCCACGGCAGCGTGGGCGTCGCGCGCGCCTTCGACAACAAGGTCGGCGCCTACATCGTCGGCGAAACGTTGATCCGCCTCGCCGCCGAGAAAAAGAAACTCGCCGCCAAAGTCGTCGCCGTCGCGACCTCGCAGGAGGAGATCGGCGTGCGCGGCGCGACCACCGCCGCTTACACGGTGAATCCCCACATCGCCGTCGCGATCGACGTCGGCCACGCGACCGATCATCCGGATTGCGACAACCGCAAATATGGCGAGGTGAAACTCGGCGGCGGCCCCGTGCTTTGCCGCGGAGCCAACATCAACCCGAAGGTGTATCAGCGTCTCCTCGACGCCGCAAAGAAGACGAAAATTCCCCATCAGTTCGAAGCCGACCCCCGCCCGACCGGAACCGACGCCCGCGCGATCCAGATGGGCCGCGGCGGCGTGGCGACGGGCTTGGTCAGCATTCCGCTGCGCTACATGCACACACCCAGTGAAGTCGTCGATCTCGAGGACGTGGAGCGTTGTGTGAAGCTGCTCGTCGAGTTCGCGAAGGGCCTCGAAAAAGGCGACTACGCGCACTGGTGAGAGCGCCAGCGCGTGGTTCCGTGAATTGGCGCAGCAGCGCCGGTAGGGACCGCTCTCCGCGCGGTCCGCGGACGGCTCGGAGAGCCGCCCCTACCCCGCTCGCCCGGTGACTGATTTCACGGCACGGTCGAGGCGCGAGCATCCACGCTCAGGATCACCTCGAACCGCGCATCCGTCCCCGCCGCCCACAACGGCGAGAGTTGTTCGAGTTCGATCAGCTGACTCTCGCCGGAGCCGAGATAAACCTGCGTCGCATAGCCGTCGTCCGGCACCGACAACTCCGCCCCCGTGCTCACGCCCCTCGCCACGACCCAGTGCACGTCGCCGAGTTTCGCCGCGATGGGCTGCGGTTTGAATCCGAGTTTTTCCGTGCGATCGAGAAATTTCAGCCGGACGAGATCGTCGACGACCGCGACGTGCGGCGGTGTCTCGAACTCGTACCGCGGACTCGGCTGCCGCCCCATGTGCACCTGCACGTAACCGCGTGGCGCGCCCGGCGCGGGCTCGGCGCGCAACGCCGGCACCGTCGCGGGTGGCGTCTGAAAAATCTGGATGATTTGCGCCGACCGGCTCCCGCCGCTCAGCCGCACGTCGCAATGCAACGCGCCCTCACTCCAAAAATATACGCGCGTCAGCCGCGGCCAGCCTTGGCCGGCATCGGGCATCGTCAGTTCGAGTTTGCCGTCACGCGTCGTCGCCGATTCCGCGGCGCTCGCTTCCCACGCCGCCGGCGGCGGCCAACCCCACTCCGACTGCGGCCCGAGCCAGACCCGATGTCCGCCCCAGCCAACCCGACCGCCGCGCGCCGTCGGCGCAAAGAGCAAATTGCTTCCCCCGTCCGCACCGCCGAAATAAACCAGCCTCCCGCGCTCGACGGACACGATCGCGCGCAGTTTCCCTTCGTCGCTCGCGAAAGCGCGCTCACCGCTCCAAGTGGTCGGCGTCCAGTCCGCCGCGATCGCGGAACCCACGAGCACGACCGCAGTGGCGATGAGAGCGGCGAACTTCATGCGTTCAGCTTTTGTTCAGGAGATGATCCGCGGCAAGAATGAGGAAAACGTAGTCGGACGTCGCGTGCCCGAGGCAGTATTCGCCTTGCTGCCAGAGAAACGGCCACTCGAGCAACTCGGGAAAATCCGGTCGGATCAGCGCCGTGCCCGAGGCGACGCCGCCCGGCACATAGGACCAGTCCCCGCGATTCGGGCCGTAGGCGGTGGTCATCGATTTCGCCCCGACGCCCGACACGAACGACGCGTTGTTCGAGCCCGGATGGCAGCCGAGAATAAAGTCGATCGCGTGCAGCATGTAAGTCGTCGGAAAAATTTCCGGCGCGCCGTCGTGCAGGTAATACTGCTCCATCCCGAAGCGCTGCACGTCCCAGCCCGCGCCCCAGATCTGCGGTTTGTACGGAATACCGTAGGGCGTCTCCTTCTCGAGCTTCTCCACGGTCGCGCGATAAGTCGCGAGCGCCGCGTGAATCTTCGCCACATAGGCGGCGTTTTTCACGAGCGGCAGTGAGCGCGCGCCGAGCCAGCCCACGCGGTCGACGTGCGCGACGATCTGGTCGCCGGCCTCGACGATGGCGTCCGCATAGGCTTGCTCGCCCGTGGTCTGCAGCAACTCGATCGCCGCCTCCAGCCGTAGCAACGGGAGCGGAATCCGGCGCATCCAAGGCGATTCGGGATCGTCCTCCGTCGGCGGCTTTGCGTTGGCGAAAAGTTCTTTGGCGATCTGGAGGCACTCGGCGCCGAGCGCGTCGTTGTAGCCTTTGAACACGCGCGAACTCGCGGCCAGCGCCGCGGCCGTCGTGAGTTCGTGCATCGGATTTCGCTCGGTGAAAACCCAGCGGTCATCCGGCGAGCCCTTCGATCCGAGCGGCGGCAAGCCCGTCGCCGGCTCCGCCTGCGAACCCTCGACCGCGGCTTTCGCGAGCGTGCGGATCGCCGCGCCGTCGGTGTCGTGGAAAACTTCGTTGTCGGTCATCGTCGCCGCGTCGCCGAGATGCGTGTATTGCCGCAACGACGCGTCCTGAATCCCGCGATACAGCCGGCCCATCGCCCGATAGCCGCCGACGATGGACAACACGCCATGCTCCACCTGCTGGAGCAGATCGGGTTTCCCATCGGGGCGGTGCAGGTCGACGACCCGTTTTTCCTGATCCACCGTCGTCTCGTCGAGCGTCGGATGAAACAGCTCGTACGCGAGCGCGAGGCCGTGCACCGTTTCCGCCTGCGATTCGATCCGCAGATCGTAGTCGCCGGCATCGTGCCAGCCGCCGTGATCGAGGCCGGGGACGTGTTCGCCACCTTTGAATTTCGTGGCCGAGGAGGGCCCCTGGCGGTAGCCGTCGAAATGATTGTGATTCTCCGGCGCCATCAGCGCGTCGTCGGCGTGGCACAGCCCGTGCCACACCCGATAGTTGTCGTTCACCCGCATGTGGCACATCTGCTCGGGCAAAAAATATTCCACCGTGGGCTGCCAGACGCCACGGGCGAAAACCGCCGCATTGATCTGAAACGCGTTGGACCGCTGATTGCCGTAGCCGACGACGTAGAGTCCCGGCTCGCGCACGTCCGAAAAATCGAATTGCAGGTAGCGGTAGCGCAGGAACCGGCCCCAGTCCTTCGCCGCTCCCGTGCGCACCACCTTCAAACCGGCTTCGGAAGCCCGGTAGAGTGCCACGGGCTGCACGGTCGCGTCATTGCGATCGAGTTCGATCACCGCGATTTTTGCCTGCGCCGGATGGTAGCCGACCTGGGAAACCTGAATCACCGGCGACGACTTCCAATCCGGAATCGCATGCGGCGTGACGAGCCACTCGACCGCACCCTTCGTCGCGCCGGCCGGCACGAGCGCGCGAACGACGAACCAGCCGTTATTGTGCTGCGCCCGCCCGTCGAGCAACTGCAGTTCGCCGCCCGCCACGGCTTCGATCGTCATGCGCTGGCGCTCCGATTCCGGCGCGACGGTGAGCTTCCGCCCCTGCCCAAGCGGCGCGACTTCGTAGTCGCCGTCGGTCACCCGCCCCGGTCCGGTCGCCTGCCGCGGAAACGTGCCGATCTGCCCGCCGATTTCGTAGCTCTTATCGAAGAGAATGCCGGGGAATAGCTCGAAATTAAAACCCACTTTCCCGACCCAGTCGGCCGGCAGCGGCGCATCGAGATCGACGATGATCCGAAAGGCTGCGCCATCCGGCTTCACTTTCACGGTGTATCCGAGTTTCAGATCCGGGTAGCTGATCGGGTTGAAGCCGCGGCGGTCTTGTTTCGGATCCGGATACGACAGGTGCACGCCGATCTCCTGCGCCGCCCGATCGACCTTCCGCGGGCCGACGACCGGGATCGGCTGCCACTGGCCGGGCGTGGGCGAGAGGCGCAGGTCGCCGTTCGTCGCCACCCGCTGGCCGTTTTGAATCACCGCGACGCCACCCTGATGACCCTCCGGATAAAAATCGTGCGCGAGCATCACGTTCAGGCCGGTCATCTCCAGATATTCCTGGTCGTTGATCGCGAGCGACCGGCTCGCGTCGGCGGCATGAATTTGCAGCGCGAACAACCCGACGGTCGCGACGGAGGAAAACAGGCGTAATTTCATGAAAACTAGGGTTTCGATTCGATGGCGTGCAGGCGCTCGAGGAGTTCGAGGCAGGCGCGACCGTTGTGGTAGGGGCATTTCCAGAAACTGACTTTGAGCGGAATCACGACTTTGCCCTCGCGCGTGACGCCTTGAAACCATTCGCCGTGCCGGCGATCGACGAGGTGCGTCTCGATGAACGCCCAGCTGTTCGCCGACGCCTGGAGAAACTTAGAATCACCGGAAATCTGATACGCGTTGAGGAACCCGATGCTCGCCTCGGCCTGCGGCCACCATTCCTTGTAGGTGCCGGCCCGCGTGTGCTTCACCCCGTGCGCATCGCCTTCGCCCATGACGCCGCCGTCCTGGTCGACGCCTTCCCGCTGCGTCGTCTCCGCGATCGCGATGGCGCTTTTCTTCGCCGCGGCGACGAGCGCCGGGTCGCCGATTTCCTCGGCGGCCTCCGTGATCAGCCAGCTGTACTCGATATCGTGGCCGTAGGAAAAATCGTCCGACACCGGCGTCCAGTCTTCCTGGAGGAAGAGCCGCAGATGGTGGTTCGATGAATCCAGGATGCGCTGCATCAGCAACTCGGCGGTCTCGCGCAGATTTTTGCGGAGTCCCGCGTCCGGCCACGCCCGCGCGAGGTTCGTGAAGGCCTCGAGAATGTGGATATGCGTGTTCTGCGATTTCTGCCCGCGGGAACCCATCGCACTGCCCGTCATGCCGCCGCGGGCGCGGGAGACTTTCCAGTCGCGGGAGAACTCCTCGAAATAGCCGCCGTTCGCGCGGTCGTGCCCATGTTGTTCGAGCGTACGATAAAGTTCGATGGCATGATCGAGCACCGCTTGTTCCCCCGTCGCGCGGTAAAATTCGCTCAGGCCGTAGAGGCCGAACGACTGGACGTACGAAATCTTCCGATCGTCGATCGGCTTGCCGTCCGCGCTGACCCGCCAGTAGAGGCCGCCGTTTTCCTTGTCCCAGAAATGGGCGAGCAGGTCGTCATAGGCCCAGCGGGCCATCGCGAGATACTCGGGATCGCGATACCGGCGATACGCCGCGGAAAACGTCCAGAGGATGCGGGCTGTCAGGAGCGCGCCGCGCGACGCGTTCTTTTTTACCGTCAGATCGTTCGTGATCTCGCCGTAGAAACCGCCGCGCGCCCGATCGCGGGTGTATTTCAACCAGAACGGAAGGATGTTTCCGCGCAGTTCGGCTTCGACCGATTGCGCGTAGGTCTTCAGGTCCGGCGGCGTGGGGCCCGGCTCGACCGCGCGGGCCGCGCCGATGACGACCGCGAGGAGAAAAGCGAAAACGACGAGGCGTGAGTTCATGGGCAAACGTTACCCGAGGGTGTCTCGGTTGACGAGGTGCCGCACGAAAAGTTCTGCGCCAGTTTCGCGAAGCGCAGCGGTTCCACCGAACGAAGGTCGAGCGCGGCGAACGCCGCGCTCGCTCAGGCCGCGTCCTGCTTCGCCTCGCTCTTGTCGATGCGTCGCAGCGTCGGGCGCTTGTGCCCCGCCACGACGCCGGCGTCGATGATCACTTCGGCCACGTCATCGCGCTGGGGCAGCTCATACATGACCTCGAGCATCAGATTTTCCAGGATCGAGCGCAGCGCGCGGGCGCCGGTTTTCAGCTCGATCGCCTTCTGCGCGACCGCGCGCACGGCATCGCGCGTGAGCCGCAGGCGAACGCCGTCCATCGCGAACAGCTTCGAATACTGCTTCACCATCGCGTTCTTCGTGCGCAGCAAAACCTTTTCGAGATCCTCGACGGAGAGCTGATCGAGCACCGACACCACCGGGAGACGACCGATGAACTCCGGAATCATGCCGAAGCGGATGAGATCCTCCGGCGCCAGCGCCTTCATCATCTGCTCGGGCTTCATCGACTGATCGTGCTGCGCCCGAATCGAGGCGAAACCAAGGCTGCGCTGGCCGAGCCGGCGCTGCACGATGCCATCGAGACCGACGAACGCCCCGCCGCAGATGAAGAGGATGTTCGACGTGTTGATCTGCACGTATTCCTGATTCGGATGCTTGCGTCCGCCTTGGGGCGGGACGTTGCAGGTCGTGCCTTCGAGGATTTTCAACAGCGCCTGCTGCACGCCTTCGCCGGAGACGTCGCGCGTGATCGAAACGTTCTCCGTCTTGCGGCCGATCTTGTCGATTTCGTCGATGTAGATGATGCCGCTCTCCGCGCGCTTCACATCGTAATTCGCATTCTGGAGCAGCCGGAGCACGACATTCTCGACGTCTTCGCCGACGTAGCCGGCCTCGGTCAGAGTCGTCGCGTCGGAGATGGCGAACGGCACGTCGAGGATCTTCGCGAGCGTGCGCGCGAGCAGCGTCTTGCCGGAGCCCGTGGGACCGACGAGCAGGATGTTGCTTTTCTCGACGTCGACGTCGTTGAATTCCGGTGACAGCGCCAGCGAGTCCTTCCCCGTCTGGCCGGAGTCGAACGTCAGGCGCTTGTAGTGATTGTAGACGGCGACCGAGAGCACTTTCTTCGCGTGGTCCTGGCCGATGACGAAATCGTCGAGCGTGCGCTTGATCTCGGAGGGTTTGATCAACCGCACCGGCGGGCGCGGCTCGACGGATGGCGCCTTCACCTCGCGGTCGATGATCGTCTTGCAGACGTTGACGCACGAATCGCAGATGTAGACCCCCGGGCCCGCGATGATCTTTTTGACCTCCGCCTGCGACTTCCCGCAAAAGGAGCAGAGCGTCATGCGGGAGGATTTGGCCATGGGTGGAAAAAAGCGCGGTGAATCCGTCGTGTCGAGACGCGAGATGAATCAGCGGCTCAGGCCGCCGCGGTCTGCACGCCCATCGACTGCACGTCGCGGGTCGATTCCACCACATGATCCACGAGGCCGTAAGCCTTCGCCTCCTGCGCGCTCATGTAGTAGTCGCGGTCGGAATCTTTTTCCACCTGCTCGACGGGCTTGCCGGTGTGCTTCGCGATGACCTCGTTCAAGGTCTTCCGCCAGCGAATGATTTCGCGGGCCGCGATGGCGATGTCGGCCGCCTGGCCGCCGGCGCCGCCGCTCGGCTGGTGAATCATCACGCGGCTGTTCGGCAGCGCGAAACGTTTCCCCTTCGTCCCCGCGGAGAGCAGCACGGTGCTCATGCTCGCGGCCATGCCCACGCAGTAGGTGACGATGTCGCACTGCAGGAAATTCATCGTGTCGTAGATCGCCATGCCGCCCGTCACCACGCCGCCGGGGGAGTTGATGTAGAGCTGGATGTCCTTCTTCGGATCCTCCATCTGCAGGAAAAACATCTGCGCGATCACGAGATTGGCGACCATGTCGTCGATCGGCGTGCCAATGAAGATGATACGGTCCTTCAGCAGCCGGGAATAGATGTCCATCGACCGCTCGCCGCGGCCGGTGTTTTCGAGAACGATGGGAACGTAGTAGCTCACGTTGGTGTGGTTATATCGGCCGTTAAACCTTCGGCTGAACTGTCGACACCGTAGCCTTGGAGACGAGGAAATCAATGGCCTTGTCGAAAATGATCGACTGCTGGATCGCGCGGAGCTGCTCGCGATCGGCCGTCAGCGCCTTCACGAGCTTGTCGGGTTTCTGCTGCGTGCGCATCGCTTCGCGGTAGATGAACGTGTCGATGTCCTGCTCGCTCACCTGGATTTTTTCCGCCTCGGCGATCTTCGCGAGGATGAGCTGAATCTTCACGCGCTTCGCCGCGGCTTTCTTCGCGCCTTCGAAGAGTTCCTTCTTGTCCTTTTCAAACTGCTCCTGCGGCACGCCGCGGCGCATGTTTTCCTCGATGAAATTTCGCAGCACGCGTTGCGTCTCGCTCTCGACGAGCGAGTCCGGCGGCGTGAAATCCACCTTCGCCGCCAGCGCCTCGGAAACCTGCCGGCGCTGCTCGGCGCGATTTTGCGATTCCTTCTGCAGCTCGAGCTGGTTGCGGACGTTCGTCTTCAACGCGTCGAGGCTGTCGGCGCGATTCGCCTTGAAGAAGGCCTCGTCGAGCGGAGGCAGTGCCCGCTCCCGGATTTCCTGAATCTCGAGCGCGTAGTTCGCCGTCTTCCCGGCGAGCGCGGGCACCGCAGGAAATTCCCCGGGAAAAGCGATCGTCACGTCCTTCTTGTCACCGGTCTTCAAGCCGGCGAGTTGCCGGCCGAGGCCGGGAATCACGCCTTCGTTGACGCCTTCGACTTCTTCCCATGTCTGCGGGACTTTGGCGTAGAGCTGCTTGTCGGGCGCGAGTTCGGCGATGGATTTGCCGTCGACGGTGCCTTCGTAGGCGAGCTTCACGTAGTCGCCTTTCGCGGCGGGGCGGTCGGTCTGCTTGAACTCGGCGCGCTCGGAACGCAGGCTTTCAATCACGCTGTCCACCTCGGCGTCGGTCGGATCGCTGGGGGCCACTTCGGTCGGCAGGCCATTATAGTCGGGCAAAGAAAATTCCGGGCGAACATCGAGCGTGATCGTGACGGTCGCGGGAGTGCCGGGCTTCAGGTCGCCGGGCTCGACGTTGACGATGTTCAACACGTCGAGCTTCTGCAGCTCGAGTCCGTCCCGGTAGGCCTTCGCGAGGAGCTTCTGCTTGAACTCCTCGTCGATCTGCTTCGCGAAACGTTTCGCGATCATCGCGGCCGGCGCCTTGCCCGGACGAAAACCGGGGATGCTGGCGTATTTCGAAACCTCGCCGAGGACCTCCTTTTGGACGGCGTCGACTTCGCCCGGATCGAGGGTGACGACGAGGTTTTTGCGAGTGTCGGAGACGGAGTTCAGTTGAACGTTCACGAGAGATAAAGGGCGGTTGTTAGACGGAGAATCGTTCACGCTAGGACGGCGCATCGACCGGTCAATGCCGGATTCTGGGCGGGATTCTGCATGCTTGCACGGCGAGCCGCCGCGACGTTTCGTGGCCGAACTCTCGATGCCCAGCCTCCGTCAACTCCTCGCCGCCCATGCGCCGCTCCTCCTGCTCGACGCGGCGTCGGCGCGCATTCAGGTCGGCTGGATCGCCGGCCGCGCGGACGAAACGCGTTGGGCGGAATCGAACGAGGAGGCCGGGGTGGGCGTTTTTCGCTGCCTCGAGGAACTCGGCGTCAAACCGAGCGAGGCGGGCGCCTTCGTGTTTTGCGATGGCCCGGGATCGGTCCTCGGGATTCGCACGGTCGCGATGGCGGTGCGCACGTGGCAAATTTCCGCGCCGCGGCCGGCGTTTCGTTATCACAGCCTCGCCTTGGTCGCTGCGGCGATCGGTCGTCCGGACGTGACCGTGATCGCCGACGCGCGACGCGAGCGGTGGCATGCGTGCTCGATCGGCTCTTCTTTGCGGCGCGTCTCGAGCGCCGAGCTGAACGGGCCCACGATTGCGCCCGAGGGATTTCGCGCCTGGATGCCGTTGCCGCCGAACGCCGAGCGCGCGCCCTACTCGCTGGCCGGGATGCTGACGAAGGTCGAGGAGCAGGATCTTTTTCAGCCGGCCGACGAGCCCGACGCCTTTCTCCACGAGGAGCCGAACTACGCGACCTGGACGCGGCAGATTCACCGGGCACCCTTTGCATTATGAACGCACCAAATTCGGGTCTGCCGCTACGCTGCTGGGCCGAAATCGACCTGGCTGCACTCGAGCGTAATTTGCGCCTGATCCGCGCGTCGCTGCCCGCGCACATGCGCTACGTGGCCGTGATCAAGGCCGACGCCTACGGCCACGGACTCCCCCAAACCGCCGCGCGGCTCATGCATGCCGGCGCCGACCTGTTCGCTGTCGCGACGCTCTCCGAGGCTGCTGCCGTGCGCGAGCTTGGCCCGGGTTGGCCGATTCTGCTCCTCAGCCCGCTGCTACCGGAGGAAGACCGCTATCTCCCCGAATACGATCTGTCGGCCACCGTTTCGAGCGCCGGGGAGGCAAGTCGCTTCGAGGCCGTCGGCCGCGCGGCCGGACGAAAAATTTCGGTGCACGTGAAAATCGACACGGGGATGGGCCGGCTGGGCGTCTGGCACGAACAGGCGCCCGCGTTGTTCGCCGCCGTCATGTCGTCGCCCCATCTCCGGCTCGACGGGGTCTTCACGCACTTCGCGTCACCGGACGACCCGGCGTTCACCGCCGAGCAGCGACGGCGCTTTCTCGCCGCGCTGGCGGGCTGCGCCGGGTTTCAGGCCGAAAAAATCTTTGTGCATGCGGACAACAGCGCCGGCATCGAGACCATGCCCGGCTCCACGCCGTTCAACGCCGTGCGCGTGGGCCTGCTCCAGTTCGGCATCCTGCCGCATCCGAATTCGCTCCTGGCCGACGTCCACACGGAGCCCGTATTCAGTTTTCGAAGCCGCGTGGGCCTGGTGAAGATGCTGCCGCGCGGACAAACCGTGAGCTACGGCCGCACGAAAACTCTGGCCGCCGACACGCGCGTGGCGGTGATCTGCGCGGGCTATGGCGACGGCGTGTCGCGCGCGCTCAGCAATCGCGGCGCGGTGCTGATCCACGGCCGGCGCTGCCCGGTCCTCGGCCGCGTCACGATGGATCAAACCATCGTCGACGTCACCGAGGCCCCCGCCGCCTGCAGCGGCGATGAAGTCGTATTGGTCGGGCGCCAAGGCCAGGCGGAAATCTCCATCACGGAATTCAGCACATGGGCGGACACGATTCCCTGGGAAACGCTTTGCTCGGTGACGAAACGCGTGCCGCGCCTTTATCGCACCGCGCTGGGGGTTTAGAAGGCGACCTTCCTCGTCGGACGAATTTTCGACGCGTCGCCGCGATCCTTTCTCAACCCCTCTTGTATCAGATGCTAATGAAATCCCGGTTTCCCAGCCGGTTCCTAGGGTGATACCCCTAAATTTTCGTTGACTCGCAGAGGTAAAACCGCTTTTGTGCCGACACTTGGTTATGCCTTCAAGTTTCGCTCCACTTTCGCCGCCCGTTTTTTGCGGAGCCTTCCCACGGCGCAAAGGTGGTTTTCGTCGGGGCGTGACGACCTTTTTGCTGCTGGCATGTGGTGTAGTGCCTTCTTGGTTGCAGGCCCAGACCACCCTTTTTTGGGACAATAACGGCACGAGCAGCGGGCTCGGCGGTACCGGCACTTGGGATACTACCACCGCCAGTCGTTGGAGCACCGCGAGCACCGGCACTTCGGGCACCTACAGCGCCTGGTCGAATATCACCACGGCCCCCAACAACGCCACTTTCTCCGGGACAGCGGGCATCGTGACCACCGGCGCGCCCGTTCGCGTCGGGAATATTACCTTTGGCGTCAGCAGCTATACGATTGCCGGCAACGCCACCAACACCATCAGCCTTGGCGGGACGACGACCACGGCCGTTTCGATCGATACCGGCACTTTCTCCGACACGATCTCCGGCGTGCTCGCCGGCAGCGCGTCGTTGACGAAGACCGGCATCGGTACGCTCACGTTGTCGGGCGCGAACACCTACACCGGAGCCACGACGATCAGCCAAGGCACCCTCGCACTCGGCGCAAACGCCGGCAACCTCACGAACGGTGCGCTCGGCAATGCCGGTACCGCAGTCACCATCAACGACGCCAACACCAGCACCAATGCCACCGGCCTCACCATCGCCGCCTCCGGCGTCACGGTCAACCGCGGGATCAATGTCGCCAACAGTGGCTCGGGCACCGTGACCTTGGGTGGCGATGCCAGCCTGACGTCCGGGACGGGTTCGTTCACCGGTACCGTCACGGCCAATCGGAGCGTTTCACTTCAAGCCGCCGGCACGTCGAACATCACCTTCGGTACCTACGGTATCACGGGCGCTGGCGGTATCACGAAGATCGGGACTGGCACAGTCACGTTGTCGGGCGCCAACAGTTACGCTGGCGGCACCACTCTCTCCGCCGGAACCCTCGCGCTCGGCAGCACCGCCGCCCTGGGCTCGACCGGCACGATTTCCTTCGGCGGTGGCACGCTGCAATTTTCCTCGGCGAACGCGACTGACTATTCCAGCCGTTTCTCCACGGCCGCCAGCCAGTCCTACAATCTCGACACCAATGGTCAGTCGGTGACGCTCGCGACGGGCCTCACCAGCAGCGGCGGCTCCCTTACCAAGGGCGGTTCCGGTACCCTGACGTTGTCGGGCACGAACACCTATTCCGGCGCCACCACGATCAATGGCGGCACGCTCCAGCTCGGCTCCGCCGGCGCGCTCGGCAGCACGTCCGGCGTGACCGTGGCCTCCGGCGCCTCGTTCGACCTTAACGGTCAGACGGACAACAAGGCCACCACGATTAACGGCTCCGGGGTGAGCGCGAACTCCGGCGCGCTCACGAACTCCAGCAGCACCGGCGTCACCGCCAGCAGCACAGTCACCCTCGGCAGCAATGCCTCGATCGGTGGGGCCGGCGACATCACGCTGTCTTCAGGTCTGGCGGGCAATTTCAAGCTCTCGAAAGTCGGCACCGATACCGTCACGCTGAACGGCTCCGCGGGCACGCGTACAGGTGGCGCTCAGATCGATGCCGGCACCCTCAAACTCGGCTCCACCGCCGCCCTCGGCGCCGCCGGCCAGACTGTCACGCTGAATGGCGGCACCCTCGACCTCGCGACCAATACCTCCACCAACGCTTACCTCGTGTCGGTCGCCGCCGATTCCACCGTTCTCTCGGATCGGGCGAGTTCGGGTTCGGGGATCACTCATACGCTCGGCGCGCTTTCGATCGGCAGCAACGTGCTCAGCGTCGACTCGGGCAGCAATGTCAACACGGACACCAACTATGGCCTGACTTTCGGCGCCACGACGCTCACGGGCAATGCCACGTTCAACATCGACGCGAACGGCACGGGGGTGGGCACGCTGACGCTGGGTGCGCTCGGTGACGGCAATTCCGCCCGCACGATCACCAAGACCGGCTTGGGCACGCTGACGCTCGGCACCAATGCCACCAGCCTCGTCACTGGCACTGCCGTCACGATCTCGGCCGGCATCCTCAATTCCAACTCGACCAGCGCGCTCGGCTCCCTAGCCAACGTCACCGTCGGCCCTGTCGGTTCCTTCGGCATCGGCGCGTCCCAGACGATCGGCGCCCTGAACGGCAGCACGGCGGGCTCCGCCACGAATCCGACCGTCACGCTCGGCTCGAACACCCTCACCATCGGCAGCTCGAACAACCTTTCCTCTTCGTTCGCAGGAGTCATTTCGGGCACCGGCAATATCGTCAAAGCCGGCACGGGCACGTTGACCTTGAGCGGCACGAACACCTACACCGGCCACACGACGATCAATGCGGGCGTCCTCAAATTTTCCGACGATAGTAATCTCGGCGCGGCTCCGGTCTCCGCGACCGCCGGCTCCCTCACCCTCGGCGGCGGTTCCCTGGATGCGACGGCCACCGGCGTCACCCTCAACTCGAATCGTGGCATCGCGCTCACCACTTCGACGACCAGCAACCTCACCGCCGAAGCCAACTCCTCACTCAGCTACGCCGGCATCATCGCCGGTGCCGGCAACCTCACGGTCGGTACGGTCGGTACCGGCACGGGCACGGTGACTCTGACCGGACCGAATACCTACACGGGCACGACCTCGATCAACGCCGGCACGCTTGCGATCAACACGATTGGAAACGTCAGCGGTGGCAGTTCAAACCTCGGCGCGCCCACCTCCACGACCAACGGCACCATCAAGATCGGCAGCGGCACCACCGGCGCGACGCTCAAATACCTGGGCTCCGGCTCGACGACCAACCGCGTGATCGACATGAGCGGCACCACTGGCGGAGCCACCCTCGACGCGTCCGGTTCGGGCGCGCTGGTTTTGAACGGCAATGTCACCGCAACCGGCGCCGGTGCAAAGACTCTGAGTCTCATCGGCTCCAGCACGGCGAATAACACGATCAGTGGCGTGATCGCCGACAATTCGTCCACCAACAAAACCTCCCTCGTCAAATCGGATAGCGGCAAATGGGTGCTGTCCGGCACGGCGGTTAAAACCTACACCGGTTCGACGACCGTTAATGGGGGAACGCTCCAGTTGGACTTCAACAGTCTTGGCACGCCGACGAATCTGGTGAACTCGAGTTCCGCGCTCGTCTTGGGCGGCGGTACCCTTGACGTGAAGGGAAAGACCGGAGCCTCCGTCAACTCGAGCCAGACCTTCAACGGCCTCACGGTCAACGCCGGCGCCTCCGCCATGACCCGCACGACCAACACCGGAAATTCCACCACGGTCGTGTTAGGCGCCATTACCCGCAACGTGGGCGGCACGGTGGATTTCGCTGCCGCGGGATCCGGCAACATCACGACCTCCACCACCAACAATATCAACAACGGTATTCTCGGCGGCTGGGCGACGGTGGGCGGTACTTCGTGGGCCGTCTCCGGCAACAGCGGCACCAACAGCATCACCGCGCTCACCTCTTACACGAACAACTCATGGGCCACTGCCAACAACACCACGGTGGCCGCCAGCACCAGCGTCACCAACAACAGCACGACGAACAGCCTCCGCTTCAACAACGCCGGCGCGTTGACCGTCACCCTCAATGGCGGCACCAACACGATCACCACCGGCGGCATCCTCGTCACGAATGCGGTCGGCAATAACAACTCCACCATCACCGGCGCGAACCTGCGGGGGAAAAGCGGCGCCGATCTGATCGTCATCAACAACAACACCAACGCCTCCGGCAGCCTCACGATCAACTCGGCCATCGTCGACAACAGCACGGCGACCGGCCTGACCAAAAGCGGCGTCGGCGCCTTGATCCTCGGCGGCACGAACACCTACACCGGCGCCACCACGATCAATCAAGGCACCCTTCGCCTCGGCGCCAACAACGTACTCGCCAACACCACGAACCTCAACCTCACCAGCTCGACCGCGGTTTTCGATGTCAACGGCAAGACCGACACCGTCGGTTCGCTCACCGGCGCCGCGGGCAGCTCGATCACCCTCGGCTCTAACGGCGCGCTGACGACCAGCACCAACAGTTCGACGACGTTCGACGGCACGATCTCCGGCGCAGGCAGCCTGACCAAGAGCGGCACCGGCACGCTCACCCTCTCCGCCGCCAATACCTTCAGCGGCGGCCTGACGGTCTCCGCTGGTACCGTCCTCGGTACCGGCACGACCAACATCGGAGGCTTCGCGGCCTTCGGCAACTACTCCGGAATTGTTTCCCCGACCACCGTCATCACCGTCAACAGCGGCGCCACGCTCGCCGTTCAAAGCAGTTATCTCCCCGCCATCGCCGACGGCTCCTTCGCCACGACCCTGCTGCAGAATATCTCGATCAGCGGCTCCGGCGTCAGCGGCGGCGGCGCGATTCGCGCCCAGGGCGGCACCAACACGTGGAACGGCAACATCTCGCTCGCGGCCGACGCCACGATCACGAATGCCGGCAGCGCGGGCGACCCCAACCTGCTTTACCTCGGCCCCTGGAGCGGCGCCGCGCCGACGGCCCTCACGCTGAATAACCATACCGTCACCTTCGGCGGCCCCGGCGATGTCTATGTCAACAGCGCCATCGGCGCGAGTACGGGCGATACCGGCGGCGTCATCATTAACGGCACCAGCCCGAACTCGGTGGTCTACTTCGGCGGGCCGCAGAATTACTACACCGGCACCACCCAGGTGAACGACGGCAACCTCGAATTTCAGGTCAATCCCGGCAATCACATCAACAGCGCGATCAAGGGCGACCTGATCATCGGTGACGGCATCGGCTCGGCGAATACCGCGGTGGTCCGATACTATCAGTCGATGAATAACCAGATCGCGGACAATGTGCACGTCACGATCAATTCCGACGGCAAGCTGGACCTCTCGCTTTACGGCGGTGTCGTCGATACCCTCGGTCACATCACCCTCAACGGCGGTCACATCGACTCGACCAACGGCCTCCTCTATCTCGGCGGAGTGGTGTCCGGGAATGACATCGACGTCACCGACAACTCGATCATCGACGGCAATCTCAGCCTCAATAATTTCAGTGCGGCCACGCGCATCATCAACGTCGCCGCCGGCAAGACCCTGACCCTGAACGCGGATCTCTTCGGCAACGACTTCAGCAAGGAAGGCACCGGCACGATGACGATGACCTTTAATAATTTTGGGAACGGCTACACCGGCAAGACCGAGATCAAGGACGGCACGCTGCTGATCACGAACAGCGGTGCGCTCGGCGGCACCGGCGGCGGCAGCCTCAGCTCCGGCACCAAGGTCTACGATGGCGCCACCCTCCAATTGCAGGGCGGACTGAGCGTCCCCGCCGAGAACCTCATTCTCAACGGCGCCGGCTTTGGCTCGGCCGGAGCGCTCGACAGCGTCAGCGGCACCAATTCCATCGCCGGCAATATTACCCTCGGCTCCGTCGGCGACGGCGGTACTCACGGCGACACGCTCGGCATCGACACCACCATCAATACCGACGCCGGCTCGCTCACCTTGACGGGAGCCGTCACCGGCAGCGGCACGAGCGGCGTCACGCAGCAAAACCTTATCGTGGGCGGCGGAGGCAACACGACCATCAGCGGCCCCATCGGCGATGGCACCGGCGGCGGTTTTCTCGGCATCAACAAAGTCGACACCGGCACCCTGACGCTCAACGGCGTCGATACCTTCACCGGCGCGATCTCCATCGCCAACAGCGGTGGCACCCTCGCGATCACCGCCAACAACGTGCTCGGAGCGCACACCAACACGGTCGACGTGGGCACCAGTGCGACCTTCGCCCTCAGCGGCGGCGGCAACGCCACCAACACGATCGGCAAGCTCACCGGCACCGGCCTGGTCAGCATCGCCGCCAGCACGAACCTCGTCGTCAATACCGCCACGGCGGATACATTCTCGGGCACGCTCAGCGGCGCCGGCCTCTTCGAGAAACAAGGCGCCGGCACCTTCACCTTCGCCAGCGCCGCCAACACGAGCGCCTTCAACTTCGCCGGCACCGTGCAACTCACCGCGGCAAACTCGACCGATACCCTCGAATTTCAAGGCGGCTCGGGCACGCTCAACACCAGCACCAACGCGCTGTCGATCGGCACGCTCAATCTCACCGGCGGCACGCTGCTGCTCACCAACGCCTACATCAACGTCGGCACGCTCAACATTACCGGCGACACCATTCTGGACTTCGGCACCGGCGCCCGCTCGATCCTGAACGCGACGAATATCTACATCGCCGCCGGTGTCGTGGTCACCGTGAAGAACTGGAGCAGCGAAACCGATTTCCTCTTCGCCAACTCCGATTTCCGGGTGAACAACGGCTCCGGTCAGATTTCCATTCGCAACCAGATCGGCACTGGCGGCTCTTTCACCCCCGAAGATCAGGTGTGGTTTCAAGGCGATCCGCAGTCACCGGACGGCAGCCACACGACCTGGATCGACAACACGACCAATTACTACAACTACGCCGATCACGAAATCCGCCCCGTCCCGGAGCCCTCGACCTACGGTGCGATCTTCCTTGCCGCGAGTCTCGGCCTGTTAGGCTGGACCCGCTTCCGCAGAAGTCGGAAATCGATCGGGTAACCTCGGCAGCGCGAGGCGCTTCGTCCAGGATTCCGCAGTTGAAACGCGGAGTGCGCGCCGCGCGATCGATGTAGGAGCCTGCTGGCAGGCGATGTTAACCCGAGTTCCGCAATTCAGAAAATGCTATTATTGAAGTTCAATAACTTGCGCGATTCAGGGGGTGATTTTCGGCACTACATGGCTGATTTCACGG
>JBEHYR010000007.1:0-151520 GCA_048498075.1 Verrucomicrobiota bacterium | reverse complement strand
CACGCAGGCGACCGAGCCGTACGTGGCGATGCTCGTGCAGAAAGGCGTGGAGCGCGCGCTCGCGGAACACAAAGGCCTCGCGCGCGGGGTGAACACGCGGGACGGCAAAATCGTTTACGACGCGGTGGCGGAGGCGCTGGGGTATGTCTGAGGCCGAGCAACCGGCACCGTGCGTGCTGCGGAAATCGAGGGGTTGGCGTCGTCATTGGGCGATGGTGGCCGGCCTGTTCGTCGCGGCTGTGGCCGTGATGAATGGCAAGGCGACGCCGGTCGCGGCGCCGTGGACGGTGGTGCACACGCCGAACTTCACGGTGCTGACGCAGGGGAAGGCCGGAATCGCGCAGGAGTGGGCCCGCGAACTCGAGCGCTTCCGCGCGGCGCTCGGCCGGCTGGTGCCGGTGGACCAGTCGCGGCTGAGGCCCGTCGTGATGGTGATTTTTCCCAGCGAGAAAGCATTTCAGCCCTACGAGATGCTCCAAAACGGCAAGGCCGTAAAAGTCGGCGGGTTTTTCACCAGAAGAAACGGCATTTGCGCCATCGGCCTCGCGGTCGATTATGGTCCGAAGGAGAGGTTACGGGTGATTTTTCACGAAGCGACCCACTGGTTCTACAGTGCGCGCGTGGAGGGGTTGCCGGCCTGGCTCGAGGAGGGGATGGCAGATGTGTTTTCGACCTTTCGTGCCGATCAAAAGAACTTCACCGTGGGCGAGCCGATCGAGGGCCATTTGAGATTTCTGACGGACCACGGGCTTGATCCATTGAGCAAGCTGCTCGGCACGGCTCACGAGGACATCGATTATCATAACCGCGACCGGACGAGTCAGTTTTACGCTCAGTCCTGGTTTTTCGTCCATTGGGCGATGTTTGGCCAGGGTTCGCCGGGAGCGGGCAGTCTGTCGCACTATTTGGCGGGAATGAAAACGAGTCGAACCGCCGAGGCGGCTTTTACGGCGGCATTTGGCGGCGATTACAAAATGATCGACCATCGACTCGCGGAAGACCTCGAGAGCGGCGAATACAACTCGCCGAGTTATGCCTTGCCGGCTGATCTCCCGGCGATCGAGCCGCCTCGGACGGCGACGGAAGGCGAGGTCGAATACGCGCTCGGGGCGGTGCAACTCGGCGGACGCGGAGCGGCGGAGGCGCTGCCGCATTTGCTGCACGCGGTCGAACTCGATCCGCAAAATCTCTCCGCGTGGGAGGCGCTCGGATTTGCGCAGCTGATGCAGGACAACAAGGATGCAGCGCTCGCCGCGTTGGACCGCGCAGCCGGCTTGGGCTCGCGCAATGCGCTCGTGTGGCAAAATCGCGCCTGGTTGCAGTACAACGCGGCGTTGCCGGCCGGCGGTTTTGGAGGCACGTCGAACTCGGAGTTGTTCAATAGCACCGCGCGCGATTATCGGCGGGCGATCGAACTGGATCCGCGGTGTCGCTCCGCCTATGACGGATTGGCTGCAGTGGTGGACCGCACGGAGCCGGCGGTGGGCGAAGATCTGGTGCAATTGGAGCAGGGATACAAATTTTTCCCGGAGGATGATCTGCTTGCGGTCGGCGTCGCCACGGCGCGACTGCGGGTGGGCGACCGCGCGGCGGCGACGAAAGAATTGCGGGCCGTTTTTGAAGGCGAACACTCGACCGCCCTCGCGCGGCAGGCCGCCGCTCGCGCGCTGGAAAACGAAGTGTTGGGTAGGTTCAACGCTCGTTTCGAGTCGGCTCAGCGCCAGCGTGACTACGCCGAGGCGATCGCGGCGATCGATGAAGCCGTGTCCGAGAACGTGCTGAGTGAGCAAAACCGCCGCTCTCTCGCGGCGACGCGGCGGGAGATCGCCCAGATTCGCCGGCTCGCAGAGGCTGCCGCGCTGGCGAATGAAGGTCGGCTTGCCGACGCCGTCGCCACGATCCAGTCGGTCCTCGATGACTCACCGGCGACGGCGTCAGTTCGGCACGACGCGGAACGCTTGATGAAGCAGTGTAGCGGAAAGTAGCGCGCGCTGCTTGCCGGGACGATGCGGCGGCACGTCGCGGCTGGCGCACGATCGTTTTTGGCGCGGCGGGAGTTTGCTTTTGGCGGCCACGCCGTCGGGCAGGCAAAATGCGCGTATTCGATCTGATTCTCCTGAAAAACGCCGTTGAGCGACCAAAACACAAAGGCACGGAGAGGCGAACGGGAGAAACCTTGGAGCAGCGACGCCGAGGGTAGGGCGGCGAGTGCCTTCGCCGCCGCGTTGACCAGAGATCGTTGCGGCGCGGAACGGAGTCCGCGCCCTACCGAGATCGCGTCACTTCTGCACGCAATGCTCACTGGGATTGTCGAGGGTGCGAGCGACGATTTGCGGCCGGAGGCGACGATGGCGAGGGGTGGCGGGCAGGGCGTTCAAGGCTTGGCGGGACGGGCGCGGGCGGGGCTGGTTCAGGTCGCTGGAGGCGGGTCTTCGCGCGCGCCGCCGAAGTGAATGTGGCCGGCGTCGAGTTCGGATTGAGTGTAGCCGGCGGGCACGGTTTCTGGCCGGCGGACGCGCTTCGGCTTGGCGGCGGCGGGGGCGAGCGGGGCGGCGAGTTGCTCGTACCGCGCGAAGAGGAATTCGATGCGCTCGCGTTCGCTCGTGAACACGGCGGGGCGATAGCTTTTGTCGACTGCGTGATCGAGGGCCTGATGGGCTCTCAATAATTCGGCGGGCATCGCGAGCGGGTCGTAGAGATCGGCGAGGCTCGCGCCGCGGGCGAGGTGCGGAGCGCGGGTGTCGAGCACGGCTTGCGCGGCTCTTTCGAGGGCGGCGCGTTGCTTCGCGTCGGGCTCGGGCCAGGGGAAAGTGTTGTAGGCCAGTCCGGCGGAATAGCGGTAATCGGATTTCAAACGGCCGGCTACCGTTCGTATCCACGCCATGTGCATCGCGGAGGTGAGTATGCCGAAGTGGTAAGGGGTCGCGTGGCTGCAGGTGAAAAGATCGGCGTTGGCGATGACGTCGGCCTCGAGAAATCCCATGGGAACGTAGTGGCGGCGTTCCGAACTGGTTTTCGGAATCGCGAGATACCGAGACGTGGGTTGGCGAATTTCGCCGAAAAGAGCGGGAGTTCGCGCGAGTTCGCGAGTCGCCGCGCGTGAGCTGGCTTCGCGGGTTTGCCGGACGCGGGCGATGCGGTCCATGACGGCCGGACAGCTTCGAAGCTCAGCGGGTCGGGCAGAACCAAGCCACAGGCACCAGCGGACCGAGCCGTTGATGAATTCTTCCGGGCCGAGAATGGGATGTACCCAAGCCTGGGCGAAGGGATAGTTGGTCAGGAGGTCTGCTTTCTCCTTCGGGTTTACGAGAAGGTGGCCGCCGTCATTCGGCATGTTGCCAAAGGAAAGTGGCAGGGGTGCGGAGAGGGGCTGCCTCCGATTTGCCACGATGACGTCGCCGCCGGGCACGAGATACGGGCTGAGGTTCTGGCTTCCGCTGCTCAGCAGGATCTTCCCGTCCGGGGTCGTCTCGTAGAGCCGCTTGATCGTCGGGTCGTGCGCGCCGAAACCGATGATGACGACATGCACGTGCGCGTTGCCGCTCGCTTCGTTGCGCCAAACGAATGTCCGGTGGGCGAAATGGATTTTGATGCGCTTCTGGAATAAATAGCCCCAGAGCACCGCGGGTTGTTCGCCTTGGCTGATACTGTTGGTCGAGACGAACGCGCAGCGGATGGGCGTGCCGTGCAGGTAGTCGGCGGCTTTCACATACCAGGCCGTCACGTAATCGAGCACACCGTGGCCTTTGATCGCGCTGCACACGCGGGCCATGTCGGCGTTTTGCTCGGGGGACATGAACTGTTTCCCAACGAAGGGCGGGTTGCCGAGGATGTAGCTGCAGCGCTCAGGGGGGAGGATTTGTTTCCAGTCGAGGCGGAGGGCGTTGCCGGGCACGATGGTCGGAGACTTCTTCAGCGGGATGCGCGCGTAGTGGCGGCCGAAGGCTTTCGAGAAAGCCATGTTGACCTGATGGTCGGTGAGCCAGAGCGCAGTCTCGGCGATGAGGGCGGGGAACTCCTCGAGTTCGATGCCGTAGAACTGGTCCACGTTGAGGCGCGCGAGGTCGTCGACGGCGAGGCCGAGCGGAAGCTGTTCGCCGTAGATCGCGTGGAGGACGGCGAGTTCGAGGGCGCGCAACTCGCGGTAGGCGACGACGAGGAAGTTGCCGCAGCCACAGGCGGGGTCGAGAAAGCGGAGGGTGGCGAGGCGTTGGTGAAACTGGGCGAGAGCTTTCTGCTGCGCGGCGCCGCCGCGGAGTTTTTCGAACTCGGCCTCGAGGTCGTCGAGGAAGAGAGGATCGAGAACGCGGCGGATGTTTTCCTCCGAGGTGTAGTGGGCGCCTTTCGCGCGGCGCTCGGCCTTGTCCATCACGCCCTGAAAGAGGGAGCCGAAGACGCCGGGCGAGATCCGACTCCAGTCGAACTGGCAGCAGGCAAGAAGCGCGGCGCGGTGCTCCGCGGTCATGTCGGCGATGTCGAGTTTCTCCTCGAAGAGGCCGCCGTTGATGTAAGGGAAGGCCGCGAACTCGGGGTCGAGCGCAGTGGAGCGCACGGGAGCGTCCTGCCGGAGAACCTTGAAAAGATTTTCAAGGCGCGCGCCGAGGTCACCGCCGTCTTTTTTCGAGCGCTGTACGAAGCGGGTGAACGAATTCCAGCCGAAAATTTCGGTGTCTTCGGCGAAGAGGCAGAAAAGCACGCGGACGAGGAAACGCTCGAGCTGGTGGCCGGTGTAGCCGGTCTTCTTCAACTCGTCGTGGAGCTGGCCGAGGAGAGCAACGGCCTTGAGGTTGACGTCGGGCTGGGTCTGAAAAAGCGCCTGCTCCTCGTCGCGGATGAAGGCGAAGAAACGGAGTTTGCCAGCGAGATCGGCGAGAGGGAACTGGGCGACGAGGACGGGCTGGATTTTTCGGGTGAAGGCGAGACTCTTCAAATAGTCGTGCACCTCCTCGCCGAGGTCGTAGAGAACGAAATGGGCGAAGTCGGAGACGAGCACCCAGCGCGGACGCACCTCGGGGTCGAGATGGTCGATGTAGTCGTGGAAAGCTTGATCGGCGGCGCCGCCCTTCGCGTTAGAGAGATCCCTGCCCGTGGACTTCATCTCGATGACGAGCTTGCCCGGCCAGAAGAGATCGACGCGGCCCGGAGCCTGGCCCGGGCGGTCGACGCGATATTCGAACTCGGCATCGACATCGCGACGGTTGCGGCCAAAGACGGCAAAAAATTCGTCGAGAAAAGTCTTGGCCTCCGCCTCTTCGCTTTGGGGGCCGGCCCAGCGCTTCGAAAACGCGAGGGCGCGTGAGCGGAGTTCGTCGCGCGCAAGCGAAGGTACGAACGGCGGGCGGGACGGGGCGGCCATGGGTGCGGAGCGAAGTGCAATTGGTGCGAGGTGTAAACTGCCGAGCGCAGCGTGGAGCGCGGACGAGGGCATTGGGCGGCGAGGCACGCGCTACTTTGAGGAACGAAGGATGCGTCTGTACCTGAAAGCGGGCCGGCGGCCCGCGCTCCCATTGGGGAGCGAAGGGCGCGCGTTTTGCCTTGGCGGAACGCTTGGCGGGGCGGCAGGCTCGCGGCGCCCCATGATCACCGTCGATTGCCGCGATCTCGCTGCGCACCTGCGCACGCTGCAGGGGAGCGTGCTCGCGGCGTTGCTCGACGAGTCGGCGGATTTCTTCTTCGTGAAAAATGTCGAGAGCCGGTTCGTCTACTGCAATCGCGGCTTCCTCGCGGCGATGGGGCGGCGCTGGGAGGAGGTCGCCGACAAATCGGATTTCGATCTCGCGCCGGCGCATTTCGCCGAGGGCTACTTCGCCGATGAGACGCGGCTGTTCGAGACGCGGCTGCCGGTGATCCGGATCGAGGAGACGCTGACGCCGGGCGGAGAGCGGTTTTTCGTGTCGACGTTCAAGGTCGCGATCTGCGATCCGCGGGGAAATCTCCTCGGGCTCGCGGGATTTTCGCGGAAGATTCCGAATCCGGCCGACGTGGAAGGCGTGGCGGCGGTGAAGGCGCAGATCGGCGAGATCTTGAAACGCAGCGCGGGCAGCGGCGCGACCGCGAGCCAGTTGCGCGCGCTGGAGATGTCGTTGTTCGCGGTGATCGACGACCGGGAGAAAGTGCTGCGACCGCTCGACACGCCGGGGCAAATCCAGCTCGGGCTGGGGGAATAGCGGGGCGGGTTTCGCTTACCGCCGGCGGCCTGACGGAGCCATTTTTAAACGAGACGGAATTTTGTGGTTGGTGGATGCGGGCTGGACGCGACTCGTCGAGAGCGTGGATTGAAGCAGGTTTCGCGAGGCGGGCCACTTACATGGTTGCGCACCGTTCCCAACTCGGCACGGTGGACGTGCATGGAAGCACACGAGGTGATGCGGGAGGTGCTGAAGAAGACCAGCGCCAAGCAAATTTCGGCGGACATGGGCCTGTCGCTTTCGCTGATCTATAAATGGGCCGAGCCGCCGGAAGACGACAGCGGCAGTGGCGCGAGCAGCCCGCTCGATCGTGTCGGTCAGCTCGTGCGCATCTCGAAAGACGTGGGGATCGCGCAGTGGGTGTGCGAGCAGGCGGAAGGATTTTATATTCGGAATCCGAACAATGTGCCGCCGGGCGGGCCGCTCATCCCGGTGACGAACGACATCGTGCAGGAATTTGCCGACATGCTGGCGACGATCGCGACGTCGGCGGCGGACGACATGATCACGAAGGATGAAGCAAAGAAAATCCGTGCGCGCTGGGAGGAATTGAAGAACGTGACCGAAGGTTTCGTGAAGGCGGCGGAAGCAGGGACGTTTGGGCCGCCAAAGGAGTCGGAGAAAAAGGCGTAGCGGGGGCTCCAGCCCGCTCGGAAACGAGGCGGGAAAAGGCGGTCGATGGAACGGGTCGCGATCCGGTTCCGGGGAGCATCCATCTCGAGCGCGGACGGCGCGGATCGTCGCAGATTCGATTTCAATCCGGCGGTGTACGAACACGGCCGTTTTTTTTCAATCCGGCGCCGCGCGGCGCGGCGGCGCCGCGACCAAACCTGGAAGAATATCTTTAACCGCGGATGGCACGGATGGACGCGGATCAAACCAGGTCGGCGCGATGGATCGAGCCGTGGAAGACCAGACGCCCGATGCGACACCGAGGCCGCCAAGCTTGCGAAGGAATCAACCGGAGCGCGTCGAGGAACTGGATGACGGCAAACGCAGTGGAAAGCGTGAGCTTTTCGCGATGGCCCCGAACGAAACGCTCACGCGTTCCGCTACGATCTCATGCTCCTTCTTCGCCCTCCCTTGAAAGTGAGAAGCTTCGGGCGATTGGTACAATCTGTGGTTGGTTTGGGATTTGACGGAATTAAAAATCGTCGCGGCCCACGATGATTTCGCCAGGATAGCAGTGCGAAGAGCGCAGGGGAGGGAACCACCCGGAGTTCGTGCCGGAGATGTGACCGGTGAGGCGGATTTCTCCGAAACCGGTTCGTCTTTTTGTCTCCGCTGTTCCGTGTTTCAAAATTCGTTGAACCGGTCGGCCACCGGGTTGAGCGTGAGGTGTTTTCGTCGTCGCCCCTTCCCCCTATGAAATTATTTCCATGGTCGCGCTTCGTCTTGGTCGTGGCAGTTCTGTTCCAAACCACGGTTTCGGCCGCGGACCGGTTGGAGCCGCCGACGCGGTCGCCGGAAGCGCCGGGCGCGCCGACGTTCATTCGGCTCGATGGCAAGGCGGGCCGGAATCCGCCGGTCGACGCGGTGGGGAATTTCGTGATCGGACCCGACTACGTGCCGGCGCCGGAGCTGAGCGTCGTGGCGGGTGTGCCGCAGGGAAAAGTGACGCAGTTCACGATGCGTTCGAAGGACAGCCGATTTTTCAACCCCGGTATCGCGCGCGACGTTTTCGGCACGGTCGATCCGAAGAACCCGAAGACGCTCATCGTCGACACGCACCCGATCGACTACGAGCGCACGATCACGGTCTATGTGCCGGCGCAATATGTGGCAGGCACGCCGGCGCCGTTCCTCGTCGCGCACGATGGCCCGTCGCTGGGAAAACCGGATCTCGATCTGCCGCATGTGCTCGACAATCTCATCGCGCAGAAACGCGTGCCGGTGCAGGCCGCGATCATGATCCAGAATGGCGGCGGCGATGCGCAGGGTCACGAGCGCGGGCGCGAATACGACACGATGTCGGGCGCGTTTGCCGAATACATCGAGGCTGCGGTGCTGCCGCTCGTGGAGAAAAACTGCGGGGTCACGCTGACGAAGGATCCCGAGGCGCGCGCGGCGATGGGCAACAGCTCGGGCGGCGCGGCGGCGTTGATCATGGCGTGGTATCACCCGGAGTTATACCGCCGCGTGATCGCGACGTCGGGGACGTTTGTGAACCAGCAGTGGCCGTTCAATCCAGAGACACCGGGAGGCGCGTGGGATTTTCACGCAAAGCTGATCCCGGAGAGTCCGCGCAAGCCGATCCGCCTCTGGATGGGCGTGGGCGACCGCGATCTGCTTAACCCGAATGTGATGCGCGACGACATGCACGACTGGGTCGAGGCGAACCATCGCATGGCAAAGGTGCTCGCGGAAAAGGGCTATCGTTACCAATACGTTTTTGCGCTCAACGTCGGCCACAGCATGGGCGGCGCCCGCGCGCAGACGCTCGCGCAAGCGCTCGAGTGGGTGTGGCACGATTATCCAGCGAAGTGAGGGCGGAGGCCGTCGCCGTCCGCGCGGATCACTCGGGCGAGGCGATGTAGCCGAGTTGCTTGATGGCGCTCGTGAGTTCTTGCGGATTGGCGCCGTCGTGCTCGACCACGGCGAGATTTTCTCCGGGATCGATCGTGACGGAGGTCACGTGCGGGACGGCTTCGAGGGCTTTCTCGATGTGAGCAGCGTCGGTGGCGTCGTTGAGTTTGGCGATTTTCAGATTGGTCGTGGGCATTTGTGGGAGCGTGGGTTGACGTTCACGTGCGGCTGGAAGGAGCGGCGGGCGGTGCGAAGCGGCCCATCAGTTCGGCTTCCGCGAGAAGGTGGCCGCGCAGGGCGCGATCGATTTCCGCGCGCGAGACGCCGTTCGGCAGATCGAGCGTGCGATCGAGTGCGAAGAGCCGAAAAAAATAACGGTGCTCGCGGTCCGGCGGGCGCGGGCCGCCGTAACCGGGCTCGTGCCAGCCGTTGTTGCCTTCGCGCGCAGCCGAGGCGGAGAGGTCGACGTTCTCGGCGAGATGCGTGGTCGTCGGCGCGAGATCGAAGACGATCCAGTGCGTGAACGTGCCGTGGGGCGCGTCGGGATCGTCGACGATGAACGCAAGACTGCGCGCCTCGGGCGGCACGTCGCGAATCGTAAAGGGCGGGCTGCGGTCGCCGCCATC
Source organism: Verrucomicrobiota bacterium (assembly GCA_048498075.1). Classification (GTDB taxonomy): domain Bacteria; phylum Verrucomicrobiota; class Verrucomicrobiia; order Opitutales; family Opitutaceae; genus Opitutus. The sequence continues at coordinate 142,180 of JBEHYR010000007.1, read as the reverse complement.
GCGTGAGAACTGCGGAGGAATCGAGGCGCCGTCGGCGAAGGCAGGGCTTTCGATTTTCATGATGGAGAGAGGAGAACGGTGAACGCGAAATGCCGATGGAACCGCGGACAAACGACGAGGCGCGGACGAGGCAACCGGGCGGAATCTACGCGCTCGCGGGGGCGAGCGACATGGGGGCGATTTGGGCTTGCTTCATGGGAGGTGCGCGGACAGTCGCCATGGCTGTTTAGCGGGCGGCGGGACGCGGCGCAGCGGGGAGGCGTCAAGTGTCGGCAGCGCAAAAATTGCGCAACATTCCCGCTTGGCCTTGTATTTGCTTTTTTTGAAGGTGAAACCGTCTAAGCTTCCGCTTCGGTTCAACCAGCAAAGCCATGAAAAAAACAACCAAAGTAACCAAAACGCTCACCCCGGCGAAAAAATCCGCGAAGGCTGTCATCAAGACGCCCGCCGTGCCCGCCGTGAAGGTGGAGCCCACGGTGGTTGTGACGACGATCTCTGCGAATTTCGACGTCGGATTCGGCAACGCGCTCTATGTCCGCGGCGAGGGGTCCAGTCTCAGCTGGGACAAGGGCACACTCATGAAATGCTCGCCGGACGGAAAGTCGTGGTCGGTGCAGCTCGGCGAATCGGCCAAGCCGTTTGTCTTCAAATTCGTCATCAACGACGAAGTGTGGAGCGGCGGCGAGGATTACGTCGCGGCCTCGGGCAGCAGCGTGACGCTCGCGCCGACGTTCCCGGGCTGGTAAGCGCGAAGGAGCGTCACTGGCCGGCCAAGCCCGCGTTTCGGGCGGATTGGGCGGATTGTTTATCGCTTGTCATGTCCCTGCGCTCCCGCGCAGGGCTACGGGGGCGTGCGTGCCGACGCGGGCGGGCGTTCGGGCGAGGTAGGGCGCGTTATCCGTAACGCGCCGAATTTTGTCGCGAATGCAGGGGGAACGGCGGGTTAGGGATAAGCCGCCCTACCTCGATCCGCGGTCGGGATTGATCGCGAGCAGCCGCTCGCGCAGGAGGACCGTCGCCGCGTCGCGATCGGCGAGCTGATTGTTTTCAATCAGCTCGCAACGCAGCCGCACGCGCGAAAAAGGCTTGGGCAGATAAAATTTGTCCCAGCTTTTCAACTGCCACGCGGACTCGAAATCCCCGCCGACGAGCAGCAGAGGCGCGCCGGTCCGGCGCGGGACGATCACGGCGCCGGGTTTCAAATCATAGCATGGACCGCGCGGTCCGTCGGGCGTGATGCCGATGTCGTGCCCGGCGCGCTGTACCTCGACGAGCGCGGTCGCGGCTTCGCGACCGAAGTTGCTGCTCGAACCGCGGACCGTGCGAAGTCCGCCGATCATGTCGAAAAACGCGGCGAGAAACGCGCCGTCCTTGCTCGCGCTGATGAGCGCGTAGAGCGGGCGTTGCGGGCGGAAGCGGCGATGAATTTCCGAGGCGAGGAAGAGGCGGTTGTGCCAGAGCACGAAGGCGACGGGTTCCTCGCATTTGGACGCGTTGCGCACGTCGTCGGGCGTCATGTCGAAGCGCAGCGACATCCCCCAGAGCCGCACGAGCCGCACGAGCGGCCAGAGGAGAATGCGTTTCCAGAGCGGGACGAGGTGAACCCGAGGCGCGGGGCGGGGCGGGGCGGTGGCTGTGAGCGGCGGTGTCAGAACGGAAAAGTTTTCGGTGAAAGTCGTGCGCGCGCCAAGCGAAGAGTCGCCGGGCTGCGCCTGCGGAGAACGTGTGATGTAGGGCGGCGTCTCCGGACCCCGCCGGGTTCGATCGAATAGTGTGAGGCGTGAACGCGCCGTGGAGCGGGCGGCGACCCCCTTCCTGTGCTCCCGCAGAGGGCTACCACGCGAAGGCTATCAGTGAGCCGTGGCCCGCCGCGGGAGCGGCGGGATCGGTTGATCCTGCGGACGCCGGCTGTCGGCGTTGACGCGCCGAGCGATCGCCGTCAGCAAACCGCGGATGTCTCCGCCGATTCTGCCGCCATGCCCGCACCTGCCGCCGCCGCGGCCGGAGTTGAACTGGCGGGCACTGCATGCGTTTCGCGACGGCGAACGGGGCGGTGATTTCTATTTCGCGGCGCTCGAATATGGACACTCGCTGTGGTCGCGTGGCTTTGCGGCGCGCGCGATCCTTTGCCTGGATCGGGCATTCGGCGCAGACCTGAGCGGGGTTGAACCGGTGCTGCGCGAGTGGCCGCTGCCGTATGCGGCGATGGCGTGGTTCATCGAGCACACGCCGCGGGAAATTTTTCTCGGCAACCCGCGCGTGCATTTTCAGCACTACGCAGACCGAATGAATGAACCGCGCCGCGAGCAGCGACGCTGGCGCGCCTGGGCATGCTGGGCGATCGCGCGGACGTTGCGGCCGGATTTGTCCGCCGATCCGAAGCACGTCGTGGTCGAGCCGACGATCGAGGAAATCGCGGCGAACCTCGACGCGTTCGGCCTGCCGGGAGAGAGCGCATTGTGGCGCGAGACCCTGCACGGCTGAATGTCACCTATTAAGTGACAAAGGATTTCGGCTGAAGAAGCAGGCGCGCGACGGAACCGGACCGAATGTCACTTAATAGGTGACATGTTCGAAGGCCGGGAGCAGGGGTGGGAAGGAGTAGGTGTTGCGAGAGGTTGACGGGTGGGGCTAGCTCATGGCGGCGACGGGGAAGGGGTAGGTGGTGGAAGGTGCGGGGCGCGAAACGCGGTGCGAGCATGGCGTGGGCTCCGCGTGGGCAGTGCTCGGTCACGCGCCAGTCGAGATACGGGTCGTTGATCGACAGACCAGGGCGAAGTTGGGAGCGTGGAAGGCGCAAGGGCTGGCTGCCGGCGAGGCGTCGTGGTCGAACCGACGCTCGATGAAATCGCAGTGAAGCTCGACGCGTTCGGACTGCTGGGAGCAAGGGCGTGTGGTGCGAAACACTGCGCGATCGATGTCACCTATTAAGTGACAAACCAATCTGACCTCGGAGCGGGGCGATCGTCGGCGACGGAGGGAATGTCACTTAATAGGTGACATGTTCGAAGGGCAGGGGAGGGAGGACGGGGGACGTGCGGGGCGCGAAGCGCGGTGCGAGCATCGCGTGGGCTTCGCGCAGGCAGTGCTCGGTCACGTGCCAGTCGAGACACGGGTCGGTGATCGACAGGCCGGGGCGAAGTTGAGAGCGCGGAAGGCGCAAGGGCTGGCTGCCGGCGAGGAGATTGCTCTCGAGCATCACGCCGAAGAGCGAGCGGGTGCCGCTGTTGAGCTGGAGCAACACGTCGGCAAGGATGTCGGGCTGGTAGTCGGGCTGGCGGCTCGAGTTGTCGTGGCTGCAATCGACCATGATGGAGCGCGGCAGATTTTCGCGCGTGAGAATCGACTCAACCGTCGCGACGTGGGACGCGTTGTAGTTCGGCCCGAGCGCGCCGCCGCGCAGCACGATGTGGCAATGGGCGTTGCCCTGAGTCTGAAACGCACCGGGCCGGCCGTCGGGCAGCACGCCGAGGAGGATATGCGGACGGCGGGCGGCCTTGATCGCGTTGACGGCGGTCTGGAAGCGACCGTCGGTGCTGTTTTTAAAACCGACCGGCATCGCCAGGCCGGAAGCAAGCTGGCGGTGAGGTTGTGACTCACTCGTGCGCGCGCCGATGGCAGCCCAGCAAACCAAGTCCGCCAGATAGTGCGGCACGATGGGATCGAGAAACTCGGTGGCCGTCGGCAGGCCGAGGTCGACGACATCGCGCAGGAGGGCGCGCGCGAGGTGAAGACCGCGGGCGACGTCGCCGCTGGCATCGAGTTCCGGATCGTGGATGAGACCGGGCCAGCCGAGCGCGGTGCGCGGTTTCTCGAAATAGGTGCGCATCACGATCAGCAACCGATCGTCGAGTTCGCGGGCGAGCCGGGCGAGGCGGCTGGCGTATTCGCGGCCGGCCTCGACGTCATGGATCGAGCATGGGCCGACGATGACGACGAGCCGCGGGTCGAGGCCGAGCATGGTTTGCCGAATCGCGTTGCGGTGGGTGTTCACTCGTTCCGAGTGCGTCGCGGTGCGGGGCAGCGTGGCAGCCAGCTCGGCCGGCGTGGGCAACGGGCGGGATTCGGTGAGGTTCAATCCGGGAGGACGGTTCACGAAGCAGATGATTTTTTCCGCGACGTCAGTCGACGCCGTGTTCCTGAAACACGTTTTTGTGCAGCTCGTCGGCCGCGGCACGGGCTTGCACGGTCGCGATGCGCTCGCGGGCTTTTTTCGCCCACGAAGAAGTGGAATCGAAGCGGATGACTTTTTGGTATTCGGCGACGAGGGCGGGAGCGGTTTCGGCGGAAATGGACTGGCGCTGCTCGAGCGCGAGGGCGCGGTCGTAGGCCGATTTTTGTTCCGCGTTGCCGCAGCCCGCTGCGAGCAGCGCGAGGAAAAGCGAGGCGACGGAGAAAAGATTTTTCACGACGAGCAGGCGAAACGTCCGGCGGCGCGGAGCTAGATCACGGCGACCGCTTCCATCTCGACGAGGAGATCGTCGCGGCAGACATCGGCCTGGACGCAAATTTTCGGGAAGGCGGGCACGCGCAGGAGTCGCGTGACGCGCTCCCAGGCTTCCCACGCTTCGCGGGTTTTGCAGAAGAGCGTGGCGGAGGTGATGTTTTCGAGTCCGCCACCCTGCTGCTCGAGAATCGCGGCGATGCTCATGAGCGTCTCGAGACTCTGGGATTCGGGGTCGCCGAGATGGGTGCTGGCGCCGGCGGAGTTGATGCTGGCGGTGCCGGAGATGTGGACGGTCCGCCGCCCTTCCAGGTCGAGCGTCATGCCGCGCGAGAACGCGGAGCCGTAGTTGAACGACTGGTCCTGCCGCGGACTGCAGCGGATCGGAGTGGCGCTCGCGGAGGCGGGTTTGAGGCTCTTGAAGGCGAGCACGTCGACGAGGCACTCCTCGCCGGCGGAGCGGCCCTGGATGCCGGTGCTCGCGGGAAAGGCGACGCCGCCGTCGGCGCCGAAACCAACTTTCCGATACAACGCGGTGCGCACGCGATTGAGGTCGCCGTACCAGTCGAGCAGGCGGGAGCAATAGATCCACGTGCGCACGATGTCGGTGCAGGCGAAGCCGTGCGCGGCGAGGCCGGCGCCGAGGTTGAGAAACATCTGCTCGGCCTGAGCGACGTGGCCGGCGCGAAGCTGGCCGTGCGCGTCGACCCCGCGCACGGCGGGGAGGTGGACCATGCGGAAGCCTTCGCCTTTCCAGAGGCGGGCGCGACCGTTGATGGGATCGTCGACCGTGGTGACGCACGACGCGCCGTCGCGCGGAGCGATGCCCCAAAGCTGGAGGCCGACGAAGTCGCAGCCCTGCAGCGGCACACCCTCGATCCAGGTCACCGGCATCGTGCGGTCGAGTCCGAAAGATCGATACGCGGTGTCGCGCTCCTTCAGTACGACGTCGCGCACGCGGGAGAAGCCGTAGAGTTTTTCCTGCACCGGCTGAATGCCGTGCTTCCCGAGGACGGGCGCGATCTCGTTGAAGAGGTTATTGGCGGCGACCCAGGCGGGCGCCGCGCCCTCGGTGCGGGCGGTGAGGTGGTATTCGACAAAGGTGTCGCGTTCGGTGACGCGAAGATCGAGGCGGCAGGTGCCGAGGGTTTCCTGGATGATGTTTTTCATGGGGTTGATCGGGCGCAGCGGAAGCCGGTGTCTTCGGACCAGTAGTTGGGGTTGGACCACATGCGACGGGCGCAGCGGTTGTTAAATTCAGTCTGGCCGATCATGCCGGCGCCGGCGGCCCAGCACCCGCCGCGGACGACCTTGCGGGTGTCGGTCTCGCGGCCCTGCTTGGCGGCGTTGCGGAGATAGTTCGCTTTCGGATCGGGCGCGGGGAGCTCGCCGTTGGGCAGGCCGTGCGGGCCGGTCGGATTCACGATGCCATCGGCGCATTCCTGATAATAAAACTCGCCGAACCAGTCCGCGCACCATTCCCAGACGTTGCCGGCCAGGTCGACGCAGCCGTAGGGACTCGCGCCGGACGGGAAGCTGCCGACGAGGGTCGGACCGGCGTCGACGTCGAGGCCGGCGCGGGCGCGCGAGGCGTCCCAGGCATTGCCCCACGGATACACGCGGGCATCGGGACCGCGGGCGGCTTTTTCCCACTCGGCCTCGGTCGGGAGACGCTTGCCGGCCCACTGAGCGTAGGCGGCGGCGTCGCGCCAGGTGACGAAGGTGACCGGGAGCCGGCCCTCGTCGCGGATGTGGGACTGCGCGACGGGCGAGGCAGCAATCTCGGCGGCGGAGCGGTCGGCGAGCGCGCGGTCAGCGCCGAACATCACGCGGAGAGCGGCGACGGCGGCTTTCCAGTGCAGCGCATCGATCGTGAGTTTCTCGGCGGCGGTTTTGTCGGCGAGTTGGGGAGCGACGAAATTCGCGAAGGTGCAGCCGTAGCGTTTTTCGTAGCGCGCGAGGAGGTCGACCGCGGCGGCAGTGGAGATGCGGAACCACGGGCCTTCGATTTCATCGAAGCGGTCGGTGGCGCGGACGTAGGTGTTGAATTCGTCGATCGTGACCTCGTGGACGTCGATGAAGTAGCCGGAGAGCGTGACGCGATGCGCGGGGCGCTCGTCGAAGTTTCCCTCGTCGCTGCCCATGGTGAAATCGCCGGCGGGCACGAAGACCATGCCGGGCGGCGGGGTGGGCGCGGGGAGTTTTTCGGCGGCGTTGGCGAAAGCGAGAGCGATGAAGAGGAAAGCCGCGGCGAGGAGAAGGATGACGATGAAGCGGAGGGAAGGGAGCGCATCGCGAAAATGCGGCACGAGATCCCGCTCCTCACGGAGCGGGCCACGAGGAACAAGGCGCGAGGAGCGGTCAGAGATCTTTTGCACAGCGGAAGCCGAGGACGAAGGTGCGGAAATCGGGCTCGCGATGCGCGCGGACGGCGCAGCGCGCGTAGCTGGGATAATTTTGAGAACTGCCGCCGCGCACCACGCGCTCGTCGCCGGTCGCGGGCCCGCGCGGATTCTCGACGGCGTCGGTGCGGTAGGTGTCGGCGGCATACCAATCGGCGACCCACTCGGCGGCGTTGCCGGCCATGTCGTCGCAGCCGAACGGGCTGCGGCCGGCGGGGAACGAGCCGACGGGCGCGGGATAAATGTAGCCGTCCTTTTCCTTGCCGTGGACGCGGACGTCGGCGCCGGATTTTTCACCGACAATGTTGCAGAGGCCCCATTGCCAGTCGTTGCCCCAGGGCCAGCGGCGACCGTCGGCGCCGCGGGCGGCGAGTTCCCATTCGGCTTCGGTGGGGAGACGTTTGCCGGCCCATTTGGCGTAGGCGTAAGCGTCGAACCAATCGACGCCGACGACCGGAGTGTTGTCCTGCGCGAAGGTGGCGGCGTTGAATTGGGCGAGCTGGCTGAACTCGGGGTCGGCGAGGAGCGGGTTGAACTTTTTCCAGTAGCGCGGCGTGTGGTCCTTGCCCTTCGGCTGAGCGGGGTGTGCGCAAGCGGCGTCGCCATGGGCGAGGACGTCGTCCAGGAATTTCCGATACTGGGCGTTGGTGACTTCGTAGCGGTCGATCGCGAAGGATTTTAATTTAACCGGATGCTGCGGACGCTCGTCCTCGAGCGCCCAGCCATCCCAGCCGCGGACGAGTTTGATTTCGGTGGGCTTGATCTTGCCGGGCACGAGCTTCGCGGCGGGCAAGTCGGAGTGGGCATCGGCGGTGCCGAGGAGAAATGTCGTCGCGGGGATGACCATCATCACGGAGTCGTCGCGGGCGTGACGGAGTTCGCGGAGCGGATTCGCGGGCGCAGCGTGAACGCGGGGTGAGGTCACCCCGCCCACAAATGATCCGACGAGCAGGGCGAAAAGGAGACGGTGAAGTGCACGCCGATGACACGGAGAGGGGAAACCCACGGAAATTTTGTGCGGGTTCATGAGCGAGCGCGGTTTCATTCGATCGTCTCCAGATAGGCCACGAGGTCGTCGATCTGCGCGGCGGTGAGTTGCGAGGTGCCGCCATGAGCATCGCTCGCGATGCGGCCGCCGGTCTTGAGGTGAACCTTCGCGGCGTTCGTGCCCTTGAGGATCATGTAGGTTTCGTTGAAACCGATTTCGCGGCGGCCAGGGCGCTCGGGCGAACCGCCGAAGAGCGGCTCGTATTTGAACCACGCGAGGCCGGGCACGCCGGGCGCGGCAACGACCTCGCGGAGGGAGCGGGCCATGGCGTTGTGCAGAAAAAGCGGCGGGCGGTCCCAGGCGCCGCGGAGCTGGAGCGGCGTGATGTGCTGGTTCTGCTCGGGCGATTCGGCGCGGCCGATATCCCACGGCTCGAGGTCGTGGCGGATGCCCGCGAGGTAATCGAGCCGGCGCATGCTGATGAGCGTGAAGCCCGTGTCGCGCACGCTGAGCGGCACCTGCGGCGGCACGACCTGGCGCGGGTTGTCGGGAAAATCCTTCTTCGCGAAGTGCGGTGCGGGGTGACACGAGGCACAGCCGAGCTGCGGGTGATTGAAGAGCGCGCGGCCGCGACTCACGGCGGCGGCGTCCTGGTCGAATGGATTCGGCATCAGGCGCGGCTCGTGGGCCTGCCATTCGCCGACGAACCGGGTGAAGTCCCGCAACGTGAAAGCTTTTCCGAAATACTTCAGCGACATGCGGCGGAAAAACTCGGCGCGGCGTTCCTCGAGGCTGGATTCATTTTCCGTCGACGAGGTGGTCTTCGACTGCACGTCGGCGACGGCGAGCACCGGCGCGTGCGCTTCGAGCCAGCGATAGTCGCCGGTCGCGATCCGGTCTTTGAAGTCGTCCGCGGGGCAGTGCTCCATCTGCATCGAGCGCGGGTCGTAGACGGTGAGCGAGCCTTCGAAGAAGAAAGGTTGAATGCCCCAGAGACTTTTTTGCTGCGGCGCCAGCATGGTCGTGCCCTCGATGAGCTGGCCGACCTTGTCCTGATCCTTGAGGTATTCCTGGCCCATGATCTGGCTGACGCCCCAGCCCCGGCCGTCGCTCAGTTCGTCGTTGTGGCAACTGATGCACGCCTGGTCGTTGTCGCTGGTGAAGACCGACGTGTGGACGGCGAACTCGCCGCGCTCGGCACTGGTGACGCCGAGCGGGAGCTTGTAGAGCGCGGGATCGGTGGGGAGTTCGTGGGACACGCCGGTGCGGCGATCGATGACCGAAAGGGAGCTGCCGTAGAAATTGGCGACGAAGAGCAGCGGCGCGGCGGGCGTGCCGGCGGCGCCTGCGGCGAGGCCGAACGGCTCGGCGCCCGTGGCGTAGTTGCGGATTGGAGTCAGGATGTCGCTCGGGTCGATCGCCTCGGGATCGAATTCGAGTTCCTGCACCTCGCCGGAACCGGTCATGGTGACGAAGAGGTGATTGCCGACGACGGCGATTTTTTCCGGCAACGCACCGACGACGCGCATCAAATCGGGCGGGATGTCGCCTTTGGTGTCGGGCGCCATCGCCTCGGCGGTGTCGGAGGTGTAGCGAACCCAGTGGCGGTGCGACTCGTAGCGATTCGCCTTCAGCAGATAAGTGAGACCCGACTTCGGCGGCTGCTCAGGGATGGCGAGGCGGCTGACGTTGATGACGACGATATCGTTCTGGATATCGCGGAATTTAACGGCCGCGGTGCCGTCGGTCGCCTCGAACGGGCCGAGGATTTCCTGCTGGTCCTTCGGGAAAACGGCGGCGGTGTTCGGGTCGCGCCACACGGTGTATTGCGACGCGGCATTGGCGCGGTCCCAGGTTTCGCCGCCCCACGGATCGCGCTCCTTGGCGGTGCCGAAGCCGACGCCCATGGTCGTGACGATCAGCCAGTCGTCGCCGGTTTTGGCCGAGCGCACGATCTTCACATCCTTCGCGACGTTCTGGATGTAGATCGCACCGACCTCCTGATTGAGGCGCGTATCGATAATTGAAATATCCTGCGTGCCGGCGTTGCCGACGAAGAGATGCCGGCCGTCGGAGCCGAGAGCGACGACGCGAGGCTTGCTGCGGCGATTGCCAACATCGACGCCGGGACCGATCTGCGTCGAGTCGATCCAATGCGCGATGGCCTGATAGTTGGCGTCGTGGGCGGGATCGGGAAAGACGATCGTCTTGCCCGCGTGACTGGCGAAGAGCGGCATCGTGTCGGCGTAGCCGCCGTCGCGGGTGCGCGTGACGGCGCGGAGCAGGCGGCTCTCGGCGGAACGGCCGGGCACGATGTGATCGAGCGCGGAGACGAAACTCGCGCGCAGGTCCGCGCCGGCGACGAAGCCGCCGCGTTTCACATCGTGGCACGCGGTGGTGCCGCAGCTCTGCTGGAGAATGTGGCCGATACCGTTTGATACGTAATACGGATGATCGTCGAGGCCGCCGATCACGCGTTGGCGGGCGGAGAATTTTTCGCCGGTGGGATCGGTGGCGATATCGACGATGAGGACTTCGTCGAGGTAGCGGTCCGCGATCCAGGCGGTTTTGCCGTCGCGCGAGAACGTCATGCCCTGTGCATAGAAATCGAGGGGGATTTCGAGCACGACCTCGTCGCGCTGGGTGTCGATGACGCTGATGAAATTCGAAAAACGATTCCCGACGAACAGGTGACGGCCGTCGGGGTGGAACGCGAGGCGCATCGGCGCGGAGCCGGGGGCGACGTGCGCGGGCGCGCCGGCGATTTTTAGCGGGATGCGGCGGATGAGGCGGTCGGATGCGACGTCGTAAACGGCGACCTCGGTGCCGGGGCGCATTTCGGAACCGAGGAGGCTGACGTAGACCTTCGTGCCGGCGCCGTTAACGGCGACGTCGAACGGATGATCGCGGCGTGGCTGCGGCTCGGGGGCGGGATGCGGATTCGGAACGGGGCGGAGATTTTCGCGCGTCCACGTGGCGCCGTAGGCCCACTGCTTGCTCATCTGCCGGCCGAAGCGCGAAGGTGGCGTGCCGTGGTCGGCGTCGGCGACGGTGCGGGCGAGTTCGGGCGAGAGCGTGCCGGCGAAGGGGGCGTGCATGCCGCCGGAGCTGTAGATGTCGGCGGGGGATTCGGCGGCGGCGCCGGTGGAAAAAGCGAGAGGGGAAAGGGCGAAGGCGAGCGACGAAAACAGCAGTCGGAAATGAGTCGCGGATCTCGCCGGAAAAGTAGCGCGGTCAATCTGACCGCGAGTGGAGTTCGGACTGCACGGGCAGGTGGCCCGTGCTACGGCGGGGTTCGGAGACCCCGCCCTACAACAGGAAGCGGAAAGTGGTCGCGTCATCAGAGTGTCCTCACGTAGGCGAGCAGGTCGGCGAGTTCTTGGGGCGTGAAGCCGCGGGTGCGGCCGTGCACGTCGTTCGGGTTGTGCTCGAGGAAGAGCGACTCGAGCGTCGGCGCACGACCGTCGTGAAGATACGGCGCGGTGCGGTAGCAGCTGCGAATCGACGGCGTGTCGAAGCGGTTGCGGAAATCGTTCGGCGTGCCGAAGCCGAGGTCGTGAAACTTGCAGTCGGAGAAGGTCGGGGCGGGATGGCAGGCGTCGCAGCTGGCGACGGTGAAAAGTTTTTTGCCGCGCGCGATCGCGAGCGGGTCGGCGCTGAGATACGGGCTCGGTGCGCGATCGGGGTGCGTGAGGTATTCGGTGATCGGGCCCTGCACGTGCGCCATTGGGACGAAGCCTTGGAAGCGCTCTCCCGCGCCGACGCCGTCGGCGAGATCGCTGCGCACGCCGGCCCACATCGCGGGCGGAGTGTCGTGGGCGTCCTGCAGCGATTTGTTGTTTTTCGGATTGCCGAGGCCGTCGTTGGCGAGATCCCAGTTCAGGCCGTCGCTCGAGGTGTCCTCCTGGTGGCAGCTCGTGCAGCTGAGCCAGTTTTGATAAGTGATGCGGCCATCGTTGGCCATGAGTTCGCCGTGGCGCCAGGTGGTCATCTCCTGCACCGGGCCGAGGGGAATCGTGGCGCGGAGAGCGCCGGTCTCGGCGTCGAGGACTGTGACGTTGTCGCTGAAGAAATTCGCGACGAGCAACTCGCCGGTGACTTCGCTCAACGCGAGCGAACGCGGGCCGAGGCCGCCGGCGGGGAGACGGCGGGCGATGTTTTCGCGGGCGAGAATCTCGACGTCTTCCTCGAGCAGCTGAATCGCGCGGGCGGTTTTGGTTTTCCCGGCGAGCGCGAGGGCGGCGGGCAGGTCGACGATCGCCACTTCGTGGATACCGGCGAGGCTGACGTAGAGGCGCTGCGCGTCGGAGGAGACGGCGATACCGTCGGGATTCGTGGCGCCGGAGAGGAGCTGGTCGAGGAGCAGCGTGACGCGGCGACCGGGTCGAGAAAGATCGAGGACGGAGAAGCCGTTGGAGTTGATCCAGCCGCGCTCCATCTGGACGGTGGGGACTTCGTTGTGGGAAACGAGATTGGTGAGGAACGCCCAGCGGCCGTCGCGCGTGGTGACGATTTCGCGCAGCATCGAGGCGCGGCCCAGATCGTAGCGGGCGAGTTCGCTGCCGTCGTTCGGATCGAGCACGGTGACGAAGGGCGAGAGGCCGTTGGAGACGAGGAGGCGCGCGCCGTCGGGCGTGAGGGCGGCGAAACGCGGCTGGGAGCCGACGGGTGTTTCCGAAAGCGTGCGGCCGGACTCGGCGTCGAGGATCGAGACGGAGCTGGAGACGACGTTGGTGACGAAGAGTTTTTTGCCGTCGGCGGAAATCGCGAGGCCGTGCGGCTCGAAACCGGCGGTGAGCGAACGGACGACCTGATTCCGGGCGAGATCGATGACGTCGATTTTTTCCGCCCAGGTGCAGCTCACGTAAAGCAGGCGGCCGTCGGGGGAGAAGCGGAGTTGCGAAGGACGGGCGCTGACGGGAATCTCGGTGAGAATTTTTCGCGAGCGGACGTCGATCAAGGAAACGAGATTCGCGGTGTAGTTGGCGACGGCGGCCTGCGAGCCGTCGGGCGAAAGACAGATGAAATTCGGCGAGCGATAAATCGGCGCAGCGGGGCGGCCGGTCTCGGGCGGGAAGGATGGCGCGATCGGGTCGTGCAACTCGGCAGGCGGGCGCGGCGTGCGCCGCCACGCGACGTAGCCCATGATTTTCGCGAGCTGGTCGTCGGCGATGACGGCGCGGTAGGCGGGCATCTGCACGCGCTGGGCGTCGAGGAAGTGGCGGGCGGCGGGGTGGTCGCGAAGACGTTTCGGCGCGCCATCGAGAATCCATTCGCGGAGTTCGGCGTCGTCGCGGACGAGTTCGCCGTATTCAGAGCCGTCCCACGCGGGGATGTGGCCTTTGAAGCTGCCGGGATTGGTGGCGCCGCCGACGCCGGCGGGGCCGTGGCAGGCGAAGCAGCCGAGTTTTTGCGCCTCGTGCAGGCCCTCATAGGCGAGGGCGGTGATGTTGGTGTCGAAGGCGGAAACCGAGCGGAAATACGCCATGAGGTTGTCCATCTCCGGCGCGGAGAGTTTCCCGCGATAAGCGGGCATCGGGAGGAGCGGCTGGCGGCCGAGGTGGAGGTCGACGTTTTTCAGGCGGGCGGGTTTGCCGTCGAGAATCCACGCGACGATCTCGGTTTCGTTGAGCGCGTAGGTGGCGACGGTGGGGCCGTCCCAGCCGGGGACGAAGCCGCTGCGCGCGCCGGGATCGGCGACGCCGCCGCGGCCCTCGGGACCGTGACACGCGAAGCAGCCTTGAGCGCGGGCGATGGCTTCACCGCGGAGCGCGGGAGTGGATTCGGCGCGGCGGAAGTGCCGCACACCGAGGAGCGCGCCGCCAGCGAGGGCGAGCGCGAGAACACCGACGACCAGAAAACGCTTCAACGCCAGGGTGGCGCGGACGCGGGAGGTGTGGTGATTAAAGGTGACTCCAGGGTCCGCGGGGGGTAGGTGCGGCCCGGCTCGGTTTGCATGGCGCGATGCAGCGCGGAGGCGACGAGGCGGGCAAGGGGACGGGGACGGGTGGGCGGGAGGCTGGGGCGAGGTGCACGGAGGGCGGGGCAAACCCGGACGCGGGCGGAAGGGCGGCGGTGCGAGGACGCAGGACCGGTTTTGATTCGAGGGAGAAGGCGGGCTGAAGCCCGCCCTACTTTTTTTACGGCGCGGCGGTCGTGGATGCACGAGATTGGGGCTGGCGGAGCTCGTGTGCTGCACGATGTGAATCGGGGTGGAAAAATCCGCGGGCAGGCCGCGGGCGATCTTCTTCAACGCTTCGATCCGGCCAGCCGAGGCGCCGATGACGACGATTTTTCCCACTGGTCCCATCGCCGCCAGAGACTGCGCGGCGGGATGGTTGCAGGTGGCGACGCATCCCGCGCATCCCCGGAGCGAGAACGGGGACGCCGCCCCGTCACGGCGGGCTGAAACTCCCCGATGACTTCGGGTCATCATTCTAGCTTTTTCATGGTCGGAGGCTCATCGTTCGCCGATGCCCGGTCCGCACGATCACACCTCTGCTGCGTCGAGTCCGCCCGACCTGACCGCCATCGCGCCCGATGTCATCGAGGCCGATTGGGGCGAGGAGATCGACGACATCCTGCCGAGCCACCGCTACCAGGAAAAGCCGATGGTGGACATCGGCGGATCGGCGGGCGCGATCCGCGCCTGCAGGGGTTTTTCGAGCGGATGCCGGCGGACGCGGGGATCACGTTCGTGGTGGTCCTGCATCTCTCGCCGGATCACGAAAGCATGATTGCGCAGATGATACAGAAATGGACGTCGATGCGCGTGGTGCAGCGCTTCGGGCCGCCGTCGGTGCTCGTGAACCGCGAGCACGACATCCAGCACATCTCGGAATCGGCGGGACGGTTTCTCCAGGTCGTCGGGGGCAATCCGACGACGAACCTGCTGCGGCTGGTGCACCCCGCGCTGCGGGCGGCGCTGTTTCGGGCGGCCCAGACGGGGGAGGTGACGGAGGCGTCGCGCGTGCCGATGGAGCTGGAGGGGAAGTTGCGCGCGGTGGATATCCGCGTCGCGGCGGGGAACGACCTCGCGCCCGACTACCTGGTGGTGACCTTCGACGCGCGCGATCCGTCGGCGGGGGCGGGCGAGGCGCCACTCGCGGCGCCGGCGGAAGGCCAGCCCGAGCCGCTGATCCAGCATCTGGAGCGTGAGTTGGAACAGGTTAAGGCCCAATGCCGTTAAGGCAACGCTGAGAGGCGGATTGATACAGGCCCCAAGTAAGAAGGTTGATCGAGCTTGCGTGGCCATGAGCTGACCGGCTGACGCACGGCGCGAGGACAAGATCGGGCGCGGCGTGGCGGCAGGACGGCGAGCATCGTTACCGATGCGAAAAAGTCGTCGATGATCGCCCGGGTCTGCCGCGCGGTGCGCGTCCGGCGGCCCCAGGCAAAGCGCTGCCACAGTTGCTGGGTGAGCAGGAGGATTTTCAGGAAACTGATTCGCTGCGGCGGCACTTGGGCGTGAGCGGCGGCCGCGACGCGCACGTGGGCGACGACCGCCATTGCCAGCACCAGCGCGGCCACTTCCTGCAGCGCGGTCTCCAGCGTGTGGCTGGTCAGCATCGGCGAGGAACGCACGTCCAGTTTCAATTCTCGATAATACAACTCGTGTTCCCAGCGCCGGGCGTAGTGCTCGGCCAGTTCCTGCGCCGGATAAAGCACCGGATCGAGCAAGCTGGTCCACCACCGCAACCGATGCCGCTGACCGTCGCGCCCGACGACTTCGGCGCGGATCTCCCGCAGGCGCAGGGTCGCAGCCCGCGGCCGCGAGCCGTTGCTTTCGCGCACCGGCACATCGACCAGAACGCTCCCGTCGGCCAGCCGTTCGACCACCTCGACCTTGAGGTTCTTGCGCACGCGCACCAACCATGCGACCTCGCGATCCCCGCAGCCCTGCATCGCCTCGTAGAGCGTCCGCGGCGTGCCGAATCCGCGGTCGGCAATCACCAGCGAACCTTGCGGCACGCGCGGCCACAAACGCCTGGCCAGCGTCGTTTCCCCCTCGCTCGCCGGCCCCGCCGCCGCGGCCAGCGGCTGATGCAACCCCAGTTCCACCACGCTCACCAGCCGCACCTTCGCAAACGCCGCGGCCAAACGCCGGCTGGCCGCCTTCGGCAACGCTTCCCGGATCGCCGGGGTGTTGGTGACACTCCATTCGGTGCCGTCGATCCCCACCAGCCGCCAGCCCCGGTAAAACGCCTCGGGATGCCGCCCCGGATCGGCCAGCGGGCGCAACGCCTCGGCCATGATATCTTCGAACAACTCCGGCGGCAGCCCCTGCCGCCGCTGCGTGTGCGCCGACTCACTCATCTTCACCCCGTGCAGTTGCCAGGCATGCTGCCCCAGTGTTCCGCCCGGCTGCAATTGATGGTAGATCAAACCGGTCACCACCTGCTCGGCCTTCAGCTTCGGCGCCGTCCGCGCCAACGGCGCGTGCTGGGCGCACAAAGCCTCCCGCCGGCTCGCCGGTATCATCTTTTCCATCACATCCATGAACGCCGCACTCGTGACTTCGGTTGCTTGGTTTCGACATGCCATCCCAAGCGTATGCAGTCTCTCGCAATCAATGTACAGCCTTTTGACTTAACGGCATTGGGTTAAGGCCCATTTGCGGGACACGGTGGAACAATATGAGGCCGGCACAGAGGAACTGAAAGCCAGCAACGAGGAACTACAGTCGATGAACGAAGAACTCCGGAGCGCCACGGAGGAACTCGAAACCAGCCGCGAAGAACTCCAGTCGATCAACGAAGAACCGATCACCGTGAACCAGGAGTTGAAGGACAAGGTGGACGAGCTGGCGCACGCCAACAGCGACCTGCAGAATCTCAGGGGCGCGACGGCGATCGCGACGTTGTTCCTCGATCGCGACCTGCGGGTCATGCGTTTCACGGATTCGGCGATCCCGATTTTCAACCTGATCCCGGGCGACGTGGGCCGGCCCCTCAGCGACCTGCAGCAGCGGATCGAATACGCGGAGCTGGCCGAGGACGCCGAACGCGTGGTCGGCAAGCTCGCGCCGGTGGAGCGGCAGGTCAGGGGCGCCGGCGGCGCGCACTACCTCGCGCGCATGCTGCCGTATCGCACGGTGGAGGATCGGATCGCCGGCGTGGTGCTGACTCTCGTGGACATGACGGAGCGGCAGCTGGCGCAGGAGGCACTGCGCGCCGACGTCGAGGAGCTTTCCCGTTTCAACAAGGTCGCGGTCGGCCGCGAGTCACGCATGATCGACCTGAAAAAAGAGATCAACGCGCTCTGCACCCAGCTGGGCGAGACGCCGCGTTACCCGCTCGAGTTCGAACAGGACAAGCCGGCTTAGTCATGACGGAAAGGCCGAGCGATCAGGAGGCCGCGACGCCGACGCAGCAGCGGGCGATCGAACTGACGCGCAGCCTCGAGATGGCGCGTGCGGAGACGATGCGCCTCGCGGAGGAGAATGCGCGCCTGAGCCGGCGCGTGGCGGAACTCGAGGCGGTGAGCGCCTCGGTGCGAGAGTCGCGGCGGGCGGCGGTGAACGTGATGGAAGACGCGGTGCGCTCGAACCGGATCGCCGAGGCGCTGAATACGGAACTGAAGCACGAGATCGCGGAGCGCCAGCGCGCGGAAGCGGCGTTGCGCGCGAGCGAGGAGCGACTGCGCACGCTCTCGGACGCGCTGCCGCAGCTCATCTGGACCAACGATGCGACCGGCTCGGCGAACTCCTTCAACCGTCGCTGGCACGAATATAGCGGGTTGAGTTTCGAGCAATCCGCGGGGCTCGGCTGGCAGGCGATCGTGCAGCCCGACGATGCCGCCGAGGCGCAGCGGAAATGGCGGGAGGCGTTTGCGGCGGGAAGGGCGTTCGATCGTGAGTTCCGGCTCCGGCGCGCGGATGGCGAGTACCGGTGGTTCATCGGCCGTAACGTGCCGCTGCGCGATGCCGGCGGGCAGATCACCGGCTGGGTGGGTTCGGCGACGGACATCCAGGAGTTGAAGGAGGCGCAGGCGACGGTGCACAGCCGCGAGGAGCAGTTTCGCCGCGCGATCGAGGAGGCGCCGGTTCCGGTCATCATGCACGCGGAGGACGGGCAGGTGTTACAGATCAGCCAGGCGTGGACGGAACTGACCGGCTACACGCGCGAGGAGATGCCGAGCTTCGATGCGTGGCTGAACGGCGCCTACGGCTACGGGGCGGATGCGGTCAGGGAGCGGATGCGCGCGGTGTTTGCCACGGGGGAAGCGACCGGCCAGATCGAATTTGAGATCGTCACGCGCCGGGGGGAGCGGCGGCACTGGCTGTTCAGCGCGTCGATGCCCGGCACCTTGCTCGACGGGCGGCGCTACGCGGTCGGCATGGCGATCGACCTCACCGAGCGGAAGCGCGCGGAGGCGGCGCTGGGCGTTTCGCAGGAGCGGCTGCGGCTGGTGGTCGAGAGCGCGCTCGAGCATGCGATCATCTCGATGAATCTCGATCGGCAGGTGACGAGCTGGAATACGGGCGCGGAGCGGATGCTGGGCTATTCGCGCGACGAGATCGTGGGCCAGCCGGCGGATGCGATCTTCACGCCCGAGGATCGCGCAGCCGGCGCGCCGGAGCGCGAGGCGACGCTCGCGCTCGAGCGCGGCCGGGCCGGCGACGAGCGCTGGCATCTGCGGAAGGACGGCAGCCGGTTCTGGGGCAGCGGGGTGATGCTGCCGATGTACGAGCGGCCGGGTGGCGCGCCGACCGGAGTCATCAAAATCCTGCGCGACGAGACGGACCGGCGGCTCGCGCAGGAGGCTCTGGAGAAGAGCCGGCAGGAGCTGCTGGTGGCGCTCGGCGAGACGGACCGCGCGCGGGCCGAAGCGGAGGCCGCGATGCGGTCGCGCGACGATTTTCTCGCGGCGCTGTCCCATGAGCTGCGCACGCCCCTCAACCCCGTCTTGCTGCTCGCGAGCGAGGCGGCGGAAAACGGCGCGCTGGCAGCGGCCGTGCGGGAGAATTTCGCGACGATCCGCAATAACGTACAGCTCGAAGCGCGACTGATCGACGACCTGCTCGACCTCACGCACATCGCGCGCGGCAAGTTGCCGCTGGATTGCCGGCCGGTCGACTCGCACGCCGTGTTGCGCGAGGCGGCGGCGATCGTCGGCCCGGAGATCGCGGCGAAAAACATCGAGTTCACGATGAAGCTCACGGCCGCGAAAACCACGCTTTACGCCGATCCGGTGAGGCTGCAGCAGGTGTTTTGGAACGTGTTGAAAAACGCGGTGAAGTTCACGCCCGACGGCGGGCGCGTCGAGGTGGTCACCCGGAACGGTCCCGCGTCGGACCGGCTGGTGATCGCGGTGGGCGACACGGGCATCGGCATGACGCCGCAGGAAATCGAGCGGGTGTTCACCGCGTTCGCACAGGGCGACCACGCGGATCATCGCGGCTCGCATCGCTTCGGTGGACTCGGGCTGGGGCTGACGATCTCGCGGATGCTCGCCGAGCTGCACGGGGGCACGATCCGGGCGACGAGCGGCGGGAGAAATTCGGGGTCGGTCTTCGAGGTCGATCTGCCGGTGGCGGTGATTTCAGCGGAGCCCGTCGCGTCGCTGAAGACGGCCACGGGCGCGCCACTCTCGGCGACGCAGATGAAACGCCTGCAGGACGAGCGCATCCTGCTGGTCGAGGATCATGAGCCAACGCGGCTGGCCCTGGCCTCGCTGCTGCGCCGGCGCGGCCTGGTGGTGGAGACGGCCGGGGCGATGGCGGAGGCGCGCGAGAAGGCGGCGTGCGGAAATTTCTCGCTGCTGCTCTCGGACATCGGGCTGCCGGACGGCAGCGGCTACGAGTTGATGAGAGAGTTGAAAAACCGATACGGGCTCCGCGGCGTGGCGCTCACCGGCTACGGCACCGAGGCGGACGTGGCGCGGAGTTCCGAAGCGGGGTTCCTGACGCATGTGACCAAGCCGGTGTCGGCGCAGGCGCTCGATCGCGCGCTGGCACTGGTGGACACGGAGAAGACGTGAGGGATGGGCCAGACTTCGGGGAGATCGCACCTCTGCCGAACCGCCCATGGCCCAGCCCTACGCTGACCCGTGCCCCGATCTGGTGCAGCGTCGATCTCCGCGGGTGAGATCTAGGAACGCTCGCGGGCGATGATCGACCTCGAAGGGGAAAATCGCCTGCAAGCAGGCTCCTACATTTCGAAAGGATAGCGCCGAGGCGGAGGGCTCGGACAGCCGTACCTACCGGGATACCCCGGTGGGAAGGCGCTCGCAGGAGCGTTCCTCGTCACACTTGCGCGGGAGTATGGAGATGATCGAGCAACTCGGTGAGCGGTTGGTGCACGAGATCCTTGGGCAGGGATTTGCCGAGCCGCGCGAGAATGGCCGGCGAAAGCTGCTCGCGCACGGAGTCGTGTAGCGAAGGCGGTGCGGCGAAATCCCACGTGGCGTTGGGATGGCTGGCGAGAAACGTGTCGATCGCCTCCGCGATCTCGGCGGCGATGCGGCGCCGGGACTCCTGCTGCATCGGAAGACGCTCGTCGATGGACATGCCGGTGCGCGCGTCCGGCGCGCCGGCGCCGCGAGCGGGATGGCGCGAGCTTTGGAAACGCCCGGCCATGTCGGTGTCGTCGGCGGAGTAGCTGCGGTGGCCCGCCGGAAAATCCATCGCGCGCACCTCGGCGAAGCCGGGCGTCGACTGGCCGGGCGCGGAACGCTGGGCAAAAATTCGGAGATGGGCGCGATCGGCGAGAACGAGGTAGTGCTGATTCATGGTGAGAAGGGGCGAGAGGTTTTGGTTGTCGTTTTTTTCGAAACGGATGCCCGCGGGTACGGGTGAGCGTCCAAAATAACCAGTTCGACGGCGTTTGTCGCGAGGTCGCGCTCCCGAGCGAAACGTGGGAGAATCGCGCCAGCGGCTGCGCGCAAACTCCGATGGGGGATTGAGTCCCTCGCCGGATGTCGCGCCCGGAGGATGACGCGTAGGGCGGGTCAGGACGGGGAAGGCGGCGATGCGGGAGCGCGCCGATGAGGGCGGAGGCGGTGGAAATCAGAGCGGCCGCGGAGTGCGCCGGATGCGGCGAGCGATTCCGAGGCGAAGGCAATCGAGGGCCGGATAGACGGCGGAGAATGGGCCGGCGGGAATCGTCACATGAAAGTGGATATCCGGGCGGTGCCGGCGGGGTGACGAACCGCGGTTTTTCGGCGGGTCAGCGGTTCCGCCTTCCCCGTCAACCCACGACGCAGTGGGTGCAGCCCTCGAGCGGAAGTGTGCGGTCGAAGGTGCTTTCGCTCGCAGGGTCGCTTGCCACGGCGGAGCCCGACGTCCTCGTCGGGCTGGGCGGCGTGCGCTCGTCCATCAACCCGACGGGGACTCTTTGGACCGGAGACAAGGGTAACAGGTGTTCGGGGACGTCGGGTTCCACCTGCTACTGCATCGTTCGGACTTGGAACTCTCCGAATCTCGAGGGGCCTGGAGCGGCGGCCTGATCGCCGCTGCATGCGCTGCAGGTTCAGCGATGGTTCGGATGAACTCTCAGGTGCCGGGCTTCTGGCCTTCGAAGCCTTCGCGCAAGCCCTGGACGAAGGCGTTGCGCAGGAGGTTCGCCACCGTCGTCCAAATATCCACGTCGTTGTTTTCGAAGTCGCCGGAGAACGGGGCCTTTGTCGCGACTTTTTGCTCGTCGTCGTTTTTCAGGAGGCTGGCGGCGGCGCTCACCACTTTTTTCGCGAGAAGCTGGGCGGCGTTTTTATTTTTGTCGGAAGCGGTTTTGAAATTCAGGTCTTTGAAAAATGGCTTCACGTAACCTTGGTAGTGGCCGTTCGACGCCTGGACTTCGGAATCGAATTCGAAGGTGCCGGCGGAGACGTCGGCGTCGGCGTAGGCGAGCAGGAAGGAGTTGAAGGCCGGCAGCGAGAGACCGCGGAGCTGGGTCTGCGTGTTGAACGTGGGCTGGCGGTTGAGCGGATCGGCCTGGACCGTGATGCGGAGCCGGCCGTCGCCGGTCATGATGGCGTTCAGTTCGACGCGGGCGGGCAGTTTTTCGTTTTCGGCGTGCTGGTTGGTGAGGCCCGTGGCGAGGAGGTGGAGGTGATCGAGGCCGACGTCGACCTTCGGTTGGCGGGATTCGTCGACGAAATGGACTTTTGTATTGGAGACCTCGAGACGGGTGAGTTCGACGGGGAGCATGTGACGCAGCTGCTCCTGCCAGCGCTTCGCCTTCGGGGCGGCTTTGCGAGCGGCCTCGGGGGCGTCCTCCTTGGCGACTTTCGGGGAGATGTTGAGTTCGGCATGATCGACGACGGCATCGGCGCGGAGCTTGCCGTGAAGGAGGCTGGCGTAAGCGAGATTGAAATCGGCGCGATCAAAGGCGGCGAGTGGGGGCGCGGAAGCCTCGGCGCGTTTGCGGAAGACGGCGTCGCGAAAGGCGACGTGCCCGCGCCACAGCGAAACGGAAACGTGGTCGACGTGACCGGTGTAGTCGGTCATCGCGGCGAGTTTTTTATTCAGAACGTTTTTAGCGACGGGCGCGGCGATGAATCCGGCCACGATCAGCGCGAGCAGGACAATGACCACGCACCAGACGAGGAAGCGCAGCGCGCGGGGAAGAGCAGGGCGGCGGGCGTCGGCGGGCGTCATGAGAAATCCGATGGAACGGCGCCAGGAGGGGAGGTTCCTTCGCGGGGAGCGTGGGCTTTCCGGCGACGCGCGCCGGGAAGGCTCGCGCAGAAATTGGCGCGGTGGAGGTGACTCGAACACCCGACCGGCGGTTTAGAAAACCGCTGCTCTATCCAGCTGAGCTACCACCGCGAGGCCGTGAAAAACGGCGGCGAATCGGTAGCTTTTGGAGGTGAAATCGACAAGGCCAAAACCACGCTTGACTTGGCTTCGCGCGGTTAGCACGTTCGCCGACTCTCTCCCTCACGGGGTGGTAGCTCAGTTGGTTAGAGCGTCTGCCTGTCACGCAGAAGGTCGCGGGTTCGAGTCCCGTCCATCCCGCCAGTTTTGAGACCTGCTAGTCCTTAATGGATAGCGGGTTTTCTGTTTCAAAAATTCATCCAACTGGCAACGGAACTGGCAACGCGTGCGCCTTTGTCGCCGAGTGTTTTTCAACGTGAATCATTGCAGAGGATGTCTTGGCCACCTCCTGTTCGTTCGACGAATCCGGCAGGTGCACCCCTGGCGCCTACGAGTGTCCGGCGGGTGGCGTCTTCAAGGCGTCAAGCATGCTAACAAGCCTCGCCATCTCCTTATCAGCGTCATGCCACCAATCGGTCGACCAGATCCGGTGGAGCTTCCAGCCGAGGCCCTCGAGGATGAGCTGTCGGAGTTTGTCCCGGTCGCGCGCAGTCGCCGCCCGGTGATAGGTCGCGCCATCGCACTCGACGCCGAGCAAATATCGACCCGTCGCAGCGGGATCGACCACCGCCAAATCGATCCGATAACCAGAGCATCCGACTTGATGATGAACTTCGTAGCCAGCTTTCCGCAGACGAGTAGCCACCATCCTCTCGAATTCCGAATCCGCATCCGCAGAGCCCGAGGCCGTGGTTGCCGCCGTCAACGCGCGCGGACCGCGCTCTGCGTAATCCAGGAAGTATTTCAAATCGCGCACTCCGCGGGCACGGGTGCGAGCGAGATCGATCTGGTCGGCGCGAAGCCCGCTGAAGACGAGCACCTCGTGCTTGGCCCGGGTGATGGCGACGTTGAGCCGCCGCTCGCCCCCGTCCCTGTTGAGCGGGCCGAAATTCATGGCGACCTTGCCTGATTCATCAGGTCCGTAACAAATGGAGAAAAAGATCACGTCACGCTCGTCGCCCTGGACGTTCTCCAGGTTTTTGACGAACACCGGTTCGCTTTCGACGGGCGGTTCATCGCCGAAGTGGTTTTCGATCTCCGGATATTTGCGCCGTTCCTCATCGAGGAGGTTTTCCACGAGCTGCTGCTGCGCCAGACTGAAGGTCACGATGCCGAAGGAGCGAGGCTCACCGCCAGTCTTGCGAAGCCGGGTGACGAGTTCTTCCACCAGCGCTTTGGCTTCGCCGAGGTTCGTGCGTGATTTGCCCTTGTCGTAACGCGCCGCCGGCAAGTGCCGGAACCGCACTCCGCCATGTCCCGAATCCGGCGACGGAAATGTGAGCAGGTCGTTCTCGTAATACTGGCGGTTGCTGAAGGTGATGAGCCCTTCGTGTCGGCTGCGGTAGTGCCATTGCAGGCGCTTGTGACGCACCTGATGGCTCAACAGCTCGTCGAGCACGCTTTCCAAGTCTTTGTGCGCCTCAGGTGTGAGATCGTCCTCATCGTCGTTGTCGCCGCTCCCGAAGAAGTTCGTCGGCGGGAGCTGCTTGGGATCGCCAACTACGATCAGCTGTTTGCCGCGGGCGATGGCTCCGATCGCATCCCAAACCGGGATTTGCGAAGCCTCATCGAAGATCACTACATCGAAACTCTCGTGCGAAGCCTCGAGATATTGTGCAACCGACAGCGGACTCATCAGCACACAGGGTTTGAGACGGGGCAGCAGCTTCGGGATGCCGGCAAGCAGACGCCGCACGGGAATATGGCGCATCTTCTTGCCGAGTTCGTGGTGGAGCAGCCCGATTTCCGCCTTGGGCACGTCTGCGACGCCTTGATCGCGCGGGATGCGCGCGGCCAACCGCGCTCGGATAAGTTCACGTGAAAGCGATGCGAGCTTTTCGTCCAACTCGCGGAAACGCTCGATACGCTCGTTGTGCTCGCGTCCAAAAAATTCCCGCAGCGCCGACTCGCGTTCGATGATCGCGAATAGCAGCGCCTTTCGGAAACTGCGCTCGAACAACGCCGGCACCTCCAGCATCGCGCCCTCGGCTGATTCAAGTCCTGCAATCACCGGCTCCAATCCGGTCTCCACTGCTGCCCGGCGCGCTTTCTGCCACGAACACCACTCGCGGATCTGTTTCCAAGCGCCCGGCAGCCGCTCGATCAGCGAACGCACCGCCACCAGGTGATCCGGAGCATTGTCGACTGCGATTCGGCGAAGTCTTACGTCGGACGCAAAGCCGTCGAGCGCCGCATCGAAGGCATCCAACACGTCGCGGTAGCGTGTCAGCCGAACGCCGATGCTGGTTCCAGCCGCATACGCGGACGAGCCCTCCGCAAACAACGCGGCGAGGAGCTGGCGCAACTGCCCCAACCAAGCCAAGTCGTCTCCCGCGCACGCGATCATGCGGGCGTGCAGCGGCTCGCCCCAGATGCAAGCCGTGGCGATCGCCTCGGGGTCGGGCTCGCCCTTGGCCCAGATCACACCGAGGCAGGCCTGCGCACTCGGAGCGGCCGTCGTCAGATCGGCGTTGATCGCACGCAGCCGCGGCACGGAGTTGACGAACGTGCCCAGCGCGAGTGTGACAGCGCTCAGATGATCCGCCGCATGGTCGAATTCTCCGCGATTCAGCACCGCAGCCGTGACGAGCACTCCATAGCTTTCACTAAACTTCGCCAGACTCTCCCGGAACCGGCCCAAGCGCCGGCCGAGAGCCGTATCGGGTGCGAAGCTGGCTGGCCCGCTCTTGAACAGATCGCCTATCAACCGCCGCAGCGCGGCCAGCCAATCTGCATCCTCACCAGCGAGCGCGAGCAGCCGCTCGTGCAAGACGGCTCCCCAGGCACGGATTGCAACCAGACGCGACGCGTCGGGTTCGCCGCCGGCCCAAACTTCGCTTCCCAGGAGCGCCTCGGCATCGCCTCGGATGGTGGCGAGTTCGCCATTCACCGTCCGCAAACGAAGCGCGGACGACAGCACATCCTCCAACGTCGCCACTTCAGGTCTGAGCTGGTCGGTTCGGGCGGTTCGCAGATGACGACGAACAAACCCGACACGCAGCCAGCGCATGAGAAACCAGGCATTTCGACCCGAGTCCCACTTCTGCTTCAACGTATCGAGATCGAGCGCGAGCAGCTTCACCTCGTCGTAGTCTGCGAGCTTGCGACGCAGCTCCGCGCGCTCGCTGACCCAAGCAATCCAACGATCGAAGCGAGCCACCCAACCGGGCCATGGTGTGGTCGCAAACGACTCGGCGACCGGTGGCGCCTCGATCAGGCTCTCGGCCAACGCATCGGTCTGGGTAAGTTCAGAACGAGTCGCCGTTCGTCGGGGCGCATTCAACCAAGCGCGCAAGTCGCGCGCGGCGTCGGCGGTAGCTTGAGTGAGCGCGACCAACTCGCGGGCGTGCGCCACATTTCTCACGGCGTCTTCATCACTCCAGGCCTCGCAGGCTGCGGCTTTGGTTCCGTCAGGCCGCGGCACGTGAACCCACTGCAACGATGCGCGCAGCGCGGCCCGCTCGATGACTTGGGCTCGCCAGAGATCGAGGTCCGCCGATAGCTGGTTCCACGGCGTGGTGGCGAACGCCGGGCCGACCGGTTCCGGTGCGAGCAGGCTTTCCGTCAGCTCGTGCAAGTGATGCAGCTGGGCGCGCGTCGCCGATTCACCGGGACAACGCAGCCACGTGCGCAGCTCGCGCATCGCCTCCGCCGCTGTTTGCACCTGCGCCCCCAATTGCCGCGCGCGATCGAGGATGCGCTCGGCCCACGAGGGCGACCACTCTTCGCAGGCGAGCGGCGCCAGCGCGTGGTCGTGCAACGGCATGACGGCGCGGGAACGCTCCTGCAACTGGCGCGCGAGGAGTCGTGTCTCTTCGAGCTTCCCAATCGGCGTGTCGAGGAGCGCCGGCCAGTCGTCCAGCCGCACGGTCGGCTCATCGCGGCGCGGCAGCAGATAATCAAAGCAGGCATGCGCGCTCAGACCGCACGGCGTGCGGCGGTGAAGCGCGCGGGTGTAGTCGTTGAGCACGATCCGGAGGCGCTCCGACTCGGCGGCCCGAAGCTCCCAATCCGCCGCGCTCTCCTCCGTCATGAACTTCAGGCTGCGGTCGAATTGTGCCAGCACGTCGGCCTTGCCGATCTTGTTGGAATGCAGTTCGAGGCAGAACGGCTCCAGCCCGTCCTCGCGCAGACGGCGATACACGACATCGAGCGCGGCGCGTTTTTCCGCAACGAAGAGCACGCGTTTTCCGTGCGCCAGGCAGTGCGCGATGATGTTGGTGATCGTCTGCGATTTTCCGGTGCCGGGCGGGCCTTCGAGCACGAAGTCGTGGCCGGCGGCAGCCGCCATCACGGCGGCGAGTTGGGACGAGTCGGCGCTGCGTGGACAAAACGCCTCGCGGGCGTGAAACCGGTCGTCCAGCCGCGAGGGCGTGATGTCGTCGGGTGGATTTTCGTAAGGCGTGCCGGCGGCGTTGACGAGGTGGTTGACGACACGATTGCGCGTGAGCGCATCGAGACGATCGGCGAGATCTTTCCAAAGCAGGAATTTGGTGAACGAGAACTGGCCCAGCCAGACTTCGGCTTTCACCTCCCAGCCGGCGAGATCGCGCACCGCGTCGCGAAAGATCTGGAAAACGAGGCCGACGTTTACGCCGCTGTGGTCTTCGGGCAGCGGGTCAAGCCCAGCGATATCCTTTTGAAAATGCTGCCGCAGCATCTCCATGAGGGTGACATTGAGACGCGTTTCCTCATCGATGCGACGGAGCGAAAACCCTTCGAGCACCGATTTGCGCTTCAGCTCGACAGGCACGAGAAGCAAAGGTGCACGGAAGACGCGATCGCTGTGCTCGGTCTCGCGCCACTCCAGTATTCCGACCGCCGCAAAGAGGGTGTTGGTGCCGTTTTCGTCGAGGGCGTTGCGCGAGGCCCGAAACAGTTCGGTGAGCCGCCGCCCGTGCTCGCTCTCCTCGAGATGAGTGTGCAGCCGACCATGTTTCAATTCGTCGGCGAGGTGGGCCGCGAGCGCGTCGGCGCGTTGTTGCCTGGACATCGTGGCGCCGTGGCGTGGATCGTCCTCGCTCATCAAGGAGGGCTTGGGCCGCAGGGCGAGTTCTCTTTCCGCCGCCAGTTCATCCTCCACGTGTTCGGGTGCCGCGGACACGATGCGAATGGTGGATTTGGTTTCCCGAAAGTTCAGGAGCCGGTTGCGGAGGCTCAGATCGAGCAGACGACTCTTCCACTGGTCGATGCGGGTCGCCGGTTTGGCGGCCGAGGCGGTCGCCTGACTGACGACTTCGGCAAACTCGCGGTCGCCGATACCTTCAACCGTGATGGGAGTCATCGATGTGCCCGTCGCGGCGCCGGGCGCCACGCCTGGAATTGGCAGCGGCACGATCCGGGCAATGCGTGCGCGGTGGACATCGAGCGCCAGGCGGAACGGTTTTTCGACTTGGAGGTGCTCGCGGGCGAGTCGCTCGGCGTCGCCGAGTTGGCCCGGAGCCTCGCTGGCGACGATCGTTGTTTCGAAGACCGTGATCATTTGCTCCGTCTCCAGCTTGCGGCACTGCTGCAGGGCGTCGGCTCCCTCGGCAGCTGAGTCCGGAAACGTCCGCTCCTCCAGCCAGCAACCCGCGTAGGCGTGGCCCTCGTGCATCAACACCAGCGGATGCAGACCGGCGCGCTCGCAGCAGGCGGCGAAGAGCAGCGTCAGGTCGAGGCAGGTGCCGAAGCGCTCGGCCACGATCCGGGAGGGGAAAGAAACCTTCTGCCCCGTGTTCTCAAAGCTCGCCGGTGGATTGATATAGCGGATGCCCAATTCGGCCACGGCCCGGTAGATGGCGGCGACCTGCGCCCAGGCGCGTTTGCGGCTCTTGTCCTGATAACCGTTGAGTGCCGCGCGCCCGGTGGACTCGCGCAACAAGTCCGACGCCCGGCTGAGAATCGGCATGATCGCCGGATCGTTGGGCAGGATGAACGCGGCGAGAATTTCCGGCAGGGAAACGAGCCCGCACCACTCGTTGCGCGCCAGCAGGGAGACGGACTCGGTCCGCGCGCAAAGCACCTCGTCGCCCTCGACCACCTCGACCTTGAGCCAGCCGGCGACCTTCTCGTTCAGCTCCGAGAGAAACCCAGGGCTGAGCTTCAAATCCAGCGGCGAAACCCGAAACTCGCCATTGGCCTCGACCGACTGCACCCGAATCTCCACCGGCGCCGCGAACGCCGGTTCGGTGGTTACTCGGATGACGAGATCCTTCCGCGCAACGCCGTCATTCTGAAACCGCAGCTCCTTGACCACCGGAATCGCATTCTGCTGAAAGGCGTAGTTGATCGCAGGGTCGAAAGTGATCGCAAGCGCGAGCGAAACTACAGATGGATCGGCTGATGAGGAGGAAGTGGCGCTCATGTTTACGGCGATTCTTGCGCTCTGTGAGATCTGGCGGGTTTCGGTCTATTCGCGTTTAGCGGATTGGTTCGGCTATCGTGCGTTGATTAAGACTCGCTAGAGTGCGACCGGAGTCGCGACTGCTTTAGCGCGCAAGACCTCGATATCGGACCACTGCAAGGCACCGCCGGGGAGACTCTTTGAAAAATCAATCAGCGCCAGAAGCAGCTCGCGCACGCGCGCACGTGCATCTGTATTAGACCGTAGGGTTTGATAAGCGTTATAAGGTTTATCTGAATCAATACCCGCGCCGAACATACTCTGCTCAAAGTTCGGAATCAAGGCGACGAGTCGCACGCGCTTCGCTTCAGGGGCCGCCTTAATCTGGTCCAAGATTCGTTCGTTATTTGTCCACGCAGGGTTGGTATTCCCACTTTTCGGCAAAACAGGAAGATCGGAGTCATGCAGCGCGGCGTAGCGGGCGCCGAATTGGTTCAATACCTTTGCCAAAGAAGAGATGGTGACCTTACCGCGGGCTCGCACAATGTGCACGTCCTTAAACAAGACGGGGTCGGCCTCGGTGGCGATGATCCACTTGAATGCCGTGTATTCTGTGTCGCCCTCAACTAAAATAGTTCGCCCGCCAAAGAAGAATTCAGCGACATGGGGATCGTAGATATTCAGTAACTTAAGTTCGCGCTTCTCGTCGTCGTCGAGCTTCGCCTTCGATGGACGAAAAACTGTGGTGCCATGCACTTCGCCGTTCGCCTCCCGCTCGACGCGCACGACGGTTGTGTTGTTTCGAGACAGATCAATAAATGCGGGAGAATGTGTCGTGATCATCGCCTGCCACCTGCCGGTTTCGGGTAACTTGTAGAGTGTGCTGCAACATTCACGCACGGCGTTAGGATGGAGACATAGCTCAGGCTCATCTAGGAGCAGGAGATTCGCGACTCCAGCAGCACCATTTTTCGCTCCTTCCGTTTCTGCAATGAACCGCAAGGCCGCCCACATCAGGGTCCGGCGCGCTCCGCTTCCTTGATTTTCGGCACTACTAAGATGGCCTTCGGCTGGTCCCATTTGCAGTTCAGCGCCCGCCTTGAAGAAATTTAGACCTTTGACGAGATCCTCCTCCGGTCGCGCATCAAACTTGACCTTATAGCCGGTGAAAACCTCGGCAACGAAAGCAGTTAGCTGCGCTTCGGTCTTTTCGATCTCAGCTTTCGTTTCTTCGACCACGGTTTTTTGAGTCTCAGCAAAACATTTCAAGAGTTGTCCGTAGATCGTGCTCTTCGCCTCGCCGCCTTCATCCGACATACTGAGGTCTAGACCTTTAACGCGTGTTTGGAGCACTTTCAGAAGCATATCTGTAACTGCCTTGATCTGCTCTGAGGGATTTGCGAACGCCTCTATACGATGCGGCGTGGGGCGGCGAGATTTTGCTACATTTGGCGCACCCCATGGGACTCCATCTTTAGCCCAATCTGATAGTATCACGTCCCATCCCTGTCGAGTCGCGGCGGTCGCAGGCGTGCTCCATGTCCAGCGTTCGCGCACGATAGATTCGCCATCGATCTTTTGGACCCAACGATTTCCCGGTAGGTCCTCACCGACAGATGTGTATAGCTCTACGATTGCTGGAATACTGGTGTTCCCTTCGTGGAAATCTTCGATGGTCAACTTTGGTGCCGATGATTCTGTGATGACTTGGTAGGCACGAAGAACAGTGCTTTTCCCAGCGTTGTTAGGGCCAACAAGCACGACGATGTCGTCGAGGTCGACGGACACTGCGGATTGACCGATGCATCTAAAGTTCTGGATAACCAATCGCCGCAATTTCGAAGGCGTTTTGTCTGGAATTGCGTCTTCAACAACTTCACCAGCGTCTGCGATCTTTTTGGCTTTGGGGGGCATGGTTTTTCTGGGGAAAAAGTCAGGGGATGTTCTCTCGGACGGGGACCGGCGTGCCCATCCCACGATACCGATCCGGGTGGCAGGTGAGGATGAGGATTTGCAGGCGCGCGGCTTGGGCGCCGAGGACGTCGAGGACGCGGTCTTGGCGGACGGGGTCGGTGTTTACCAAGACGTCGTCGAGGATCAGGACTTGTGGCTCGTCGGTGGCGAGTTCCTGGGCGACGGCGACGCGGAGGCAGAGGAGGAGTTGCTCCTTGGCACCTTGGGAGAGTTGATCAAAGGCGTATGACTCTTCCCGGTTGCGGCCGATGCCGGCAATCTGGAGCCGTTCGTCGAGGAAGACCTGACGGGCGGTGTCGCCGGTCAGTTCGGCGAAGGCGGCGGTGAGGCGCTGCTCCAGCGGAGCGAGGACGGCCTTGGTGGCGGCTTGCTTGCGGTGCTCGATCAGGTCGTGGGCGACGCGGGCACTCCATCCGCGGGCGCGGGCAGCGTCGCGGCGCAGGAGCGCTTCCGCTTTCTTTTCCTCGAGGTCGGTTTCGCGCGAATACAGGCCCTGGCCACCGAGGATTTCGAGCGCGGCCTGGGCTTGGTCGCGGTCGGTGCGGCGGGCCTGGAGGTCGTTGGCGATCTGCTGCAGCGCCGCGGCGGCTCGTTTGTTGCGCTCGGGGAGTTTCTCGAAATCCGGCGGGAGTTCGGCCTTGGTCGCGACCACGCGCGCCTCGGCTTGCGCGAAAGCCAGTTGGGCGGACGTCTTGGCGCCGGCGATGCCGTCGGGGTGGCGGTCGGCAATACTTTTGGCCTGCGCATCCAAGGTCCGAGCCCGGGACTCGTGATCGCTTACCTGTTTGTTCGCCTGTTGCGCGGCCTGGCTCGCAGATCGTTCCTCGGTTCGGAGTCTGGCGAGTTGTTTGTTGAGGGCGGCAAGCGCGGAGTCGGCGGCGGTAACGCTTTCGGCTTGGGCGGCTTCGGCGGCCTCCAGGTCGGTGAGGCTGCGGGCTTGCTCGGCCTCGGTCGGCGCGAGGGACGCCGTCTGGGCCTCGGCACGCCGTGAGGCCAGAGCGACGGCGTGGCGCAGGTCTTCGAGCGATTCATAGTCGCCGAGATGGGGCTCGAGCGCGGCGGATGCCGTCTTGAGCTGGCCTTCGAGTTCCTTCCGGGCCACGACGGCGTCGCGGGCCGCTTGGAGCGAGCTGACACCGGCCTGCTGCAGGGATTCCTGAAGATCGGCCTCCGCTTGGGCGAGTTCGTCGGCAACGGACTTGGCATCGTGGGAGCCGGACCGGATCACGATCCAACCCCAACCGACGAGTTGGAGATCGAGAGCCTGTGGACTTTGCAGTCGGGCCGTCTTGCCGGCCGCGAGGACTTGAGCTTTGGACGCGGCGTCGGCGTGGTTTTCGACCGTGGCTTTCTTTTCGGGGGTGAGTTCGACGGTCAGGCCGAGGGCCTGCAGGCGCGTGCGGAGTGTGTGGACAGACTCCGCCAGCTCTTCGAGTTTCTTGAGCTTGGCGGGGGCGAGCGCGGGCAACTGCGTTTTCTTGGCTTCCAGCGCAGCGATGGCGACGGAAGCGGCCTCGGCCTTCTTGAGTTGTTTGGTCAAGGCGGCGGCTGAGGTGGCCAACTCGCGCTGCTTGACGAGTGCCTGCAGGCGCTGGTGTCCGGTGCGGAGGGATTGAAGCGCGGTCTCGTGGCGTAGCTGATCGGACTGGGTCTGGTCGAGGCGGGCGCGGAGTTCGACGAGCGATTGCTCGGCGACCTGAGCGGCGGCGCGTGCCTGGGTGAGGCTGGCCTGGGTCTCGACTTGCTCGCGTTGCAGGCGGGCGAGCGTGTCCGCATCGGCAGTCACGGCGGCGAGCTTTTCCTGGGTCGTGGCGAGTGCCTGCTGGCGGGCATCGAGTTCGCCGCGCAGACGCTCGGCGGCGAGGCTCTGATCGCGGAGCGTGACGGCGGCGGCGCTGCGCTCGGCGTGTTCCTTCTCCAGCCGGGTGACTTCCGCCTCGCTTTGCTGGAAGCGGCGCAGGGCCTCGTCGAGTTCGGTGCGGGTCTGCCGGAGGCTGGCCAGGTTTGCCTCGATGGCGGTGAGGTCGTCTTCGGCTTGGCGGAGCGGGCCGCCGGTGCGGGATTGGCCGGTCCCGGTGATGATTGCCTCGGCGGCGGTGGCGAGGCGGAGACGGAGTTGCTCGATGACGGGATCGAGTTCGACCCGGGCAAGGCGGGCGCGGATGCGTTGGCCGACATCGGCGTCGTCGAGACCGGGCCAGGTGGCCGGTTCTCCCTGACGCGCCCAAAGGAAACCCAGGAAGCCCCAGTGTTCAGGCTTGGTGGCGCCGCGGCCGGGCAGCGAAGACTGCAAGAGAGACTGCACGCGCTGATCGGCCGCGTCGGCGTCGGCGATCAGCTCCCACGCACCGGAGCGCTGCTGGTGGAGCTGGCTCTCGGGTTTTTGCAGAAAGGTCTTGGACAGCCGAAAGCGACCGGCGCGGGTCTCGAACTCGACGACGACGCGCGGAGCGAGGGAGGTGCCGGCGGGTTGGAGCGCCTTGATCTCCTCACTGCGGGTGGAATGGCGGTCGAAGAGCGCGCGGGCGGCCGCGTGGAGCGCGGTGGATTTGCCGGACTCGTTGGGGGCGGCGAGGACATTGAGGCCCGGGACGAAGGGACCGAGCCGGATGGTCTCCCGGAAGCGCCCGACGTGCGCGAGTTCGAGGGAATGCAGGATCACGTGGTCGCCTCCTGCAGACTCTGGAAGACCGTCTGCCGAAGCTGGGCAAACCACGCGGGAGTGAGCTGCGTCAGGTCAATTTTGGCGGGGGCGAGGAGGGCTTGAGCTTCGGCCAAGGTCAGCGGTGGTGTGGAGACGGTCGGCGGCTCGATTGGGGTGTCCCCGGAGAAAGCGGGGCTGGCAGCCACTTGGCCGCCGGCGAAGGCCTCGAGGCGGTCGATGTCAGCCAGCACCTGGGCAAGAATGGGGTGCCGGGCGCGGAGGTCGGCAAGTTCGGCGGAAGTCAGGGCGACACGTGTTTCGTCGACCGCTTGGCCCACAAGAAACGGCGACAAGGCGGCATCGAGCCAGGTCCGAGTTTCATGGAGCGCAGTTGGCGAGGCGGTGCCGGTGAGGGTGACGCGCAAGACCGTGCGACCGGCAGTGGGGGTGAGTTCGGATAGTGCCGCTTGGAGGCTGGCGCGCGATGCTTCAGGACTGAGGAAGTCGAAAGTGCATGCCCGCCAAGCAAGGCTGGCGACCGGAAGTTTCTCCACGCGGGCCGGCAGTCCGGGCGCGGATATCTCCACCAAGGCGACATGGCCGCTGTCGTCGTTGGTAAAGCGGTCGGGCTCGGGCGTGCCCGGCATCACGATCTTGCCGCCATCGGTATCGGCGAGCCAGTTGTGCCAATGGCCGACCGCAAGATAATCGAGGCCGGCACGAGTGGCGGCGTTCAACGCGATGGGAAAATCGTTGGGCTGGTGCTTGGACTCCATGGCGAGCGCGCCGTGAGTGATGCCGATCTTGATCACGTCGGCGGGCAGTGTGGCGGCCAATTCGGCCAGTTTCAGACTGGGATCGTGGCTGGAGAGCTTCTGGCGGAGCGGGGAAGCCAGCAGCCGGGCATTGCCGCCGAGATCGACAATGCCAGCCTCGCGGTGGACATGGACGTTGGCCGGAGCGTTAAGGAAGGACTTGCGCTGCCAGACGGAATCCGGGCCGGAGTGCGGATCGTGGTTGCCCGGCACGATATGGACAGGAAGCGAGGCGTGACTGCCGCATAGGTGGAGCACGGCCCGGACGACAGCGTCATCCACCTGATTGTCTTCGAAAAGATCCCCGGCGATCAAGAAGGCGTTGGCCTCGTGCTTTTCGGCCAAGACCAGCGAACGTTCCAGCGTCTCCAATCGCGCTTCGCGCAAACGGCCTCCGGACGCGCTGAATTGGGAGAACCGGGCACCCAGCTGCCAATCAGCAGAATGTATGAAGCGGAACATATAGGCAGGATTCGATTAACCTTACGAATCCCGGAAGTCTGGAGATGCCTTTTATAGGCCGCCATCTTGCGGGCGCAATTGATAACTGAAAAATCAAAGAGGCTCTATACGGCTGCCACCGTTGATCACTGTTTGTGCAGCTTCGTTTTCAGGCTGACTAAGGTATCGTTGCTCTACGCCGACCGGGGAGGGCATGATTCGCGTGGCGGGCGGCGGGCCGGCTGGACGAGATGCACCGCTGCCTCGCGGCGGCGGTGGCGCAGAGACCGCTGCGGCCGAAGCCCCTCGTGTATTTGGTCGAAGAGCACGCCCGGGCGGACCGGGAGGCGTCGGCGCAGCTCGAAATTTATCTCCGGCGGTTCGGCCGCAACGTGGAGAATCTGGAGCAGATCGCCTGGTCCCTGGCGGAGATCCCCAGCGCGGCGTTGTTGCGTCGGGTGGTGGAGGCAGCGCAGGAGCAAGGGTTCGATGCCCTGGTCTGCCAGCGGCATCTCGTCCTCGCGTTGCTGTCAACCGGACAGATCGAGGAGGCTTCCCGGGTGATTTCGGCGGCGTCGCGCAGCCCCGAGGCCAGCCGGCCGGAAAACCGGATGTGGCTGCAATGGACCCCGGGGCCTCGTCGAGGCGCTGGCGACGGCCGACGCTGGTCCGCAGGGGAGATTGGTCGAGGCGTTGAGCAGCCGTCCGCACGGGCTGACGGTCTACAAACTTTGCGCGTCGGCGCTGCGCCGTGCGGGACGGACGGATACGGCGGTGCAGGTGGTGGCGCTCGGGCGGCGGCTCTATCGGGAGAGTCCGTCGCTGGCAGCGCAGGAATGCGAGCTGGCGGACGAGATCGCCGCGGCGGCCACCGCAGAGGTGAAAGCGCCGAAACTGATCGCAGAGGATCGTCCGCCGGCAATGGACGCGATGGCGGAGGAGTTTTCCGACAGCTCGACGAAACGGAGGCGGCGGGACGCTGGTCGGAGGCGCAGCAGAGGATCGCGAAGTTGCGCGGAACGCGACCCCAGCCGTTCTGGGTCATCGTGCGGGATGTCGATCTTCTGCGCCGCGAGATCCGGATCGCCCAAGCCGCCGGCGACCCGCCGGCGATGCAGCTCGCGGCGCGGCTTTTTCTCAACGGCGGTCCGGCGCGGGCGGAGGAAGTGCTGACGTTTGCGCGCGAGTTGCCGGTCCGCGGCGTCCGTGATGATGCGATGCTGTTGACGCGGGTGGCGCAGGAGAAATTTCCATCCGATGGGGACGCGGCAGAACTGTGGGAGACGCTGCGGAAGGTGCCGTAGCGGTTCGTGAGTTCGGGGCGACCGAGGGCGGTCGCGCTCCCATCCGGCCATTCCGCCCCGTTTACGCCAGCGATTGGTCGATCGCCGGTGTTTTTTTCAGGGACGCGGGGTTCGCGGGCGAGCGCAGGGTGCGGGCGTGGCGGAGGGAGAACCAGACGGACGTGGCGATCGCGGTGTAGAGGATGAGTTCGCGCGATTCCTGCAGCTGTTCGATGGCGGGTGGGGTGGCGAGTTGCGCGAGTTCGTAGCGAGCGAGCAGCGCGCCATAGGTGACGAGGCAGCCGAGCGCGGGGATCGTGCAGGGCGGAGGCAGCCAGAGCGGGACGTGCAGGCGGCGGACGCCGCGTGCGCAGAACAGCCACGCGGCGCTGGTGAGAAGAATCAGAATTTGGAGCGCAATGTCGGTGGTGTTGCTGAGCTCGTTGTCGAAGTCGCCGAGGTTGTGCAGATTGGTTTCGTGCTGGACGTTGTGGGCCTGAAACCACTCGGGCGTCGCGAGGTTGAACAGCCGCTGGCCCCAGCTGATTTCCTCGCCGGCGAGCCAAAAGAGCACGACGGCAAACAGCGCGTAGCCGATGCCCCAAATCCGATATGCACGCCGGAAGCACAGGCGTGCCGTCGCGAGGCTGAGGCCCATCGCGAGCAGGAGGACGGCGACCTGGATGTTTTCGATCCAGCCATCCTCCACCACGGCTCTCATGTAGAGGTCGGGCCATTTCCGCGCGACGCAGATGCTGGCGATCCAGAAGATCGGCGCCCACAGCGCGAGCGTCCAGGTCGTGGCGGGAGCGACGGGCGGATCGGGTTCGAACGCGCCGAAGCGGCCGGCGCGAAAACGGCGCCGGAGCGGAAAAGAAACCAGCCCGGCCAAGACGAGCGCGAGGCCGAGCAGGTTGAACTCGTCCCAGCATTCCCGAAGCAAGAGCGCGGCGGAACTGAGCGCATGACCGGTCATGATTGAAGCGGAAAATCGCGCGGGCGGTGGTTGCCCGGCCGGCGCGGCGGCTTGGTCAGGCGGGCGGGGGACTGGTTCCATGGCCCACCGCGTGAAATCCCGGCCTGGTAGTCCCTTGACAGCGTTCGCGCGCGGGCAGATTCAGGCGGCATGCGACCCTTGATTCCCCTTCTGGCCGCGGCGCTCGCCGCGACGGTGATGCACGCAGAAATGGCTCCGGCCGCCGCGCCGGACGAAGCGCAGCTTCGCGCGATGACGGCGCGATTTGTCCCGGTCGACATCGCGGTCGACACGTCGAAGCTGCCGGGCAACGAGCGCGTCGCGCTCGCGAAGATGATCGAGGCGGCCAAGATTTTCGACGCGGTTTTTCTGCGGCAGTCGTCGCCGCTGAACGAATCGCTCTTCAACCAGCTCGCGCGCGATGCGTCGCCGCTCGGGCGCGCGCGGCTGCATTATTTTTCGCTGAACGCGGGGCCGTGGTCGCGGCTCGACGAGGATGCGCCGTTCCTGCCGGGCGTGGGCAAGAAATCGCCGGCGGGAAATTTTTATCCGGTGGATGCGACGCGGGATGAGGTCGACGCGTGGATCCAAAAATTGCCGGCGACGGAGAAGGAAGCGGCAACGGGATTTTTCACGACGATCCGGCGCGGGCCATCGGGTGCGTTGATGACGATGCCTTACAGCGTGGAGTATCAGAACGAACTCGGGCTCGCGGCGAAGGCGCTGCGCGAGGCGGCGGAGGCGACGACGCAGCCGACGTTGAAGAAATTTCTCGAGCTGCGGGCGGCGGCATTTTTGTCGAACGACTATTTCGCGAGCGACATGGCGTGGATGGAACTCGACGCGACGATCGAGCCGACGATCGGGCCGTATGAGGTCTACGAGGACGAGTGGTTCAACTACAAGGCGGCGTTCGAGGCGTTCATCGCGGTGACCGACGAGGCGGAGTCGGGCAAGCTCGCGCGGTTCAGCGGGCACTTGCAGGAACTGGAGGATCACCTGCCGATCGATCCGCCGGATCGGCGCGCGAAGCTCGGCGGGTTTTCGCCGATCCGCGTGGTGAACCTGGCGTTCTCGTCGGGCGACGGAAATCGCGGCGTGCAGACGGCGGCGTTCAACCTGCCGAACGACGAGCGCGTGGTGGCGGCGAAAGGGTCGAAGCGCGTGATGTTGAAAAACGTGCAGGAGGCGAAATTTGCAAAGGTGCTGGTGCCGATCGCGAGTCGCGCGCTGGCGAAGGAGGATCAGGCGCGAGTGGCGTTCGAGCCGTTCTTCACGCACATCCTGATGCACGAGTTGATGCACGGGCTCGGGCCGCAGACGATCACGGTGAGCGGACGCGCGACGACGGTGCGGCACGAGTTGAAAGAATTGAACGGCACGCTCGAGGAGGCGAAGGCGGACATCTCGGGGCTGTGGGCGCTGCAATATCTGATGGATCACGGCGGGCTGGACAAGGCGCAGGAGCGGGCGCTCTACACGACGTTTCTCGCGTCGACGTTTCGGACGTTGCGCTTCGGGCTGACGGAGGCGCACGCGAAAGGCATGGCGCTGCAACTGAACTGGCTGATGGACCGCGGCGGCTTCGTGGTGGGCGCGGACGGAACGTTCGCGGTGGATTTCGCGAAGGTGAAACCGGCGGTGGAGTCGCTGGTGCACGAGATCATGACGATCCAGGCGCATGGCGATTATGCGGCGGCGAAGACGCTGCTGGCGAAGATGGTGGTGGTGCGGCCGGAGGTCGCGCGCGTGCTGGAAAAATTGAAGGATGGCGTGCCGGTGGATATCGAGCCGCATTATCCGGCGGCGGAATAGTGGGCGGGGCGAGTGCGAGGTGGCGTCGGGTGTCTGTGTCGGGATTGAAACGTTCTTCTTCAAGCCAGCCCGACGGGGACGTCGGGCTCCACCTGTCACCTAGGCTTCGGACGGGTGATTGGCCGATGGCGGCGGGCGTGGCGCGGGGTAGATTGGCGGCATGGGCTACATTCTTCTGCTCGTTCTCGGGGTCGCGGTGGTCGTGGTGATTCTCGCAGCGCTGGCCGGCGGAAAAAAACGCGCGGTGGGGCGTGCGGCGCCGGGCGACGACGTGACGTATAAAAAACCGGCGGCGGAGGAAGCGAATCCTGCGGCTTCGCGTGTCGCGTCGCAGGGGCAGGCGGATCAGGCCGAGCGGCGGACGCCGCCGGCGTGAGGGAGTGGGGCGGGCTTCAGCCCGCTCGGGTTTCTGCTGGAGCAGAAGACTCGTTTGAAGAAGGCGGGCTGAAGCCCGCCTACTGCCCTACTTTGGCTACTTGGGGTTGGGAGGATTTTTTACCACGCTGATTTCGCCGCTGCGTTCCAGGCGGGCTTCGGGAACGTCGGCGACGCGGCCGAGATTGCCGTTGGTGCGGAGATTTTCGAGGAGGTCGTCCTCGGTGATTTTCGAGCGGCGCATTTCACGCCAGTCGATCTGACCGCGGCGCACGAGCACGTAGTCGCGGCCTTTCGCGAGGAGCGAAACCCAGTGCCAGCGATACGCGGCGGCCATGAGCGCGCGGTGCAGCAGGACGAGCACGGCGCAGACGCCGAGCGTGGGAAAAAAAGCGGCCTGGCCGTTGATGGCGCGGCTCAGGACGGAGCCGAGGAGGACGGCGAGCATGATGTCGCTGCCGGAGTTTCGCCCGAGGAAACGTTTGTGCGAAAGGTTGAGCAGCACGAGCGACCACACGACGACGACGAGAGCGCGCCACGCCATGTGGCTGAAGTGAAGTTCTGCCGGCGCCACGTGGAGGCCGAGCAGGTTCGCGGTCAACGAGTCGAAGGCAGTGGACATGAGCGGAGCGGATGAGAAGAACCGCGCCGTAAGCGGGGCGGCTACGCGGAAGAGTGCGTCGCGGCGAAATCGGCGTTCACGGCGGAGCTAGGGCAGCGGCGATTCGGGCGGGAGGGGATTGCGGCCGCCGTGGGTGCGGGCGTGCACGCGGGTGAACTCGGCGCCGATGAAGAGAATCTGGCCGGCGTAGTAGCACCAGAGCAGCAGCGCGATGACCGAGCCGGCCGCACCGAACGCGGAGGTGACGCTCGAGTGGGCGAGATAGATGCCGAGGAGCGTCTTGCCGGCGACGAAGAGCAGCGCGGTGACGGCGGCGCCGGTCCAGACGTCGCGCCAGCGGATTTTCACATCGGGCAGAAGTTTGAAGAGCACGGCGAAGAGCAGCAGGATGACGGCGAACGAGAAGGTGAAATTGGCGATTTCCCACGCGGCGGCAGGAAGGCGGGCCCAACGGCTCGCGTTTTCCCCGAACCACGAAATCACGGCGCTCAAGGTGAGCGACACGAGCATGACGAAGCCCGTCGCGAGCACGGTGCCGAAGGAGAAGAGCCGCCGCTTGATCATCTGCGGCCAGGTTTCGTTCGTGTGGGCGGGCGCGCGCCAGATCGAATTCAGGGCGTCCTGCAAGTGCACGAAAACGCCGAGGCCGCCGATGATGAGCGTGACGGAGCCGATCCAGGCGGCGAACGTGGCGGAGTGGCCGCCGGCGGGCGGCGATTGCACGCTGTTCAAGGCCTGCGTCGCGGACGAGCCGACGAGTTGGTCGATCTCGCCGAGGATGCGGCGGCGCGCGCTGTCGTCCTTGAAAAAAAACTGCGCGACCGCGACGGCGAGGACGAGCAGCGGCGAAACCGCGACCGTGGTGTAGAAGGCGAGCGCCGCGCCGAAGCGCGGGATCTTGTCGCTGATGCAGACGCGCACCGTGAGCCACGCAAGGAGGCCGAAGCGGTGAAGCGCGCGGGGCGACGTCACGGTTACCGAGGCGGACGAGCGCGGGCGCGCGGCGGAGCGGCGGATGGGCCGAAGCGGACGCGCGAGCATGAGCGGATCATTTCGCGGCGGCGCGACGATAGCGGCGGTTGCGCGTGCGGGCGGCTTGCTTGGCGCCGCGCGAACGCGTGGGAGAGACTTTCTTGCGGCCGGAGCCGACGGCGGAATCGCGGCGGGCTTTCTTGCGGGTGGCGGCGGAGGATTTTTTTCGCGAGGGGGTGCCGAGTTTCACGCCTTCGCGGCGCGCCTCGGAGAGGCCGATCGCGACCGCCTGCTTCCGCGAGCGGACGTTGCCGCTGCCGGATTTCAGCTTGTGCATCTCTTCACGCACATAAGCGCCGGCCTGGGTGGAGGGTTTTTTTCCGGAGCGCGCGGCACGGCGCGCATTTTTTTTGGCAGTTTTAGTGGGCATAGGAAGACGCGCATGGACCGCCAGAAAAGAGACCGGTGCGGCGAATACGCGGGGCGGGCCATGGGGCGCGCTACGAATTTTTGCATTGGAGAATCACCCGGATGGCGCGCGCGGCGACCGGGCGCGGTCGAAGGGGGAAGCTTGGTGGAAGGCGATATTGGCGGGTGAAGATCCGGCAATCGCCTGCAAGCAGGCTCCTCCATCGGCGACGGAAAATTTCAAAACGCGCGAGCAGGCGTCGAGGCCGGCGAGGGCGCGTCTAGAGTGGAGGATGAAGCCCAATCAGCTTTTTTTCGCGGGCGCGAGGGAGTAGCCGTCTTTGCGGTCGAGCATCGACCAGCCGGCGGCGGCGAGATCTTTGCGGAGGGCGTCGGCGGTGGCGAAATCTTTCGCGAGTTTCGCGGCCCAGCGTTTTTCGGCGAGGGCGGTGACTTCGACGGGGGCGGAGGTTTTGGGCGGCTCCGCGTGAGCGGAGAGATCGAGGCCGAGGGCGAACATCGCGCGGTCGAAGGAGGCGGCGTCGGCCTGGAGATCCTTGCGGTTGACGATGCTGAAAAGGGCGCCGAGGGCGGCGGGCGTGTTGAGGTCGTCCTGGAGCGCGGCGAGCACGGGCGCGAAGGCGTCGTGCGCGGCGGCGGCGGGAGCAAGGGAAGCGCGATGGGCGCGCAGGCTGGCGAGAGCGCTCTCGGCCGCGTGGAGCGAGTCGAGGGTGAAGTTGAGCTGCTTGCGCGGATGGCCGGCGAGGAGCGCGTAGCGGAGCGCCATCGGCGAGTGGCCCATCGCGGTGAGCTGGTCGAGCGTGTAGAGATTACCGAGCGACTTGCTCATCTTCTTGCCGTCCACGAGCAGGTGTTCGCTGTGATACCAATGACGCGAGAACTGCCGGCCGTTGCAGCATTCGCTCTGGGCGATTTCGTTTTCGTGGTGCGGGAAGAGCAGGTCGACGCCGCCGGTGTGGAGGTCGATCGTCTCGCCGAGATGTTTTTTGCTCATCGCGCTGCACTCGATGTGCCAGCCGGGGCGGCCGCTGCCCCACGGGCTGTCCCAGGCGTTGTCGCCGTCCTCGGGTTTGTGGGCTTTCCAGAGGGCGAAGTCGGTGGCGTCTTCCTTTTCGTCGGCGTCGACGGCCTGGGATTTGCCGGCGGCGAGGGCGGAGCCGAGCTGGAGTTCACGCTCCTTCACGCGCGAGAGGCGGCCGTAGTTGTCGAAGGAGGAGACTTTGAAATACACGGAGCCGTCGGCGGCGCGGTAGGCGTTTCCTTTTTCCATCAGGCACGCGATCATATCGACCTGCTCGGCGATGTGGCCGGTGGCGGTGGGCTCGACGTGCGGCGGGAGGCAGTTCAGCGCCTTGCAGTCGGCGTGGAATTTGTCGGTCCACTGTTTGGTGACGTCGGCGAGCGGGCGGGATTCGTCGCGAGCGCGCTTGATGGTCTTGTCGTCGACGTCGGTGAGGTTGCGGACGTGTTTCACTTTGCCCGGGCCGAACTCGAGTTCGAGGACGCGACGGAGGACGTCGTTGACGACGAAGGTGCGAAAATTGCCGATGTGCGCGGGGGCGTAGACGGTGGGACCGCAGTTATAGAAGCGGAGGACGCCGTCGGGGTGGGCCGGGGAAAGTTCGCGGATCTCTCGCGTGAGCGAGTCGAAGAGCTTGATGGGCATGAAAAGGAAAGGGAGCGAACTTTGGGAAAAAGCGCGAGACGGGCGAGCTTGTTTGCGGACGAGCGGCGCGGGATTTTCCCGCGGATGACACGGATGCAGAGGCGGAGGGTGGGACAGATTTTTTTGCTGCAGAGGCCGGAAAGAAATAGGCGCGGCGGCAACCGACGATAGACTCCAGTGCGGGCATGTTTGCGCCGATAGAGGACAGTCGAACGCGATGGAACGTCCCGCCCCAACCATGCCCCAGGAAAACGGTGCGGGCGCGGGCGGCGCAAAAGCGTGGGGTTGGCGGATTCCGCGGCTGCCGCTGGTCGTCGGCGTGATCGGGCTCGGGGCGGCGGTGACGACAGGCGGATGGTGGTCGCGACGAGCCAGTGCGGAGCAAGCCGCGGGGGTGCGGACGATTCGGGCGGAGCTGGCCGCGGCGCAGGCGGAGATGTTGGAATATCAGGCGCGGTTTCGGATGTTGCACTGGCAGGCGGAGAAAATCCGCGAGGCGGCAGCGGACGAAAAAAGCGCAGGAATCCGGTCGTGGTCACGGGAACGGGCGCGGCTGTTCGAGGCGTTCGTGGCGAAGGTCGATCGAGAGGAGGACGCGCGGAAGTTCGAAGCGTTGCAGGCGGAGATCGGCGAGTTGTGCGCGCGCGGCGAGGTGAAGGCGGCGCGAGAAAAATTGCAGCGGCTGCCGGTGGTGAAATTTCCGCCGGCGGGCGAATTGGGAAAGTGGCGCGGAGAAATCTACGCGAGGCCGCTGCTGGCGTTGAGTCGCGAGAACCCGGCGAACTACCGGGCGTTGCAGAAAGCGGAGCCGGATATCGCAGCGGAAGACCTGGCGAAGTTGCGCGCAGAACTGAGCGGCGCAGCGGGAGAAGCGGTGACGCCGCAGGCGATGATGAAATTCGAACTGCTCAGCGCAGTGGCGCCGGGGGACGATCCGGTGCTGGCGGATTGGGCGGCCGTGGCTTCGGCGGAGGATTTTTTCGAGCAGCCGGATGCGGCGACGCTGGCGCGCTGGAGAAAGGCGCAGACGGCTTCGAGAGCGGGTGATTGGCAAACCGCGGCGGCGGAGATGCAGGCGATCGATCGCACGAAGGTGCGGACGCGGCTGCCGTTTCGCGCGGCGTATGGGAAAGCGATTTTCAAAGCGCACCCGGATCAGGCGGGCGCGGCGTATCCGTTTTTGGAAGAGGCGGCGAAGGCGGGCGATCGCGAGGCGCGCGCGGCGGTGGCGGGGGAGGATTTCCGGCAAAAAAGATATGCGCGCGCGTTGGCGTGGAGCGAGGCGGCGTCGG
This sequence comes from Verrucomicrobiota bacterium, assembly GCA_048498075.1. Classification (GTDB taxonomy): domain Bacteria; phylum Verrucomicrobiota; class Verrucomicrobiia; order Opitutales; family Opitutaceae; genus Opitutus. The sequence goes on along the minus strand of JBEHYR010000007.1, from coordinate 97,899 downwards.
CGGATGGCGAAACGAGCGCGGGGGAACAGTTGGTGGCGCTGTATGCGATGACGCGCGAGGCGCTGCCGCGGGACTTGGCGCGCGAAGCGGGGGAATTGCGGAGGATCGTGACGCGGCTGGATGCGCCGGCGCTCGCGTCGCTGTTGCTCGCGCGGCTCTACGAGGAAGGGGAGGGGATCGCGAAATCGGCGGCGGAGGCGCGGGCGAATTATCGGCGGGCGACGGATAAGGGATCGGCAGAGGCGATGCTGGAGATGGCGCGATGCGAGCGCCGGGGCGCGGGCGCGCCGGCGGATTTGGAAGCGGCGGGCGACTGGGCGTGTCGCGCATATGCGGCGGGCGAGCGGGAGAAGGCGGTCGCGCTCCTGATCGAGTTGATGAAAGAGGCGCCGGAGCGCGTGGCGAAGCGGGTGCAGGCGATGATCGAGCAGGAGACGGTGGCGGCGCCGGCGGGGTTCGAGGATACGCGCATCGGGACGGCGGGAATGGCGACGTTAAAAATGGAGCTGGCGCGCTATTTCGACCGGAAGGGGAATTTCGCGCAGGCGGCGCGGTTGTATGCGCAATCGGGCAGCCGCGATGCGACGGTGGTGAGTCGGCGGAAGGAATTGACGACGGCGCATCCGTGCGAGGCGTGTGGAGGAAGCGGAAGAATCCAGAGTTCGATCCCGTGTGCGACGTGCGGCGGAAAAGGCACGGTGCTGTGTCATGTGTGCGATGGGCGCGGATATAATTTGGTGCCGGGCACGCCACCGTGCACGACGTGCGGAGGCTCGGGGACGATGGAGCAGGACGGAAAAGCCGTGGCGTGTTCGGCGTGCGGCGGGACGGGGAAAGGAAGGGGCAGCGTGATCAAGAAGGACTGCACGGCGTGTTCGCATGGACGCGAGGCGTGTCGCGAGTGCACAGGTGGACGGATCCTCATCACGAAGGAATGTCCAGAGTGTCATGGGACGGGAGCGCGGGCGTTGGCGGATGAATAGGAGGAGTTGAGAGTTGAGAGCTGAGAGTTGAGAGATCGGAAATGAGGGAGGGGACAAGCGGGTAGGGAAAAGTTATCACAAAATTACAGACGGCGGGTGGGAAACCCGCCCGACATCAGGCGAGCGGAGAACCGCAACGGGTGCGCGGAGAAACGGGTGGCGCGGGGCGCGCGGCGTGTGGTAGCGTGGCGGCACCATGGCTGAATCTCCTTTCAAACTGGAACTCACTCATCGTCCGCGCCGGCTGCGCCGGACGGCGAGCTTGCGCGCGTTGACGGCGGACACGGTGCTGCGGCCGCAGGATTTCATCGCGCCGCTTTTCGTGATCGACGGCAAGAGCGCGCCGCAGGCGATCGCATCGATGCCGGGCGTGATGCGCTTCAATTTGAACGATCTCGTGAAGGAGTGTCGCGCGCTGGCGAAGCTCGGCGTGCCGGCGGTGGCGCTGTTTCCGAAACTGGACGCGAAGCTGAAGGATGAGGAGGGCACGGCGGCGCTGCATGAGGATGCGTTGATTTTGCGGGCGGTGCGCGCGGTGAAAAAAGCCGTGCCCGAGCTGACGGTGATGACGGACATCGCGCTCGATCCCTATACGACGCACGGCCACGACGGCGTGTTGACCGCGGCGCGCGATGACGTGGACAACGACCGCACGGTCGCGATTCTCTGCAAGATGGCGGTGCTGCACGCGCGGGCGGGCGTCGATCTGGTGGCGCCGAGCGACATGATGGACGGGCGGATCGGCGCGATTCGGAAGGCGCTCGATCTCGCGGGCTTCACCGGGACGGGCATCATGGCTTACACGGTGAAGTTCGCGTCGGCGTATTACGGGCCGTTTCGCGATGCGGTGGGCAGCGCGTCGGCCGCGGGGACGCATTTGCTGAGCAAGGCGACGTATCAGCTCGATCCGGCGAACCGGCGTTCGATCTTCGGCGAAGTGACGCTCGATACACTCGAGGGCGCGGACATCGTGATGGTGAAACCGGCGGGGCCGTATCTCGACATCATCCGGGATGTGCGCAACGCGTCGAAGAAGCCGATCGCGGCGTATCAGGTTTCCGGAGAATACGCGCAACTGCACGCGGCGGCGAGGATGGGCTGGCTCGATCTGGAGCGGACGCGGCACGAGTCGTTGCTGGCGATCAAGCGCGCGGGAGCGGACATGATCCTGACGTATTTCGCGAAGGACATGGCGGTGGCGCTGCGGGGCGGCTGAGGCGGCCGAGGCGAGGGGAACGAGCCCGACGGGACGTCGGGCTCCACCTAAAACGGCGAGCGGGGGACTTGGAGGGAGTCGCCGGGGACGAGGGGCGGATCCTGTGACGGATTTTTTTGCGCGAGCTTGATGTCGAGGTCGTAGGTCTTCTGGTCGCGCACGAGGGCGACGCGGCTTTCCTTCGCGTAGAGCGTGAAGCCGCCGGCAGACTGGATCGCTTTCGCGGCGGTGAGATCGGGCGTCCAGATGATGCGGCCCGGTTTCACCACCTCGCCGCCGACGTAGACATAGCGCTCGGTGACGGTGACGGAGACGTCGACGGTGTTGTAGATTTTTTTTGCGAGATAGGTTTGGCGGACGCGTTCGCCGAGTTCGCCGGTGTTCAGGCCGGACGCGGCGACGGCGCCGATGAAGGGGAGGCTGATCGTGCCGCGGTCGTCGATCTGGACGGTGTTCACACTCGGATCGGGCACGCCCTGGAGGGAGACCGTGAGGCTGTCGCCGTTGCGGAGTTGGGCGGACGAGGCGACGGCCGGGACGGCGGGATTCGCGCCGGCGGAAGCGGGGCCGGCGGCGTTGCAGCCGGCGAGGGCGGCGAGCGAGAGGAGCAGGAAAAGCGGGAGCAGCGCGCGGCGAAAATCCATTGGGGCAGATTTGGCGGAGGGCAGCGGGAATGGCAATGGTGACGTGGGGATGAGCCGCTGGCGGAGGTGGTGCGCGGAGGAGGCAAGCAGCTGGAGCGAGGGAGGCGTTGGTCCCGCTGCTTCCGCAGCGGGCTACATAGGAGGCACAAAAAAAGGGCGGCCGGTGAGGGCCGCCCAGAGAGGGAACAGATTAGCTCAGCGTTTGCCTTTGGATTTTTTCTTGGGCTTCTCGTCTTCGTCGTCGCCGGATTCGGACTTCTCGTCCTCGTCTTTCTCGTCGTCGTCGTCTTCGTCCTCGTCTTTTTCTTTGTCGTCGTCGTCGTCCTTCTCGTCGTCGTCTTCGTCCCACTTGAGCGACTCGTCGTTCTTGAGTTTCTCCTCTTCAGCTTCGTCGAGTTCGGGGAGATCGTCGGCGTCGCCTTCGTCGTCGAGGCTCTTGGCGGGCTGCTCCTCGTCGGTCTCGTAACCGGCGGGCATGAAGTCGAGGATGGCGGTGAGTTCTTCGAAGGAGTGAAGGGCTTTGCCCTCGATGAAATGGCTGTTCTGGTCCTCGCGCAGTTCGTCTTCGACTTCGTCGACCGTGAGCTTGGATTCGAATTCGAAGAGGTCGTTGAGCATTTTCACGCGGCAGCGCGTGAGGTGGTCGAGGAGGTCGGCGTAGGGGCCGTTTTCCTCGTCGAGGGTGTCGGCGAGGGCGAAGAGTTTTTCGTCGGACTCGAAGAGCGATTCCTTCGTGCGCTTGAGGCGGACCTTGGCGTTGCCGAGGTCTTTCTCGATGCGGAAGAGAATGAAGGCGCGCTCCATGATATCCTGATCGAAGCCGTAATCGCGCAGTGGGTCGACGAGGTCGACGAGGTGCGAGAGCTGGCGTGGGTCGATGATGCTGAGACCATCGACATCCCATCGAACGGGATCGCTGGTTTCGTTTACCCACCAGTTATGATCCTCGCCAAGGCGGACGATGCACCAGTCGAGAGTGGAAGTTGCTTTGGGCATTAGAAAAAAAGGAAAGGGGTGATTTTTGGCGCAGCGTGCGAGGGGAGGTCAAAAAAACAAGCAGAAAAAGGCAGCTTTTCTGCATCGCGCGCGCGAACTTCGCGCCGAAGTAAAAATCCCTCGCGCGAGCGGGTTTACCGAATTGGGGGCACTTGCATTTTGTGGGGCCGATTTCACGCTGGTGCGATCATGGGGTGGTTCTACGAAGAAATTCTCCGGCCGGGTCTCTTCCGGCTCGATCCCGAGCATGCGCACGAGCTGGCGGTCACGGCGATGGCGACGCTGGCGCGCCTGCCGCCGTTGTGCCGATTGCTAGAGGGTGCGGCGCGATTGCCGGCGGGGCGGACGCAGCCGGTCGAGGCGTTCGGGCTGAAATTTCCGAATGCGGTGGGACTGGCGGCGGGTTTCGACAAGAACGGCAGCGCGTGGCCGGCGGCGGCGGCGCTGGGTTTCGGGCACGTGGAGATCGGCACGATCACGGCGCTGGCGCAGCCGGGAAACGAGCGGCCGCGGGTATTTCGTTTCCCGAAGGAGGGCGCGGTGATCAACCGGATGGGTTTCAACAACGCGGGCTGCGAGGCGGTGGCGCGACGGCTGGCGCAACAACCGGGCGTGGGGCAGCGGCGGATACCGCTCGGGATCAATTTCGGCAAATCGAAGGTGACGGAGATCGGGCGGGCGACGGAGGACTACTTGAAGAGTTTCGCGGCGCTGGCGGATTTTGCGGACTACGTGGTGTTGAACGTGAGCAGCCCGAACACGCCTGACCTGCGGAAACTCCAGGACGAGGACCGGCTGCGGGAGCTGCTCGGCGCGGTGACGGCGGCGAATCGCGCGCGGGCGCGGCGCGTGCCGGTGCTGCTGAAGATCGCACCCGATCTGAGTTTTCGGCAGATCGACACGGTGCTCGCGACGATCGCGGAGTTCGGGCTCGACGGGATCATCGCGACGAACACGACGCTGGCGCGACCGGGGATCTTTGGGGCGGTGAATCAGGCGGGCGGGCTGAGCGGACGGCCGTTGCGGCGGCGGTCGACGGAGATCATCAACTACATCGCGCGCGCGACGAGCAGGCGGCTGCCGATCATCGGCGTGGGTGGAATCGAGGATGTGACGAGCGCGGCGGAGAAGCTCGATGCGGGCGCGGCGCTCGTGCAGATTTATACGGGGATGATTTATCGCGGGGCGTTTTTCGCGCGGGATCTGGCGAGGGCGCTGGCGGATCGGCAGCGGTAAAGGGGAGGGGCGAGGCGGAAGAGCGAGGTCGCGGGAATCCCGCTGCTCCCGCAGCGGGCTACGAGGGGTGCAGTGGGGCTGAGCGCGGATTCATTACACTTTTTGTCGTTCTGAGCGCAGCGACGAATCCATTTGGACTTTCGCACGCGCGTCGTGCCACGAAGCGCGCACTGGATTCTGCACAGCGTTCAGAATGACACTCCGCGGATGGTTTGCTTCGAAGTGTGATGCGTCCGGGTTGGCGCAGAGCATGTCCGAATAATCAGTCGGCGTGGAGCGGCGGTCTGTGACGGCCGGGTTGACTGTGAATTTTCCGAACTTGGCGGTCATAGACCGCCGCTCCATGGTCGACCGATAGCCGCACGGGACTTACTCGTCAGCCTGCACGCCGAGGAGGATGAGCAGGCCCCGATCGATCGCGCCGCCGACGACGCCCTCGATCGTGACGCTGGCGGAGGAGACGCGTTGGACGACGGCGCGCATGCCGAGCAGCCAAGCGCGTCAGACGTCGAAGGCGATCACTTCGTGGGCGAGAATCGACGGCACGGCGACTTCCACCCACTCGCCGGTCTGCTGAAAGGCGACGTCGGTGGCGGCGACGAGCAGGCGGGCGCTTTTGGCCTGACGACGGTCAGGGAGACGGACGCGGACTTTCTGCTCGCCGACGGCGAACAGTTCGCGAATCGGGCCTTTCATCATCATCGGATTCGTGAGGTTCACGAGGTGGACGGTGACGGAATTTTTCTGCTGCCAGAACGTGACGTCGAGGACACCGGGGCCGACGACCGAAACCGGCGGGGGCTCGTTCGTCGCCCACGCGAGCGCGTTGCGCAGCAGCTGGCCGTGGTCGACGTCGAGCACTTCCCAGAAGGTGCGATCGATGTCCCAGGGAAAATAAACGACGCGACCGCCGCCGGGAAGTTCGCGCAGAAAAACCTGCGCGATGTCGGTCTTCGGCTGACGCGTGAAGACTTTTTCCATCGGCAGATCGGGATAACTCGGAATCAGGGTGAGCGGTGGCGGCGGGAGTTTTTCCGTCGCGGTCACCTCGACGCGCCACACGCCGTGGACGGTGCGCGGCGCGTTTTCGAGTCCGCGGAGCAACGGATGGCCGGGCGCGCGGTCATGCTCGAGGCGGAGGTAGGCATTGTGCATCGGCCCTTCGATGCGGCCGGCGAAGCTGGCGCCGAAAAGATCGGCTAGGCCGAAATTTTTCCGCGGCGCGCCGGCTTCGTCGTAGAGCGAGGTTTCGTGCGTCGCGATGAGACCGCCGCCGCGGGCGACGAAGGCGCGGAGCTGGTCGCATTGCGCAGCGGAGAGCGCGGCGAGGTTGGGGAGGATGAGCGTTTGGAACGGCGTGAGGTGGTCGGCGTCGAGGAATTGATCGTGCACCATTTCGAAGGGCACGCGGGCCTCGACGAGAGCTTGATACCAGCCGAGGCCGGCGTCTTCGACGCTGTCGCGGGCGCCGTGGTCGGCGTTCTCGTAGAACCATGCGGTGTGCTGCGAGTAGACGATCGCGACGCGGGCGAGCGGGCGCTCGTTGCGAAGATAGCGCTCGGCGCCGTGGCACCAGACGTAGAGATCTTCGACGGGCTGGAGCCAGCGGGGATCGTTGATCGCGCCGGCGAATTTGGTGAACCACGGGCGCATGCCGTTCGCGATGCTGTCGATCGCCCAGAGGCGGATTTCGTGAGGCGCCTGCACGGAATCTTTCCAACGATAAGGTTCTTCGAGGCCGACGCTGAAGATGCCGACGACGGGTTTCCGGCCGAGCGTGGCGCGGTATTCCTTGCCGTTTTTGCCGGCGCTCCAAATCGGCGCGAGTCCGCGGCGGGCCTGGCGATCGGCGGCGAGCATGGGCGCGAGTTCGCCGACGCGTTTCATGGCGAGCGAGCTGTTCGCGCCGCCGCCGGTGTTCGGGATCACGCAGGAGTCGGGATTGATCGCGCGCACGGCGGAGTCCCAATGCTGCCAGAGGTCGAAGAGCCGTTGCTGGCGCCAGAAAAAATAGGCGCGGCGTGCAGGATCCTGCAGGGTGGTTTTGCCGGAAGGAAGATCGTGGCCGGTGGCGGTTTTGAAATTCGTGCGGCAATGCTCGCAATAACAAAGGCCGTGGCCTTCCCAGCGGTTGATGAAAATCCCGTCGACGTGGTAGCGCGACATGATCTCGCGCTTCACTTCGGTCATGAAATCGAAGTTGTAGGGCCCGAGCCCGCAGGTGACCCACATCTCGGGCGAGGCCCAGTGGCGGCGGGGTTTTCCATCCTCGGTGACGGCGATCCAGTCGGGGTGCGCGGCCTGGGCGTCGTCGTAGGTGCCGTGCGGATCGGTGCGCGCGATCACGATCATGCCGAGCTGGCGGCAGCCGGCGACGAGTTCGCCGAAGAGATCGCGATTGCCGAGCCAGGCGCTGCGGTGGTGAAAGGGAATCTGCGTCGGATAAAACGCGGTGCAGCCGCCGCCGCTGAGGCAGACGCCGTCGGCGTGCGTCCGCGCAAAGTAATCGAGCCAGAAGGAAACATCGATTTTGCCGGGCGCGGGATCGTCGTCGACGAGGGCGAGTTGGGCCCAGCGCATCGGCCGGTCGACCCAGGAGGGAGAAAAGGACGAGGCGGAGGAGCCGGTGGCGTTCCTCGCGGCGGGGAGTTCGGCGGGCGACGAGCGCAACGAGAATTCGCCGAGGGTGACGGCGGCGCCGGCGATGACGGACGATTTCAGAAAACGGCGGCGAGTGGGGTCGAAGGCGGCCATGGAAAGAGTGCGGCGTGAGGCCGCGGATTTTTCGGGGGGAGTTTCGGGTTTTGGGGTGGATGATCCCTGCGCTCCCGCGCAGGGCTACGAGGCGGAGCGGTTTGAAACTCGGAACACTGAACCCGAAACTCGGAGCGCTGACGTGGGCGCGTCAGAGCATCGGGAGGTGCGGCTCGACGTCGGTTTCGTAGTTCACGGCGTCGAGGCCGAAGCCGAAGAGTTTCAGGAATTCGGAGCGGTAGCCGGCGATGTCGGTTTTCTCGACGAGATTGGCGGTCGTGACCGTGGGCCAGATCTCGCGGACGGCGGCCTGGACTTCGGAGCGCATCTCGAGGTCGTCGACGCGGACGCGGCCGTCTTCGTCGAACTTCGGCGTGTGGCCGTTGTACATGTGGGTCGCGAAGAGGCGCTGCATTTGCTCGATGCAGCCCTCGTGCGTGCCCTGCGCCTTCATGATCTTGTAGAGGATCGAAATGTAGAGCGGCACGACGGGAATCGCGGAGCTGGCCTGCGTGACGAGCGCTTTGTTGACGGAGATGAAGGCGCGTCCGCCGGTGGGTTTGAGGAGTGCATCGAGGGCGCGGGCGGCGCGCTCGAGGTCATTTTTCGCGAGGCCGATGGTGCCGTTTTTGTAGATCGGCCAGGTGACGTCGGGCCCGATGTAGGAGTAGGCGACGGTCTGGGCGGCGGGCGCGAGGAGGTTGGCGGATTTGAGGGCGTCGATCCACAGCTCCCAATCTTCGCCGCCCATGACGGTGATGGTGTCCGCGATCTCGGCTTCGGTGGCGGGCTCGATGGTGATGTCGCTGACGATGCCTTTGTCGGTATCGACGGTTTTGTTGGTGTAGGACGAGCCGACGGGTTTGAGGACGGATTTGTGAACGACTCCGGTTTTCGGATGCACGCGGCGGGGCGAGGCGAGGGAGTAGACCACGAGGTCGACCTGGCCGAGGTCGGCGCGGATGAGGTCGAGCGTCTGGCGCTTGATGTCGTCGGAGAACGCGTCGCCGTTGATATTTTTGGCGTAGAGGCCGGCGGCGCGCGCGGCTTGGGTGAAACCGATGGTGTTATACCAGCCGGGCGTGGCGGGGCGGCCCTCTTCGGAGGGGCGTTCGAAGAAGACGCCGAGCGTCGCCGCGCCGGAGCCGAAGGCGGCGGTCACGCGTGACGCGAGGCCGTAGCCGGTGGATGCGCCGAGCACGAGCACCTTCTTCGGGCCGTCCTTGATGGCGCCCTTCGACTTCACGTGATCGATCCACTCCTGGACGTGGGCGGCACAACCAAGCGGATGGGAAGTGACGCAGACGAAACCGCGGACGCGGGGCTTGATAATCATAAGCCGCCGAATTTCGCAGGGGGATGGCGGGTGACAAGCTCAAGTTCGGGCGCTGTCGGGCGGCCGGACTCGAGGTTTGGAGTTCTGGGTTTCGAGTTCGAGGTTGGAATTCCTCGTTTCGGTCCCTACGCTCCCGCGCAGGGCTACGGGGCGGGGTACACGGGAACTCGGAACTCCGGGCTGGCGTCGATGAAGCGGTCGGCGTCACTCGCCGACGAGCAGGACAGGCCCCGCGGCTTTCGGAGCGCCGCCTTTGCGTTCGAGGCGGACGGAGAACTGCGTGGGGTTCGTGACGGGTTGACGCGGTTTGAAGGTGATGCGCGCTGCACCGGTGGCGGCGTCGACGGTGAAAACGCCGGCGTCGACGGGTTCCGGATACGCAGGGTCACCGATCCAGAGCTGGTAATCCCGGTCGCTCGCGGCCGCGGGAAGTTTCTCGATGCGGAGGAGGCCTGCCTGCGCGATGGGGTTCCAGACCACGAGGGCGTTGGGCGAGGAGGAGCCGGCGGCGGGGGAGGCGAGCGCGACGAGCTGGAATTGCGCGAGATCGGTTTCGGTTTTCAGGCGCTCCCTCAACGTGGAGGCGTCATCGGTAACGGAGGCGAGTCGTTCGCGGAGCTGGTGAAGTTCGATGCGACTGGTGACGAGGCGGGCGCTGATCTCGACGATCTCGCGGCGGGCGTCGGCGATCTGGTGCGTCGACTGGGCGATCTGCTGATCGAGCTGCACGAGGTGTCGTTTGTCCTCGGCGAGCTGGCGGTTCGAGAGGATGCGCTCGGCTTCGGCCTGCTGGCGGGCGCCGATGACGGCGAGGTTCGAGAGCGCCTCCTGATCGTGGAGCAACGCGATCTCGGCGCGGGCGGCGAAATAGAGCTGGCCGAGCCAGGCGCCGCCGACGGCGAGGCCTGCGACAATCGCCCAGGGAATCAGGACGCGGAAGGAAAGCGGGGCGGGCGGGCGGGCATCCGGCGGGGGAGTGGCGAGGGGCAAACTCATGCGGCGGTTTCCACGTAACCGCAGCCGTTCGGGCACGACCGTCGGCAACGCAAGCGGGCCGGCGGTGCAGGAAAAAGTGAGAGGCTGCCAGCGATGATTCGCACGGGTGGGCGGAAAGTTGCGCGCGGGGGTGAGGTTGGCGACGACAAAAAATCACAGGCGGCGCCCGGCGCTGGCGCGCGGGATTTCGCGAGGTTTACCGCCGACGAGCGCGGCATCGCTGCTGCAACCGGCCGAGAGGCTGGTGAGATTTTTTCCGCTCCCATCGAGGATCACAGCACGGCGAGGCCGATGAGGCCGAGCACGATCAGGGCGGCGAGGATGCCGAGAATCCGGCGTTCGAGACGGGTGAGCGGGAGCGGCATCGCAATTTTCGGAGAGCGGGTGCGCAGGACGGAGCAGATCAGAGGCCGAGAGGTTGGAGGCGGGAAAAGATTTCGCGGAGCAGCGGTTCCTGGGCGAACGCGGACCAGGGACGGTTGCTGGACACGCGGACGAAGAGCTGATCGCCGTCGTGGGTGAAACCGTAGTGCCACGCGATCGCGAGGAGCGCGCGCGCCGAGTAGGGATCGCGAAACGCGATGGGACGGCCGTCGTAGAGATGCCAGAACCAGACGTATTGGGGGAAGTCGCCGCTTTTGAAGAGCCGCGCTTCGGCCTCGGGCAGCGTGTATCCGGAAATCGGGAGCGCTGCGCGCGTCTGCTCGGGGACGGCGGGCGTCCAGCCGCTGCCCGGCCAGCAGGCGTCGGGGGTGTGCGAAGCCACGAGACTCACGGGCGCCTGGCCCGGGCGCCAGTAGGCGAGATAAACGGTGAGCTGCTCGACGCCGTGCGGCGTGGAGCGAAGATAGGTGCGTTGCGCGAGGTGGTCGGTGTGGAGCGTCGCGCTGAATTGGTAAAGGTCGCGCGCGGTCTCGACGTGCCAGCCGTCGGCGTGAGTCGGCAGGATGGCGGCGAGATTCGGGACGGGGAGACTCTGGCGGAGCGAGGGACGGGTGTTGGCGTAGAAAAAAATCGCGAGCGCGACGGCGACGGCGAGGCCGGCGGCGAGGAGGCGGTGAGCCGCCGTCGAGGGCGCGGCGGGTGCGGCGGGTGCGGGTTTTGAGTTTTGAGTTTGGGCGAAGGACGTTTCGCCGCGGGCGAGGAGGAGGGCGAGGGCGCCGAGGAGGAGAGCGGTGAGGCCGAGGACGGCGAAGCCGGTGACGTCGTGCCACGTGCCGGAGATGTCGATACCGGCGTTCGCGAGGAGCGTCAGCGTGAGCGAACGGAAGAAATTCATCGCGATGGCGAGCGGGCCGGCGAGCGCGATGAGGAGGGCGCGCGCCCACGGGCGGCGGACGAGCGTGGCGGAAAAAAGAATCCCGGCGAAGAGGCACGAGACGAGGCTGCGAATGCCGCTGCAGGCTTCTTCGACGCCGACCGACGTGGTGGCGAGATCGATGACGTTACCCGAGCGGCTGGCGGCGATGCCGAGGAGGTGGAGCGCGCGGAGGACGTTTTCCGTGACCATCAATTGCAGGCGAAGCGTGAGCTGCGTGTAGGTGCCGGGCGGGATCGGCGTGCTGAGCAACCAGAGGCCGACGGCGGCGCAGGCCGGCCAGTTCAGCGGGAGAAAGCGCACGCGGGCGGAGGCGAACACGACGAGGCTTGCGGCGAGCAGGCCGGCGAAGGCGATGGTGAGCGTGCAGGCGACGAGCGAGTGCGTCCAGTCGAGCGCGGCGGCGTAGAGGCCGCTGGCGATGAGGGCGAGGAGGGCGAGCAGCAGCAGCGCGCTCGCGCCGAGCGTGACCGTGCGGGAAGACGAAATGAAGCGCGGCGTGCCGGTGCGCGCCTCGTGCAGCAGATAGAGAAAAATCGCCGGCATGAAGAAGGCGTGGGAGAGATCGGCGTTGTCGCGCCAGTGCGGCCAGAGCAGGGCGGTGAGTGCGGCGGCGAGGAGGGCGACGGCGAGGAGGTTGCACCGGGCGAGCCACGGGAGGGCGCGGAAGGGCGATGCGATGAGCGCGGCGGCGGGCGGTGTGGCGGCGGTGGCGCTCATGGCTTGCGCGCGGGAACGGCGGCGGGCTGGTTGGCGGAGCCGCGGGCATTGCCGGGATAACGTTCGAGCAGCGCGTAGTGGATCTCCAGCGTGGTGGGGAGAGCAGAGAGGAGGCCGGCGATGCGCGTCTGCGGGGTGAGGCCGCGGAAAAAACTCTCGGCGAGGCCGAGGGTCAGCGAGTTGCCGCCGCCGTCGCGCCGGAGCGCGCCGGAGATGAGGTGCAGTTTGTGCCAGTCGCCGCTGGCGCCGGCGGCGCAGAAGAGCGCGAGGTAGGTTTCGAGCGTGTCGTCGACCACGGGCGGTTTCTCGCGGGTGAACTTCGCGAAGAGGTGGTCGAGGAGCGTCGGGTCGGGGTGGCGGATGAGGTGCGCGGCGAGGAGGTTGATCGTGGGAAGGTTGAGGGGCGGCGCGAGGAGCGAGTCGACGAGCTGTTCGCGCGTGCGGTCGGCGTCGAGCGCGGCGTAGGCGTCGAGGAGGAGCGTGGCGCGCGCGGTGTCGTCGAGGCGGCTCTGGTAGCTGCCCACGAGGTCGACGGCGAGGAGGGCTTGGTCGTGTGCGATGAGTTCGCCGATTTGATAAAAGAGGGCGTAGGGCGGCGCTTTCGACCAGGGGCGTTTCAGGGCGGCGAGGGCGCGGGAGACGTGGCCGGTACGGAGGTCTCGTTCGATCGAAAGGAGCGGATTCCAGGATCTGGCTTGGGGCGCTGGGGAGCCGATGAGTTCGTCGAGGGGGCCGAGGGCGGCGGTTTGGCGATTCGCGAAAATGAAAGCGCGCAGCCACACGGCCGCATGATTGGGATCGGCGAGGAGTTCGGCGGAGGCGAGTTGCTCGATCGCGGGAAAATCGCCGCGGGCGAGGAGCGCGCGAAACCAGGTTTGCGCGGTGGCGGCGCGCTCGGCGGGATGTTCGCGGAGGAGGCGTTGATAGATCGCGTCGGAGCGGTGGGGATTGTTGAGCTGGAGTTTTTGGGCGAGCGTGGCGGCGACGCGGTAGTCGGTCGGGTTGAACTCGTAGGCGTTGGCGAGATAGAGCATGCCCTCGGCGGGGCGGCCGGCGGCGAAGGCGCGGTTCGACCGATCGAGGAAGAACCAACCGCGCACCTCGCCGACGTGATGCCAGGATCCGGGCCAGACGAGGTGGACGATGCTGATCGGATAGCCGACCGTGCGCAGGAAAACGAAAAGCGCGACGGCGGCGGCGAGATAGAGCGCGAGTGCGGTGACGCCATAGTAGGCGATGGCGCGACGCCAGAACGGGCGAACGTCGGCGGTATCCACCGAGCAGCGGAGGCCATCGGGCGTGGAGACGAGAAGCGGGCAAACGCGGTGGAAGGCGGCTTGGTTATTCCAACTCAGCGAGGCTTCGCAGATGGTCTCGAACGCGCGGCCGGAATCACTGGGGCTCTGGCACGGACAGCGCACCCGGCCGCGGCGGAGGCGAAACCAGGATTTGCGGGTATTCCAATAGAGGAGGCCCCACGCGAGGCGGAAGAGGTCGGCGAGGCGGCCAATCACAGAGGGCCGAGGCTAGGGTGCACGGAGGGGCGGGCAAACCGAATTCGCGGGGGAGCGATGAAGACGACCGGGCGCGGAATCGACTGCCAGCAGGCTCCTGCATGGCGATGGGGCCATTGAGAGGTCGGGCGATTGTTACCGAGCGGGAGTCGAAATGGCTTCTTCGCTGCGCTGCTGACGAACCGCCCGGTTTGTCATTCTGAACGAAGTGAAGAATCCAGTGCGCGCTGCGTGGCACGACACGCGTGCGAACGTCCAAATGGCTTCTTCGCTGCGCTCAGAATGACAGGCATGTGAGAGTTCATCGGCGGATGCCACCAACGGCTCGGCGTCGATTCGGGTCTCAGAATGACGGGAGATTTCGCAGGGTTGTCGGCGGGATCGTGCACTTGGGGCGTAGCGCGCCACGCCTCGAGAGCAGAGGAGACGGACAATGCAGCAAGATGACGGGCGATGAGCGCGGACGGGCGGCGCTCAGACTTTCACCGCGAAGAGTTCGGGGTGCATCGCGCCGGTGGCGACTTTGTTGACGGTGCCGGTCATCATGATCGAAAAGCCGTCGCCGATCTCGATGCCGATCTGGCCGCCGGGCATGTGCACGGTGACGTTGCGATCGACGAGGCCGAGGCGGTGGGCGACGGCGGCGGCGGCGCTGGAACTGCTGCCGGAGGCGAGGGTGTAGCCGGCGCCGCGCTCCCAGATCTCGATCTGGATGTTGGCGCGGTCGAGGACGCGGAGGAACTGGACATTGGTCTTCCGCGGGAAGAGCGGGTGCGTCTCGAGGGGCGGGCCGTAGCGATGCGCGAGCGCGGGGGAGAGTTCGTCGCCGACCGGTATGACGCAGTGCGGGTTGCCGATCGTGGCGGCGCAGAAGGTGAACTCGCGGTCGAGGACGGCGACTTTTCCGTTGATCGCTTCGCGCGGGGCGCCGGGGAGGTCGACGGGAATTTTGTCCGAGGCGAAACTCACGCTGCCCATCGCGACGGTGATGAGGCGGCCGTTTTCCTTGATGACGGATTGGACGTGGCCGCCGGGAGTCTCGACGGTGAAGGAAGGGTTTTTAGCGAGCGACTGGTCCCAGAGATAACGGGAGAAGATGCGCAGGCCGTTGCCGGATTTTTCGGCTTCGGAGCCGTCGGGGTTGAAGATGCGCAGGCCGAAGTCGCTCGTCGTCGACGGGAGCGGGCCCCAGAGAATGCCGTCGGAGCCGACGCCGAAATTGCGGTGGCAGATCACGCGAATCTGCTCGACGCTCGGCGCGGGCGTCCAGGCGGGAAAGTCGCGCGGATCGAGGACGATGTAGTCGTTGCCGAGGGCGTGGTATTTGTGGAAGCGCATGGGGACGTGGAGGCGAGAAATTGCCGACGGAAACCATGGAATACACGGAAAAAATTTCGCGGCAGAATGACACGGCTGCGCGCGATCGATGCGGGATCGATTCGCGACGACGCGCGGGAGAAGGCCGGTGAGCGTTCGCGATGAAACCTTGCCAACCGCAGAGAGCAGAGCTGTGAGTCGAAGGTGTCTCCCGGGCAAAAATCATGAGGTTGTCGATCATCGTGCTGTTCATGGCGGGGATGGCTGGCGGCAGTTTCGGCCGGGAGCTGCCGCCGCGGTTTCTGGGGCGCTGGTTTTTCGACGAAAAAGCGACCGCGCTCGAGTGGCCCCGACGAGCGAGAACGGCGGAGCAGCGGGAGCGGTTTCGCAAAATCGGCGCGTCGCTCGCGCCCATGCACAAGAGATACGGAAAGCCGTTGATGGCGTTTCTCAACGTGAGCAACTCGGTGCTGGTGGCCCGCGGCGGGGCCTTGAATCCGCGCTTCGAGATTCTCGATGCGAGCGCGAGAGACGATGTGGCGGAAATCCGGGCGCGACATTTTCAGATTCCCGACGATGACAATCCACAAGAGGTGCTGTTGCGGCTGGAGTTGGCGGGGGACGGGCTTTCGATCGAGGTTTGGGAGGAGGGCAAGATGACGATTTTATATGTGCTCAGCCGCAAAAGAGCCTGACGGGACGCAAGCGGAGAGCGGGTCGTGGTTACGTCCCGGGCTTGCACTTGGGCCGGGTCGTAGCTCGTGTGGACGCACGGCGAAGATTCGATGAGCAGGAGACGATAGAAACGTTCGCGGAAAAAACGGAGGTTTCATGTTTTCAAAAAAACGAAATGCGAAGAGAGCGATTGCCGGCGGCCCCGACGTTTCTTCCGGGCCCGACGCGAGTGGCGAGTCGTCTTCTTTCGTGGCGTGGTTCACGGGCTTGTTCGATTCACACGGCGCCTCGGCGCATCACCACGCGCCTGACCCGGGGACGCCCGGCGATTCGCATCATCAGGGCGGGCCCGGCGGGCCCGACGGCAGCGGCCATCACTCGTGCGGAGCGCATCACTCCTGTAGTTCGGGACATTCCTGTGGAAGCAGTCACTGAAGAGCTGCGTCGGTCGCCGGCCCGAGGCCGGGTCACGATTCACATGGCCGCGAGCCTCGATGGCTTCATCGCGCGAAAGGATGGGCGCGTCGACTGGCTCGAGACGTGCGACGAATTCGTCGGCGGAGAGACGTTGGATCCGGGAGTCGTCGAGGCTTTTCTCAAATCGATCGATTGTTATGTGATGGGCTCAAAAACCTATGAGACCGCGGTGGGGTTTGAAACCCGGGGCTTCGGGTGGGCGTATGGCGACAAACCGGTTTGGGTGCTCACGACTCGCACGCTGTCGCGGACGCGACCGACGGTGGAGTTCTACTCGGGCGATCTGGCGGAGTTCGTGAACGGGCGATTGCGGCCCGCGTTTCGCAACATCTGGTTCGTCGGCGGAGGTGCGGTGGCCGGCGAGTGTCTTCGTCTCGGGCTGGCGGACGAGCTGCGTTATTCGATTCTGCCGGTGTTGATCGGGGACGGGATTTCCTTCTTCGACCAACTCGACCGCGATGTCGCCCTGCACCTGACCGAGGTGAAAGGCTACAAGAACGGCATGGTGGCGCTTGGTTACGAGGTGCGATCCGAAACAAAAAAGGCCGATGGCACATCGGGGCGAATGGACGCGGGAGCGGCGGCGCCCTGAGCATCTGGGCGATCGCGGACAAGGGCGGGCGTTCCAGCGGAGCCAACGTCGATACCTCTACGGGTCGGGCCGACAATCTGACTATCGCCAAATGAGGGGCCCGTGCTAATGATCGGGAGCGGTCGTTACCGATCTCCGACTGAGCGGAGTAACATTTTTCCAACATGAAAACACAGCTATTCACCGCCGCTCTTTTCTTGGCGTGCGGAACCATCGCTGCTTTCGCAGCAGAGGATTATGTCCGGGAATCGGGCTGGGCGGGCGAGACATTCACCTCGAAAGTCATCAAGGATCTCTCTTTTCGGGAGGACGGCGCGGACTATGTCGCGTATCTCGTGCGATGGAAAGACCACGAGGTGGTGGTCACCACGCCGATTCCTCTGCAGAAGCGTTACGCGGTCGGGGATTCGATTCGGTGTCAAATGATGCGTCGCGATGCTGCCGCTGAGGCAGAAAAGGGGGGACAGCTCACCTTCCTGATCGCGGTCGCCGGGGCGAATGAGGCTCGACTCCAAGCCATCGCGGACGACGTCGCGTCGCGGCGCGCGTTGCGAGAAAAGGAAAAGGCGCTTCGGGAGAAACAGGAGGCAATCCGGCCTTGATGAAAAAGCGGCCGCTTCCCACGGTGCATCGTCGCTAACTGCTCCGGCGTGGAAAACATGAAACCGATTTGGCGGGAGGCATCCGAGGCCGACGTCGATTTGGTGGCCGAATGGAATCACCAGCTGATTCGCGACGAAGGCCACCGGAATCCGATGACGGTCGAAGCGCTGGCTGATCGCATGCGGAATTGGCTGCGGGGCGAATATCGGGCCGTCGTTTTTTCGGATCGCGAGCCGGTGGGTTAGAAGCGTCGGCTATCGGGATTACGGGCTGACGTTGGAGATTTTGCCGTGATGGACCTGAATCCCGCCGTTGAACGGCGGAGAACGGGCAGAGCAGCGGGAAAATGAAATCTTCCCTGCGCAGCTGACGAACGGCGGCTGCGCGTTTCGCAGGAACCCGAGGATCAAACATCGCCTGCAAGCAGGCTCCTACATCGACTCGATTTACGTTCCGAGGCGGGAGGCAGCGGGGCGAAACGCGGGTGGCTAAAAATTAGGCGGCAATCGGAAGGAAGGCGGGTTGTTCGTGACCTGCGCTCCGGGGGCATTCGTCAACCCGATCGGCGCGTTCGGGATAACGCGCCCGACCTCGCAAAGGGTGTGGCCAACGAATTTTTTTGAAACGCCTGAACCGATCCGGAGATGGAGCGACAAGGTAGCGGCGGTCCGTGACCACCAGGTTCGAGGAGAATCGTGGTCGAGCCGGCGGTCACGGACCGCCGCTACATCGTTCACCGAATATCCGGATGGGTTCTCAGGCGGCGGGCGTCGAGGCGGCGGCGGTTTCGCTGTAGCCGAAGAGGTGGCGCTTCTTGATCGCGCTGACGACGGATTCGGGGACCATTTGCTCCCAGGTCGAATCGCGTTCCTTGATCCGGCGGAGGACGTCGCGGGAGAAGATGTGCAGGATGCTCGAATCGAATCCGACGATACACTCGATGTAGTGGTTCTCGAGGAGGTGATTGTAGAGGTTGCGTAGATGGTCGACGACCTGGACGTTTTTCGCGTTGATCAGGACGGAGGCAGCGAAGGAATTCGCGGCGGTGGCGGTGGGCGCGGGCGCGGTCGGGGCGGAGTTGAGGTAGTGGCCGTAGGCGTCCTGGCGCATCGGGTAGACGTAGAGTTTCACCGAGTGGCGGAAGAGCCGGCCGAAGGATTCGAGGATGCCGCCTTCGAGGTTCTCGTAGTATTTCTCGTTGAAGATCTCGAGGAGGTTGTTGATGCCCATCGCGACGCCGATCATCTCCTTCGTGTAACGGCGGAAGTAGGACGTGAGGCGGAAATACTCGGAGTAGTTCGAGATGAGGACGGTGAAACCGAGTTCGGCGAGGAGGTCCACGCGGGAGAGGAAGTCCTGGGCGTCGAGCGAGCCGGCGGCGAGAAGGTTGTTCATCGTGATCTCCATGATCACGACGATGTCCTTCCCTTTCACGAGGGGTTCCTGGACGAACTGCGCGGAGGCGCAGTTGAGCATGTCGACGTTGACGTGGGTGACGGGGCGGAAGCTGCCGCGTTCGACGAGGATGGCTTTTTTGTAGAGGATTTCCGAGGGCTGGAGAACCTCGCCGTTGGCGCCGAACATGACGGCGTTCGTGAGGCCGAACTGGACGAGATAGAGCGACATCAGGCGGTTGTCGACGTGGCCGAATGCGGCGCCGCTGAACTTGAGCATGTCGACCTCGATGCGGTCGGCGCTGAGGTTATCGAGGAGCGACTCGGTGAACTTGCGCGGGTCGTCGCGATAGTAGAAGGCGCCGTAGATGAGGTTGGTGCCGACGATGCCGAGGGCGTCTTGCTGGAGGACGTTTTCCTTATCCCACATGCGGACGTGGATGACGATTTCGTTGGGCACGCCGCCGGGTTCGGTTTGGAAGCGAACGCCCATCCAGCCGTGGGCTTCGTTGGTGCCCTTGTAATTTCGGGCCGCGACGGTGTCGGCGAAAACGAAGAAGGTGGTGCGGTCGCCGCGCGAGGCGGCGAGGCGCTCGATGAGGAGGTTGTACTCGTGCTCGAGCATGAGGCTGAGGCGCTCGCGGGAGACGTAGCGCGGGGCCTTGCCGTAGATGGCGTCGCTGAACGCCATGTCGTAGGCGGAGATCGTTTTCGCGATCGTGCCCGAGGCGCCGCCGGCTTGGAAGAACACGCGGGCGACTTCCTGGCCGGCGCCGATCTCGGCGAACGTGCCGTATTTCGGCTCGTCGAGATTGATCGTGAGGGCCTTGCGGTTGGTGGTGAGGAGAGTCTTCTGATCGCTCTGCGACATGGTGGGGAATATGGGTGCGGGTCGGCGCGACGCAATCTGTTCGTGGGTTCTGCGGGGCGGGCTGCGAATCCCGGCGCTCCCGCGCCGGGCTACAGGCGCACTTGGGTGCGACTCTCAACTCGATACGCGAATCTCGATGGTGCGGGCGGGGGCGCCCGCGCTCCCGGGAGCCACTGGGCGCGGCTTTGCGACCGCTGATCCGAATTCGACTGGAGGAACGGGGGAAAGCAGGTAGCGTGCGCGCCTTTCCATGAAAAACTTCTTCACGTCGATGCTGGGCGCACTGGTCGCGCTGATTGTCTTCACCTTCGGCGGCACGTTGCTGTTCATCGGCTGCATCGGCGCGATCGCGGCGCTGGGCGAGAAGAAGGGCGTGAGCGTGGAGCACGGATCGTACCTGGTGCTGGACCTGTCGTCGGCGATCACCGATGCGCCGCCGGTGGTGGATTTTCGGGCGCTGGGCGCGGATCGCGCGGGGACACTGCAATTGCGGACGGTGTTGCGCACACTGCGGGCGGCGGCGAAGGACGACCGGATCGCGGGCGTGTTCATCAAAGGCGACGCGGCGCTCGCGGGTTATGGGCCGGGTTATGCGACGTTGAAGGAAGTGCGGGGCGCGCTGAGGAATTTCGCGGCGTCCGGGAAACCGGTGCGCGCATATCTAACCTATGCGACGACGAAGAACTATTATCTCGCGTCGGCGGCGACCGACCTCGCGCTCGATCCTTACGGGCTGATCATCATGCCCGGCCTCGCAACGCAGCCGATGTTCATGGCGGGGGCGTTCGAGAAATACGGCATCGGCGTGCAGGTGACGCGCGTGGGAAAATACAAATCTTTCGTCGAGCCCTTCACGCGGAAAGACATGAGTCCGGAGAGTCGCGAGCAGATGGAAAAACTCCTCGGCGATATCTGGGGCGGATTGCTGGCGGACATCGCCACGGCGCGGCAGCTCAAGCCGGAGGCGATCCAGACGACGGTCGATGCGGAGGGGTTGATCCGGCCGGAGGCGGCGAAGGCGGCGAAGCTCATCGACCGGATCGCGTATCGCGACGAGATCATCGACGAGTTGAAAAAAGCCACGGGGCGCGCGGGCGAGCGGGAGACTTTCAAGCAGGTGACGATCGCGGATTATTCGAAGGTGATCAAAGACGCGCCGGAGCCGGCGAGACAGAGAGACGTCAAATTGGCGAAAGCTGCGAAAGAGGCCAAGGAGACGAAAGACGCGAAGGAGACGAAGGAGAAGAACCGCGCGGGCGGAGTCGCGGACGCGCCGGCGACGGGGCACGGCGGGAAAGTGGCGATCGTCTATGCCGAGGGAGATATCGTGGACGGCGAAGGCGACGAGCAGGGAGAAATCGGCGGCGTGCGCTACGCGCGCGAACTGCGCCGGCTGCGGCTGGACGACGACGTGAAGGCGATCGTGCTGCGGGTGAACAGCCCGGGCGGCTCGGCATCGGGCTCGGAGGCGATTCAGCGCGAAGTGCGGCTCGCGAAAAAAGTGAAGCCGGTGATCGTGTCGATGGGCACGTATGCGGCGTCGGGCGGCTACTGGATCTCGGCGTACGGCGACCGGATTTTTGCGGAGCCGACGACGATCACGGGCTCGATCGGAATTTTTGGAATCCAGTTCGACGTGAAAAAGCTCGCGAACGATTTCGGCTTCACGTTCGACAGCGTGAAGACGGGGAAATTTGCGGATGCGTTGACGATCACGCGGCCGAAGACGCCGGAGGAGATGGCGGTTTTTCAGCGGATGGTCGACTGGGGCTACGACCAGTTCATCACGAAAGTTTCGGAAGGGCGGAAATTGAAGCGCGAGTTCGTGGAGGAGATCGCGCAAGGACGAGTCTGGTCGGGCGCAGAGGCGAAGAAGATCGGATTGGTCGACGAAATGGGCGGACTCGACTCGGCGATCCGGTTCGCCGCGATGAAGGCGGGTGTGGGTGGAAACTATCGACTCGTGGAATATCCGCGGAAAAAAGAGTTCGCCGAGGCGTTGCAGGAATTGATCGAGAAAATGGCGCCGAACAATGCGCGCGCGCACGGCGTGCTCGGGCAGGTGGAGGCGCGGATGGAAGCCGAGTTGCGGGAGCTGAAGAGTTTCAGCGATCCGCAGGGATTATATGCGCGACTGCCGCTGAATCTCGGGATCGAGTGAGAGCCGAAGAGCGGCGGAGATAAGTTCGGAGAGGAAATAAATTAAATCATGTCCAATCATCTTTTGAATCGAGACACAGCGGCGACGGCGATCCCGGCGGGCGATGCGGTGACGCTGCCGGCGGGGACTGAGGTTTACATCACGCAGACCCTCGGCGGCAACGCGACGGTGCGGACGGATCGCGGGCTGTTTCGGATCGCGAGCGCGGACGCGAGCGCGATCGAAGGTTATGCGCCGGCGGCCGAGGCGGTGAAGGCGGTCGCGGAAGGAGAGTTCAGCGAGCAGGCGGTATGGGATGTTTTGAAAACCTGCTTCGACCCGGAAATTCCGGTGAACATCGTCGATCTTGGGCTCGTTTACGATCTGGTCTCGGAAAAGGCCGAAGCCGGCGGCTATCGCGTCGACGTGAAGATGACGCTGACGGCGCCCGGCTGCGGCATGGGGCCGATCATTGCGGAGGACGCGCGCGAAAAGATCGCGGCGCTGCCGCAGGTCGAGGCGGCGAAGGTGCACATCGTGTGGGATCCGCAATGGACGCCGCAGATGATTTCGCCGGAGGGACGGTTGAAGCTGGGGCTCGAGTGAGAAGGGCGCCGTCGAGCCGGCGCGGAGAAAGCGGCGTGGAGCCGCCGCACTGCAAAACGCCGCTCAGGCCGTGATGGACTCCAGGGAGCAGCCGTCGGCGGTGGAGTCGGGCGTCTCGCAATTTGGGCGGGCGATCACGCCGGGGTAGGGCTCGAGAGAGAATTCGCGCGAAGCGGCGGAACCGGCGACGAGGTGGCGGTCGCAGATCGTGAAGAGTTGCTGCTCGGTTTCGGCGCGTCGCATGTCGTGGAGGAACGCGCCGTCGGGATCGACGCCCTGGCCGACGAAGTTGAGGTATTTCTTCATTTTGTTCACGTGGGCGCGTTCGGGGAAATCGGGAGACTGCGTGGCGCGATAGAGCCGGTCGATGTAGTCACGGACGTCGGCGAGGGTGGGACGGAAAATCGGAGGCGGGGTCGGGAGACCCCGCCCTACAAAAAGCTCGCGGCACTGGCGAAAAATCCACGGGTTTCGGATGGCGTGGCGGCCGATCATCACACCGGCGGCGCGGGTGTCGGCGAGGACGGCGGCGGCGCGGGCGGCGGAGGTGATGTTGCCGTTCGCCAGCACGGGACAGCGGGAGAGCGCGACCGCGCGAGCGATGAAATCGTAGTGAACGTCGCTGCGATACATCTCCTTCACCGTGCGGCCGTGAACGCTGAGGAGATCGACGTGGTGGGTGTTGACGAGTTCCATGACGCGCTCGAACGGAGCCGTATCGTCAAAGCCGATGCGCATCTTCACGGTGAACAGGCCGGGGGTGGCGGCGCGGAGCGTGGCGAGAATTTCACCGACGCGCGCGGGATCGCGGAGGAGGCCGCCGCCGACGTTTTTCTTGTAAACCTTCGGGGCGGGGCAGCCGAGATTGAGATCGATGCCGGCAACGGGGTGGCGGAGAAGTTCCGCGGCGGTGCGAGCGAGGTGGAAGAGATCTTCGCCGATGAGCTGGGCGAAGACGGGACGGCCGGTGGTGTTTTCGTCGATCGAGCGGAGAATGTGTTTCTCGGGGCGCGACTGCGCGTGGACGCGGAAGAACTCGGTAAAGAAATAGTCCGGCGCGCCGTAGTGCGCGATGACGCGCATGAAGGCGAGGTCGGTGACGTCCTGCATCGGCGCGAGCGCGGTGAGGGGCTGGCCGGGGACGAGGGGTGCGGGAAGGGCGGAGGGCATTGAGGAAAGGAAGCTCCAAGATCCAAGCACCAAGCTCCAGAGAAACACCAATGCCCGAGAAGAATTGTTTTTTTGAAATTCCCTGGAGCTTGGATCTTCGAGCTTGGTGTTTTCGCGCCCCGCGGGCGCGATCAGGGCTGCTCTTCCTCGCCGGATTCCTCGGATTGCTGCTGGCGGACGCGGTCGAGAATTTCGGTCATGTCCTCGGCGCCCTCGATGACGGCGCGAGCGACCAAGAGGGGGCGCTTGTGCTGGAGGGCGAGGACGATCGAATCGCTGGGGCGGGCGTCGATCTCGATGATTTTTTTCCCGAGTTCGTTTTCCATGCGCAGAAGAATGCGGGCGAAAAACGTGCCTTCGCGGGCGTCGTTGATCAGCACGTGGTCGACCGTCGCGCCGAGACCGAGGAGGATGCTGCCGATGAGATCGTGGGTGAGCGGGCGCATTTTTTTCACGCCGTTCAACGTCATCTGGATCGCGTTGCCGACGGAATGGTCGACGTAAATCACGAAGGTTTTCGAGTCGTTGCCGAGGAAGACGGCGCAGCCGTTGGCGGTGGGCATCACGCCTTTTACGGTGGCGGAAACGGCATCGGTGGGCATGCGAAAGAAATGGCGTGAAGGTGGGAAAGCGCAAGCCGGCGCGGGAGCGCGTGAGGCGAGGCAGCGGATGGAGTGAGTGCCGCGCGCGAAGGCGCGGCGACGAGGCGGATTTTTTCGGGGCGTTACTCGAAGCCGAGGAGACTGATGCCCCAGGACTGGGCCTGCGCGAGCACGGCGGCGCGGTCGAGGATGAGGACGCGACCGGACTCGAGGGCGGCGGCGGTGAGGCCGGCTTCGCGCATCACCTCGAGCGTGCGCTGGCCGAAACAGGGAACGTCGAAGCGATAATCCTGCGCGGCTTTCACGGTTTTCACGAAGAGCGCGCCGTCGGTCTTGAAGCTGCCGGCGCGGCGGAGCATCTCGTCGGTGCCCTCGTAGGCTTCGACGGCGAGGACGGTGCCTTTACGGACGACGCAGCCCTGGCCGATGTCGAGGCGGGCGCTTTCGCGCGCGATGTGCACGCCGTGGTCGATGTAATCGCGCTCGATCGGGAAGGAGCGGCCGGTCATGCAACCGGGGGTGGCGAGCTGGTCGTCGAGGAAACTGCGGGCGTCGAGGAGCGTGACGCCTATTTTTTCGATCTCGGCGGCGATGGCGCCGAAGATCGTCTCGGCGTTGCGGCGCTTGAGCGAGGCGAGGATGCGCACGGCTTTCAGGTCGGGGTGCAGACCTTTGAAGAGACGGCGCGGCGAAATCTGGCCGGCCATGAGGGCGTAGCCGGCGTCGAATTCGCGGAGTGTTTTCAGCATGCGGCCGAGCTGGCCGACGAGGAGCGTGCGGCGATCGGACTCGGCGAACGTGGCGACGAGGTCGGGGCGCGTTTCCTCGTCGAAGGCGATCAGCTCGAGGGGAATGCCGGCGCGGCGGATCGCGGCGGCGACGAGTTGCGGATAAATTCCCTGGCCGGCGATGAGGGCGATGGGCCGGCGGGAATCGAAGCCGGAGGGGAGGAACGCGGAAAGCGGCACGGCGGAGATGGAAGCGGCGAAGCGGCGGAAAATGAAGGCTGAAAACGCGGCTGGAAAACAAGAAGGCCGCCTGGGCGAGGCGGCCGGGAGGGCGAGACGCGGACCGGGCGGCGGTCAGCTTTGCGAGCCGTAATATTTCTTATAGCTGCGGTAGTAGCGGTAGTTCGAGTAGTACTCGATGCGGCGCGGCGAGAGGCCGTTCAGGACGACGCCGAGGACTTCGTTTTTCCCGCCGCGGAGCGCTTTCATGTAGAGGCGAATGTGTTTCCGGTAGGCGCGGTTGAAGCGGCAGACGTAGATGACTTCGTCCGTGCGCTCGGCGATGAGCAGGCTGTCGGTGACGGCGCCGAGGGGCGGCGAGTCGATCATCACGAGGTCGTATTCGTGTTTCAACTTCTCGAGGAGCTGGCCGAAGACGGGGCTTTCGAGGATTTCCGTCGGGCTTTTCGAGCGGCCGCCGGAGCAGAGGAGCGAGAGATTTTCGCCGATCTGGATGACGCCGAGCGCGGGGCTGGTGGCGAGGTTGTTGTCGAGCGGGGCGCCGTTTTCGAACCAGGTGATGAGGCCGGCGTTGTTCTGCTGCTTGAAATGGCGGTGCAGCATCGGGCGGCGGAGATCGCAGTCGATGAGGAGCGTGCGTTTCCCGTGGCGGGCGAAGCTGCCGGCGAGATTGCAGGAGATGAGGGTCTTGCCTTCGCCGGGGATCGTGGAGGTGACGAGGACGGACTTCGGAAAATCGAGCTTCGAGTGGATTTTGACCGAGCTGTAAACGCTGAGGAAGGCTTCGACGCCGGGCACCTGCTTGTTGTTGAGGAGGAGCGAATATTTCTCGTCGTCCTTCAGCGAGGCGAGGTCGGGGATGATGCCGAGGAGGTTGGCGCCGATGAACGATTCGACGTCCCAGGCGCTTTTGATGCGGTCGTCGATGAAGCTGAGGCCGACGGCGACGCCGACGAAGACGAGCACACCGACGCCGATGCAGCTGCGCGTGATCGCACGGATGTTCGGTGCGTAGGGCGCGCCGGAGGGCACGGCGGGATCGAGCGGGTGGAGGGGGATTTTTTCCAGGCTCTTGGTGGTCTGCGTCTGGTTGAGGCGGTCGAGGATCGCGCGGTAGTTGGCCTTCGCGACATCGGCTTGTTCGGCGAAGGATTTGAATTCGACGCCGACGTCGCCGAGTACCATCGAGTCTTTCTCGGCCTTGGCGAATTCGTCCTGGAGCGTCTTCTCGGTGTCGCGGGCCTCGTTGAGGCGGGTCGAGAGATCGGCGACAGCAAGATCGAGCGCCTTGGCGAGCTGGTCCTGGACGACGGCGATGTTGTTGGCGAGGTCGACCATCTTCGGGTGACGCTCGAGGTAGCGTTCGGCGAGGACGGATTGCTGCTGAAGGAGGTTGGCGAGCTGGGCGGTGAGGGAGGGAATCGTGCCGTGCGTCGCGATGTATTGGATTTCGACGAGGTTGCGGTTGCCCTTTTTGAAGGCTTCGACGAGAGCGTACTGGTTGGCGAAATTCAGCGTGGCGAGGCGGGCGCTGGTGAGAGCGCCGCTGATCGTCTTCAGGCGGTCGCTCACGATGTCCTTGCTCTTGTCGAGGGAGATGAGGTTGTGCAGCCGCATGTAGTTTTGCAGCTTGGCGTCGGCCTCTTCGGATTCCTTCTGGAGTTCGTCGCGACGGGTCTTCAGGAACTCGACGGCGGACTCGTTGATGCCGCCGACATGCTCGAAGAGGTAGAGCATGAACTGCGAGACGTAGCGGTTGGCGACGAGGGCGGCGGCCTGCGGATCGGGGTGTCGCGCGGTGACGCTGATGAGAAGGCTGTTGCGGGCCGGCTCGATGGAGACGCTGCCGATCGCGAGGCCGGCGGGCGGGGGAGCGGAGCCGGGCGGAAGCGATTTGAGGAAGGGACGCTGGAGAATCTTCACTTCCTCGGGGGTGAAGGACTCGACGACCTTCGTGCGGAGGCGCGCACTGTTGAGGATCTGGATGTTGGTGTTGAGTTCGAGGTCGCTGCGGACGGTGGGATCGACGACGAGTTGGGAGGTGACGACGGTCTCGGGTTTCTCGAACTGCATCGTGGCCGTCGAGGCGTACATGGGGGTCTCGCGGGCTTTGAAATAGCCCATCGGCACGGCCACGAGGAGGGCGAGCGGCAGCGCGATCCAGAGTCGCTCGCGAAGAATGATGTAGTAATCGCGCAGCGTGCGACGCTCGACGATCTCGTCCTCCCGGCTGGCGTTGGCCGGCGGCGGGGATTTGGGGGACATTTCGGCGGTCGGCATGGGCGTCAGATGATGCGCTCGGGAACGTAGACGATGTCGCCCGGTTCGAGAAGGTAATTGGTTTCTGAATTTGCGCCTTTTTTGCCGCGGATCACGGCGTCGACGTCGACGATGACCGTGATTTTTTTACCATCGGCGGCGATGCGCGTGATGACGACGTTCGTGCCTTTGGCGATATCGGTGAGACCGCCGGATTTCGTGACGAGTTCGATGACGGAGAAGGTGGATTCGACGGGGAGGAGATAGCGGCCGGGCGCCTTCACCTGGCCCTGGATGGTGACTTCGCGAGGCGCGTAGTCCTCGATCGAGATCGTGACCTGCGGGTTGCGGAGGAAGCGGCCCTCGCGGTACGCTTTCTCGATGGCGCGTTGCGCGTCGTTCACAGTGAGGCCGGCGATGGGCAGATCGCCGACGAGCTTGAGGTTCACGTTGCCGCGGGCATCGACGCGGACGATTTCGTTGAGATCGTCCTCCTGGAAAATGGAGATGCGGATACGGTCCGTGACGGTGAGTTTGTAGATGAACTGGGGTTTGTCGGCCTTCGAATTTTCCTTGAATCCGGAAGCAGCGGCGGCGGCAGTGGGGGCAGCGACTGAGGCCAGAGACAAACCGGCGAGGCCAACGGTGACGAGGAGACGAACGCGGGAGAGGAAGGCGGAGAGCATGGCAATCAGTAGTTGGCGATGAGAGTGAGGCTGAGGCCCTGGCGGACGAAGTCGGCTCCCGACAGCGTGGACCAGTTGATCATGTAGAGGTAGGAAAGGCTGGCGCGGATGTGAGTGGTGAAGGCCACGCCGATGCTGGCGTCGAAGTTCAGCAGGTCGTCCCGTCGGCCCGCGCCGGCTTTGCCGAGGAAACGGCTGATCGTGTAGGTGACACCGGCGGATGGGATGTAGCGGCTGCTGAAGGCGGCGGTGCTGCGCAGGCCGCCGGAGAGGCGGTTGACAGAGACGTCGGTCGAGGTGGTGGAAAAATCGTCGTTGAGATCGCCGGTGAACGAGAGTTTCCGGGAGTAGAGCCATTTGACCGTCGTGCCGGAGGCGAAAGAGTAGAAGCGTTCATGGCCGACGGAGGAATCGCTGTCGCGGCGCACGATGCCGACGTGTACGGAGCCACTCAGTTTCGGCAGCCGGCTGCTGCTGCCGGAGGCGCCGATCGTCAGGCTTTGGTCGTAAGCGTTCGTGTGATGCGAGGTATCGCTGATATTGAGGCTGTAGCCGGCGTTCAGATCGAGCTTCGAATCGAGGATGTAGTTCACCGCCACGGAATCCGAGTAGCTGTTCATATCGCTGAACGAGACCTTGTCGGTGTAGAAGCGGAAGCCGGTGCGAAACGTGTTCGTGAGATAGTAGCGGTCGTTCACGGGATAGCGCGCATCGAGCGAGGTGCTGAAATTCCACGCCTTCGTGCGCTGTAGCGCATCGGGATCGGGCTGACTGTCGTGGTGGGCGGCAAGATTGAACGAGCCGGTGGTCCGGCCGTAGCGTTTGCGAAGAGTGAGCGAGAAAGACGGATCGGTGAAATCCTGTCCGCGAATGCTCGTGAATCCGCCGGCCGAGACGCTGGCGCTGGCGTCGACAGTGATCAGTCCCGCCTGGCGGGTATAATTGGCGCCGGCCGTGACGGTCTGCGTAAAGGAGTGTTGGGCGACCTTGCGGGTGAAGACGTTCGAGTCGAAGCCGATCGTGTAGGAGGCGTTCACGAACACGAGATCGGTGCCGTCGTTGAAGTTGAACAACGCATCCGCCCGGGGCACGCCCATCACCGCGAGCAGAAGCCCGAGACCGATGCGGCGGAAATGGGACATCGAAGCAGGCGGAATCACTGGGTGGAGGAGGCGGGGAGGTTGGCGTTGCTTTGCCCGAATTCAACCGGCGTGTTCGAAGGGGTGGTGGGGACCGGCACGACGACGGGTCCGTCCCCGCCAGTCTGAGTGTCGAAGGAAACGCCACCCTGCGCGGTCTGAGCGGCGTCGAGGTGGGCGGAGACCTCGCCGAGTGAGTTGGGATCGAATTGAGTGATGATGATGGAGGTCGCGCCGTTGTCATTGCCGCCGGCGCCTCCACCGGTGCCGCTGCCGCCGGCACCAGCGCCCGAATCGGCCGCTCCACCGCCACCTGAGCCACCGGCGCCTGATCCGCCGAGTTCGCCGGAGGAACCCGAGGAGCCGGAGCCCGAACCGCTGGAACCGGAACTCGAGCCGGCGGAACCGGAACTCGAACCGCTGGACCCTGGACTCGAGCCGGAATTTTGCGCCGTGGACGAGCTGCCACCTTCGCCGGATGGGCCGGCGCCGCCGGAATTTCCGGAGCTGCCGTTGCCGCCCGTGCTCCCCGCGCCCGAGCTGCCTGAACCCGAGCCTGTGCTGCCAGAGCCGGATCCGCTGGAAGCCGAATTTCCGGAGTTACCGGTGCCGTTGGCAACGGCCGAGTTGGAATTCGACGACGATCCGGAGCCTCCGGAATTTCCCGTGCCCGACGAGCCGGCGCCGGAAGCGCTGGACCCGCTGGACGCGGAACCTCCTGCACTGGCCCCACTGCTGCCGGTTCCGCCCGCGCCGCCGGAGCTGCCCGCGCCGCCGGAACCACTGGAACCGTTGGAGCCACTGGAGCCACTGGAGCCGCCGGAGCCACCGGCGTTGATCGAGGAGGCGAGTTGAGAACCAGAGTTTACGGCGGCGGCGGCGTTGTTGGTCTGCTGGGTAGAGGCGGTCGCGGTTTGGCTGATCGAAGAGACCTGTTGCGTGACCACCGTGGCCGCTGCGGTCGATTGCGCAGCGGAAGCAGCGACGGCGGCGGTGGATTGATTCGAGGCGCTCGCGACGCCGGTGTTGATTGCGTTCGCCGACTCGGGTGCGGCCTGGGTGACGGCCGCGGCGATGAGGCCGGCGGAGGAGGAGATCGATTCTGAAGAGGCCTTCGGCTGGGATTGCACGAGCAACTGCATGACGGCCGTCGCGATTTCCTGCGCCTGCGGGGGGACGACCGTGGTCACGGAGGCGGCCAGCGTGGCGGCCGTCTGGCCGAGGACTTGCGGCGTGGCGTCCGCGAACGACTGCGATTGCGTCAACGTGCGCATCATCGTGGCGGCGACGGGCACGGCTTGCGTCGGGGCGGCGTTGGTCACGGCGGTCGCGATGACCGAGGCGCTCTGCGTGTTCGCCTGCGGAGAGGTTTGAGGCGCGGCTTGGGCGAGCGCCTGCATGACTGCGGCGGCGACGGGCGCGGCTTGGGCGGGAACCGAGGACGTGATCGCAGCGGCGACGGCGCCGGCGTTTTGCACGCTGGCATCGGTGACACCGCCTTGGGCATTTACCTGGATAAAGGTCTGGGTGACGGAGGTCGCAATCTGCGAGGCTTGCGCCGGGGATGTTTTGGCGGCGGCGCCCGCGACGACGACCGCTTGGGCGGGCGTGGTCGAGGCGGCGGCGGAAGCGACTTGCGAAGCTTGAGCAGGAACGGCGGCAACGACGGCGCTGATGAGTGCGGCGCTCGAAGATGCGGCGGTGGTCGAGGTGGCGGAGGAGGGGGAATTGATCGCGGTCATCACCTGTGAGGCGACGGCGGTCGCCTGCTCGGGCAGGGCGGCGGCGACGGTGTTGGCGACTTTCGTGACGAGATTGGTTGCGGAATCGGCGGAGAGTCCGCCGAGATTATTCTGCACCACGTTTGCCACCGCGTTAAGGGCCGTGTGCATCGTGGCGACAAAGGCGGGATTCGAAGCGACGGCGCTCGCGAGCGACACGGGCGGCTGCGGTTCAGCGCCCGGCGGCGTGATCGTGACGTTGCCAGCGGCGATCGAATAGGTGACGCCGGTCGGTGTGACGAACGACACGGTGTCCGCGGTCGCCGCGACGGAGAAGCCATCGTCCTCGACGGAGACGGAGAACGAGGTGCCTTGGGCGTTGGCGACGCCTTTCGGGGTGCGAACGCCGTAGTCGTTGATGTCCTTTTTCTCGGGATCGATGGTGGAAACGACGGTGCCCGCCTTCAGTTCCAGCAGCGCAGTCTGTTTCTTGACGGTGCCGGCGACGGTCGTGACGGAGAGTTTCTCGATGGCGAGCCGCGATTTCGGGCGAATGGTGGCGATCGTGCCGATGAACGGCTGGAGCAGCACTTCTCCGTCGTCTTCCGTGATGATGAGCGCACCGACTGGAAGCTTCATGTTTTCGGCGATGGCGGCTTCGCTCGTGCTGCCCGGCAATTTCACGTGGGCGACGCCGGTGGCTCGCACGATGGTGGCTTCCGTGACTTTCGTCACGGGCGTCGGACCGGCGGGGGCGGGAGTGCCGGCGACGACGGTGGCGGCGGCGGGCTTTTTGGCGTCGGCCGGCTTATCGATCGTCGAGATGCTTTCCTCCGATCCGCCAGCCAGCGTTTTCTTCACGAAGGCTTCCTGACCGGTGGTGAGGCGCTTGCCGATGGAAACGAAAATGCCATCCTTGTCGCGCACATTGACGGAGGCGGTGCCGGCGATCATCGCGACGTGCGTCTGCTTGTCGTCGCCCTCGATGAGAACTTTTTCGCCCTTTATATAAATCGCCGAGTGTTCGGTCTCGTAGACCATCGACGTGCCGCTCAGGAGCCGCGGCGTGTTGATGACGAGACGACCGGACGTGAATTTGACGATGGTGGCCGAATTGGAAGGCTCGACGCGCAGATTATTATTCGGTGCGAAAAATTCCTGGTCGAATTTCTCGATTTGAAAGCGCGTTTTCTCGTCACTGAACACCGCGGTCTGGTTGGAAAACACGAGCGTGATGTTGGAATCGGCCGCCGTCTCGACGGTCGTCCCCCGGGCGAGCACCACGTCGCCTTTCTTCAGCTCAAAAATTCTTCCGTCGCTGACGCACCTGACAGTCCCCTTGACGCTGCTGACGTAAAATTTTCCGAGCAGGGTGTTTTTCTGCCGGCTGGTCAGAGTTCCGTAGCCTACGAGCGGCAAAAGCGCTGCGAGTAATCCAAAAACGACGAGCTTCTGAATGGCTTTCATTTGAGGTTGGGAAATGGAGGATGGGATTTCTAGGGGTTTATACCTAGAATCCGTCCTCTCGAATGCAACCCTAATTCTCGACCACGACGTTCAGAATTTTCCCGGGAACGTAAATGATTCGCTTGATGGTTTTTCCAGAGAGAAATGGAGCAACTTTCTCGTGCTGTTGGGCGAAGGCGAGCGCCTCGTCCTGCGAGAGGCCGAGGGGCGCGAGCGCATCGCCTCGATGTTTGCCGTTCACTTGAAACACGAGCTTGGTGCGGTCGGCGACAAGGCGCGCGGGATCGAATTTCGGCCACGGTTGATTTTGAATCGACGGCGGCTCGCCGAGACGAGACCACAACTCTTCGGCGAGGTGGGGTGCAAAGGGCGCGAGGACTTGTAGAAACGCGAGCACGGTGGCGCGCGAGACCTGCGGCGCTTTTTGCAGCGCGTTCGTAAAAATCATCATCTGCGAGATCGCGGTGTTGAAGCGCAATGCCCCGATGTCTTCGCCGACTTTTTTGATCGTCTCGTGAAGGAGCTTCGTGAGTTCGGCGGGCTCGGCTGCCGTCGGGGAGATTTTCGGATTCGGCGCGCCGTCGATCGTCAGGCATTCGCGCCAGACTTTTTGCAGGAAACGATGCACGCCCTCGATGCCGCGGGGATTCCACGGCTTCATCGCCTCGAGCGGCCCGAGGAACATGAGGTAGAGTCGCAGCGTGTCGGCGCCGTGCGAGGCGATGATGGTGTCGGGACTGACGACGTTGCCGCGGCTCTTCGACATCTTCTCGCCGTCCTCGCCGAGGATGATGCCTTGGTGAAACAGCTTCGTAAACGGCTCGGCTTGCGGGACCACGCCGAGGTCGAACAGCACCTTGTGCCAGAAACGTGCATACAGCAGGTGCAGCACGGCGTGCTCCGCGCCACCGACGTAGAGATCGGGGACGCCCCAGTAGCGCAGCGCCTCGGGCGACGCGATCGCCGCGGGATTTTTCGGATCGAGAAAACGCAGATAAT
Organism: Verrucomicrobiota bacterium; assembly: GCA_048498075.1. GTDB lineage: Bacteria > Verrucomicrobiota > Verrucomicrobiia > Opitutales > Opitutaceae > Opitutus. The sequence goes on along the minus strand of JBEHYR010000007.1, from coordinate 64,500 downwards.
ACCAGCACGAACCGGCCCATTGCGGCATCGTGTTCGTCTCGCGCCGTGCGCGAACCCAGGTATCGCCCGCCGGCTGGGGCTGCGTCGCGGGCACGCTTTCGCCGTCGTCGTAGTTCAGCCAAATCTCGAGCCACGGTGTGACGTTCGCGAGCGGACTTTCGCCGTTCCCGCCCGGCAGGTACGATTCCACTTCGGGCAACTCCAGCGGGAGCGCATTCGCGGGCAGCGGCAGCGCGCAGTGCCTCTCGCCACCGGATGAAAAGGTGACGGGCTGAGGTGGAAAATCCGCCGGTCGCGCGGCAGCGGCGCGACGATAGTCGGACTCGTTTACCCACACGATCGGGAACGGTTCGCCCCAATAGCGCTGCCGTGAGAAGAGCCAGTCGCGAAGTTTGTAGTTCACCGTTTCGCGACCGACGCCGCGGGCGGCGAGATCCGCGGCGATTTTTTTCTTCGCATCGGCCCATTTCATCCCGTCGTAGCCGGGCGAGTTCACGAGATGGCCGTCGCCGGTGTAGGGAAGTTTTTCGAGCCCGTCGTCGTTCGCGATCACGCGGACGATCGGCAGCTCGTATTGCTGGGCGAACTCGAAATCGCGCTCGTCGTGCGCGGGCACGGCCATGATCGCGCCGGTGCCGTAACCCATCAGCACGTAGTCGGCGATCCAGATGGGGACGCGCGCGCCGTTGATGGGATTGATCGCGTAGCTGCCGCTGAACACGCCGGACTTGCCCTTCGCGAGGTCGGTGCGCTCGAGGTCGCTTTTCGCCGCGGCTTTCTTGCGGTAGGAATCGACCGCGGTGCGATGCTCCGCAGTCGTGAGCGCGTCGACGAGCGGGTGCTCGGGCGCGAGCACCATGTAGGTGCAGCCGAAGAGCGTGTCGGGCCGCGTGGTGAAAATTTTCAGCGGGCCGAGCGCCTTGTTTTCCAAGTCGAACAACAGCTCCGCGCCCTCGCTGCGGCCGATCCAGCCCTCCTGCATCCGTTTCGTGGAGTCGGGCCAGTCGACGTCCTTCAAGTCCGCGAGCAGGCGGTCCGCGTAGGCGGTGATGCGCAGCACCCATTGGCGGAGATTGCGGCGCTCGACGGGAAAGTGGCCGACCTCGCTCTTGCCGTCGACGACCTCCTCGTTCGCGAGCACGGTGCGCAGTTCGGGGCACCACCACACGGGACGCTCGTCGACATAGGCGAGGCCGCGCTTGAAGAGCTGGAGGAAAATCCACTGCGTCCACCGGAAATATTTCGGGTCGGTCGTGTCGATCTCGCGCTCCCAGTCGTAGGAGAAACCGAGCGCTTTGATCTGGCGGCGGAAATTGGCGATGTTGTTCTGCGTGTTCGCGGCGGGATGCGTGCCGGTTTTCACCGCGTGCTGCTCGGCGGGCAGGCCGAAGGCGTCCCACCCGATCGGATGGAGGACGTTGAAGCCGGCGGCGCGCTTGTAGCGGGCCAGGATGTCGGTCGCCGTGTAGCCTTCCGGATGGCCGATGTGCAGCCCCGCGCCCGACGGGTAGGGGAACATGTCGAGCACGTAGTATTTCGGCTTGGACGACACGTTGTCCGCCCGGAACGAGCGATTTTGCTCCCAGAAAGTTTGCCAGTGCGGCTCGATTTCGAGGAAGTTGTATTCTTTGCTGCTGGTTGCCATTCGCGTGAACTCGCCACTGTGAAACCTTTCCCTGCCCGGTCAATCTTCGCGCTGGTCCTCGCGTCGCTGGCCTTCGCCGCACCCGTGCGCGCGGCGATGAGTCGCGGGTTCAACCGGGTGCTCGACGCCGTCGTGCGCATCGACGTGCGCGAACTCGCCTTCGAGGCCGGCGCGCGCCGCTTCGAGTCAAGCATCGGCTCCGGCGTGATTTTGTCCGACGACGGCCTCGTGCTCACGAACGCCCACGTCGCCAGTCCGCGCGCGGTCGAGCTTTCCGTCACGCTCGCGAGTCTCGAGCGCGTCAACGCCACGCTCGTCGGCTGGGATCACTGGACCGATCTCGCGTTGCTCCGCCTCGATCTCGTCGAAGTGAAACGCCGCGGGTTGAAGTTCGCGCATGCAGAATTTGGAGACAGTCGGAAAATCACCGTCGGCGAAACCGTTTACGCCGTCGGCACGCCGTTTGGTCTCACCCGCACGGCGACGCGCGGAATCGTTTCCAACAACAATCGCTACTTCGAAGACGAACGTGGCGTGAACGGCTACGAGACCGGCACGTTCAACACCTGGCTGCAGACGGACGCCGCCATCAATCCGGGCAACTCCGGCGGCCCGCTCGTGACCGAGGACGGTCGCGTCGTGGGCATCAATTCACGCGGTTACGCCGGCGCCGACAATCTCGGCTTCGCGATCCCCGGGAACATCGCGAAGCGCATCGTCGCGGAACTCGTGCGGCACGGCACCGTCACGCGCAGCTACATCGGGATCGTGCCGCGCGACCTGCAGGATTTCGAAAGCTTTTACTCGCTGTCGGCGAACACCGGCATGCTGATCAACAACGTCGACCGCGACTCGCCCGCGGCGCGCGCGAGGATCCGCGGCGGAGATATTCTCCTCGCGATCAACGGCACGAAAGTCGACGGCCGGTTTCCCGAGCAATTGCCGCCGATCCAGGATCTGATCGCGAGCCAGCCGGTCGGCACGACGCTGACGCTGACCGTGAAACACGGCGCGGAGACCCGCGACTACGCGGTGGTCACCGAGAAACTCGAGAGCCGCGTGGGCGAGGAGTGGGCGTTCGAAAAATGGGGACTGAGCGTGCGGCGCGTTTCCCGGACCTATGCGCGCGAGAATCAATTGCCCGATGCGAACGGCGTCGTGGTGATCGGCCTCCAGCCGGGGTTTCCGGCGGCCGTGGCGGGACTGTCCCGCGGCGACGTCGTGACGAAGATCAACCAGCAGCCGATCGATTCGCTCGCCGTCATCAAAAAAGTACACGCGGCGTATGAGGCGCAGCCCGAGCCGGTGCTTGTCGAGGTGGAGCGGTCGCGGCAGATTTCGCTCTACGTTTTGAAACCATGATGACGTTTTTTGGTAGGAGCCTGCTTGCAGGCGATGTTCGCGCCGGGAAATCGCCTGCAAGCAGGCTCCTACATGGCGTGTGTTGCGCGTTGCTCGCGGTTTCAGCGGTCCGCGCGGCGGATCTCGCGACGCTCTGGGCGGAACGCGTCAAGACCGTCGTCGCAGTGGAGTATTATATGGAGACGGAGACCGACCGGCGTCCGGCGATCGCCTACGGGACCGTCATCGATCATGACGGCACGATCATCCTGCCCTCGGCGGCGGTGAACGCACGCAGCACGCCGTCGCAGTTGAAGGAATTCAAGGTCTACCGGCCGGGCGATCCCGAGAGCGCGCCAGCGGAATATCTCGGACAGGATGCGCTCACGGGCTGGCATTTCGTGCGCGTCGCGGAATCGATGCGCGCGGCGCTGGTGCCGATCACGACGTTTGCCGCGGAAAAATTTTCGGAGCCCGCGGTCGCCGAGGAGCTGTGGGGCATCGGCCTGCGCAACAAGGAGGAAGATTTCATTCCCTATCTGCTCATGAGCCGCGTCGCCCTCGTGCAGTCGCTGCCGCAGCGCACGGCGATCGCGCAGCAGGAAATCGCGGGGCCGGGATTGCCGGCGTTCAATCGCGCCGGCGAGTTCGTCGGGATCGCGGCGAGCGCGTTCGGGCAAAATTACGTGCAGTTCTCGCGCGAGGATCGCGGCGGCTTGCCGGTGATCATGGTCAATGTGGAGGAGAGCGGCGCGGCGTTGCTCGCGCCCGAGGTGCTGCCGTATCTCGGCCGGATTCCGAAGAACGTGTTCGGGCGTCCGCTGCCATGGCTCGGCGCTTACGGACTGGAACCAGTCGAGTCGGAAGTGGCGAAATATCTGAAACTCGGTTCGCAGTCGGCGCTCGTGCTCAGCGAGGTGATCGACGGCAGTCCGGCGGCGGCGGGCGGATTGAAGGATCGCGACATCCTGCTCGCGATCGACGGCCAGCCCTTGCCGCGGTTGCGGCCGGATCGCGTGGCGATCGCGTATGTCGATCGCGAGATCCAGAAGCGACGGCCGGGCGATGCGGTGACGTTCACCGTGCTGAGAGCGGGCGCGAAGGTGGACGCGAAGATCGTGCTCGGCGAACAGCCGAAGTTGTTCGCCGAGGCGGAGCGGAAATACTTCGAGCGGCTGGGATTCACGGCGCGCGAATTCGTGCACGACGACGCGGTGGCGCGGCGCGCGAAGGTCAGCGAGGCGACGGGTGTGATCGCGCACTTCGTGAAGCCGAACAGTCCGGCGGCAACGGCCGGGTTGCGCGCGGACGATTGGATCAAGGAGATCGACGGCGTGGAAGTGAAGACGTTCGCGGCGGCGGTCGCGCAGCTCGCGGCGATCGAGGCGGACAAGCTGCGCACGGAGGCCGTCGTGCTCGTTGGCCGCGGGGGACAGACGGCCGTGCTGCGGCTGAAACTTTAGAAACCGCCGGTGAACCTTATGCGAAATGGAGGAGCCTGCTGGCAGGCGATTTCAGTGGTTGAAGGCGGATCATCGCCTGCCAGCAGGCTCCTCCATTTCGGATTTCGGATGGAATGCATCCCGGAGCAGTCGCTCGCAAATGCGGAAAACTCTTTTTGAATCAACTCATGTTCACCGGAATTGTTGAAGAAGCGGGGCGCGTGGTGTCGTTTCGCGCCGAAGCGGAAGCCTGGGCGCTGATCGTCGCCGCGGACGTCGTGCGGCAGGACGCGGCGCTCGGCGACAGCGTCGCCATCAACGGCTGTTGCCTGACGATCGTCGAGGTCGGCGACGGGACGCTGCGGTTCGACGTGCTCGAGGAGACGAAGCGGCTGACGAACTTCGGGGCGTTTCGCGAGGGCTCGCTCGTGAATCTCGAACGCAGCCTGCGGTTCGGCGGAAAGGTCGGCGGGCATTTCGTGACCGGGCACATCGACACGACGGGCGAGATCGTGGCGCTGGAGCCGCGCGGGAAGGACCACTACCTGCGCGTGCGCGTGGCCGGCGGCTGGACGCGCTACATCGTGCACAAGGGCAGCATCGCGATCGACGGCATCTCGCTGACCATCGCGGAAGTGACGGACGACGAATTCGCGGTGTGGCTCATCCCGCATACCATGCTCGCCACGAATCTGCATTCGCGACGCGTGGGCGAGCGGGTTAATTTGGAATTCGATTTGCTCGGCAAACATGTCGAAAAGTTACTGGCCACCCGGCAATTGTAGCTTCTGTTGTTCCCCATGAAATCCGCGCTGATCGCCCTCACGGACGAGTTGCGTCGCTTGAAAGCGACGGGCGTGAAGACCGTGCTTGTTTTGGATACGAGCGTGGCGGCGTTGCGGCAGGCGGTGGCGAACCAACGCTCGGCCGGCCATGAACCGGCGGCGGCCGCCGTGACGGTTGCGAGTGCGGCCGCGCCGACGGCGGCGAAGCGTGAGGTGAACCTGCCGGAGCCTGCGGTGGTCGTCGCCAAGCCGGTCGGGCTGCCGGCGGGTGTCGCGGCGATTCCGGCGCCGGTAGCGTTTACGTTGCCGGAAGGCGACAAGGCGACGCGGATGGCGGCCTTGCGCGAACGCGTGCTGGGCGACGCGGTCTGCCGCGCGCACGTGCGTCCGGGAAAATTGGTGGTCGTCGGCGTGGGGAGCCTCGATGCGAAAATCATGTTCGTCGGGGAAGCGCCCGGGGCGGAAGAAGAGGTCCAGGGGGAACCGTTCGTCGGTCCCGCGGGACAGTTGCTCACAAAAATGATCGGAGCCATGGGTCTCAAACGCGAAGACGTCTACATCGGGAACATCATGAACTGGCGGCCGGAAATGCCGGTGAACGCGGCCGGCGTGCAATACGGGAATCGTCCGCCGGGCGACGACGAGATGCGCTACTGCCTGCCGTATCTGCGCGCGCAGATCGAGATCGTGAATCCCGACCTGCTCGTCGCGCTCGGCTCGACTGCGACGCAGGGACTGCTCGGTGCGGGCAGCTTCAAGGCGCTGGGCGACGTGCGGGGGCAGTGGCACGAATTTGCCGGCAAGCCGCTGATGGTGACGTATCACCCGAGTTACATCCTGCGCAACCAGTCCAATCGTTCGAAGCGGATGATTTGGGATGATTTGCTGAAAGTGATGGAGCGGGCGGGGCTGCCGATTTCGGGGAAGCAACGCGGATATTTTTTGGACAAATGAAACTCGTTTCCCAGGCAGCTTTGGTCGCGCTCCTCCTCGGCGCATCACTCGGTCCGGCGGCGCGCGCCGACGACGACCATTTCGATTTTGAAACGCTGCGCTATCGCGCGAAAGTACTCGCCGAGAAGCCCTACATCGCGCCGCCGAACCGCGTGCCCGAGTGGCTGACGAAGCTCACTTACGACGAGCACCGTCTCATCCGTTTCGATCCGGAACGCGCGTGGTGGCGCCGCGACGGCCTGCCGTTTCAACTGCAGTTTTTCCATCCCGGCTTCCTGCTCAATCGCACGGTGCAGATTTCCGAGATCAAGCACGGTCAGGCGGAACCGATTCCGTTCGACGCGAAACTCTTCATCTACGACCGGCTGAAAACGGGCGAGCTGCCGAGTTCGATGGGCTTCGCGGGTTTTCGCATGCTCTACGCATTGAACAAGCCGGGCGACGAGCTCGGCGCGTTCCAAGGCGCGAGCTATTTCCGGCTGCTCTGCCAGAAAGCGATCTACGGGCTGTCGGCGCGCGGGCTCGCGCTCAACACCGCGGAGCCGGGGGGCGAGGAGTTTCCCACGTTCACGGAATTCTGGATCGAGCGGCCGGCGCAGGATGCGAAGGCGATCACGATTTACGCGCTCCTCGACAGCCCGAGCGTGGCGGGTGCGTATCGTTTTATCGTCACGCCGGGTGCGGACACGGTGGCGGACGTGAAAGCCGCGCTGTTTTTCCGCAAGGCGGTGAAGACCGTGGGGCTGGCCCCGCTCACGAGCATGTTCTGGCACGGCGAGAACACGAATGCGGTGACGGATGATTTTCGCCCCGAGGTGCACGACTCCGACGGTCTCTTGCTCGCGACCGGCGCGGGCGAGTGGCTGTGGCGGCCCTTGACGAATCCGGCGACGATGCGCGTGGCGGCGTTCAGCGACGAGAACCCGCACGGATTCGGGTTGTTTCAACGCGACCGGAATTTCGAAAATTATCAGGATCTCGAAGCCTCCTACGATCAACGGCCGAGTGTCTGGATCGAGCCGATCGGCAAATGGGGCCGCGGTGCAGTGCGCCTCGTCGAGCTGTCCACGCCGGACGAAACGAACGACAACATCGTCGCATTCTGGGTGCCGGAGAAACTGCCGCCGCCGGGCGAGGCGCTGCAATACGAGTATCGGCTGCACTGGTTTCTCGATCAGATCAAGCCGCCGGGCGGCTACGCCGTGGCGACGCGGCACGGTCGCACGAAAACCCACGAGCCGGACCTCGAACGCTTCTTCGTGGATTTTTCGAGTCCCTATCTCGCGAAACAAGGCGCGGACCCGGCGATCGAAGCGGTCGTGACCGTCGGCACCGGTGCGAAGCTCACGCATTCCGTCGTGTTGAAGAATCCTCATAATGGCACGTGGCGGGTGGCGTTCTCGATCCGGCCGGACGGCTCGAAACAGCCGGTCGAGTTGCGGTGCTTCCTGAAAAAATCGCCGCACGTGCTCACGGAGACGTGGAGTTATCTCTGGCAACCGTGAGCGAGGTGCAGCCAATCGAGTTGCCCGGTGCGTTTCGGCCGACGACGGGCTCGATGGACGCGTGGAACGACGCGTATGTGCGCGTCGAGGACTACTTGCGCGCGCACCGGATCCACAACCGGCTGCACTCGAGCCGGCTGATTTTGAAAATCCTCGAGCGCGCGGCGCAGCGTCACGCGGCGGATCCGATGGTCGAACCGACGACCCTCGCGGCCGAGGAGACGGAGCGGATGATGGACCAGTGGTTCGCGCACGCGCTCGGGGTGCGCGAGCAGCCGCACGAACGGATCGCGGTGGACGGCCGCGTGGCGCTGCTGCTGTGCGATGGACCGCAGAAGTGGTCGGACGCGTTTCTCGAGGAAAACAAAATGCCCGAGGAATTTGTGAAGGCGATGCAGACGGGCGCGCTGACGGCCGGGCCGGACATGGCAGTGTCGAGCATGGTGCCACGGCCGATCGACCTCGGGCCGATTTCCGAGGCGGCGGGCGAGACGCTCGAGCGATTCGAAAAACTGCCGCTGCTGCGGACGCTGTTTTTGTGGCTGCTTTTCGCCGGGGTGCTCGCGGCGATTTTTTATGCGACGCGGTGAGGTCAGGCAGGCCGGGCGCGCGATCCTTAACGCGCCGCGAGATCTCGCGGTGGGACCGATCCGGCGCGTCGGGGACGACACGCCCTGGCTCTAACCCATGCGCTACGCTTTCAACGAACGCATGACCTCCGCCCGGCTGAACCGGCGGCGGTTCTCGTTTTTCTCGTCGATCTTTTTCCTGACGAGCCTCGCGACGTGGTTCATGGCCGATTTGCTCTGGCGCGACGGTATCACGGCGTTGGAGTTCACGCTGCTGCTGCTGTTCGTGGTGCTGTTTTCACAGGTGGCGGTGGGCTTCTGCACGGCGCTCGCGGGGTTTTACGTGATCAACCGTGGCGGCGACAGCAGCCGGGTGATGGCGACGCTGGCGCGGGGCGAGGAAGTGCCGCTCGCTTCGACCGCGATCGTGATGCCGGTCTTCAACGAGGACGTGAGCCGCGTGTTCGAGGGCTTGCGCGTGGTGTTTCGCTCCGTGCAGGAGACGAAGAAGCTGGAGCACTTCGACTTCTTCGTGCTCAGCGATTCGAACCAGCCCTCGCAATGGATCGTGGAAGAGGTGGCGTGGCTGGAACTCTGCAAGCAAGTCGACGGGTTCGGAAAAATTTTTTACCGGAAGCGGCTGAATCAAATCAACAAGAAGGCCGGCAACATCGCGGACTTCTTGCGGCGCTGGGGAAAAAATTATCGTTACATGGTCGTGCTCGATGCGGACTCGATCATGACCGGCCGGGCGCTCGTGCAACTCGTGTCGTTGATGGAAAAAAATCCGCAGGCGGGCATCATCCAGACCGCGCCGCGGATCGTGAACGGCGAGACGCTCTACGCCCGGCTGCAGTCGTTCGCGAATCGCGTGTACAGCCCGCTTTTTCTCGCGGGGCTGCACTACTGGCAGCAGCACGAGGGAAATTACTGGGGGCACAACGCGATCATCCGCGTGCAGCCGTTCATGGAGCACTGCTCGCTGCCGGATTTGCCGGGGAGCGAGCCGTTCGGCGGGCGGATATTATCGCACGATTTCGTCGAGGCGGCGTTGATGCGGCGGGCGGGCTGGGCGGTGTGGCTCGCGCACGACATCGACGGCAGCTACGAGGAAGGCCCGCCGACGTTGATCGAGAGCGCGAAACGCGACCGGCGCTGGAGCCAGGGCAACATGCAGCACGCGTGGCTGCTGACGGCGCGCGGATTCCGGCCGGCGAATCGCTTCCATCTTTTCATGGGCGTGATGGCTTATCTGTCGTCGCCGCTGTGGCTGCTGTTTTTGTTTCTCAGCTCGATCAACGCCCTCGATCTGGCGACCTCGCCTGCCTCGGGCCGCGCGCGGCCGGAAGACTACACGTCGCTGTTCGGCTATGAGATCGAGGTGCCGGAAGCGCTGACGCTGTTCCTGTTCACGATGCTGCTGCTCTTCCTGCCGAAGCTGGTGAGCATTTTCGTGATGCTCGGCCGGCGCGAGGAAGTGGAGCAATTCGGCGGGCGCGTGCGCTTCGCGATCAGCGCGCTGGGCGAGATGGCGATTTCGACCCTGCTCGCGCCGATCAACATGATGTTTCACTCGAAGTTCGTGCTCTTCACGCTGCTCGGTCAGGGCGTGTCGTGGGTGACGCAGAAGCGGGGTTCCGCGGAAGGCGAGGACGGCACCGACTGGCGCGAGGCGATCATCACGCACGTCGGGCAGTCGCTGGTCGGGCTCGTGTGGGGACTGTCGGCGTTGATTTTGTTGCCGGCATTTTTCTGGTGGCTGAGCCCGGTGGTGGCGGGGTTGGTGTTCGCGATTCCGATTTCGATTTTGTTGAGCCAGGCCCGATTCGGCCGGCGCGCGCGGGAGGTGGGGCTGTTTCTCACGCCGGAGGAGACGCAGCCGAACTACGAACTGCGGCGGCTGCGCCAAAATCTGGCTGAGTGCTACCGGCACTTGCAGCCGATCCGGCCGCTGCGCGCCGATTACGGCCTGCTGCAGGCGGTGCTCGATCCGTATGTGAACGCGATGCATGTCGCGCTGCTGCGGCAACGCCGTTCGAACGACGAGGCGCGCGAGTGGTTCGCGCAGCTGCGGCACCGGCTGTTGCACGAGGGGCCGGAAAATTTCACGACGAAGGAAAAGATGGCGCTGCTCCTCGATGCGGAATCGATGATCTGGCTGCACCGGGAGCTGTGGAGTTGTCCGGCGGCGTCGCTGGCGGAATGGTGGCGGCTCGCGATGCGGCAATACAATGTGCTCACGGCGGCGCCGACGACGGCGCTGTATCGCTAGAGGCTGTCATGAACTTTAGTTCGAAGGTTTCGCCGGCAGGGCGCTCATTCCGTGAGCGCCGCGAATGACAAAAGACTTTCCGGCGGGCAGCGGAATGCCCGCCCTACCTCTGGGGCTGTGACAGAAAGTTCATGACAGCCTCTATAGCCGATGTAGGAGCCTGCTTGCAGGCGATGTTGGACTTTCGCCCGCCGGGCTCGCCTGCAAGCAGGCTCCTCCATCCGATCCAAAACACGGCGACACTACTTTTGAAACCGTTCCAAAGTGCCTGACAGCCTCTGGGGCGGGTTGGAAAATAGTGCAGCCGCGCGGCGGGTCGGATGGAGAAGCCTGCGGGCAGGCGATCCTGGTGGGCGAAGATCCTGGCAGATGCGCCGCGTCGAGCCGCGGCGGTCGAAAAGCGGGGTCGAGCCACCGCACTCCAAACCGCTAGCGCGGCGCGAGGAGTTTCGAGAGTTCGGCGTGCGCGCGGGCGAATTCGGCTTTCACCTCGGCCATGAGGCCGGCGACGTCGGCGAGGCCTTGCTTGCCGGATTGGTGCTCGAGTTTTTCGGCGGCGGCGCGGACGGTGGAGGCGCCGAGATTGGCGGAGCTGCCCTTGATGCTGTGGGCGGCGCGGGTGAATTTGGAGACGTCGCCGGCGGCGAGGCTTTGGTCCAGTTCGGCGAGGCGCTGGGGCGTGTCTTCGAGATAGATCGCGACGATCTCCCGGAGGAATTCGTCGTTGTCGCCGGGATTGAGGGCGCGAAGATTTTCGATCGCTTGCTGGTCGATGAGCGGAAGGTCGGCCATAGGGTGGAGAGTTGGGCGGGAGTTGAACGGAGTTTGTTCTTACGAGGACCACTCGAAAGAGGTGTTCTGGTCGATTTCGTCGATGGTGGTCAGGCCGAGGAGAACTTTCTTCAGGCCGTCGTAGCGGAGCGGTTTGAAGCCGACTTTGGCGGCGGCCTTGGTGATTTCCTGGGCGCTTTTGCCTTCGGAAATGAGCGAACGGATCTCCTCGGTGATGAGGACGAGTTCGTGAAAGGCGACACGACCCTTGTAGCCGGTGTTGCGACAGGCGTTGCAGCCGCGGCCGCGGTAGAAGGGGACTTCGGTGAGGCCGTCATCGAGAAAATATTTGCCGAGCGTTTCCTTCGAGGGGTAGTAGGCGACTTTGCAGTTGTCGCAAATCCGCGCGGCGAGGCGCTGAGCGAGCACGCCGATGACGGAGGGCGCGACCATGTAGGGTTCGACGCCGATTTCGATGAGGCGGACGATCGCTTGGGCGGCGGTGTTCGTGTGCAGCGTGGCGAAAACAATGTGGCCGGTGAGCGCGGCTTCGGTGGCAATCTTCGCCGTCTCGAGATCGCGAATTTCGCCGATGAGAATCGCGTCGGGATCCTGGCGCATGAGGGCGCGGAGGATGGTGGAGAACTTCAGGTCGATGTGGCTGTTGACCTGGCTCTGGGTGACGCCGGCGAGCTGGATTTCGATCGGATCCTCGATCGTGGAGATGTTGACGCCGGGCGTATTGATTTCGTGGAGCGCGGCGTAAAGCGTGGTGGTCTTGCCGGAGCCGGTCGGGCCGGTGACGAAGATGATGCCGTTGGGATTCTGGATGAGGCGCTTGAACGGCTGGAGGACGGTCTGCGAGATGAGCATCTTGTCCAGCGTCAGCATCGTCTTCTTGCCGGTCATCGCGAGGATGCGGATGACGGCTTTCTCGCCGTAGGCGGACGGGATCGTCGAGACGCGGAAGTTCGCGGTCTGCGTGCCGATGGGCATCGAGAAGCGGCCGTCCTGCGGGAAACGCGATTCGGAGATGTTGAGGCCGCAGAGAATTTTCAGGCGCGAGATGAGGGCGCGGTGGAGTTTGCGGGAGTAGGTGAGGATTTCGCGGAGATTGCCGTCGATGCGGAAGCGGATCCGGCACTGCATTTCCTGCGCCTCGATGTGGAGATCGGTGGCGCGCTCGCGGAGGCCGAAATAGATGACCTCGTCGAGGATTTGGGTGAGGGAATTGTTCTCGGCGAGAGCGGCGAGTTTGTCGGCGGCGAGGTCGGGCTTGTCGAAGAGGCTGGAGTGCTCGAGTTCGTTGAGGCTCTCCTCGAGGTTTTTCTCGGTGCAGTAGTGGATCGAGATCGCGTCCTCGATCTCGCGCGGCAGGGCGAAGACGGGGCTGACGGGCATCTGCGCGATCTGGCCGATGCGCTTGATCAGATCGCCATCGGCGGGCGCGGCCATGGCGACGGTGAGCACGCCGTTGATGACGTAGAGGCCGATGGCTTTGGTTTTTTTCGCGATCTCGACGGGGATCAGCTCGATCGCTTCGTCGGTGATGACGGAGGCGAAGGGATCGACGTAGGCGACGCCCATGGAGTCGGCCCAGAGTTTGCAGGTCTCGTCCTTCGAGAGCCATTTTTCGTCGATGATCGCGTGCACCAATTCGATGGTGCCGCCGTGGCGTTCGACGAGGGCTGAGAGTTCCTGCGCGTAGTCGAAGTGAGGACGGCGCCGGATGCTGTCGAGAAAGTCGTTATTTTTTGGGTTTAGCACGGCGGGACTGCGCGCGATTCTTGAAGAGTTTTCCGATCTCGACCTGGTCGAGTTTCTCGGTGGCGAACGAGCTGGTGGCGCGTTCGATTTCGAGTTCCCGCAACATCTGGGGGAGTGAATAGCGGACCTCGCCGATCGCCGGCGCGTCATCGCGGGGTGAAGCGGATTTTTCGACGTGGCTCATGCGCCGGGTTCTTCGGTTTCGAAATAGGTATCGATCGTTTCGGTGAGGGCGGCGGCGATCTCTTCCTTCGGCGTGTCCTTGCGGATGTAGTTCGCCGCGCCGAGGGCGAGCGCTTCGTCGATGCTCTGGCGGTTGACGATCGAGGTGAGCATGATGACGACGGCGTTGGAATCGACCTCCATGAGATTCTTCAACGTCGTGAGTCCATCCATCACCGGCATGCTGATGTCGAGGAGCACGAGGTCGGGCTGCTCCCGCTGGTACGTCGCAATCGCGTCCTGGCCGTTGCCGGCTTCGAAGGTCTGCTGGACGCCGAGCTGCTTGAGGATGAGACCAACGTATTTTCGAATGTGGGGCTCGTCGTCGACGAGCAGGACGGTGCCTTGGAAATTCATGGGGCGAGAGGGAGTGTGACGCGAAATTCGCAGCCGCGACCAGCGAGATTTTCCGCGACGATGGTACCGCGGTGAGCCTCGACAATCTTGCGGCAGATGGCGAGGCCCAAGCCGGTGCTTTTCTCGCCGGCGGTGGGTTTCACGGAGAGGCGGCCGAAATCCTTGAAGAGCTTGTCGCGCTCGTTTTCCGGAATGCCCGGCCCCTGATCCTGTACACCGAAGCTGCAGGACTGGTCGTCGGCGTGCAGCTCGATCGTGATGGTCGAGCCCGGTGGCGAATATTTCGCGGCGTTGCTGATGAGGTTGTCGACGACCTGGCGGATTTTGGCGCCGTCGATCGAGGGTTGCGGCCGAATGGCCGGCGGCGTGAACACCACGCGCGTGTTCTTTTTTGCGGCGTCGATGTTGGCGAGATAGACGCACTTCTCGATCAAGTCGGAGATGTTCTGGGGCTCCGGTGAAATCTTGAGTTCTCCCGATTCGATCGTGGCGACGTCGAGAAGTTCGTTGACGAGCTGAAGCATCGACTGGCTGGCGGTGTGGATGGTGTTGATGAGGTCGAGCTGGTCGGGAGTGAGTTCGCCGACGACCCCGTCGCGAAGGAATTCGGCGAGGCCGCGGATCGACGCGAGGGGGTTGCGCAAATCGTGCGCGGCCATGCCGAGGAAGCGGTTTTTGGCGGCGTCGGCCTTGCTCAACTGTTCGACGAGGCTCTTTTGCTGCTCCGCCAGCATCTGGCTATGCAGATGGGTGCGAATCCGGGCGACGACCTCCTTGGTGCGAAACGGCTTCGGCAGGTAGTCGACGCCACCCGCGGAGAGACCCTCGACCACGTCGTCCGATTCGTTCTTCGCCGTGATAAAAACAACCGGCGCACAGTCGTCGCCATAGATCTTCTTGAGCGCGCGGCAGGTGTCGAAACCGTTGATGCCGGGCATCATCACATCGAGGAGAACGAGATTGGGTTTGAAGGCGGCGTAGATCTCGAGGCCTTTTTCGCCCGTATCGGCCTCAGCCAGGGTATAGCCCTGGGTTTTGAGGATTCCGCTCAAGATGCGGATATTCAGCCGATCATCGTCGACGATCAGAATTTTCCGACCCGTGAGTTGGGGCGCGGGGGTCTGGGAAGAAGGCTCCATCAAGTTTGCGGCAACAGGCTCCGCGGCGAGGGCGAACATTTGGAGCCGCTATCGGCGCACGCAAGGGTTCAGTTAAGCTCGATACGCGCCGTCGTGGTTCCCCTCGCTGATGCATCAGGTAATGCGAATATGTTGATATTCAGCTTGCGTGCGGGACTGGCCGCGCTTTTGTCGGGCACTCCTCTATGGCAAATTCATTCGTGTTTTCCTCCGAGTCCGTGGGCGAAGGGCATCCCGATAAGGTCGCGGACTTGATCTCCGACAGCGTTCTCGATGCCTGCCTCGCGCAGGATCGCACCAGCCGTGTCGCCTGCGAGACGATGGTGAAATCCAACATGGTGATTCTCGCGGGCGAGATCACCACGAAGGCCAAGCTGAATTACGAGGCCGTGGTGCGCGACGCGATTCGCGACATCGGCTACGTCAACAGCGACGACGTCTTCCACGCCGACACGGTCTTCATTAATAACTACCTCACGCGTCAGTCGCCGGACATCGCGCAGGGCGTCGATGCGAAAAAAGCCAAGGGCAAGAAAACCGCCGAGCAGGGCGCCGGCGACCAGGGCATCATGTTCGGCTACGCGTGCAGCGAGACGCCGGAGTTGATGCCGACGCCGATTATTTTCGCGCACCGGCTCGGTCGTGAACTCACGAAAATCCGCAAAAGCGGCGAGGTGAACTGGCTTCGCCCCGACGCGAAATCCCAAGTCTCGATCCGTTACGAAAACGACAAACCGGTGGAGGTCGTGAACGTCGTGATCTCCACCCAGCACACGGCGGACGTCGAGCACGCGAAGATCGAGGCGTTCCTCATCGAGAACGTCGTCCGCAAGGTGATCCCGGCGGAAATGCTCACGAAGCGCAGCGAGTTTCTCATCAACCCCACCGGCCGCTTCGTCGTGGGCGGGCCGCAGGGCGACTCCGGGCTCACCGGCCGTAAGATCATTGTCGATACCTACGGTGGCTGGGGCCGCCACGGCGGCGGCGCGTTCTCGGGCAAGGATCCGTCGAAGGTCGACCGCTCGGCCGCCTATATGGGCCGCTGGGTCGCGAAGAACATCATCGCCGCCGGCCTCGCCACGCACTCCGAGATCCAGTTCGCCTACGCCATCGGGCACCCGCAGCCGGTCTCGGTGCGCGTCGAGACCTTCGGCACGGCGAAGCTCGGCATTTCCGACGAGCAAATCACCGCCGCGGTCCAGAAAGTTTTCAGCTTCAAACCCGCCGACATCGTTGCCCAGCTCGACCTGCTCCGGCCGATCTATCGCCAGACGACGAACTACGGCCACTTCGGCAAGGCGGGTCTGCCGTGGGAAAAAACCAACAAGGCCGCCGCACTCCGCGACGCCATCAAAGCCAAAGCCTGAGCCTGATTAAATTCATCGATGAGCACTCTCCTGGTTAAACCTGCCAAAGTCGTGCGCGTGTCCGCGAAGACCGCCGCCGCTCCCGACTACCAAGTCAAAGACATCTCTCTCGCCGAGTGGGGCCGCAAAGAGATCTCCGTCGCCGAGCACGAAATGCCCGGCCTCCTCGCCGTCCGCAAAAAATTCGGTCCGAAGAAACCGCTCGCCGGCGTCCGCATCACCGGCTCGTTGCACATGACGATCCAGACCGCGGTGCTGATCGAGACGCTGAAGGAACTCGGCGCCGACGTGCGCTGGGCCTCGTGCAACATCTTCTCCACGCAGGATCACGCCGCTTCCGCGATCGCCGCGACCGGCACGCCGGTCTTCGCCTGGAAGGGCGAGACGCTCGAGGAATACTGGGATCTCACGCTGCGCGCGATTTCGTTTCCCGGCGGCAAGGGCCCGCAACTCGTCGTCGACGACGGCGGCGATGTCACGCTGCTCATTCACAAGGGCTGCGAACTCGAAGAGGGCAGCGACTGGGTCAACACGCCTTCCGGCTCGCACGAGGAGCAGGTCATCAAGAACGTCCTCAAGCGCGTGCGCAAAGAAGACCCGAAGCGTTGGACGAACCTCGCGAAGGAGTGGCGCGGCGTTTCCGAGGAGACGACGACCGGCGTGCACCGCCTCTACCAGATGCTCGAGAAGGGCAAACTCCGCGTGCCCGCGATCAACGTCAACGACTCGGTCACGAAGTCGAAATTCGACAATCTCTACGGCTGCCGCGAATCGCTCGCCGACGGCCTCAAGCGCGCCACCGACGTCATGATCGCCGGCAAGGTCGCGTGCGTTTGTGGATACGGCGACGTGGGCAAGGGCTCGGCGCATTCGCTGAAAGGTTTCGGCGCGCGCGTCATCGTCACCGAGATCGATCCGATCAACGCGCTGCAGGCGGCGATGGAGGGTTTCGAGGTCAACACGATCGAGTCCACGCTCGGCACCGCCGACATCTACGTCACGACGACCGGCAACAAGGACATCATCACGCTCGAGCACATGCGGAAGATGAAGGACCAGGCGATCGTTTGTAACATCGGCCACTTCGATAACGAAATCCAGGTCAGCCGGCTGAACGAATCCGACGCGAAGCGCATCAACATCAAGCCGCAATACGACATGTATACGTTTCCGAAGGGGAACAGCCTCTACATGCTCGCCGAGGGCCGCCTCGTGAACCTCGGCTGCGCGACGGGCCATCCCTCGTTCGTCATGTCGAACAGCTTCACGAACCAGACGCTCGCGCAGATCGACCTCTGGAAAAACAAGGACACCTACGCGGTCGGCGTGTATCGGCTGCCGAAACACCTCGACGAGGAAGTCGCCCGACTTCACCTCGATAAAATCGGCGCGAAGCTCACGAAGCTCACTTCGGATCAGGCCGCCTATCTCGGCGTGCCGGTCGACGGGCCGTATAAGCCGGAGCATTACCGCTACTGAGCGCGAGTCGCGGCTGACCTCAGCCGTCTCGCTTCCTGTAGCCCGGGGCCCGCGTGCAAACGCGGGCCTTTTTCGCGGCTAATTCGCGTCCACGCTCACGAAGCGGATCGCGTCTGCGCGAAGCGGTGCCGTGGCTTGCGCAGGCGCGGCGATTCGAACCTCCGACCCGAAGCCTGCGGCCAACGCGTGCCGTCCGAGCGATTGCCAGCCGGCGATTGTGGCGTCCTTCGTCGAAGGAATGCCGACGTGCGTTTCACCGGCCGCATGCCGGATCGTGTAGTCGGCGGCGGCGGAGCCGCTCGGTAGCCAAACTGCGACTTCGTAGACGCCCGTGCGGGGCAGAATCGGCAGCCAGCGCGCGGTCGCGGCTGGGTCGGTCGACTCACGGCAGGTTCCACCATAGCCGCCCCGAGGCATGGCGACGATGTGCCACTCACCGGCGAGGCTCTGGAAATCGACGCTCGTGCTTTCAACGATGATTTCCCGCTCATCGCCGAATCGGCGAGCTTGCGCGAATTCCGGCTCCAGCCCCGAGCCGGAGACGATGGCCTGAGCCTCCTTCGGCCAGCGCCGATCCGCGACGACGTGCACGGCTTCGACCACGTTGTCGGTGCCGTCATTCCGCTGCGCGGCGGTGTCCGCGTAGTTTGAGTCCACGCGGTTGTCGCGGATGTTCGGGTTCCAGAGATAGAGCCAGCGAACGGAATCCGCGACGACGTTGTGGTGCACATGAAAACCAGACGTGAACTGATCGAGATAGAGCGCGCCACCGGCCTTGGTGTGCGGATCGGGGGTGCGCATGCCGTCGATGACGTTGAAGGAAATTTCCGATCCGGGCTGGCGATCGGTCGTGTAAATACCGCCGCCGTCATCGACCCGGCGCATGAAGTTGAAGATGCGATTGTGCGTGATCCGGTTCGCGCGCGATTCGGGCGGTGCGGGTGGATTGCCCCAGCCCCAACCCTGGCTGATCGCGGTGTAGGGGAGCGCGGCGATTTCGTTGTGCACGATGAGCGACGCGTCCGTGTAGTAGCCGAGGATCGCGATCGAGCCGAAATAGTCCTCGCCGACGTGGCTGAGGAAATTGTTCGCGATGCGATTGTGCCGCGGGACGAGCCGCGGAGTATCCGGCCGGGCGGCGTCCTCGCCGAGTTCGATGCCGCCGGCCGCCAGATCGAAAAAGGAATTTCCCTCGATCACGTTGTCGTCTCCGCCGTGCGTGAACATCACGCCTGTGCCGCCGAGATGCTCGAAACGACAGCCCCGCACGACGATGTGATCCGCCGTCGTCGCCTGAAATGCCGCGGGGATGCGGTCTTTGCGCTGGTTGTGCCGATAGCGCGGATCGACTGCGGCGGCTGGATCGGCTGGCACGAGTGAGTTTGCCTGCACATCCACAAAGCCGAAGCGATTCGGTCGCGTCCAGCCCGTGTGGGCGAATGTGAGGCCTTCGAAACGGAGATGATGCACCGGCGCCTGGAGTCGGCCGTCGAGGACGATCAGATTTTCCAACTCGGGGCGAATGAAGACCGCCGACGCGGTGTCTTCGCCGGGATGCGGGCGGTAACGCAGCGTGCCTTCGTGTCGATCGAGGAAGAACTCGCCGGGCGCATCGAGAAACTCACGGGCGTTTTCGAGCCAGTAGTCCCGGCCGAGATATACGAGGTCACCCTGCGGCTGCTTTGTGACTGCATCCCATTCCGTGGGCTCGATCACGGCCCGCACGCTGCCCGGATCGGGGCTATCGGTGAGCCGGGCGAGCCGGAGACGCTTGTGCATCCATGCGACGGGCACGGAAAACTCGATTTCGCCGGGGCGGATGGCGACGTCGGCGAGCAGCTCCCGCGGAACATCGAAGCCGTCGATCTGTTTTTCCGTGGAAAATTTGAAGGCGAGTCCGACGTTCGGCTTCCGAGCACGAATACCGCGGCGGCCATCGATCCAAAGCTGACGGAAATCGACGTTGCGACCGACGTCGGTGCGGAAGGTGTCTTCGGACTCGCGGGTCCAACCGGCGACGCGGCGTCCGCCGGAGAGGATCGCGTTTGCGCCGCTGGCAGCGCGATAGATGACCGCGAAACCATTTTCTCCCGAATCTTCGGGGTCGAATCGCACCGGCGCGGCGAGTTCGTAGGTGGCCGCGTGCAACTCGACGACGAGGTCATCGCGCTGATTGTGCGTTCCGAGCCAGGCTCGCACTGCCAGTCGTGCGCGATCGACGCTCGCGAAGGGTGCGGATGCGCTGCCGTCGTTCGCATCGGAGCCGAGCGGCGCCGGCGCCACGTGCCAACTCGGCTCGGCGGCGGAGCAGAGCGCCGCGGCGAGGGAGAGCAGAGTGAAAAGGCGTTTCATGCGGTGCGGATGAGACGGGGTCGCGCGCGCCAGAGCATCACCGCCGCCAGCGGATGCAGACAGGCGAGAGTGGCGAAGACCGGAATGTAGCCGGCGCGCTCGATGAGCGGACCGGCGATCAGGTTCATGAGCAACCCGCCGCTCGCGCCGACCGCGCCGAGCAGGCCGGCGATCGTAGCGGCGGAGTGACGGGGGAAAATATCCGCGACGAGCAGGCCCTGGCCGAAAAACCAGATCTGGCAAACGATCGCCACGAGGGAAATCAGCAGGAGCGCGACGGCGATCGACGGCGCGAAAGTCGTCAGCGCGCCCAAAGGCGCAAACGCAGCGGCGAGGGCAAACATCGTGACGCGCACGTTCACCGGCGACCGGCCACGGGCGACGAAATAGTCCGTGGTGCGACCGGTCGCCATCACCGCGGCCGAGGCCACGAACGACGGAATCCATCCGATCCAGCCGAGCTGCGTGAGCGACACGCCGAGCCGCTCCTGGAGGTATCCGGGAAGCCAGAACAGATGGAAATACCACACCGGATCGGTGAGGGCGCGCGCCACCAGCAGCAGCCAGACCCGCCGGTCCTCGAGAATGGCGCGCAGCGGCGGCGGGGCGAGCGTGGCTTCCGTTTCGCTCGGGAAATCGGGCGGGTTGCGATCGGCACACCACCACGAGACGGCGAGCCCGAGACCGACGATGCCGGGCAGCACGAAAGCCAGATGCCAATTCCACCAGCCGGTGAGCGCCGCGACGAGCGGCGGCGCAATGATCGCGCCCACCGTCGTGCACGGGCTGAGCAAACTCCAGGCGAAGGCGCGACGCTCTTTCGGAAACCACGTCATCATCACGCGCTGGATGGCGGGAAACGCGCCGGGCTCCGCCGCCCCGAGCAGAGCGCGCGCGCCGGCGAGTCCGGCGAAATTTTGCGCGACGCCAGAGAGGAGATTGGCCAGCGACCACACGGCGGTGAACGCGGCGAGGCTGGCGCGCGTGCCGAAGCGGTCCACGAGGCGACCGCTGATGATGTAGAAGAGAATGTAAGGCGCCATGAACGCCGTCACCAGCCACGAGTAATGCGTGTCGGTCAGCGCCAGCTCCGTCTTGAGCGTGGCCTTGAGAATCGAGAGCGTCTGGCGGTCGAGGTAGTTGAGCAGCCCGATGCCGAAGAGCAGAGCGAGCAGGAACCAGCTGCGACGGGGAAGAGTCATGCGAGGGTGGGGCGGAACGGGAGAAGCAAAGCGCGAACGGCAGCGGGCCCGAATCCGGAGCTCGCTGAAAACGTTCAGCGCGAGGGGGCGAGCGGCAGGTGCTCGCGCCAGTCGCCGCGAATCTGGACGCATTGCGGATGGTCCGGCAGACCGAAGCTGCGGCTCTGCTCGAGCCCGGTAACGAGGTCGACGGCGGCGCGCGCGGCGAGATCATAGCGTTGTTGCAAGCCGGGCAGCGCGAGCGGATCGCCGGCCTGCCAGTTGGCGCACCAGAGGCGGCCGGCGGCGCGGAGTTTTTCGAGGCGAGGCGAGGAAAGATCGTTCCACATCTCGCGCCGGAGCAGGAGCACGCCGTCGGGTTCGTGGGCGCGCAGCCAGGCGGGGAACTCGCGTGCGCCGCGTTGATCGAGCGCGTAGATGAGCCCGCGGGCTTTCGCCTCGTTAGGATGGTGCGTCATGAAGGCGGCTTTCACCGCGCTGTCGGTGCGCTGATTGATTTCCTCGGTGAGGACGATCGCGGGCCGCTCCGAGCCGGCGGCGGTCATGCGTTGGAGGCACTCGCAGACGGCGTGGTAGTGATCGTGCGCGACGCGGTGCAACTCGACGGGCCAGCGTGCGTGACCGAGAACGACGCAGGCGAAGTGTTCCCACGCGAGCGGGTAGTCGGCGGTGACTCCCTCGATGTTGGGCGAGAAAATCACGCTGCTGATTCCGCGGGCCCGCAGGATGGCGGAGAGCCGCGCGGCGCTGAGGCGGTCCTCGGCGGGCCAGAATTCCTCGAGGTGATAACCGCGCAGTTGGGCGCGAGCCGCGGCGCCCTCGCGCATTTGCACGAAGAAGTCCTCGGTGCGCGTGAGGGTGCGCCGGCCTTGCATCCACACGAGCGCGATGCGACCGGCGGAGGGCACGGCGCGGCCGCGGCCGATGTGCGCCATCAACGCGGAGATTTGCGGATCGGGGCGGTAGCCGAGCTTGTCGGCGACGGCGCGGATGCGGGCACAGGTTTCGGGCGGGATGCTCGGGTGCTTGCGCAGCGCGTAGGAAACGGTCGAGACGGCGACGCCCGCCTTTGCGGCGATGTCCTTGATCGTGCAGCGGGGAGGTGTGCTCATCGACTGAACGATTTCAGTCGACTGGCGCGGCCGGCGCAATGACGAGGTGCGAAGGGCGGCGGTCACGGCGACGTGGAGCCGACCACGAGCGCTCCGCAGAGCGTGAGGCGCTGCGCGGCGAAGGGCTCGGGATCAGTCAGCGATTTCCCGACGGCGGCCTTGACGGCGGCTTTGTCGACGGGTGTGGCCAGAAGCTCGATACGCGCGCGGTGCGAGCCGGCGGCGAGTGCGGTGGGGAAAAACCATTCGCGCTGGCGGCAGAAGGTCGGAGTCGCGTAGGCGTCGAAGAACGTCGCCGTGACGGACGGGAGATCGTCGATCGTGACAGCGAAATTTCCGCTGTCGGGCGCGGCGATGCCGAGGAGGCCGAAGTGCCGGCCGGTGAAAGTAAACTCGATCGCGGCGCCCGGCGTGGCGGCGCGCCAGGCGGGCGGGAGGAGGTGTTTGGTGGCGCCGCGGAGATTGGGGTCATCGGGTGCGACGGGCGTCCAGTCGCCGGTGCGAACGGCGTGATCGAGCAGGATCAGCGTGGCGGTTTCCCAATTGTCGGCGTGCAGCGGCGGCGGGAGCGCGGGAGACCGATCCGGTGTGGCGGAACGCGTGGGCGCTTCGGCTACCCGGACGAAACGCCCGCGCGTTCCGCTACGAGGAGCGAGGAGGGCGGGAAGCGAACGCGCGATCACTTCCGCGTAGATCCGATGGCCGGCGGCGGTGGGATGCACTCCGTCGAGGGAAAAGGTGCGCGAGGACGCGGGAGCGGAGGGGTTTTTGAAATCGAGCGCGTGGGCGGAAACACGGCGCGCGATCTCGACTCCCAGGTGGAGCGAAGGAATGCCGTAGTGGGCGGCCACCGTTTCCATGGCGCGCGCGGCGGGAGGGAAATTTCCCGCTTCGAGTTCGGGAAGGCCGGGGGCGGAAACGGTGTAGATGAAGCAGAGGTCGGTCTGCGGATTCGCGCGGCGGGTTTGACGGACGATGCCTTCGATCGTGCGCTCGATGCGGTCGGCGGAGACACCGGTGTCGTTGACGGCGAACTCGACGAAGAGGAGATCGGGGCGGTGGCGCAGGACATCGTATCCGACGCGACAGGCGCCGAGGTTGGAGCCGGTGCCGGGCAGGCCCGCGGGAATTTCGATGAGCGTGAGTTTGGGAAAGAGTTTCTGGAGGTGTTCGGTCGTGAGCGAACGCCAGCCGTCGGCGGCGGCGGTGATGCTGCCGCCGAGATAGGCCACGCGGAGTTCGCCGGTCGCGGAGGAATCGCGCGCGAGCGCGGCGAGATGGGGGAGACCCGAGCGGACGTGGAGTTCGGGTTCGGCGGCGGCGGCGTGCAGAGGAAAGAGCAGCGCGAAGACGACGACCCGGCGAAGAATGAACAGCGAAGAACTAGGCGCCATAGGCACGGATTTCAAAGACGCGCGCCTCGGGCACGCCATGGGTGGATTTCACGACCAGACGGAGACGAGTGGCGCGAACGGGAGTGGGCAGCCGGTGGAGACGTTTGCGGAGGATGTTGTCGGACATGGTCACGACGACACGGTCATCGAGGAGGAGTTCGTAGTCGCGCACGAGTTCAGGCTGGGGGCCGCGGATCATTTTGCGGCAGGCGGCGTCGCTGGCGCTGAGGGTCAATTCGCGCTCGAAGCCGGAGTCGAACGTGAGGTGAATTTCCGCGATGGATTGAGGCGTGGACCAGGCGAGTTCGATTGTCGCGGGAAGCGTGGCGGATTCCCAACGGTGAGTGGCATCGTCGGACCAAGGGCCGAAGGTGGGGAGGAGCGCGCGCGTGATGCCATCGGCGATTTGCGCGGCGCTGCCGCGCGGCGATTCGGAGGAAGCGACGATGCGGGCGGCGCGGGCGAGGTCGGCGGGATCGGAGTTGCGGAGGCTGGGGAGGAACGCGTCGTCGCGGAGGAGGCGTTGCTGGAGATCTGAAATTTTTTCCGCGGAAAAATGGGCACTGATCGACGGTGCGTCCGCAATCGCGGCGAGCGCAGCGGCGGTGCCGATCGCCTGACCGAGGACGGCGCAGGTCGCCATGACGCGCGTGCTGGCGAGCGCGACGTGCGTGGCGCTGATATTGCGGCCGGCGAGGAAGAGGTTGCCGATCTTGCGCGAGTAGAGTGAACGGAGCGGAATGCCGTAGAGGTGCTTGAGGTGCGTGTGCGAGCACGGCCACTCGTCGATCGCATCGATGCCACTGGGCGGATGGAGATCGAGCGGCCAGCCGCCGTAAGCGACGGTGTCATCGAAGATGCGGCCGGACTCGAGGTCCGGTTGCGTGAGCATGTGCGGACCAAGGAAGCGGCGGGATTCGCGTTTGCCGGGGAGCGCGCCGACCCAGTCGAGCGCCCAGTTCGCAGCGCCCGGATGGTCGCCCGAATTTTTGACGTAATCCCAAATGCCGAGGGCGATGCGCAGGAGTTCGTGGCGGATGGCGGGGTTGTCTTTGATCGTGTCGAGTTGCCCGCCCCATTCGGCCCACCAGTAGCCGTAGTCGTAGCCGTCGAAGGGGCGGTATTTGAATTCGTGCTTTTGAAAACGACGGACCCACGAGGGTGCGCGAAACGGTTGTGGCGTATCGTGTCGCCGCGCGGTGAAGAGGATCGAGCTGCCGAGCGTCTGGCGGTCGGCGGTTTCGAGGGCGAGCGATTCGCCGTAGGCGGATTTCGCTTCGCGGCCGACGGTGAAATCGGCTCCGGCCTCGAGGGCGAGGCGGCCATCGCCGGAGCAGTCGGCGAAAAGGCGGGCTCGAATCGTGAAGGTCTCCTCGGTGGATTGACGCACGGCTTCGACGGAATCGATGCGGCGGGCGCCGAACGGGAGCGTGGCGACGGAGCAGCCGGTGCAGTCGGTGTCGAGGAAGAGCGTGAGGTTTGGCTCGGCGTTGACCTTTTCGTAGAGGAGCAAATCCCACTGCGAATAGGAGCGGTGGGGATTGCGCGCGGCGTCCTCGAGGCGGAGTTCCTCGATGAGGCCGGACTCGCGCGCGCCAGGGCGGCGACCATGGACGTCGGCGCCGACGACGTGCATTTTAATTTCGCTGGATGCGTTGCCACCGAGGACGGAGCGGTCCTGGAGGAGGACGACTTTGACGCCGTTGCGGGCTGCGGCGATGGCGGCACAGACGCCGGCGAGTCCGCCGCCAACGACGACGAAGTCGGTTTGAAGTTCGTGATGAGTCATCGAAGAAATGAGAGGCGAAGAAGCGGGTCAGGGCACGGCGGGGCGCGGGGTGGCGGGAGCGACGTCGAGAGTGAGTGTGGCGGATGGGAGGCCGGGCGCGCGGGCAGTGAGCGTGAGCGGACCGGCGGTTTTCGAGGTTTGCACGAGCACTTGGGCGAGACCGTTGAAGAGGCTGCGGCGCGTGCCTTTGTCGGGTTCGTGGCAGGACGGGTCGCCGTTGCCGACGCCGATTATTTTGCCGGAGCCGGCGAGGGTGAATTCGACCGCGTCGCTGGCGGTCGGCACGGGGCGACCGTTGTTATCGCGCGCGGCGACGGTGATCACGGCGCAATCTTCGCCATCGGCGCGCAGCGTGGCGCGATCGGGCGTGAGAGTGAGGGCCGCGGAAGGACCGGTGGTGTCGATGCGCGCCGTGGCGGCGAGTTTTCCGGCACGATAGCCGACGGCCCGGAGCGTGCCGGTCTCGTAGACCACCGGCCACTCGACGTAGCCGCCGCGTGGGACCGGGCGGCGACCGAGGCTGCGATCGTTCAGGAAAAGTTCGACCTCGTCGGAGTTGGTGTAGGCGCGCACGGCGATGGTCTCTTTGTCGCGTACCGCCCAGTTCCAATGGGGGAGGAGATGCAGCACGGGGCGATCGGTCCACCAGGCCTGACAGAAGTAGAAGCTGTCTTTCGCGAAGCCGCACGTGTCCATCGCGCCGAACTGGCAGTTGATCGCGGGCCAGTCGTAGGGCCACTGGTCGCCGCGATAGTCAAAGCCGGCCCACATGAAGACGCCGGCGATCCACGGACGGGCATCGTAGTAGCGCTGCCACGCGTCGATGGCGGAGCCCCACTGCGGGAATTTCGTCGCATAGGCGGGCACGTAGGCGCGGACGCGGTCGGCGGCATAGATGCCGCGGGTGGCGACGTTGGACGACTCTTCGGTGGCGATGGCAGGCTTTTTCGGATACGCGGCGTGGAAGGCGTCGGCGTCGCCGAGTTTGAGGTAGTTGAAGCCTTGGACGTCGACGATGTTGGAGAAGCCTTTGCCCCAGTCGGCGTTCATCGGCATCGTGGTCGGCCGGGTGGGGTCGAGGTGATGGACGAGGTCGTTAAGCGTGCGGCAAATGGGGACGCCCCAGTCCTCGGCGGATTGCATCGAGTCCTTGAATTCCTCGTTGCCGAGGGACCAGAGGATGACGCTGGGGTGGTTGCGGTCGCGGCGCACGAGGCGCTCGAGCTGGCTGAGCGTCTCGGGAGTGGCGTCGAACCGGCGGTTTTCGTCGAGGACGAGGAGGCCGAGGCGGTCGCAGGCGTCGAGGAGTTCGGGCGTGGGCGGGTTGTGGGCGGAGCGATAGGCGTTGGCGCCCATTTCCTTGAGGCGGCGCACGCGAAAATCCTGGAGCGCGTCGGGGAGCGCGGTGCCGACGCCGGCGTGGTCCTGGTGATTGCACACGCCGCGGATGACGTAGCGGCGGCCGTTGAGCAGAAAGCCTTCGTTGGGATCGAATCGGATCGTGCGGATGCCGAAGGAAGTTTCGTAGCGGTCGGGAGCGTTGGCGGAGCCGGACGAGACGGAATGAATTTCAGAGACGAGTCGGTAGAGTTGAGGAGACTCGGGACTCCACAATGCAGGTGAGGCGACGGTGAGTTGAGGAGAGACGGTCTGCTCGGCGGCTGGACCGACGGAAAATTCCGGCGAGGCCGTCTCGGCGACAAGGTGGCCGGTGAAATCGACGATGCGCGAGACGAGCGTCGCGCGAGCGGCCGTGGCCGAGTCGTTGCGGATCGTGGTCGCGGCGGAGACGGTGGCGGTGCCATCGACCGCCAGCGTGGTCGTGACGAACATGCCCCAGTGCGCGAGGTGAAGCGGCGATGTTTTCACGAGCCACGTGTGCCGGTAAATGCCGGCGCCTTCGTAGAACCAGCCTTCCGTGCGGGTGGCGTCGACGCGGACGACGAGGACATTGCGCCCGCCGAAGTTGGCGTGAGGCGCGAGATCGAAATTGAAGCTGCTGTAGCCGGAGACGTTGCGGCCGAGGCAGCGGCCGTTGAGCCAGACGAGGCAATTGCGATAAACGCCGTCGAACTCGGCCCAAAGCGCGCGACCGCGGTCGGAGGCGGGGAGATCGAAGGCGCGGCGATACCAGCCGATGGTGTTGCCGCTCACGCCGCCGAGGTCGCGCGTGCTCTGGCCGATCTCGAGGGCGGCCCAGGAGTTCTGCGCGCCGACGCCGGCGCCCATGTTTTTGTAGCCGTGGTTGCGGAGGGCTTTCGGGTTGAACGGAAGTTCGACGGCCCAGTCGTGCGGGAGATCGAGTCGACGCCAGGTGTGGTCGTCGAAATCGGGCTGGGCGAACGCGACGGGCGGGGCGGCGTCGATGTCGGTCGCGGAACGGCGGAGCGGGACGAGCCTCGGCTCTTCCGCGAGGTGCGCGCGGGCGGTGCGTTCGAGCGCATCGACTTCTGGATACGCAAAGATCGCCGGATCGAGACCGGCGGGATCGCCGAGATGGAAGCGCCAGCCGAAGTCGAGGAGCAGGCGTTCGCGGGCGGCAGGCGCGACGGTCTGGCCCCACGCGAGCGAGAGGAGGGAGGCGAAAAACAGCACGCTGCACAGGCGTCGCTGGCGAGGGGGCATGGCGGGGACTCTCCGCCCGCGGTTGGCCGGGTGCGAATCGCGGCGCGCTGAAATCGTTCAGTGAAACGCCGCCTGCGATCAGCGGCGGGGTGGAGAAAGCAGGGGTTTCAGAGCCGAGAACCAGGTTTGCGCGATCTTCTCCGCGCCCGCGGCGTTGGGGTGGACGCGATCGGCGACGGTGTCGGTGCGCCAGTCGAAATGGGTGGCTTGATCGACGAGGATCACGCGCTGCGAGGGCGAATCGAGGCGCGCGGCGAGGCCGGCGAGGGCGCGGTCGAGGTCGGGAAGGTAGGCGTATTTGGGGAGCTTGCCGGCGGGAATCACTTGCGCGAGGAGGACGGTGACGCGCGGATTTACGGCGCGAAAGGCGGCGATGAGCTGCTCGGTCGCGGCGAGAATGCCGGGTATTGGTTTTTCGCCGACGGAGTGATTGTGCCCGCTATGGAGGAGAACGATGTCGGCGGGATGCGCGCGGAAATGGGCGGGGACGATCTGCGCGAGGTCTTCGGTGTTCTTGCCGCCATAGCCTTCGTGGGCGAGCGGGCCGGCGGGCGACTGGCTCGTGCGCGTGCCGACGAACTCGACGCGGTAGCCGGCGGTCCGAAGTTTCTCGGCGAGCAGCGGGCGATAGCTGGAAAAGAAATCCGCGCCCTCCGTGATCGAGTCGCCGACGACCATGACGCGCACGGCCAAGGTCGGCTGAGGGGCGGCCGGCGTGCACGCGGCGAGGAGAGCCAGACCCAGAATAAGCGGGAGACGCGGGGCGATTCGCATGAGCCAGGGTGCAGCGTGACGGTCCGCGCGGCGACGAGGCGAGCGTTGAAAACGTTCAGCGCCGGCAAATCCGCTGCGGGACCGAACGATTTCAGTAACTGCGCGATTTTCGCGCGGGGAGCGGCGGCGCATACGCAGTCTCAGCCCTGCTTATCCGTTCGTTCCCCAAGACGCTTCGGTCCCGTTTCGTCGCTGCCGACGATTCGCGGCCGGCGTTCGTCACTCAGGTAAGCGCTTGCGGGCACAAACCGTACTCACAATCAAACCAAGCCCTAAAATGAAAAAACCTCGCCCCGGTTCCCGGGCGTTTGTCCTCGCAGCGCTGCTGCTCACCGGTCTTCCCTCCGCCTTTGCCCAAGTCGCCACGGCGTCTTCGTCGGCGACCGACAAAAAGGACGACGAGGTCGTCACGCTCTCCGTGTTCGAGGTCACGAGTGCGAAGGATTCGCCGTATGTCGCCGACAAATCCGTCGCCACGACCGGCTTCGCGGCCGACCTGGCGAAGATCCCGCTCGCGATCAACGTCGTGACGGCGCAGTTCCTCCAGGACACCGGCGGCGTCGGCTTCAACGGCGCGGCGAATTATCAGGCGGCGTTCACCACGGACCAGGGTGGCATGGAGAACGGCAGCCGCAATTCGGCGGGCATCGATCCGTCGGTCGGCGCCGTGACGGGCGGTGAGCCGCTGCGCACGCGCATCCGCGGCCAGCCGATCAACATCAGCCAGCGCAACGGGCTGCCGATGAAGTTCGGCTTCGGCACGGAGAGTGTCGATCGCGTCGAAGTCGCGCGCGGTCCGATGGCGGTTTTCATCGGCGGTTCGACACTCGGCGGTGTGATGAATCTGGTGACGGAAAAGCCCTCGTTCAACCCCAGTGCGAAGTTGGGCGTGAGGGTGGACTCGAATGAGAGCGACCAGGCCCGGGTCGACGTGACCGGTCCGATCATCAAGGACAAGCTGGCTTACCGCGTCATCGCGCTCTACAGCGACGACAACACCTGGCGCGATTTCAGCAATTCGACGACGACCTTCATCAATCCGCAGGTGACATGGCGGCCTTTCCGGAAACTGACCACCCGCCTCGAATACGCGCACCGCGATCTGCGCGGCAACATGGTGAGCAACTCCATGCAATCGACGCAGGCCTATCAGGCGGACTACGACAATCCCTCACAAGCGCTGCTCGATCTCGGCAAAAGCCGCACGGGTGCGCTGGCCGGCGTGCCCTACACGGTGGCGGAATACCGCACGCGTATCGCGCGCACGTTCGCGAATTGGCGGCTCGACAAATTCACCGTGGACGGTCGCTGGCGTTCCCTCGGCGAGGGCGAAAGTTTCACCGCCGGCGACTGGGCGGACGGCAACGACGCGAACCATTTCGGCGCCCACGATTCCTTCTCTTCGAAGTATGACCTCGTCGAGAGCGAGACCAACCTGGTGGTCGCCGACTGGCTGGAGCTCCGCGTGCTTGGCCGCTGGGCGGACCAGCACAGCTACACGACCTTTTTCAGCAATGCGCTGCGTCGCTATCCCGACGGCAGCACGCCCTTGCTCTCGGCCACGACCACGGCGACGAAGCGCGAGGAGATTCCGCTCAACGGCAAGGTCGAGGCCGTGCTCACGAAGGAATTTCTCAAGGTCAACCATCGGCTGCTGGTGGGCTACGAGGCGGCTTACAACCAGGCGTGGTCCGTCAATCCGACGTTCAATTTCGCCTCGCTGCCGGCGGTGACCGCCTCGCCCAATGTCGCCGGTTCGCCCGCGAGCCTGACGGGGGCGAACATCCTCAACTATTTCGATCCGCGCGTGCACGCGGTGCCGAACTACGAGTCGGTGCTCACGTGGGCCGATGAAACGCTGGCGCCGGGCGCGAATGCGCAAAGCTATTCGCGCACCTTTCCCGAAGCGGGCTACGTCGCCTATAGCGGCAGCTTTTGGAAGGATCGGCTCACGGCATTCGCCGGCTACCGCAACAGTGTCATCTCGCAGGGTTCCTGGACGGAGGATCGGAATCGCGTCCACCTGACGAAATTCCTCACCGCGCCGAAGACCTCGACGCAATCCAACACGCTCGGCCTGGTCTTTGAGCCGATCAAAGGATTCAACCTCTACGTCAGCCAGAACATCGGCACGGATGCCGTGCCCGCGGGCTCGCTGATCAATGCCGCGGCCGGGTTCACCTCGCTCGTGACGGCGGAAGAGCGCGCCGCGAATCCCGTGCCCGACCTCGAAGGCACGGGCCGCGAGGCAGGGCTCAAGGTCGAACTCTTCGACCGCAAGCTGATCGGCCGCGTCGGCGTATTCGAGCTCTCGCGACACAACACGGTGATCATCGACAACGAGCGCACCGCGAACGATGCGCGCAACGCCGGCACGGCGGTCGACCCGAATCCCGCCACGCAAAACCTCGCGCAGACTGCCAAGGTGCAGTGGAACAAGACGATCGACGGCAACAAGTCGGCGGGCGTCGAAGTCGGCTTCACGTGGATGCCGAACCGCAATTACACCGTCACGTTCGAGGCCAGCCATCTGTGGACGAACGAACTCACGCTCTCGAAGCCGCTCACCGGCACCGCGGCCACCTCGGCCGCGATGATCGACTACGCGATCCTGAACGGCCGACCGCTCGACAACACGCCCGACGATACGCTGCGCGTGTGGCAGCGTTACACGTTCACCGAGGGCACGCTGAAGAGCGGCTGGATCGGCTTCGGCGTGCGCGCCCAGAGCGACCTGATGCCCCTGGCGAGCAATTCTTCGTGGGGCACGACGCTGCCGGGCTGGTGTGCGTTCGACGCGGCGTTCGGTTATACGGTCACGGCGTTCGAGCGCCCCGTCGACCTGCAGCTCAACGTGGAGAACCTCACGGACAAACTCTACTCGGCGGGCGGTCGCACCTGGTCGCCACCGCGCACGTGGACGTTGTCGGCGACGACACGCTTTTGAGCAGGTTGAGGTTTGGGGTTTGGAACTGAGCAGCGAAAGTCTCGCGACTTTCGCTGCTCCTTTTTAGAACATTTCAAATTAAACTATGTCCGCCACCTACCATCGTCCGTCATTCATAGGGTAACCTAATAGGTTACCGTTTCAGTCTATAGTTTTATTTGAAATGCTGTAGCACGACGAGCATGCCGATCCTCATTCACGCCGAATACACGCTCGGCGATCTGCGCGTGCGCTATCAGGCGCCGGCGGATAAGCCGGAAGCGTGGGGACTGATGATTTTTCCGGCGACGCGCGCGGAGGAAATCGTCACGCCGCGCGAGCGACTCGAGGCGCCGGCGGTGAAGATGCTGCCGCGACTCTGGAACGAGACGCGCGCGTGGGAAGTCGATCCGCTCGTGCACGCGCACGTCGCGGGCGAAGTCCATCCGGGCGGCTTCGCGCAGGGGCGCACGCTGCGCAATTCCGCCACCACGCAGGCGCTCGCGGTGCGCGTGCATGAGGGCGTGACCCGCGAGGGCAAGGTGGCGCTGCGCACCACCATCGAGGGGACGAGCGGACTGGTGTGCGTGCATGAACTCATGGCTGACGAAGCCACGGGCACGCTGGAGATTCGCACGACGGCGAAGAATTCCTCCGACCGGCCGCTCACGCTCGAATATCTCAGCGCATTTTCGCTGGGCGGGCTGACTCCGTTTGCGAGGGATGACGCCCCGGGACGGCTGCGCGTGCATCGTTTTCGCAGCGCGTGGAGCGCGGAGGCGCGGCCGGACGTGCGGTCGATCGAGGAGTTGAACCTCGAACGCTCGTGGACGGGACATGGCGTGCGTTGCGATCGTTTTGGGCAGGTCGGATCCCTGCCGGTCAACGGGTGGTTCCCGCTGGTCGGCGTCGAGGACGTCGCGGCCGGCGTGACCTGGGCGGCGCAACTCGCGACGCCGGGCACGTGGCAGATGGAGATCTATCGCCGCGCGGATCAACTCGCGTTGTCGGGCGGCGGGGCGGATCGGCTGGCGGGCGAGTGGTGGAAAACGCTTCAGCCGGGAGAAACGTCTTCCGCACCAGCGGTCCGGATCACGGCGGTCGTCGGGTCGATCGACGAGGCGTGCGACCGCTTGGCCGCGGCGCAACGCGCGCCGCTTCAGGCGCAGCCGGCCCGGGAGCGAGCGCTGCCAGTGGTGTTCAACGAGTGGTGCTCGTCGTGGGGCAGTCCGACGCACGAGAAAATGGTGCGGCTCGCGGACCGGCTCGCAGGGACGGGCGTGACGTATTTGGTGATCGACGACGGCTGGGCGGAGCGGGCGGGCGACGGGTTTCAGCAGAACGGCGACTGGCGCGTGAACCGGCGCGCGTTCCCCGGCGGGTTGCGCGCGACGACGGACGCGATCCGCGCGCGCGGGCTGGTGCCGGGAATCTGGTTCGAGTTCGAGGCAGTGAATCCGGGTTCGGCGGCGTGGGCGGAGACGGCGCATTTGCTGCATCGCGGCGGGGCGCCGCTGCAGGTGGGCCCGCGACGGTTTTGGGATTTCCGCGATCCGTGGGTGCACGATTTCCTGGCGGAGCGCGTGATCGCGCGGCTGCGCGACGATGGTTTCGGTTATCTCAAGGTCGACTACAACGACTCGATCGGGCCGGGCGTCGAGGGGCCGGAGTCGCCGGGCGAAAATCTGCGACAGCATCTCGACGGCGTGCAGCGGTTTTTCGCGCGGCTGCGCGCGGAACTGCCCGAACTCGTGATCGAAAATTGCTCGTCGGGCGGGCACCGGCTGGAGCCATCGATGATGGCGCTGACGGCGATGAGTTCGTTTTCCGATGCGCACGAAACTCCGGACATCCCGATCCTCGCGGCGAATCTCGACCGGCTCGTGTGCGCGCCGCAGAAGCAAATCTGGGCGGTGCTGCGCCGCGGCGATTCGTTGCAGCGCCTCGCCTATTCGCTCGCCGCGACGTTTCTCGGACGGATGTGCCTCTCCGGAGACATCACGGCGCTCGGTGCGGCGGAATGGCGACTGGTCCTCGACGCGGTCGCCTTGCAACGCGAGATCGCTCCGCTCCTCCGCGATGGCGTGTTTCGGCGGGTACGTCCGCCGGGTGCGGCCTGGCAGCATCCGACCGGCGCGCAAATCGTGACCGTCCGCTCGCAGTCGGCGCCCGAGATGCTGGTCGTCTGGCATCGGTTCGATGGTGCGGTGGACGACCTTGGATTAACCTTGGATCACCGTTTCCGCTGGCGAATCCGGGGTGAGTTGCGCGGCGGCGGGGCTCAAGCGAAATGCGATGGGACGCGATTGGAGTTTGGCGAGGTCGCGCGGTGGTCAGGTGGCGTCGTTTGGCTCGACGCGCGAAATCCGTGAGCTGCGCCTAATGATTGAACCGGTGCGCGGTTGAGCCGCGGGCGCAATCCCGACAATTTCGTGCGTTCACCCCGAGTGTCGCCCCACCGTGCTTCCCGTTTTTCCAAAACTCTCCGCTTCGCTCGCCGTCCTGATGGTGGACGACAAGAGGACGATCTTCGCCGTGATCGCCGGTTTCCTGCTGATGCTGATGGCGGTCGGCCTGGTCTTCCGCCGTTTCAGTCGCAATACGAGCGACTACTTTCGCGCCGGCGGGAAGGCGACTTGGTGGCTGCTGGGCGGAAGCCTGTTCATGCAGGGCTTCAGCGCGTGGACGTTCACCGGCGCCGCCGGTGCGGCTTTCCAAGCCGGCTGGAGCCTGCCGCTCATGTTCTGCTCGAACGCGCTGTCGTTCCTGGTGAACGCCGCGTTGACGGCGGGCTGGTTCCGGCAACTGCGGTGCGTGACGAGCGCGGACCTGATCCGCCTGCGGTTCGGACCGGGCATGGAGCAATTTGTCGCGTGGCTGGCGGTGTTCCTCACGCCGCTTTATGGCGCGGTGCAGCTCTACGGCCTGGCGATTTTCGCCGCGACCCTGCTCGGCGTCGATGTGGCGCCGATCATCGTGGTGCTGGGATTTGTCGTGCTGTTCTACTCTGCGCTCAGCGGAGCGTGGGCGGTGCTGGCGGCGGACTTCATCCAGGCGCTGGTGGTGATGCCGATCTCGATCCTGATGGCGGCGCTGTGCCTGCGGAAAGTCGGCGGACTTCGCGGGCTCTTCGAGGCGATCGAGCGCGCGGGGCTCACCGCCGCCTTCGCGCCGATCAAAGCACCGGCGGTGAGTGCATCGCTGGCGCACGTCGACCCCAACTGGTTCACGGCGACGTTCATGCTGGCGTGGTTTGCGAACAATCTGATCAACGGCAACACGCTCAGCGACAAGGCGAAGTTCCTCGTGGCGAAGGACGGACGGGAGGCGCGCCGCGCGTCTTTGCTCGCGGCGGTGCTCTGGGCGCTTGGGCTGATCATCTGGTTTTTGCCACCGATCGCCGCGCGGGTGTTGATCCCGCAGGAAGTCGCGGCGATGCCGCTGCCGAATCCGGTCGAGGGAGCTTACGCGGCGATCTCGATTTTTCTGCTGCCTGCGGGGCTCGTGGGGCTGGTGCTGGTCGGCATGTGCGCGGCGACGATGAGTTCGCTCGATTCGTCGCTTACCAGCCTGGCCGGCAACATCACGCAGAATATTTATCCGGCTATTTGCCGCGGATTCGGCGCCACGTCGTGGGAAGGGCGCGCGCGGTTTCTCTTCGGCAAATTCGTGAACCTGTTCTGCGCCGTCATCCTGATTGCTTGCGCGCTGGGGATGGCGCGGTTCGGCCGCGGCGGCATTTTCAAAATTCTGGTGGACGTGATGGCGACGGTCGGTGCACCGATCGCGGTGCCGATGCTGCTCGGCCTCGTGTTGCGCCGCGTGCCGGTGGCGGCGCCGTATGTTTCGATCGGGGCGGGACTCTGCGTGTCCCTGACAATTTACGTCGGGCCCATGCTCACCACGATGCGACCGTGGTCGTTTCAGATGCAGGTGGGCGCAGTCGTCGGAGTGACGGCGATCGCGTTCCTGGCGACGCGGGCGTTGATCCGGCTGGATGCCGCGGCGATGCAGCGGGAAGAGGAATTCTTCGAGCGCCGTGACCGCCCGGTCGATTTTGCGCGGGAGATCGGCGTCGGCAACGATGGCCAGCAGTTGCGCATCATCGGCGCCTTTGGCATGGCGCTCGGCGCCGCGATCCTGCTGCTCCTGCTCGCGCCGAGCAGTTCCGGTCGCGCCGGTCTGATCGTGACGGTGGCGTCGGCGACGCTCGGCGTCGGCGCGTTGATGGTTTTCGCCGGCATCCGGATGCGGCGGCGCGTCGGCGTCGAGTAGCCGCGCCACGGCCTACAACCGATTTGGCGTGCCGGCGTCGTAGCGGGCTTTGGCAGGAAGCGCGTGGAGTTTCACGGGGCCGAGCGGATCGACCCACGGCCACGGCCGGTCGCCGAAGAAGGCGGGCTTGGATTTCAAATACAGTGACGCGGGCAGCGCGCCCCGGAAATCCGGCGTGCGATGCCAGTGGACCGAGTCCGTGATGAAATCG
This sequence comes from Verrucomicrobiota bacterium, assembly GCA_048498075.1. GTDB lineage: Bacteria > Verrucomicrobiota > Verrucomicrobiia > Opitutales > Opitutaceae > Opitutus. The sequence goes on along the minus strand of JBEHYR010000007.1, from coordinate 28,225 downwards.
AAGTTACCGTCGCGGATCATCGTGTCCGCCACGCGGGCGTCACGATACGCGCGATCCTGATCCCAGTAGCCGATGCGCCAGACGGCGAACGGCTCGTTTTCCCAAGGGATCGCGCTCTCGTAGACCCAGCGTCCGCGCTCACTGGCGAGACACGGGTCGCCGAGCACGTTGCCGACGAAATTGTAGTCGTAGTGTCCGCGCATGGCGCCCGCCATGCGGCGGTTGCCGGTGTCATGGAGAAACCGCGGGGTGTTGCGGCGCGTGCCGGAGGCGTGATTGCGGAAGAACGTGATCGCGATGGCGTTTCCCTCGGTGAAATCGCCGTCCATGTTGAACGTATCGTTGCCCTCGAAGAGTTCGTGGTGCGGCGTCGGATAGTGCGACGCCTGCAGGCCGGTTTCGATCCAGTCGGGCGCGGAGTTCATCGCGCCGTCGTCGACGTAGTTGTAAGCGATGACGTTGCCGCCGCCGCTGGCGCGACAGTTGATGACTTTGTTAAACCGGATCGCGATGTTGTTTTCGATGAGGTTGTCCGAAGAGCCGAACGTCACGTCGAAGCCGTAACCGGCGCCGCCATTATTGTAGTAATACGAGTCGTGCAGGTAGCTGTCGCGGACTTCACAGTGAAACGACTGACGAAGCGCAAGGCACGAGCCGTAGGAGTCGTCGGTCTCGATGTGGCGCACCCAGCAAGCCGCCGCGTGATCGAATTGGAGGTTGCCGGCGCGTCCACTCGAGAGGCGCAGCTCTTCGACGCCGGCGAGGGTGACGGGTGCGACGTCGAAACGGCTCAGCTGCGCATTTTGCGATTTTCGGAAATCGATGTGCAGCGGGGTGGTGAACGTCACGGTGTCGCCAGCGATGTTCGCGATCTCGAGGATTTGCGTGATGGGGCGATTCTCGCGGCAGAACCAGGCGCGGCCGGCGCCGGGCGGATGTTTTTGCGGATTCCACTGCGAGCGATCGTCGTCGGTGAGTTCGTCGAGGTAGGCGAGTTGCCCCGCGGCAAAACCGGCGGCGCTCGAGAGGCGGACGGAGCGCGCGCCTTTCTCGCCCGTGGCGGCGAGGTCGGTCGCGCCTTGGCCGGGATGCGGCCGGAGCGAGGAGCCGATGACAATGAGAGGATGCTCGTTGCCAGTGGCGACGAGTCGGGTCTGGTCCGGCCCGGCGCCGCGGAGAACGACCTGGCTCCGCAGGCGCAGTTCGCCCGAAAGATGAAAAACTCCCGCGGACAACAGGACGACTCGGCCGACGTGATCGCGCGCGGCCGCGTCCGCCGCGGCGTCGATCGCCTCCTGCACCATGGCACGCGCATCGCGCGCGCCGGGTCCAAAGCTCGAGGCCAACAAGGTCGCGGACACTTCCGTGTAGCGGGGAATTCCACCGGGCACACCGGGGGCCCAAACCGTGACGCGTGACGCGGAGAGCGTGTAGACAGCGTCATTTCCGGCCGGCGGACTTTCGCTCGCGTGGGCTTCCGCGGCTAGGCACGCGGCGATGGCGGTGAGCGGTCGGGCGAAGCGGAGCATTTTCATTTTCATTCTCCGGGAGCGAGGTTTTGGCGGACGCGGATTTGGGCAACGCCCGCCGCACTCATTCGTTAGGCGGCAGGGATACCGGTGGCGTGACGGGCGCACGTGTGTTAACGGTCACGCGTAAAAACCGCGCAGCCCGCACCCCGACCCATGGACATGCTCGCCAGTGAAACGACCACGGTTCGCTTTGCGCCCACGATCAAGGACGTGGCGCGGGCGGCGGGCGTGCATTTCACGACCGTGTCGATGGCGCTCCGCGGCGATCCGCGGCTGCGAGCGGAAACCCGGGACCGCATTTTTGCGGCGGTGGCGCGAGTCGGCTATCGCCGAACGGAAATATCGGCGGCGCTGAGCGGCCGGCGGGCGTCGTCGCATGTCGCGCCGGCGGTGCCGCGCGTGGCGTTTCTGGCCAACCGCTCCCCGGAAAACGGGAGCGAACGGCTCGGCTATTTCCGCCGCGTGGTCCGCGGCGCGCGGGCGCAGGCCGAGGCACTGGGCTACGATTTCGAACTGCTGTTTGTCGACGAAGGGCATCACGATTCGGCGTCGCTTTATCGCCACCTGCGCGCGCGCGGGATCAAAGGGATCGTCCTCGGCGCATTCGAACCGCACCGGCGAAAGGTGGAGTTGCCGTGGAGCGAGTTTTGCGTGGTGAAGTTCGATTCCCGGCACATGGCGCCGGCGGCGACGTTCGTCTCCAACGATCAAATGCACAGCGTGCGCGAGGCCTTCCAGCAATTGCGGCGGCTGGGCTACCGGCGCGTCGGTCTGGCCATGGGCGTCAACGACGAAGTCGGCACCGACTATCTGCCGACCTGCGGACTGCTGCTCGAGCTGGCGACGCTGCCCACCGCTCGCCGGGTGACGCCGCTTCTCTTCCCGCCGGGCGCGACGGATGCGGCGGTGATTCGCCTGCTCGGACCTTGGATTCGCGCGGAGCGACTCGATGCCATCGTTTCCACCTGGACCTCGCTGCGGCGGCTCGTGAGGGAAGCGGGCGTGCGGTGTCCGCAGGACGTCGCGTGTGTTTGCTCATGTCTGAATCGCCGGATGCCGGGGCAGGCGGGCATCGTGGCCAATCACGAATTCGTGGGACGCGAGGCGATCGGATTGCTCGCGGGCTTGCTGCGCGCAGAGCAGTACGGAATTCCCGCGGACCCGACGAGCACCTATGTGCAAGGAATGTGGTTCGACGGTGCGTCCGCCCCTCGCCGTGGCTAAGCACCGCGCCAGTTCCACGCGAGTGACGATGCGGGAAATCGCCCGGCTGGCGGGCGGCGTGCATCCGTCGACAGTTTCGCTGGCGTTGCGGGACGCTCCGTCGATTTCCGCCGGGATGCGGAAGCGTATCCAGAGATTGGCGGCGCGCGCCGGTTATCGCCGCGATCCGTGGCTCGATGCCTTCAACGCCCGCCGCCTGACCCATCGGGCACACCGCACGCAGCCGGTGATCGCCTGGATCGTGGACCTGGAGTCGCGGAGCGCATTGCTGGCTTCGGCGCGGGACGCGGCCATGTGGCGCGGGGCGAGCAAGACGGCGGAGACGCTGCATTTCGGGATCGAGGCGTTTTATCTGCGCAAAAGCGGCGTCACGGCGAAACGGCTCGAGTCGATATTGACGGCGCGCGGGATCGAAAGCGTGGTGTTGGCGGACCACGCGATGCCGTCGGCGACGGCGGCGTGGTGGGATCGTTTCAGCCTCGTGACGGTTTTCGGCGGAGCGAGTCTGCCTCGCGGATCGGCGGTCGGGGCCGACCTGCGCCAGGCAGCGCGACTCGCGACCTTGCGGGCACGCGAGCTGGGCGGAAGGCGCATCGGGATGTGGCTGCGAGACGATCGCGGCGCCGGGTGGAACGATTTGCTCACCGCGGGCTATTTGCTCGAGCAAAGCCTCACGGGAAACGCGGCGACACTTCGACCGGAGGTGACGACTGAAAGTCCGCAAACGTCGGAGCTGACGGCGTGGATTGAGGCGAAGGCCATCGACTTCGTGCTCAGCGACTGGCCCGAAATGGGGGCCCGCCTGAGCGCGGCGAAGAGCGGGCGCGTGCGAAAGCTGCCATGGGTCTCGTTGGACGTGACGGACGCGGCGGCGAATGCGCCCGGTGTGGTGCTGCCGCACGAGCGGATCGGACGATTCGCGATCGAGCAGGTCGTCAATCTCGCGCGCACTCACCAGCGCGGACAGCGCGGGCGGGTCGCGACGACGTTTGTCCCGGTCGGTTGGCGCGATGCCTAATGAATGAGCGGGCGCTCCGTTGCGAGGAGCCGGCGCGGCGGTACGGTCGCGGATAGCATGAGTCTTCGGCTTGGAATGATTGGTTGCGGAGCGTTTGCCCGGCAGTTTCACGGCCCGGCCCAGCAACTCTGCGCGAAGCGCGATCCGGGGCTGGAACTCGTGGCGTGCTGCGATCGCGAGCCGGGTCGCGCCGAGGCTTACGCGAGAGAGTTTGGTTATCGCCGGCACTTCGGTGACGTCGAGGCGATGTTCGCGGCCGAGACGCTCGATGCGGTGGTGCTCGCGGTGCCGCCCAACGCAACCGGTGCGGCGGCGGGCGCAATCTTGAAGATGGGTTATCCGCTCCTGCTGGAAAAACCTCCCGGGACGACGGCGAACGAACTCGCGCGATTGATCGAGGCGGCGCGCGTGGGGCGCGGGCCTGCGCAGGTCGCGTTCAACCGGCGGCACATGCCCGCGATGAAGCGGGCGCGGGAGATCCTGGATACGGCCTTTCCACCGGCGTCGATCACGAGTCTCGACTACGCGATGATTCGCCACGAGCGCTGGGACGCGGATTTCTCCACGACGGCCGTGCACGCGATCGATGCGGTGCGTTTCCTGGCGGGAGCGCCGTTTCGCGCTGCCGTCGTCACCCGCGTCGGCGGGCAACGACGCGGGGAAGTGGAGGCGATGAATCTCGACCTCGCGATCGAGTGCGTGGGCGGTTTGCGCGCGCGCATCGCGATCCGGCCGGTGGCGGGGCTCAACGCCGAGACCGCCGTGATTCACGGACTCGGGCAGACGTTGAAAATGGAGATCCCGTTCCCGGGCCAGCCGTGCACCGAAGGACGCGTGGAGCACTGGCGCGCCTGCAAGCGGATCGAGACGTTCTCGGACGAAGGATTGGCCGCGGTGGAGAAAATGGGGATTTACGAGGAGACCCGCGCGTTTCTCGTGGCGGTGCGGTCGGGCGTCAGGCCACAGCCGACGCTCGAGGACTGCATTCAGCAGGTGGCGTTGATGGAAGCGTTGCGGCTGGGGCGAACGGGACAGATCGATTTCTGCGAATGAAAACGAGAGCGCGGTTCGTTACGACGGCGGAGGCGGGTTTGACCACGGCAGTCGTCACCGAGGGGAGCGTGGCATCATGAAAACGAAGTTCACGGAACTCGCCATCGGGTATGGCGGCGCCCTGCGGGCAGACGTATTGCCTTTCTGGGAACACCATTCGCTCGACCGGGAGAGCGGGGGTTTCTTCACCTGCCTCGCCCGCGACGGAGCCGTTTACGACACCGACAAGTTCATGTGGCTGCAGGCCCGCCAAGTGTTGACGTTTTCCATGCTCTACAACCGGCTGGAGCGGCGGTCCGGCTGGCTGGAGGTGGCGCGGCATGGCGCCGACTTTCTCCAGCGGCACGGGCGCGACCGTGAAGGCGACTGGTATTTCAGTCTCACGCGCGAGGGCCGTCCGCTGGTGCAGCCGTACAATATTTTTTCCGACTGCTTCGCGGCCATGGGGCTGAGCCAGTTCGCGCTCGCGGCCGGCGATGAGGAGGCGAAGGAAACCGCCGAGCGCACGTTCCGCCGGATTCTCGCGCGCAGGGCGAATCCGAAAGGGCGTTACGCGAAGAGCGTCCCGGGGACGCGTCCGATGAGATCGTTTTCGCTGCCGATGATCTTGATCAATCTGGTCGGCGAACTCGAGTGGTTGCTCGCGCCCGGCACGGTCGACGAAGTCGTGGCAACGAGCCTCGATGAAGTTTTTTCCAAGTTCATCGACGAGGAGCGGCAGGTGCTGCGCGAGCATGTCGCCCCCGACGGTGGGAAACTGGATTGCTTCGAAGGACGGCTGCTGAATCCGGGACACGGCATCGAGGCGATGTGGTTCGTGCTGGACCTCGCGGAGCGGCAGCGAAACCGGGCGCTGGCGGAACGGGCGGTCGCGATCGCCCTGCATACGCTCGAACTCGGCTGGGATCGCGAGCACGGTGGAATTTTTTATTTCCTGGATGCGCATGGGCATCCGCCGCAGCAGCTCGAGTGGGATCAAAAACTTTGGTGGGTGCACGTGGAGACGCTGATCACACTGTTGAAAGGTTTCCGGCTGACCGGCGATGCCGCCTGCCGGGCGTGGTTCGAGCGCGTGCACGCCTACACGTGGAGCCATTTTCCCGATCCGGAATTCGGCGAATGGTTTGGCTACCTCAACCGCCGCGGAGAGGTTCTGCTGCCGCTGAAGGGCGGGAAGTGGAAAGGCTGTTTCCACGTGCCTCGGGCGCTTTTCCAGTGCGAACGTGAACTCGTTCAGCTCGGCGCCGCCGGCGCGCAGGAGACCGGGTGGAAAGGTACGCTGTGAAAACCGTCGCGGTGCTTCCGGTCGACGATCGGCCCGTGAACTACGACTATCCCCGCTACCTCGGGCGGGCGGCGGGGCTGAAGATCGTATTGCCGCCGCGCGGATGGCTCGGGAATCCGTGGCGCTCGAGCCGGCATGATGAGTTGGTCGGCTGGCTGGAGGAGCAGGCGCGCGTGGCCGATGCAGTGATCGTCTCGATCGACACGCTCGGCTACGGCGGACTGATTCCGTCACGCACCTCGGCGGAAACGGCGCCGGCGGTGATCGCCCGGCTGGCGGTGTTGCGCGCGGTGAAGGCGGCGCGGCCGGAATTGCCGATTCTGGCGTCGAGCGTCGTGCTCCGCATCAATCGCTCGGATTCGAGCGAGGAGGAAAAGGCCTACTGCGCAATCTTCGGGCGCCGGTTGTTTCGACTTTCGTATCTCGAGCACAAGGTGGAGCTGGGCGACGCGTCGGCGGCGGAGGTCGCGGAACGCGGGAGTTTGCGGGCGGAGATTCCGGACGAGCACTACGACGACTATCGAGGCGGACGGGCGCGCAACCACGCGGTGAACGGCGCGATGCTCGAGTGGCTCGAAGCCGGCGTATTCGATTACCTGATTCTGCCGCAGGACGACACGGCGGAATACGGCTGGAACATTGCGGAGGCGAGGCGGCTGCAGGCCGCGATTCGATCGCGGGGGCTCACGGACCGAGCTATCACCTATCCCGGGGCGGATGAAATCGGCTGCCTGCTGCTCGCGCGCTATGCGGGCCAACTCGCCGGTTTCGCGCCGCGGGTGTGGGCGCGGTATTCGGGCGTGGCGGCGGCGGGCGTGGTCACGGCTTACGAAGACCGGCCGATTCACGAACTGCTGAAGGCGCAGCTCGCGCCGCTGGGCGGCGTGGTGGCGGAATCGCCGGCGGAGAGCGACCTGGCGGTTTTCTTCAACGCGCCGGTGATCCGACAGGGAAACGGCGACAGCCAGTGGCTGATCCGCGAAGGGGTGGAGAAGATTCGCGGGCAGCTGCCGCCGGCCGCACAGGCCGGGTTCGACCGTTTCACGGCGGCGGAAGGCTTCCGCGCGACGCGACGGGAAATGGAATCGGCGCACCGGAGCCCGGAGGAATTTGTGCGCGCGCTGCTCGCTGCCCTCGAGACGGGGCGGCCGGTCGCGCTGGCGGATGTGGCGTTCGTGAATGCGGCGGACATCACTCTCGGCGATTTGCTGCGGCGGCATCCCGAGGTGGCGGGCCTCGCTGCTTTCAGCGGGTGGAATACGGCGGGAAACACACTCGGCACGGCGCTGGCGCAGGCGGCGATCCGGGCGATGGCCTTGCGCGCGGGCGGTTCGCGCGAACAGCTCGCCGCTCATCTGGAATTTTTGTTTCTGCGGTTTCTCGACGACGATTTTTTCCAGGGACGTGAGCGCACGCGGTCCATGATGCTGGACCTGCCGGCGCTCGGCCTCGCGCCGACCCTGGAGCGACTGCCGGATGAACACATCGCAGCCGTCGAGGAGCGGTTGAGGGTTCGCCTCCAGGAGGCGGTGGAAAATTTGCGCGCGCTGTTTCTCGCCGCGGGTTTGGTGCGCGACGTGCGGGTGAGGCACGTGCATTTGCCGTGGCGGCGGCTTTTCGAAGTGGGCTTCGACGTGGAAGTGGAACTCGCCTGACACGGGGAGCCGGCGTGCCGCAGCGTGCGATTGCGTCGGAAGCGGCGCGGACTTCTCATGGCGTGATGACCCCAACGGAAATTTCGCAACACGCCGAACGCCTCCTCGCCGGCATCGAAGCGCTCGTGCCCGCCTGCATGGAAAATCCGGCGGATCGCGACAACAGCCACGGCAACGTCACGGCGTTCATCGTGGCGGAGTCGGGCCAGATTTTCGCGAGAATGTTCGGTGCGGATCGACTGCGCCAGCGCGGCACCTGTCGCGTGGCGTGGCAGAAGGCGACGCAGGTGTGGCTCACGGGCATCGCCACGGGCCGCTACGAGGAACTCGTTTACAGCAAGCGGCTCGATCCGTCCAAATTCGGCATCAATCATCCGGACTTCATCGGGTGGGACGGCGGACTGCCCGTCGAGTTGGCGGACGGCACGCAGCTCGCGGTGGCGGTGAGCGGTTTCACCGGTGAGACGGATTGCGCGATCATCCGGCGAGCGGTGGCGAAACTGGAGGGCGCGAGGGTGATCGAGGCGCCGCAAGGATGACCTGGCGGAGAGGAGAAGATTCGAACTTCCGGTAGGATTTAAACCCTACGGCGCTTTAGCAAAGCGCTGCCTTAGACCACTCGGCCACCTCTCCGGACAGGTTCGCAGAGGCAAACGCTGGTGAGCGGAAGTGCAAGGCGGATTTTTCGGCGCGTTTTTTTTGGCGCAGGAAGCACGGCGCCTGGCGTCGGTCGTAACCTCGTGCGACCGATCCGGCCGTGTTTAGGAGCGAAAAAAAGCGCGGGCAGGTTGCCCGCGCTACGATTCAAATCATGGGGCGAGGCCGGGCGCCGCCTCAGTTTTCGCCGTCGACCGGCCGCTCGAGTTCCTCGCGGCATTCGTGCACGACGCGCAGCCAGATTTCACGCAGGTCGAACAACCGCGGCAGCGCCATCTCGCGGTAGTTCGCGACGGTGCGGTGACTCGTGGCGGCATGCTCGTTGAGCAGCGCCAGCGTGCCGTTCAGCGCACTCAGCGCGCGCTTGAAGAGGCTGATCGCCATCGCGTAGTCGCCGAAATCGAGCGCGTGGATCGCCTGCACGGCTTGTTCTTCGCCGTGGTGGAGCGAGGAGAGAAGCGCGAGCGCGAGCGGTTGCGGTACTTTCGCGTTGTCGGTGGCGGAGAGTTCCCAGTGCCGGCGCAGGCCGAGATAGAGCGCTTTCGTCGAGATGAAGATCGGGTTCTTGTGCAGCGTGTAGACGTCGGTGCCTTCCGTCATCTCGTCCTCGTCCTCTTCGTCCTCGTCTTTTTCGGAGGCCGTTTCTTCGGAAGTCTGACTGCCCCAATTCATCAGCTCGGCGACATCGTCGATGCGATCGACGCTGTTTTTGCACGCCTCGTAAAAACCAAGATAACGGTGAACCGCCTCATCCTGCTCGCGCAGATAACGCTCCCAATCAAATTCGTTCCACGCCAACTCGCCGCGGTCTTCCCATTCGTTCTCCTGGGCTCCGTCAGAATCGAAATTGCTCATTAAGTTGGCGAAAACTGAGCGCGCGAGATTCGGAAACGCAAATCAAAACCCGCCGCCGGCGTCCGCATCGTTGTCCGCCACGCGGGGCGAAAAACCGTGGACGCGCTTTGCGAGTTGAACGAAATGCACCGTTGGATTCAGTGCTAAACCACCATGGGCGAAGTGCATCACGAAACGGTCTTTTTCAGCGGTCGCGTGCAAGGCGTCGGCTTTCGCTATACCACCATGCAGATCGCCCGTGAGTTCGAGGTGACGGGCCAAGTGAGAAATCTCCTCGATGGCCGCGTGGAGCTGGAGGTCGAAGGCCAGCCCGCTGAAATCGACGCGCTCGTGGCGATGATCGAAGAACGCATGCACGGCCACGTGCGCAAGATAGAGCGTCACGCCGACCGTCGCGCGCCGCAGTTTTCCGGCTTCGCCATCGCATGAGCGCGCCGGCGGCGATCGAGTTTGCGCGGATCACGAAGGATTTTTCGATCGGTCTGAGCGGCGTCAAACTACGGGCGCTCGACGAACTCACGCTGCGGATCGAACCCGGCGCGATCTTTGGGTTGCTCGGGCCGAACGGTTCCGGTAAGAGCACGGCGATCAAGATCATGCTCGGGTTGCTCCAGCCGACGGCGGGGGCGTGCACGGTGTTCGGCGTGCCGAGTGGACGCATTGAGGCGCGGGTCGACGTGGGCTATCTGCCGGAGATGCCGGATTTTTACCGGCATCTTACGGGGCGCGAATTGGTGCGCTTCCATGGCGCGCTGGGCGGGTTGCGCGGAGCGCCGCTGCGCGCGCGCACCGACGAAGTGATCGCGCTGGTCGAGCTGAGCGCAGCCGCGGACCGGAGGGTGAGCGCGTACTCGAAAGGCATGCTGCAGCGGATCGGGCTGGCGCAGGCGCTCGTGCACGATCCGCGGCTGCTGATTCTCGACGAGCCGACGGCGGGCGTCGATCCGGTGGGCGCGGCCGCGATGGAGAAGTTGATTCGCGAGCTGAAGGCGCGGGGAAAAACCATCGTGATCACGTCCCATCTGCTCGGGCAGATGGAGGAGCTGTGCGATCGCGTCGGCATTCTCGATCGGGGACGGCTGATCCTGGAGAGCGCGATCAGCGAACTGCGCGGGCGGACTTCCGTCGCGACCGAAGCGCCCCGCGTGCGGTTGGACCGGCTGTTCATCGAACTCGTCGGGAAAACACCCGTGGTGGAATCGTGACGCGCGTGGGTTTTTCATTTTTCCGCGTCGGGCTGATTGCGGGCAACACGCTGCGCGATGCGCTGCGGCAACGCGTGCTCGCATTGCTCGTGTTGCTGGCGGCGGCGCTGGTCGTGGCGGTGCAGTGGCTGCGCGACCTGAATTTCGGTTCGTCGGAACTCAAGTTCCTCGCGGATTTCGGGCTGGGCGCGCTCGCGTTTTTCGGCGCGGTGCTGGCGATCGTCGCGACGGCGCAGCTTTTTTTCAGCGAGATCGAACTCCGCACCGTGCACACCTTGCTGGCGAAGCCGGTGCGGCGCTCGGAATTCCTGCTGGGTAAATTCGGCGGCGTCGTCGTGGTGCTCGGGGCGTATTGCGTGCTGATGTGCGGGTTCGTCGCGGCGGTGCTGTGGGTGCGCGAGACGGGATTGATGCGGCAATTTCCGGACGCGTTCGCGCAGGGGCGCACGGTGGATTACACGGCGCTCGCGGCGGCGGGTTTCGCCCAGTGGTTGAAACTCGACCTGCTCGCCGCGCTCACGCTGCTGATCGCGAGCTTCGCTCGAACGCAGATTTTCGCGAGCGTCACCGGATTCCTGATTCTCGTGATCTGCCACCTGCAATCTTTCGCACAAGCCGCCGCGGCGCGGACGGACTCGATGGCGACGCGAGTCTTCGCCGGCGGCATCGCGCTGCTGTTTCCCGATTTCCAGATTTTCGATCTGGCGGATTGGGTGACGAACCCCCGCGGAGAGACGTGGACGCGCGTGGCGGAATTGTCCGCTTATGCGACGGGCTACACGGCCGTGGTGCTCGCGCTGACGGCGTTGAGTTTCAAGAAACGTGAACTCTAGCACCGGTCACGTCCGTCCCGCGCCGCTGCGCCGCGGCCCGGCCGCCGTTTTCGCGGTGGTGCTCGTGACGCTGCTTGCGGCCGGAACGGTATCGCGGCAGACGCTGCCGCTGCTCACGACGCGAGCGGCGGACGTGAGAGGTGTGGCCGGAGTATTGGGAGGATGGCGCACGCTCGCAGCGGATCTGGTCTGGCTGCGCGCATATGCGACGTGGGAAAAGCGCGATGCGCCCGCCACCGAGTCGCTGATCGAGCTGGCGACGGCGATCGATCCGCAGCCGCTGTATTTCTGGCTGAATGGAGCCCGCATGATGGCTTACGATATGCCGGTTTGGCGGATCGTCGCGGCGGGTGGATTCGATGCGGTGTCGGCCACGGAGCAGGAGCGCATCGGTCGCGAGCAGGCCTGGCGCGCGCTGAGATTTTTGGCGAAGGCAAGACGCTCGCACCCCGCGGCCGCCGCGCTCTGGATCGAGCAGGCGAACATCGAACTCAACCGGCTTCACGAAGTCGCGGCCGCGGCGGAGAGCTATCGTCGCGCGGCGGAGCAGCCGAATGCACCTTACTTCGCGGCGCGGATTCACGCGGAGCTGTTGCGACGTTTGGGGCGAAAGGAGGAAGCGCTCGCATTTTTGACGCACCTTCTGCCCACGCTGCCCGCGCGCGATGATGCCGCGGCGGTCGAAGTGGTTCGCGCGCGAATCGCCGCCTTGCGGCGGGAACTCGGCGTGGTGGGGCCGCCGCGATGAAAACGGCCGCATGCGGCCGCGGGGATTTTCACGAAGAGACAGAGGGAAACTTTGACAGGGGGCCGTCCTCTTTCTTGGCTCCGGTTCCCCCGTGACGATCGACTGGTTCCACTTCAGCTTCGCCCTCTTGTTGCTTTGGCTGCCGCGCCCGGTGCTGCGGTTCGGAGCCCAGATTTTTCGGAGGCGTCGCCGGTCGCGAAATTTCAAGGACACGAATCCCGCCACCACGCGGCAGCCGGGAGAGATGCGGGTCGGCTTCAAGAACGAGTTCGGAAAATTCAGAAACTACGTCGACTTCCTGCGCGGGGGCATCGGCACCATCGCGCTCGCCGGCGGGCTGCCGGGATTTGCGCCGGCATTCGGGGCGGGCGACGATTTGCCGGTGCTGACCGTGCGTCTGATCTGGGGTGCGACGATCCTGATTTTGCTGATCGGGCTCCTGATCCAATCGTTTCGATTCGAGGCGCGGGTGACCCTGTTTGCGCCGATCTTCTACCTCGCCGGCATGTCGGTCGGCATGTGCGGGCCGGTCGTCGCGATCTTCGCGTTGCTGCTGGTGTGGACGATCAACCTGGCGCTGCCGAATCCCGGATCGTTTCTGAGCGTGTATGCGTTGCTGATGGTGGCATTCGCCGCGCTGTTTCGCGGCTTCGACAGCGATAGGCCGTACGTCATGGCGGGATTGTGCTTCCTCCCGGTTTTCCTGAGTCTCTTGATCCGCCGGCCGTTGGTTTTGTTTTCCAAGAAAACAAAACTGGCCGGTTCCGCAGCGTGAGCGAGGCGCGGTGGGGCGTATGGGTGACCGCAGCGCGGCCCCGGACATTACCGGCGGCCGTTGCGCCGGTGATCGTGGGCGGAGCGCTGGCGGGGCGCGATGGGGCCTTCGACGGGCGGGCTTCGGCGCTGTGCCTCGGCTTCGCGCTGCTCGTGCAGATCGGCACGAATTTCGCCAACGACTACTACGATTTCGTGAAAGGAGCGGATACGGCCGCGCGCGTCGGGCCGCGCCGCGTGGTGGCGGCCGGACTCGTGGCGGCGGCGACGATGCGGCGGGCGATGTGGCTGGTCTTCGCAGCGGCGTTTGCCTGCGGGCTCGGGCTGATCGCGTGGGGCGGGCCGTGGCTGCTGGTGATTGGCGTGGCGAGCATCGCTTGCGGCGTGGCCTACACGGGCGGGCCGTGGCCGCTGGGCTATAACGGACTGGGCGACCTGTTCGTATTCGTTTTCTTCGGACTCGTGGCGGTGGGCGCGACCTACTTCGTGCAGGCGCATCGCGTGACGACGGATGTGCTGCTGGCCGCGGTGCCGATCGGATTGCTGGCGGCGAATATTCTCGTCGTGAACAATTACCGCGATGCGGAAACGGATGCGCTCGCGGGCAAGCGGACGCTCGTCGTGCGGCTCGGCCGCCGGGCGGCGCGCGCGCAGCACGCCGGGTCGCTCGTGGCGGCGTTCGCGATGTGCGGAGTTTTTTTTGCGCGCGATGGCGAGGCCTGGCGGCTGCTGCCCCTGCTGCTGCTGCCGCTCGCGTGGCGGCACGTGCAGCGGCTGCGCGCGGCGGCTGCGCCGGGCGAATTGATCGCGCTGCTGGGCGACACGGGAAAACTGCTCGCGCTCTATGCGGTGCTGGCGGCGGCGGGATTCGGGTTGTGAGAGCCGAAGGGATGTTTGAATCGTTGCGACGCTTCGCGGACGGCTCGGAGAGCCGTCCCTACCGGCGACGGCACGGCGACGGCACGGCGACGGCACGGCGACGGCGTGGCGACGGCGCGGCGCGGCGACGGTGCGAAGGCGTCGGCGAAGCGGGGCAAACGGTCGCAAAAAAACCGCGCCGAATCCGGCGCGGTTGAAGAGGGCTGAGGGCGACTGGGAGGAACGCGCTGCGGTGTCGCGTCAGGCGATGTGCGTGGCGAGCTTCGCTTTGAGCGCGGCTTTCGGCATCATGCCGACCAGCTGCTCGACGACGTTGCCGCCCTTGAAGAGCAGCATGGTGGGAATCGCGCGGATGCCGTAATCGGAGGCGACTTCGCCGTGGTCGTCGATGTTGACCTTCGCGATCGTGAGTTTGCCGTCGAATTCGGTGGCGAGTTCCTCGAGAATCGGCGCGATGGATTTGCACGGGCCGCACCAAGGCGCCCAGAAGTCGACGAGCACCGGCGTCGTGGAGGACGACACGGTGGATTTGAAGGTTTCAGTGGTGAGTTGAGCGATTTTTTCGGACATGTTTTTCAGCGGTTGAGATACAACAGAATCGTAAAGGCCACGGAGGCAAATGCGGCGAGGGCGCTGAGGCCGACGGCCCAGGACGGCGTTTCATCGCGTCCGGCCGCGGGCGCGGGCATGGGCGATTCGAAGCGGCGCCGGCCGCGCAGTTTTCCGTAGAGATCGGCCATCGTCAGCGTGGGGTGGAGCGATGCAGGATCTCGGCGAGTTCGGAGGGCTCGACGTGAGCGAGCTGTTTGCCGCGAGTTTTCAATTCCTCGAACGTCTTCACGACGGTCTCGGTCATGCGGCCATGCGTCTCTTCGGACCCACCGAGGATCGCGAATTGCTCGCCGGTGGTGATGCGTTTGTGGCCGTCGTCGTTATCCAAGCCGATGCCGAGGAGGCCGGCTGCTGGCGCCGGCTTCTTTTTCTTTTTGCTCACGCGCTCACCGTGTGGGGGTTGGGAGCGCTTTCAAGCGGGATTTCCAGTTCGACGGCGTCGCAGACGATGTCGGCGAAGGCTTCGTCCTGGCGGAGCCGCAACCGCCGCAGGCGGGTGAGCTCGAGCACGGCGAGGAAGGTGGCGACGAGCAGGCGCAGGGTGAGTTTTTGACCCTCGAAGAGCTGCGAGAAGATGAAGGACTTTTCGGTCTTCGTGCGTTCGAGGAGATACTCCATGCGGTCGGCGACGGTGACCTGCTCGTCGTGGATTTCACCGACGAGGAGTTTCTCGGCCAGCCGGCGGAGGACGATGTTGAAGGAATTCCACAGCTCGATGCGATCGACGCTTTTCAGCGGCCGGTCGGATTCGGAGAGCGAGAGCGACGACACGTGGCGCTCCATCAGATCCTGGCGGAGGGTGGCGAGTTCGCCGAGCCGGGCGGCGGCGTCCTTGAATTTCTTGTATTGGAGAAGCTGGTGCACGAGATCCCAGCGCGGATCGATCTCCTCGTCGTCGGTGCCCGGGTCGACGGCGTGGAGGCCTTTGGGGAGGAGCATGCGGCTTTTGATCTCCATCAGCGTGGCGGCCATGACGAAGAACTCGCCGGCGACATCGAGGTCGAGCTCCTGCATCGCGCGCAGGGCGTCGATGTATTGGCGGGTCACGGACTCGATCGGGATATCGTAGATATCGAGTTCGTTTTTGCGGATGAGGAAGAGCAGCAAGTCGAGCGGGCCTTCGAAGACGCGAAGCTTGATGCGGTACTCGGAATCGGGAAGTGCGGCCACGGTGGCGGGGATGTTCGTGGCCGGGTCGGTCGCGGCAATGGAAAAAACGGGCGGTCGGCCGGGACGCGGAACGGCGAGAGTGTAACGCAATGCGTTACACTCTCTCAGGGGCCGCGGTGGAGGGAGGCGACGAAAAAGCCGTCGGTGTCGTGGAGCGCGGGGAGGAAGGTGAGCGTCTGGTCGCGGAGCGGGGCGGAGAAAGTGCGGGCAGGGGGCGTGAGGGAGAAGGCGGGGTTCGCGGCGAGGAAGGCGGTGACGATGGCTTCGTTTTCGTGGCGGCTGAGCGAGCAGGTCGCGTAGACGAGGCGGCCACCGGGGCGGACGTGAGCGGCGAAGCGGGTGAGAATGGCGAGTTGTCGGACGGCGGCGGTGGCGATTTGGTCAGGTGTGGTCGTCCATTTGAGATGCGGGGCCCGGCGCCAGGTGCCGGTGCCGCTGCAGGGAGCGTCGACGAGAACGCCGTCGTAGAGCGCGGTGGGGGCGGGAGGCGCGTCGAGGATGCGGAGCGAAGCGAAAGGCAGGCGCGCGGTCGCGGACGGGCGCAAGGAAGCGGACGGCGGGAGCGCGGCGTTTTCGGAACGGCTTTCATGGACGGTCACGAGATCGATCCCGGCGCGGGATGCGCGGAGCGCGAGTTCGGCGAGCGCGGCGGGGCGGATGTCGTGGGCATCGACGTGGCCGGCGGGGCCGAGGAGCGCGGCGAGTTGGAGGGTTTTGCCACCGGCGCCGGCACAGGCGTCGAGCCAGCGTTCGCCGGCGGCGGGACGGACGGATTCGAGGAGGAGTTGAGAGCCGAGATCCTGGACTTCGATGAGGCCGGCGGTGTAGGCGGAGGTTTTGGCGACGTCGACTTCGTCGCGGAGGCGGAGCGCGCCGGGGAGAACGGAGGAGGGCTCGAAGCGCCAGCCGAGTCGGCTGAACTCGTCGGTGACGCGGGCGGTGTCGAAAGTTTGGAGACGGAGCCAGAGCGGGGCGCGGGCGAGCAGGGTGTCGAGTTGAGGCGGATCGAAGGCTTCGGGGCAGTGGTCGCGGAACCAGGCGGGGAGTGGCGGGGGAAATGACCAATGACTAATGCCCAATGACCAATGAACGGAGCCGGGGTGGGAGAGGGTGGAGATTTTTTCGGCGAGGGTGAAGGGGCAGGGCGGCCAGTCGGCGAGGTGCACCGCGCGGAAGTTTTCGCTGGCAGGGGCGTCGGCGGCGAGCCAGGCGACGAGGCGAACCGCAAGGTCGGGCGCGGGGTCGAGGTGGGGCTCGATCCACGGGAGATAGCGCAGCGTGGTGTAGATGAGTTCCCGATACAGGCGGCGGTCGCGAGAGCCGAAGGCGCGGTTGCGCGCGAGGAGAGACTGGATGCGCGCGGGGAGGTGGCGGTCGCTGCGCCAGTGCGGGCGGAGCGCGGCGAGGAGGGCGAGGAGGGTGCGTTGCTGGCTGCCGGCGCGGGACATGACGGTGAGTCGAGCGTATGGCCGCCGGCGATGTCCATGCGCTTCCGCGCAGGGCGACGAATCAGAAGCGGAAGGCGCCGACGCGGACGCTGAAGCCGAAGCGGCTTTCGCGGCGGGGGCCGTTGTAGATCGTCACGACGTATTCGAGGCTCCATACGTTGCCGAGGTTCTGGCGGACACCGTAGGATTGCTCGTCGAAGCGGCGGGCGCGGGCGTCGTAGCGCAGATGCGCAACGGCTTCGTAGACTTCGTTGAGGCGCTTGGTGGCTTGGAGATAGTAGTCGTTGAGCGGTTCGTGGCCGGCGAGGTCGCCGCGGAGAAGGTTGCTGGCGAAGCGGAGGGTCCAGTCGTCGCCGTCGCGGAGCGTGAGGCCGGTGTTGAACTCCGACATCGTGAAATCCTGGGGAGCGAAGCTTTGGTAGACGCCGAGTTCGAGCCAGCGCGCGGGCACGATCGCGAGGTCGACGTGAATTTCGGAGAGGTTGCGGTGGCCGTTCGGGCGGTTGAAAAAGAAGTCGTTCGCGAGGTTCAGCGTGACGAGGTCGCGCGAGCCGTAGACGGGGTCGCGGGTCTGGAGCGTGTTGTCGAAGCCGAGGCGAAGCGTGTTTGTGGCGTGGAGGTCGTCGAGGTTGCGGATATCGCCGAGGCCGAGGGGCTGGAGGTACGTGGAAAAGCTTTGGCGATCGATCGGCGGGATGTAGCGCGCGCCTTTTTCGGCTTCGGGGATGTAGCGGTAAGAAAGCTTCGGCGTGAAGAGGTGGCGGAGGCCGTCGATTTTCCACTGGGGGTTTTTGTAGTCGTAAACGGCGCTGGTGCGGAGTTCGGCGTCGAAGCCGACTTCGCCGAGGGCGCGGGTGTAATTGCTGCGCGGGCCGGAGAGGTCGGCGTAGTGCGTGAGGCGGCCGCCGGCGACGGGCGTGAACGCGAACCACTCGGTCGGCGTGATGGGGCGGCTGAGGCCGTAGTAAGCGTCGAAGCGGTTGCTCTCGAGGTGCGGCGTGGGTGCGACGGAGTTCAGCGGGCTGGCGGGCAGCGAGTCCTGGCGCAGGACGGCGACACTGGCACTGAACCGCTCGTAGAAACCGTCGCCGACGGCGAGCGGGAGGAGATCGAAACGAAGTTCGGGTAGGCGCTGCTGGACGGTTTCGAAGGAGTTCGGCTGGAAGCGCGCGAAGAGGGAGATGAAGGTGTTGTCGCCGGCGTAGACGGATTCGAGAAACGTGTCGGGCTGCTGCACGCGGAAGAATTCCGACGGGCGGAAATCGCGGAGGACTTCGGAATCGCGCCAGTAGTTGAGTTCGCCGGAAAGCGTGATGCGTTCGCCGATCTGCTGCTGGTGCTGCCACTCGACGAAGCCGCGATTCGGCGGGACGGCGCGGCCGAGGATGTCGGTGTAGCGCGTGCCGTAGTCGTGGATGAAGCCGGAGCGGAAGAGGCCGTCGAAGGTGTTGTCGCCGGCGGTGCCGGAGTAGGCGCCGGAGGGTCCAGCCATGAGGCCGCGCGCACTGTAGACCCCGATGTCGCCGCCGAGGCGGAAGAACTCGTTCAGCGGAAGGTGCAGGCCGGCGAGCGCGAAAACGCCGAGACTGCGACGGTAGCCGCCCGTGAGCGTCGCGTAGGGAATGACGGGATGCTGGACGTCGTGGTCGAGGCCGTGGAGGGCGAGGGGACGAATGGAGCCGAGTCCGACGGAGGCGCTGTCGGCGTGAATCTTCCGGTCCGACGAAAAGAAAAGCCGCGCGGCGTGCAGCGAGGGAATGAGCGCGCCGGGCTCGGGGATGCTGACGCGTGCATCAGAGATCGTGACGCCGCGGCGATCGCCGGTGGCGGACGCGCCGGAAATGTAGATCGGGAATTCGCCCATGCGAACGTCGTCGACTTCATAGGTGCCGTCGGCGCTATGGTAGGCGATTTTGTCGGCGAGAAGGCGGCGGGGACCTTCGGTGAGAATGGCGTGGCCGGAGGCGACAACGGTGCGGCTTTTGGGATTGTAGCGCAGTTCGTCGGCGGTGAGCCGGAGGTTGCCGTAGTCGATGTGCGGGTGCCCGGTGAGAATCGTTTCACCCGTGCGCATCGAGATTTCCTGATGGTCGGCGCCGACGGAGGTCGCGTCCGGCGTGGCGGCGGAGGCGGAGGCGGCGAGGGCGAGGGAAAGGAGCAGGCGGCGAATCACGTTGGGCGGAGCAAAGGCGGGGCGAAGCGGACGGGCAAGCCTTCGGAACGGGAGCGGTGGCGGGCGTTCCCGTGACACGGTTTATTTTTCGCAGAGCGACGCGACGGAGACCACGGGCGCGAGACGAGGCTTTTCAAATCTCGGCGGTCATGGACCGCCGCGACAAAAAAACGGAGGGCGGGGCGTTCCGGAAAACATGGATTCCGACTAGACGGCGCGCGGCACGTGGGGCATTTTCGAACCCTAAACCTTCTGCCGCGTGATCATTTCCAAAACTGATTTAGATGCTCTGCTCCACGCCAGCCACACATCGCCGCACTCGGTGCTGGGCATGCATCCGCAGACGCGGAAAGGCAGCGCGGGCGTGGCGGTGACGGCGTTCGTGCGGCAGACGGCGAGCTGTGCGGTGGTCGACGTGGCGACCGGCAAGGACTGGCCGATGAAGCCGATTTCGGACGAGGGCGTTTACGAAGTCTTCATCCCGAAGCGGCCGGAGGTTTTTCGTTATCAGCTGCGCGTGACGACGCTGACGGGCGAGATGCGACAGTTCTACGATCCGTATTCGTTTCTGCCGGGGCTGGGGGAACAGGATCTGTATCTTTTCAACGAGGGCAACGAGCACCGCATTTACGAGAAGCTCGGTGCGCACGTGCGGGCGATCGACGGCGTGCCGGGCGTGGCGTTCGCGGTGTGGGCGCCGGCGGCGAAACAGGTTTCGCTCGTCGGGAATTTCAATCACTGGGATGGGCGGTTTCACCAGATGCGACCGCTCGGGTCGTCGGGCGTGTGGGAGCTGTTCGTGCCGGGACTCGAGGAGGGCGAACTCTACAAATTCGCCGTGCGCGATCAGCGCGGAACGGTGCACCTCAAGACGGATCCCTATGGCACGTATTTCGAAGGGCCGCCGAACAACGCGTCGATCGTGTGCAACGTCTCGAAATTTCAGTGGAACGACGCGGCCTGGCTCGAGCAGCGCCGCGCACGCGCGGGAAAGCCGGACCAGCCGATGTCGGTTTACGAGGTGCATCTCGGCTCGTGGCGACGGAAGCCGGAGGACGGCCGGCGACCGCTGGATTTTCGCGAAGCGGCGGTGCAGCTCGCGGACTATGTGAACGAAATGGGTTTCACGCACGTGGAGTTCATGCCGCTGGCGGAGCATCCCTTCACGGGCTCGTGGGGTTATCAGGTGACGGGATTCTATGCGCCGACGCACCGGCACGGATCGCCGGCGGATTTCGCGTGGCTGGTGGATTACCTGCATCAGCGCGGCATCGGCGTGATCCTCGACTGGGTGCCGGCGCATTTTCCGCGCGACAGTTTCGCACTGGCGGAGTTCGACGGCTCGCACCTCTACGAGCACGCGGACCCGCGGCTCGGCGCGCACATGGATTGGGGGACGTTGATTTTCAACTACGGCCGGAACGAGGTGCGCTGCTTCCTGCTCGCGAACGCGCTCGCGTGGATCGACCGCTATCACATCGACGGGCTGCGGGTGGACGCGGTGGCGTCGATGCTCTACCTCGATTACTCGCGCAAGGAGGGCCAGTGGATTCCGAACAAATACGGCGGCCGCGAGAATCTCGAGGCGATCGATTTCCTGAAACAGGTGAACGATCTCGTACACCGCTATTATCCCGGCGCGGTGACGATCGCGGAGGAGAGCACGTCGTTTCCCGGCGTATCGAAGCCGACGGCGGAGGGCGGTTTGGGTTTCGACTACAAGTGGAACATGGGCTGGATGCACGACACGTTGAAATATTTCTCGAAGGAGCCGATCCACCGGAAGTGGCACCAGAACGACCTCACGTTCGGCATGCTTTATCAATACGCGGAGAATTTCGTGACGGTGTTTTCGCACGACGAAGTGGTCCACGGGAAGGCGTCGATGCTCTTCAAGATGGGGGCGTGGCACATTCCGGAAAAAGCGGCGAACCTCCGCTCGCTCTACGCGCACATGTGGGGTTATCCGGGCAAAAAGCTGCTGTTCATGGGCAGCGAGTTCGCGCAGTCGCACGAGTGGAACTACGACACGAGCCTCGACTGGCATCTCTGCCAGTACCTGGACCACGAAGGGGTGCGGCTGCTCGTGCGCGACTTGAACAAGCTCTACACGCAGGAGCCGGTGCTGAGCCAAAACGATTTCAACCCGCAGGGCTTCCGGTGGATTTCGTGTCAGGATGCCGACGCGAGCGTGCTCGCTTACCTGCGCAACGATGCGGCCGAGCAGACATTGTTCGCGGTGGTCGGACATTTCTCGGGGGCGGAGCGCGAGTATCGCATCGGCGTGCCGCGGCGCGGGCTGTGGCACGAGGTGGTGAATACGAACAGCGAATTCTACGGCGGCACGGGACTCGGCAATGCCGGCGCGGTGCACACGGAGGACGTGGCGCATGACGGCTACAGCCAGTCGCTGAAATTGAAGCTGCCGCCGCTGACGACGTTGATCTTCAAGTGGACGGCGTGAGGGAAGACCGAGCGGAATGACCTCTCGGGGAGCGCCGGCGGCGCGCCCACTCGATCGGAAATTGCGGGCGGGCCGCCCGCGCTCCCAACAAACCGGCGGCGCGTCGTAAGAAAACGCGGCGGGCGACGTTGTCCTGATGAACCATCAACCTGGAGGTCATCATGGAAACCCGCTACATCCTGCCCGCGACCGTGGCCGCTTCGCTGCACCTGATCGCGTTTTTCGGTTACAATCCCACGCGCGTCCCAAAGCCGCCGGTGGATCGCGACACATTTGTCTGCACGCTCGAGCCTATTCCGTTCAACCTCGAGGAGACGCCGCCGGATCCCGACGATACGCCGGACGAGATGGCCGCGCAGCCGAAAGGGCGGCCGGACGTGGCACGACCCGGACTCGATGAGCCCGCGGCGAGCGTGGGGCCGGTCACGATGGAGCGTCCGCCCGCGGCGCCGCTGCCGACGACGTATTCGCCGACGATCTTGCCGGGCGTTTTCGGTTCGCTGGACGGCACGGACGCGCCGGGAGCGGGAGGGCCGATCTTGAATTTCACCGGGCTCGACAACACCCCGCACACGCGGTCGCAGGTCGCGCCGGTTTATCCGGGCGAATTGAAGACCGCGGGAATCACGGGCGAAGTGCTGGTGACGTTTGTGGTCGACGAGTCGGGGCGGGTTTCGCACGCACGGGTCGTGCGTTCGACGGACTCGCGGTTCGAAGCGGCGACGTTGCGGGCGGTGGAGCGCTGGCGGTTCGAGCCGGGAAAAAAGAACGGGCGGACGGTGCGCTTCCGGATGGAGGTGCCGGTGATGTTCAACCTCGCCGAATGAGGCGCGCGAGGAGCCGTGACTGCGGCGGTAGGGACGGTTCTCCGAGCCGTCCGCGAGAGAGCGGAGACAACCCGCACGCGACGGACTCCTGGCCGGGGCAACGCGGCCTCATCGGCCCTGCTGAAACTGACTTGAAGTCCGCGATTGAAACGCGGCGTGCGCGGAGGCCGCGGAGGAATCCGAGCGAGATTGGAAAGCCGGAGAGATTCCCCCGCGAGGTGAAAATCCGCCGCGAAGCGTGGTTTGGTTTTCTCCTCTGCTCTTCGCGAACTCCGCGTTTCAACGGCGTTTTCAGGATTAAAACCGCTTACAACACCGCGGCGATCCGGTGCGTGGCGCCGGCGACGCGCGCCGGGAGGCGAACCGCGTCGCCGATGCGCTTGCCGAGCAGTTCGCGGCCGAGGGGAGAGGTCGGCGTGAGCACGAGGACGGTGCCGTCGTCGGTCTCGGCTTCCGTGCCGCCGCCGCGAGGACCGATGAAATACCAGACGCGCTTGCCGCCGGCCTCGACGGCGACGAGCGCGCCAAGTGCGATCGAGGCGCCGGCGGCGAAGGCAGGGAGCGGCAGGTTCTCGTAGAGCGTTACGCTCTCGGCGATCTCGGCGGCGAGCCGCGCCTGGCCTTCGGCGAGGTAGGCGGCTTCCTGGCTGTGCATGTCGTACTGGTTTTCCGGGCGGCTTTCCTCGCTGATCGCCTCATCCCGGGAGAGCTGCGCCGCCCGGGTTTGGAGGGTGAGTTCGGCGCGAAGCTGCGTGAGGATCTGGTCGCGGACGGCGGTCTTGTTCACGAGGGCGGAGGGACGTGCAGTCCACGCGCGTCAGGCGGGAGATGTCAATGGCGCCCGGGGGCAACATGGCGGGCGACAGGCGCAGAATCTCGCGTTGACTGCGGCGGTGGCGTCCCGAATCTTTCGGGAAACCTTTCCCGTTTTTGCCCGTCCCAGACGCTTCTCTCAACTGCACATGAAATTTCTCCGCTGCGCGTTTTGCGTGCTCTTCGTCGCCATCGCCCAAGTTCGCGCCCAGGAGGATGTCGACGAGAAGGTCGATGACTTCAAGCCGACCATCGATGACGACATGATTCTTTATACGCAAAAGTGGGCGGTGAAACTGGGTTTCCGCGACATTTCGGGTGCGAAGTCATCGTTCAGCGGCACCGGGAAGATCTCTTCGGTGCAGGACATCGGGCCTGACGAGCCGCTGACGAATGTGCGCCAGCGCAACTACCAGGACGGCTCGGTCCTGCGCGATACGCGCGCCCTCGTCGATCCGGCCGGCCGCACGACTCCGATCACCCCCGACGGCAAGACGAACAGTTGGACCTTTGCCTCGGATACGCAGGCCGAGATCAACGGGATCATTCAGATGCACACCTACTCGGCTGAGGTCAGCGAGGCGTCGCACGAGAAAGGCTCCGGCTCGAATCTCGGGGTCGACCTCTCGGTCGAACGCGACATGGGCAAGCTCTGGGGCGGCAAGATGCAGTGGGGGGTTATCGCCGGCGTGAGCATCAACGGGGTTTCGGCTTCGACGACAGGTGCGCTCACGGCGAACATCACGACGATCACGGACTATTATTCGCTCTTCGGTCAGACCGCGCCGACAGCGCCGTACTCGTCGCCGCAATCCACCGGCGGGGCGGACACGACGGTTCTGATCGGCAACGTGCCGATCGCTCGCGGGACATCCCAGGCCACGAGCATGACCGCAGTGACGAACAGCTCGCGCCTGAAGGGCGCCTACATGACTTTCCGCGCGGGACCGACGCTGTTCGTGCCGATCAGCGAGCACTTCAGCGGAACGTTCAGCGCGGGTGTGGCGCTCGCCTACACCGGCACGACCTACGAAGTCACGCAGACCTTCGTGCCGGAAACGGGCGATGCCATCGTGCAGACGATTCGTGACGGCGCGAGCAGCCTGCTCCCCGGATTCTTCGTCGACGCGAACCTGCAGTACGCGATGAATGAAACCGCAGGTCTGTATCTCGGCGGCGTGTACCAGAACACGGGCACTTTCGACCAGGAAATCACGGACCTCGCGGGCCAATCGAAATACACGACGCACGTCGACCTCAGTAAACTGCAGGGCATCCGGGCGGGCGTATCGTTCAAGTTTTGAACGGAGCCGCACGTAGCCCGGATCCATTATACTTTTTTTGTCGTTCTGAGACACCGAACCAACGCCAAGCCGTTGGGTGGCCTACGCCGGTGAACTCTCGAAGGCCCGTCATTCCGAGCGCGGCGAAGAATCCATTGGGACTTCCGCACGCGCGTCGTGCCACGAAGCGCGCACTGGATTCTTCACTTCGTTCAGAATGACAAACCTGGGGTGGTTTGCCTCAACGTGTGATGGATTCGGGTTAGCGGTGGCGGGTGGAGCGGGCTGAAGCCCGCCCTACGGTTGGCGGAGTTCTGGCTTTCCAAGCAGCGGGGCGGCGGCTTTTCTGCGGGCGCGTGGACAACGCGACCAAACCCATCTGGCCGACCGCCAGCCTGATCGCGCTGACCGGGCTCAACCTGCTCGATTACCTCGATCGTCAGCTCCTCGCCGCGGTGCTCACGCCGCTGAAAAACGAGCTGCACCTCGCCGACGAGCAGCTCGGCACGCTGCAGAGTGCGTTCATGTGGGGGTATTTTCTGACGTCACCGATTTTCGGTTACCTCGGTGACCGGCTGCCGCGACGGTTTCTGGTGGCGGCGGGTGTGCTGGTGTGGAGCTTCGGTACGTTGATGTCGGGGCACGTGAGTTCGCTCGGAGCGCTGCTGTGTTTCCGCGTGCTGGTCGGTTTCGGCGAGGCGAGTTTCGGGACGATCAGTCCGGGCTGGATCGCGGATCTTTTTTCGCCGCGGCGACGAAATCTGATGATTTCGATTTTTTATCTGGCGATCCCGGTCGGGTCGGCGCTCGGGGTGATTCTCGGCGGGTTGATCGCGGCGAAGCACGGCTGGCGATCGGCGTTTATGTGGGCGGGTTATCCGGGAATCGCGCTGGCCTTCGTGCTGTTCCTTTTTCGCGAGCCGCCGCGTGGCGCGACGGAGAGCAAGCCCATCGGCGAGTCCAAGGGCTGGCGCAGCTACCTCGAGCTTTTCAAATATCGCCGGTATCTCCTTGTCGTCGCCGGCTACGTCGCGCAGACGTTCGCGATGGGAGCGTTCGCGCTTTGGGGGCCGACGTTTCTGGCGCGGGAGCATCGCATGGCGTTCGACGCGGCGGATTGGTTTTTCGGCCGGGCGCTCGTCGTGTCGGGCTTGGTGGCGACGCTGCTGGGCGGCTTCGTGGCGACGGCGTGGCAGCGGCGCAACGGCCGCGGCTACGCCGGAATCCTGGCGTTGAGTTCGATCCTCACCACGCCGGTGGCGTATCTCGCGTTTTCGCTCCCCGATACCGGCGCCTCGAAGGCGGCGCTGGCGGCGGCGATGTTCCTGATCTTCCTGTCGACGGGGCCAGTCAACACGCTGATTCTCGAAACCGTGCCGGCCGCGATGCGCGCGTCGGCGATGGCGGCGTCGATTTTTGCGATCCACATGTTTGGCGATCTGTGGTCGCCACGGTTGGTGGGTGCGTTGTCGGATCGATTGGGAAGTTTGCGGCAGGCCGTGTTGATCCTGCCGGCGGCGCTGGCGGTGTCGGCCGTGCTGTGGCTCTGGCTGGCATTGGGGAAAAAAGAACGCTCAACCGGGTAAACGGGTAAGCAGGGGTTTTTCCCGGGTGAACATACCTTGCATTTGCCTGGCCGACGGGTAGGGAAATTTCTGTGCAACTCGCGCAAGTCGGAAAGTCCGCCGGTCGAGTGGCGGCATTTCTTATGATTGCCGGAGCTGCGGTGTCGGCGGCAGCGGCCGAGTTGGCCGAGATCGATTCGACTGTAGCCGAAGTCTCGGGCGCGGGTGACAGTTCCATGATCTGGCGCGGGCTCGCGGCCATGGCGGGAATCGGCGCGCTCGGACTGACGGTGTGGGGCATGCGACGCCGACAGCACGCGCGCGAGCGAGAGCGGCTGGAACACGCGCGCGAACTCGCGGCGCAACGCGCCAACGCCGCGCAGGCGACGCAGGCGAAGGAGGCGGCGGATGCGGCGAATCGCGCGAAGGGCGAATTCCTCGCGACGATGAGCCATGAGATTCGCACGCCGCTGAATGGCGTGATCGGTTCCGCGGAACTCATGCTCGATACCGCGCTCGACCCGCAGCAGCGCGACTACATGACGACGATCCGCGCTTCGGCGGAGGCGCTGCTCGCGATCATCAACGACATTTTGGATTTCTCGAAAATCGAGGAAGGCAAGGTCGTGATCGAGCACACGATGTTCGACCTGCACCAGCCGGTGGTCGATGTTTTGAAAATCGCTTCGGCCCGGATCGGCGAGCGCGAGCTGGAACTGGTGCTCGACTTCGCGCCGGACGTGCCGGCGTGCGTTTACGGCGACCCGGCGCGGCTCAGGCAGGTGCTGCTCAATCTCGTCTCGAACGCGATCAAGTTCACGCCGCAGGGACATGTGGTGGTCCGCGTCGAGCGGGAACGGAGAAAAGACGACGGCGAGAAGACGCGGGCGCGGTTGAGATTTTCGATTCGCGACACGGGCATCGGCATCCCGGCGGAGGCGCGCGTGCGATTGTTCGAAAAATTCACGCAGGCCGACGCGTCGACGACGCGGAAATTCGGCGGCACGGGCCTCGGCCTCGCGATCAGCAAACGGCTGGTCGAGCTGATGGGCGGCGAGATCGGACTCGAAAGCGAGCCGGGCCGTGGGTCGCTGTTTTGGTTTTCGATTCCGCTGCAGATCGACGAACTGCCGCTGCCCGCGCCGCCCGCACCGGGCATGCGCGTGCTGGCGATCGACGATCTGCCGGCGGCGGCCGAGGCGTTGCGCGGGCTGCTGGCGGCGATCAACGTGCCCTGCACGGTGGCGGCGACGACCGCGGAAGCGTTGAAATTATTGCGCGACGGGGCGGAGAAAGGGGAAGCCTTCGATTTGGTGCTGGTGGACCAATCGTTCGTGGACGGATCGGGCGGCGATTTCACCGCCGCGATGCGGGCCTCGCCGGATTTGCGCGGGGCTAAACTCGTGCTGCTCGCGCAAGCGAACCGCCGGCGCGACTCGGCCTCGCCGTTCCCGCACGAGTTTGCCGCGATGATCGTGAAGCCGGTATTGCACGTGGATCAGGTGGTCGAGGCCTTGCACGAGATGCGGGACGATACGCGCGCGGACGGCGGGACGGATGGCGAGTCGGTGCGAATCTCGCGGCCGGGGCTGCGCGTGCTCGTGGCGGAGGACAACAGCGTGAACCGCGTGGTGATCGGCGGGATGTTGAAGAAACTCGCCTGCGTGGTGGAGTTCGCCGAGAACGGCGCCGAAGCGGTGGCGAAGACGCGGCTCGGCGAGTACGATCTGATTTTCATGGACTGCCTGATGCCCGAAATGGACGGGTGGACGGCGACGCTCGAAATCCGCCGGCGCGACTCGCGGACGCCCATCGTGGCGATCACGGCCAATGCGACGAACGACGACCGCAGCCGCTGCATGAAAGTCGGGATGAACGACTATCTGAGCAAACCGCTGCGCACGGCGGAACTGGTGAAGGTGATGGATCGCTGGGTGGCTTAGGGAAGATCCAAGCTCCAGAGAATTTCCAAACTGACCAAGCTCCAATCGGCGAAGGAGAGGTTGGCGGGTTCAACCGGAAGTGAGGACAGCGACACGCCGTATAGAGGTAAGGACGCCTCTCCGAGGCGTCCGGGCGTTCGCGGACGGCTCGGAGAGCCGTCCCTACCTCCATTTGAACTCACTCCTGCTACACCCGGGGTTTGGCGGTT